>NZ_AUBZ01000006.1 GCF_000429505.1 Aliagarivorans taiwanensis DSM 22990 | reverse complement strand
CTCGACGCCCAATAACGCACCCGAAGGATTGTTACTGTCGTTTCCGCTCGACTTGCATGTGTTAAGCCTGCCGCCAGCGTTCAATCTGAGCCATGATCAAACTCTTCAAATAAAAGTTGTTTGCTCAAATAAATCACTGAATTAACGTAGTGTTCACTCAGGACAATTTGAAGCGAATTTTTTGTCGCTTCACATCTCGTGAGTGCCCACACAGATTGCTTGATAACTTGTTAAAGAACGTTGCTTCGTTACCGAAGCGAGGTGCGCATTCTACGCTTTCCTCATTCCCAGTCAAGCCCTTTTTTGAAGTTTTTGACCGGTGGTTGCGAGCGCTGTTTCCAGCCTCTCAACCCTGACCCGCTTCCACCGCAAACCCTGTTGCGCCGTGCCGTGTCAGTGGTGGCGCATTATAGGGAGCCGAGGATTTTGCGCAAGGCTTTTTTGAAGAAAATATGAAAAAAGAATCCGTTCGTACACTATTCAGGCGAAACACCCTAAAAGTGGCTATTTATCATGCGACTTTGGTCGCGCTCAATATACTTTTCCGCCCAGCCGCGCAATAATTGAGCGACAATCTAGTTGTGCGATAAATAGAGACTCTAGCTATTACAGCTATGCCTCATAGTAATCAGGGAGCATGCATGAGCATCAAGACTTATCAAGGAATCTTACCCGAACTGGCCGACAGCGCGTGGGCCGATGACAGCGCCGTACTCTACGGCGACGTTAAACTAGCCGACGACGTTAGCATTTGGCCATTAGTTGCCGCGCGCGGTGATGTAAACCGTATCCGTATCGGTGCCCGCACTAATATCCAAGACGGTTCAGTGCTGCACGTCACCCGTACCAGCGAAGGCAACCCCGAGGGTTATCCGCTTATTATTGGTGAAGACGTCACCGTGGGTCATAAGGCGATGCTGCATGGCTGCCAGATCGGCAATCGGGTATTAGTCGGTATGGGTGCCATCATTCTCGATGGCGCGGTCGTTGAAGACGATGTGATCATTGGCGCTGGTAGCTTAGTGCCGCCCAACAAGGTTCTGCAATCAGGCTTTCTCTATATAGGTAGCCCGGTAAAGGCCGCGCGCCCACTCAGTGATAAAGAGCGCGCCTTTCTACCCGCATCTGCCGCCAACTACGTAAAACACAAGAATGAGTATAAACAAGAGCACGGTTAACCTGCCGCGCTAAGCGTGACTGTTGGTGCTTAGCCTACAGCACCACCGCGCCGGAGGTATCGTAATCTTCGGCGTCGATACGCTGCTCGATCAAGTCCTCAATATCGAACTGTACACTGTGGTATGCCTCGAGCAGGGTTGCCTCATCATTAAGCGGTAGGCCAACCATATGTTCCAGGGTTGCCTTGCGCACAGCACATTGGACCTTGGCTCCGCCCACCTGCGCGCTGAATTCAATTCGCTGTTCAACTGGCTGCCAATGTTGGTCATCGCTGATGATAATCCCTTGATTCATACTCGCTTCCGCCTTTTTACTTGAACTGAACTGCGCGGCCTCTAACATGAGGCTGAGAAAAACCCTGAGTTATCCACTCAGGTACAGGCAAATTGTGTGCGGCTTTAATAAGGAGTGCAAGTGGACCAGCAACAGATTGAGTGGCAACAACAAGGTTTTGATGAACTCTCTACCCATGAGCTGTATCAGATAATGATGCTCAGGGAGGCGGTGTTTGTGGTCGAGCAGGACTGCCCCTACCAAGATGCCGATGGACAGGACCTACACGCCATTCACCTTAGCGGCTGGCAACAGCAACAGCTGCTCGCCTATGCGCGGATCTTCGCCCCCTCCCAAAATGGGGAGCAGCAGGGCGCGGTAAAGATAGGCCGGGTGGTAACCGATAGTAGCCAGCGCCGCTTGCGCTTGGGTAGCCAACTGATGCAACAGGCGGTGGATTACTGCGATCAGCAATGGCCAGATAGCGCCATCGTCATCTCAGCCCAGTCGCACCTACAAGGCTTCTACCAGCGCTTTGGCTTTGTCGCCTTTGGGGAAGGCTACCTGGAAGACGGTATCCCTCACCACGGGATGCGACGCCCGGCAAGTGGTGCCTGAGCGATCTACCCAAACAACCTCAAGATGCTTGTTCGGGTATCAATCCTAAGCGCTAAGGTTACGACGCAACTCGCGCAGAACCTGACGGGCACCGGGGCGGATCCCGCGCCAGATGGCAAAGCTCTCGGCAGCCTGACCCACCAGCATCCCCAAACCATCAACGACCTGATTAGCACCTTGCTGTTTGGCCCAGGCATTAAACGGGGTGGTTTGGTTGGCATACATCATGTCGTATACCCAAGTGTCGGCTTTTATTAACTCAGGGGAGATGGCTGGTAACTGGCCACTAAAGCCAGCCGAGGTTGAGTTAATGATCAGCTGGTAATCGTCTTGTGCCTCAGCGAAGCCGCAGGCCTTGACTGCGCCGAACGGGGCAAAGATCTCCGCCAGTTGCTCAGCCTTGGACACGGTGCGATTAGCAATGGTCAGGCTCTCTGGGCCACACTCCAACAGCGATTGGATCGCACCACGTGCCGCGCCACCTGCTCCTAGCAACAAAAGACGCTTGCCTTCAAGACACCCAAACTGCGATTGCAGGTCACTGACCAAGCCCGCGCCATCGGTGGTATCTCCAAACAACACACCGTCATCGGTCAGCTTTAGGGTGTTCACGGCCCCGGCGAGTTTGGCGCGCTCGCTATGTTGCTGCGCCATACGGTAAGCGTCTTCTTTAAATGGGGCGGTGATATTGCAGCCTTTACCACCGTTTTCTAAGAACTCGCTGAGTGCCTGCTCAAAGCCATCTACTGGCGCTTCAATCGCGCTGTACTCCAGCTGCTGCTGCGTTTGCCGAGCAAACAGGGTATGAATAAATGGGGATTTTGAGTGGGTAACCGGATTTCCGAAAACAGCGTAGCGATCCATCACAAACCTAATGACACGTTTAAAAGGGCCCCTAGCTTACCAAGCCACGGGCAGCGCTGCTACGTTATCGAAAGCCTACCCATGTAGGTAGCTAGTCGTCGTCAACCACCAGATCGTTGCTGTCGACATCGTCCGCACTATCGTCGCTGGTGCTGGTGTCGTCGGCCGCGGGCGCATTCTTCGGCGTGGACACCAGGCCATGGAAGCTTTTCCTGCCGGTTAGCTTTTTATACTTCAGCCAAACCTTTTCTTCGGTAGAACTAGGCTCTCGCTCGCCACGACAGACGCTAATAAAGATCTGCTCAATCTCATCGATGGGATCGCGCTGGGCTTCATCCAGCTCTTTGAAGGCATATCCGCTACGTTCCAAGATATCGGCTTCTTTGATGGTAAAGGCACCGCTGCGGGAGAACCCACGACGAAAATGCTTATCATCATAGAAACGGCGCTTAGCAATAAACGATGTGCTCATAGTGTTTAGCTCAACGGTTGAATACAGGGCTAGCCAGTGACTAGTAAATATTTAATCCAAAGATTGCCACTCGGCAAGTTGATAACTTAAAAAATCTTTGGCCAGTATCCAAGCCGTTGTTTTTAGAATTTTTTGTTACAATTCAGTGAGCTAGTCAATAGTGAGCCAATCACGCGGGCGTAAGTAATCGCTGTAAAGCCGGGCCTCGGGCGAGTTGGGCTCTGGGTTCCAGTCGTAGCGCCACTTCACCAGCGGCGGCATCGACATCAGAATCGACTCGGTGCGCCCACCCGATTGCAGGCCAAACAAGGTGCCACGGTCGTACACCAAGTTAAATTCCACATAGCGCCCGCGACGGTAGAGCTGAAAATCACGCTCGCGCTCGCCATAACTCAGTGCTTTGCGCCGCTCGACAATGGGCAAGTAGGCTGGCAGAAAGCCATTCCCCACAGCCTGGGTAAACGCAAAGCACTGCGCAAAGCCATCTTGGTTCAGGTCGTCAAAGAATAGCCCGCCCACCCCGCGCGTTTCGTTGCGGTGCTTGAGATAGAAGTAATCATCGCACCAGCGCTTGAACTCCGCATAGCGTTGCTCGCCAAAGGGCTGGCATAGATCGGCAGCGACTTGGTGCCAGTGCACGCAATCTTCTTCGAAGGGGTAGTAAGGGGTAAGGTCGAAGCCGCCACCAAACCACCAGATAGCCTCTTCACCGGGCTTCTCGGCGATAAAGAAGCGTACGTTAGCGTGGGAGGTTGGTACATAAGGGTTGTTCGGATGAATGACCAGCGATACCCCCATCGCCTCAAAGCTGCGCCCGGCCAATTCAGGGCGCTGGGCGGTGGCAGAGGCGGGCATCTGCTCGCCGGTTACATGGGAGAAGTTGACTCCGGCCTGCTCAAACACCGCACCACCGGTTAGCACACGGGTATGCCCTTCGCCGCTCAAACCGCGATGCTCTGCAGGGTCGCGCAACCAATCATCATGAAAAAAGCGCTGCTGGCCGTCGGCTTGTTCCAAGGCCTCACAGATCTGTTGTTGCAGGGCAAGCAGGTACTGTTTTACCTGATGTTTGTCGACGTGTTCCATGTGTATCAAATCCTGTTAACGCTTAGGCCCGAAAAAGTTTCCCGGAGAAGATATCTTTGATCTGGCTAGGTTGGTTGGCGCCTCCCAGTGGCGCATCCCATACCCAGTGCACCCCATCCAAACAGGCCGCTTCGCTGGCGGTTCTGGCGGGCTCTTCACCGCTGTAGTTAGCCGATGTCGAAACAATGGCCGTCTCCAAGATGCCACACAACTGGCAAACCCCGGGATGGCGAGTCAGACGCACCGCCACCGTATCAAACTGGCCACAGATCCATTTAGGTAGCTCAGGCCCTGCCGGCACCACCCAGGTGGTGGGTTGCTCCGGTTTACTGGTCAAACGGCGCATCGCTTGGGCATCAAGCTTAGAGAAATCCACCAAGCCTTCTAGCTGCTTGGTGTTACCGGCAATCAGGATCATGCCTTTTTCCACCGGGCGAGATTTGATGGCGAGGATGGTCTCCACTGCTTGCTGATCGCGCGGGTCGCAGCCAAGGCCGAATACCGCCTCGGTGGGATAGGCGATAACTTCGCCCTGCTCAACGGCAGCAGCAATCGCGCTTAGGTCTTGAGTTACTTTTGCTACCACTATGCTTTCCCTCTGATAAGTGTGTGCACCAAGATGAATTGTGTCGCAGCGGCAACCACAACCGACGGCCCGGCCGGCGTGTCTTGGTACCAAGACAGGCTTAAGCCAAGTAACACAGCAAAACCGCCAAACAGTACTGCCAAACCGGCCATCTGCTCGGGCGAGTGGGCCAAGCGGCGAGCGGTAGCTGCGGGAATCAACAACAGCGAGCTGATAATCAACACGCCCACAATCTTCATGGCGATGGCAATCACCAGCGCCAATAGCAACAACAGCAAGGCGCGCAAGGCCTCGACCTTAACCCCTTCGGCTGCCGCTAACTGCTCGTTCACCGTCGCCGATAACAAGTTGTTCCATTGACTGGCCAAGATGGCGAGCACCACCGCGCCGCCGCCCCAGATCCACCACAGATCGGCATGGGTCACCGATAACAGATCGCCAAACAGGTAGGCCATCAGGTCGACCCGAACGTTGTCCATCAGCGCCACTACCACCAAGCCAAAGGAGAGGGCCGAGTGGGCCATAATCCCCAGCAAGGTATCACTGGCCAGCTGTTTGTGGCGCTGCAGGCTCAGCAACACCAAGGAGAGCAAGGCGCCACTGAGAACCACCGCCAAGGTCAGGTTAATCTGCCACCACAGGCCAAGGGCAATGCCGAGCAGTGAGGCGTGGGCCAAGGTATCGCCAAAATAGGCCAAGCGGCGCCACACCACAAATGAACCCAGCGGGCCAGCGACCACCGCAATACCAAGCCCGGCCAACAGTGCATTGATCAAAAAGCTATCAATCATCATCTTCGCCTTGGTCTACCCGATGATCGTGGTCATCGCACTGATGGTGATGGGTGTATACCGCCAACTGCTGCTGCTCATTTTGGGCGAACAGGCGAGCGAACTCGGGGTGCTTGGCGACACTCTCTGGCGCGCCTTTACAACAGATATGATGATTCAAACAGATCACTTGGTCGGTACCGGCCATCACTAAGTGCAAGTCATGGGAAACCAGCAGTACCGCAAAATTCATCTTGGCGGTGAGCTCGGTAATCAGCTGATAGAGCTCCACCTGGCCACTGATATCAACCCCTTGAACCGGCTCATCCAACACTAGGAGCTGCGGCTCGCGCAGCAGTGCCCGCGCCAACAGAACCCGCTGCATCTCACCGCCGGATAGCCGCGCCATCTGGCGCTTGAGTAGGCCATCGATGGCCAGTAGGTTAACCACCTCGCGCAGCTTGGCTTTGGCGCCATTGTTAGCCAGTCGCAGGAAGCGCTCGGCAGTTAACGGCATGCCTTCGTCCCATGCGATCTTCTGCGGGACATAGCCTATCTTTAGCTTGGGCGCGCGGGTAATCACACCAGAATCGGCGTTCAGTAAGCCTAAGATCACCTTCACCAAGGTGCTCTTGCCTGCGCCATTAGGGCCAATTAAGGTAGTGATTTCGCCCTGATTCAGTTCCAGCGAGATGTTGTCCAACACCCGCCGCTGATCAAAGCTGAGGCTGACCTCAGAGAGTGAGAGTAAGGTTGCCAATCCCGGTCCTTTCTAAATGAGAATGGTTTACAAAAAAGCGCGTTATTCTATATCAAATGTTACACTAGCGCGAAATTTAACCCCAGAGGAAGCCCCCACCATCATGATAAAACGGCTATTCACTTGTTTTCTGGTCGCTTTTGCTTGTCAATCCAGTGCTGAACCGGTCATCTTGACCTCGATAAAACCACTGCAGTTACTGGTCACAAGCCTTTATCAGGAGCAAGTCAGCACAGATTATCTGGTGGACCCACGCTTCTCGCCCCACGATTACGCCTTGCGTCCTTCCGATATTCGCAAGCTACGCCGGGCCGATCTGATTATTTGGGTGGGTGAAGAGTTAGAGCCCTACCTCGGTAAACCGCTCGATCATTTTCCCACCCCGCAATTGGAGGTGATGGCACTCTCCGACATCACGCTGCGGGCGGCCGCTCAGCAATACGATGATGGGCATAACCACGAGCTTGACCCGCATGTATGGCTGGATATCGAGATAATGCAGCGTTTAGCTGAGCGCCTCACCGAGAAAGTGATACAGCTGGAGCCAGAGAACGCCGAGCTACGTCGCGCCCAACTGGCCGAGTTCTCCGATCGCCTGGCCACTACCGAACAGCGACTACAGCAACAGCTCAGCCCGCATCAAGAGAAGGGCTACTTTGTGTTCCACGATGCCTATGGCTATTTCGAAAGCCACTTTGGCATGAACCGCTTAGGGGAATTTACCATTAACCCGCAGCAACGCCCCGGGGCGCGCACCTTGAGCCGGATCCGCCAGCAGCTCAGCCAGCAGCAGGCACACTGTATCTTTGCCGAGCCTCAGTTTGATGGGGCGATATTGCGAGGGGTGAGTGAAGAAACAGGCGCTCAGATCGGCATGCTCGACCCGATGGGCCTGGCGATTGAGGCCAACGCCGATGGCTATTTCGCCTTTCTTGAAGCAATGGCGGACGACTACCTGGCCTGCCTGGCGCTCAACTAGCAAGCACGCCCTCACACTGCGAGGGCAAAAGGCTAGGGCAAAAGAGAGCTAGTCGGGCGAACACTCAATCGCTAATCAGATAACCCGCGAGAACTGCTGGCGACGTGCCTGATCACGGAAATACACATCAAAGCACATGCAAATGTTGCGGATCAGCAGCCGCCCTTTGTTGGTCACCCGGATAGCGTGGGGTAGCAGCTCCACCAGCTGGTCATCAGCAAAGCTCTGCAACAGCTTCAGATCTTCACTGAAGTACACACTAAAGCTAAGTCCATAGGGCTGCTCAATGGCCGCAAACTCCAGCTCAAAGTTACAGATGAGCGATTTGATCACCTCGCGACGCAGCTTGTCGTCATCGCTCAGGGTGAGGCCCTTGGTGAGTGCGTGGCCTTGCTCGTCGATCTGTTGGTAGTAGTCTTTCAGCTCACGCTGGTTTTGGCAGTAGCTGTCACCCAACATGGAGATGGAGCTGACGCCCATGCCGAGAAGATCGGCATCCCCTTGGGTGGTGTAACCCTGGAAGTTACGATGCAGCACGCCCTCACGCTGAGCCTTGGCCAGCTCATCCTCAGGCTTGGCAAAGTGATCCATCCCGATGAACTGGTAGCCCGCCTCACACAAGAACTCAATGCTGGAGCGCAGTATCGCCAAACGTTCGTTAGCCGATGGCATGTCTTGCTCTTTGATCTTGCGCTGGGCAGCAAACCGACTGGGCAGGTGGGCATAGTTAAACACCGACAGGCGATCCGGGTCGAGGTCTAGCACCCGCTCAAGAGTAGTTAAAAAGCTGGCTTGGGTTTGCTTGGGCAGGCCGTAGATAAGGTCGATATTTACCGACTTAAAGCCTACCTTGCGCGCCCGCTCCACCAGGGCAAAGATAAACGCTTCGTCTTGGGTGCGGTTGACCGCGGCTTGCACCTCAGGGTTGAAATCTTGCACCCCTAAGCTGAGTCGGTTAAAGCCTAACTTGGCCAGCAGGTCGATGGTATCAAGCTCAATCTCGCGCGGGTCCACTTCGATGCTGATCTCGGCATCTTCTGCGAAGTTAAACTGCTCGGTTAAGCTGCTAAACAAGCGAGTAAGCTGAGCGGGTTCAAGGAAGGTTGGGGTACCGCCGCCCCAGTGCATCTGGCTAACCTGACGATTGCGAGTTAGCTGGGCATGTTGGGCAATTTCCCGCTCTAGGTAATCCAGATAGATATCCGCCTTGTGCTGATGGCGGGTGATCACCTTGTTACAGCCACAGTAATAGCAAAGCTTGTGGCAGAACGGGATATGCACATAAAGAGAAAGGGGTCGCTCGGGGTAGGCGCCTAGCGCGTTGGCCAGATCGCCCTCGGAGAAGCCGTCTTTAAACTCCAGCGCCGTTGGGTACGAGGTGTAACGCGGGCCAGAATAGTTGTACTTCTCAATTAAGGCCTGATCCCAGGCAATCCCCAACTTGTCCATTATTTCTCCAGGTAGTGGCTCAGTTCGAAGTCCAGCAAGCGTTTGGCTTCATCCAGTATGCCTTGTTCCATGTCCTGCTCATCTTGCCAGCGCTTAAAGTCTTGCTGGCGACGCTGTTTAAGCGGCAGGGCATTGCGCGCTTCATGGGTCGGCAAGTCTTTCACCTTATCGTACAGCGCGAACAGAGAAGGGTAGTGACCACGCCAGTCTATCACCTGCTGGCTCTGCATAACCGGAAGCAGGTTACACAAACGGATAACCCCTTCCGACAGGCCGCAACGCTCATCTAAGATAGCCTTGGCAATATAGCGAATATCATCGGTCAAACGCTGATTGCGTTTGGCGACCGCCTGTTGAATCATCCGGCGCTGGGCAATTAAGCGCCCAACTAATACTGCAGCGTAAGCGGCCAGCCCGAGGATAATCAACGCTGCGATCAGCAAAATCACCGTTGGCATCACGAATCCTTAAAATCGTCCAGAGATGAAGCGTCGAGCGAGTCCCACAGATCGTCATCGGAGCGTTCGCCATCGAGATCGTCGTCTTCTTCCAGCAGGCCAAGCTCTGCTAGCAGTTCGCGGTGGCGTGCCAACTGGGTGTCGAGCCACTGCTGATCGGCCGCTTGCAAGGTTTCGCCTTCATCGACCCGATCGATCAGTGTGGTCAAGCGAGTATCATTCTCCAAACGCTCCAGCTCTTGTTCTGGGCTAAGAGCTTGCTCTGGGCTTAGCGCTTCCACCTTCGGCTTGGCAACTTTCTCAGGTTTAGGTTTGGCGACCACCGGCGCAGCGCTCGCCGCTGCACTCGCCGCTGCACTCGCCGCCGCACTCGCCGCCGCAACCAAAGCAATCGGCTTTTTGCTGCCCAGGCGCGGGTCGGCCTTGCCTGCGGTGCAGGAAGCCTTCTTGGCCGCTACCACATGCTCTTGTTGGCGGCTGCCCGAGCCTTTACCTTTGCCTTTGTTGGCAGTTTGGTCTGGAAGAACCCGGTTCTTTTTAAAATCGGCGTCCTTACGTATGCCGATCAAGCCGCCTTTGCGGCTCTTTTTTCTAGACATCGTTGTACTCTCTTAAATTATCAACGCTTGTTGACTAACAAGCTGGTCGTGACCGGAACAGCGCGACATCTGCGCTCACTAGTTCCAAGTCTAACTGAAAGTTGTGCGCCAACCATTCCATCGTTTGATCGCTGTAGAACGCCACATGGGTGAGATCGTTCTTATAGTGCCACTGTTTAAAACGCGTCAAACCGAGATGACGTTTAGTCATCACGCCCAGCAGTCCACCGGGCTTTAGCAAGCTCAACAGGAGCGGCCAACTCTGGCTTGGCTGGTTAAAGTGCTCGGCCACCTCGCTGCAGCTGACACAATCATACTGCTGCGTTAACAGCTCAGGCTGTTTGGCAAATAGCGGATCGTAGTTAGCCATGGCGATCCCGGCTTCGCCAAACAGCAACGACATGGCGGGGCCTGGGCCACAGCCAAAGTCCAGCCCTTGGGAGTCGGCACTGAGCCGTTGCAGCATCGGCTCCGCCAAGCGGTTTAGGAAGCGCAGGTAGCCTTGATCGTCTGGGTCGTTTTCGTGGAGCTGATATTCAGCCAACTCATCGCGCGATGACAGGTGTTGCTCAGCAGGCACAAATACCAGATCACAAAGACCACAGCGGTAATAATCGCGGCGGCGGTCTTGAAAAAAATGCTGGCAGTCGGGGCTCGCGCAGAGGCTACAAATCACGATATCAACAGACGGTCAAAAAAGAGGCGCAAGCTTACCACAGGACGTGGGTAATAAGGAGTAACAAGGGGACAAATCGTCCCCTTGAGATGTTTACACAGAAACTCGCAGCGCAGCGAGCGTTACTGGTCGCTCAAGCGGATCGCGCTAACGGTAAATTCGGTCCCCGGTTTGGCATCGCCCAGCAGCAGTGAATAGGCGCTGTTGTTGTCCTTCTTGGGCATCTTGAATCGGTAGCTGAAGCTTTGTGGCTCGATGCCCACCTCAAACTCTTCGATGAAGAACGGCGCATAGTCGTCGTAGTCTTTCTGAACGATCACCAACGCAGTGGTGGGTTGATTAGCAGAAATCGTAAACTCAACCAAATATTCTTGGGACTTCTTAAGCTTAAGCGAGGGGCGCTTGAGCTGAATGTGGTAGTTTTCGGTACCGGCCTTGTCAATACGAACGGTCGCCTCACTGGATGAAATAGCAAAGCTGGCCTCGCCATTTCCCCAGCCATCTTTACCGGCACTGACGCCTTGCCAGGCGCTCCCCAGAGTTACCTCCAGTGCAGCAACATTCCAGCTTAGCAACAGCGTGATAGCGGCGCTGATAGCACCTTTATAGATCCGATTCATAATACTCTCCTTAGCGATGTGAACAGTTACAGGTAAGCGGGATATCCCTTTTGCTTATCCACTGCCTGACTAATCTAGAAGCCAGAAGGCACGTCATCGGTGCGGAAGTTAACAATCGCCCACGCAACTGGTGAAACCACGAGAGCCATCTCACAGCAAATCCGTGATTAACCAAAAAACGTAATGCGTGTGCATTTTTTAGTCAGAAAAATCAATCTGACACAACAAAAAACGGAGCCAAGTGGCTCCGTTTTAGTCAGTAAGCAAGAGAGGAACTAGTGCAGGCCACCCAGGTACTTGGATAGGATCTCGATATCCTCATCGCTGAGCTTCATGGCGACATCGCGCATCATGCCGTTCGGGTCGTTGGCCCGTTCGCCACTGCGAAACGCGCGCAGCTGGCTATCGATGTAGCCCGCATACTGCGAGGAGACACGTGGGAACTTAGCCAGGCTCTGCCCGACACCACGCGGCCCGTGACAGGCAGTACAGGCAGCGATGCCGCGCTCGATGTCACCGCCCATATAGAGCGCTTGGCCTCGCTCGACCACTTCTTCCGGAGTAGTGTTAGGGCTCATGGTCAGCGATGCATAGTAGGCAGAAAGGTCTAGCATGTCCTGATCGCTCAGCGGCATCGCCATACCGCCCATCACGGCATTGGCGCGGCCTTCTGAACCACCACTGGTCATGCCTAACTTAAAGTCTTGCAGTTGTTTGTACAGGTAGGAGGCGTGCTGCCCCTCGAGTTTTGGGAAACCACCGGCTTCGCCTTGCTCATTGTGACAAGCGGCGCAGGAGGCTGCTTTTAGCTTACCCGCTTCGATGTCGCCAACGGCGGTTTCTGTTGGGCTTGCCGCGAGAACCGGAGTGGCGATCCCCGCCAAAATCGTGAAAACTAGGCTTAGTTTCATCTTAACAGTCCATTATTAGTATTATTCCAATCCACACGCTGGCACGCTCCGTGATACACTTAGCAACCCAGCAACAAATATTCTACACAAATTCGCAACAAACGTAATCACTCTTTCCCTGTGGGAGTATTCAGCACCATGTCTCGCTATCCATTTCAACAAACTCATTTTATCACCAGCGCGCCGAACATCCGGGCCATGCCTGACGACGAGGGCATCGAGATTGCGTTCGCCGGCCGCTCCAACGCAGGAAAGTCCAGTGCGCTGAATACCCTGACCCAGCAAAAAAGTTTAGCCCGAACCAGTAAAACGCCGGGCCGCACCCAGCTAATCAACGTGTTTGAAGTGCAACCGGGTTACCGCCTGATCGATTTGCCAGGCTATGGCTTTGCTCAGGTCCCGGAAGCTATGAAGATCGAGTGGCAGAAATCGCTGTCTGAGTACCTGCAGAAACGCGAGAGCTTGCAGGGATTAGTTGTACTGATGGACATTCGCCACCCCTTTAAAGAATTAGACCAACATCTGATTCAGTGGGCGGTGGATTGCGAGCTGCCGGTACTGGCGCTGTTGACCAAGGCCGATAAGCTCAAGCAAGGTGCCCGTAAAAAAGCCTTGCTGGAAGGGCGTAAGCTGGCCGAGGAGTTTGGCGAGTTGGTGCAAGTAGAGACCTTCTCTTCACTGAAACGCCAAGGTTTGGACAAGCTAGTTATCAAGCTGTCCGGCTGGTTCGATGGCGACGCGGCTGACGACGATATCGACGAAGACTCCGAGCAAGCCCCCGAGTAGTAAACCCTGCGAGCAAGTGTTCGCATCAACCAGAGTCGCCCTGCGGCTCCGGTTGCTCCGCCTCTCCATCGAGTCTCTGCGAAGCGCTCAAAAAAAGCCCCACTAAAAAGCGGGGCTCGAGAACTAAACTCTAAAAAACTGAAAGCACTATTCCAATTGCATAATATAGGACCGCCTGCTTTTGGCTTAGTTCACATTAGTTTCAACTTTTTTATCAAAACCCCTTTCTACGCCCGCACTGGCCACATAGAAATTTGGCAACAAAGCTGTAGCTAAATTACGTATAAGATAAAAAATGACGCGGACGCTCAACTTAATCAGTAATTACTGAGAAAACTTTCAATAAGCTGTAAGGTTAGATGGGCTTAGGGCAAAAAAAACGCCTCAGCACATTAGTGCGGAGGCGGTTACATAGCTGTTTCAACTACGTGAAATAAAGGTCTGAAAGATAGAACATCTTACCTCTGTACCCTACGCGATTAAAGATAGTACATAGTGGACGAAAAATAAACCCTAAAATGTATATTAATTTCATTTTTAGCCAATTTATGAATCTAAAGTTACAAGAAAAGCTTTTCAAAAATTACAAAAAGTCAGCGTTTCGCGATTAAAAAACATACAGAATTAGGCGGGAGGCACAAAAAAAGCCGACCACTGTCGGCTTTTTAGTAAATACTTTGTTAATTTTAGTGAGCTTGGTCCCAGTTATCTCCGACCCCAGCTTCAGCGACCAATGGCAGGTCCAAGGTGACCGCTGATTCCATCAGTTCCACTAGTTTTGGTACCAAGGCATCAACTTGCTCTTGCTTGATCTCAAACACCAATTCATCGTGTACCTGCATCAACATACGCACATCATCGTTGTCTCGTTGATCGATCCACTCAGCCACCGCAATCATTGCTTTCTTGATGATATCGGCGGCAGTCCCCTGCATTGGCGCATTCACCGCGGCGCGCTCAGCGGCCTTCTTGCGCATGCCGTTACGTGAGTTGATATCAGCCAAGTGCAGGCGTCGGCCAAACAGGGTCTCGACATAGCCGTGTGCTTGCGCGAACTCGCGGGTGCGCTCCATATAATCAAGAACACCCGGGTAACGCTCGAAGTAGCGATCCATATACTGCTGGGCGTCTTGACGACCAATATGCAGCTGCTTGGCCAAGCCAAAGGCGCTCATGCCATAGATAAGGCCGAAGTTGATCGCCTTAGCGCTACGGCGTTGCTCGCTACTCACCTGATCCAAAGGCTGGTCGAACACCTCGGAGGCGGTAGCGCGGTGGATATCTTCGCCTACGGCAAAGGCGGTTAGCAGGCCTTTGTCACCGCTTAGGTGGGCCATAATACGCAGCTCGATCTGCGAGTAGTCGATGGCCACCAACTTATAGCCCTCTTCCGGCACGAAGGCCTGACGCACCTTGCGCCCTTCCTCATTACGGATCGGAATGTTCTGCAGGTTGGGATCGGTTGAGGAGAACCGCCCGGTTGCGGCGCCCGCCTGATGATAGGAGGTATGCACCCGCCCAGTACTCGGCTCCACCAGCTTGGGAAGCTTGTCGGTATAGGTGGATTTCAGTCTCACCAAGCCACGGTGCTCCAAAATCAGCTTCGGCAATGGGTAATCCAGAGCCAGCTCTTGTAGCACTTCTTCAGCGGTCGATGGCGCACCTTTCGGCGTTTTCTTGATAACCGGCAGCTCCATCTGCTCGAACAGGATCTGCTGGAGCTGCTTGGTGGAGCTTAGGTTAAACGCTTCGCCAGCCACCTCATGGGCTTGCTTTTCCAACTCGCTAATCCGCTCACTTAAAGAGAGGCTATGGGCCGACAGCAGTGAGCTGTCGATGCGCACGCCGGTGCGTTCGACCTTGGAGAGGATGCTCACCAAGGGCAGCTCGACCTTTTCAAACAGCTGCTTTAGTCCCGGCTCGGCTTCCAGCTTTGGCCATAGGCACTGATGCAATCGCAGGGTGATATCGGCGTCTTCGGCCGCGTAAGGCGCCGCCTGCTCCAGCGGGATCTGGTTAAAGGTGAGCTGCTTGGCACCTTTACCGGCGATCTCTTCAAACTTGATGGTTTTGTGCTGAAGGTATTGCAGCGACAGTGAGTCCATATCGTGGCGAGTCAGGGTGCTGTTTAGCACGTACGACTCAAGCATGGTGTCGAAGGCAATACCACGCAGCTCAATGCCATGACGTGCCAATACGCTGGCATCGTACTTAAGGTTTTGGCCCACCTTGGCTTTGTTAGCATCTTCCAGCAGAGGCTTAAGCTGAGCCAGCACCGCATCGCGCTCGAGTTGCGCGGGCGCATCCAGATAATCGTGACCAAACGGCAAGTAAGCCGCTATGCCGGCCTCCACCGCGAAGCTCACACCCACCACTTCTGCCTGCATATAGTTAAGTGAGGTGGTTTCGGTATCAAAGGCGATCAGCTCTGCCTGTTGGAGTTTTTCCAGCCATGCATCAAAGCTTGCTTGATCGAGAATGCACTCATACTCGCCTTTAACCGCTGGCGCTACGCTCTCGGAGGCTGAACTACCACTAGCCGCAGTGCTGCTGTCCATCGCCTCGCTCAACCAACGCTTAAACTCAAGCTCGCCAAACAGCTTGATCAGGCCGTCACGATCCTGTGTCTTGAGCTTAAGATCGTCTTCGCTGATCTGGTGCTCCACATCCAATTTGATGGTCGCCAGCTCGTAGGACAAGCGCGCCTCTTCGGCGTGCTCTCGCAGCTTCTTGGGCATCGACTTAGAGCCACGGAAGCCCAGCTCGACAGTGGCATCAGGGTCGGCCAGTAGCTTTTCTACGCCGCCAATGCCTTGTAGAAGAGCCAGTGCAGTCTTCTCACCCACGCCAGGCAGGCCCGGGATGTTATCCACCTTGTCGCCCATCAGTGCCAGATAGTCGATGATAAGCTCCGGTGGAATGCCAAACTTATCCACCACCCCTTCGCGGTCCATCACGGTGTCGGTCATGGTGTTAATCAGGGTGATATTGTCATCCACCAGCTGGGCCATATCTTTATCGCCAGTACTAATCAACACTTTCTCGCCGCGCTTGGAGGCCTCTACTGCCAGGGTACCGATCACATCATCGGCTTCCACGCCGGGCAATGCGATCATGGGCAGCCCCATGGCTTCAATCACCGCATGCAAGGGCGCGATCTGCGAGCGCAAGTCGTCAGGCATGGACGGACGGTTTGCCTTGTACTCTGGGTAGATCTCATCGCGGAAGGTTGGACCCTTGGCATCGAATACCACCACGATGCGCTCTGGCGAGAACTGACGCAGCAAACTGCGCAACATATTCACCACCCCGTAAACAGCCCCTGTGGCTTCTCCTTTGGAGTTGGTCAGATGCGGTGGCGCGTAGTAGGCACGGTATAAATAAGAGGATCCATCGACTAGGATCAGTGGGTTCTCAGGCAGGCGAGACATGGGCTTTCCATCAACGATTAGTTTGCGCAGATGATGCCACATGCAGCCGGGATCCTCCAGCTGGGTACAACGCTCAAAATCTGTGGATAAGTCTGTTTACAGATGTGGCAAAGCCTCTCGAACATTAGTTATGCACAAGATAAGCAAAAGAAGAATATTCCTTTTAAAACAGCAATTTACAACTTACTGAAGGGGCTACGACAGGAGTGACTGCGAGTTTTCCAAAATGTGGATATTTACTTGTCCTTGTAACCGAACACCGCCGTTATTGAGCAAAAAATCGCCTTTCGCTTTGACGGGGTGAAGAACTATATGCCAATCGACTAGGTATAACTTTGAGCTAGATCACATTTTGTTTTCCTGTCCTTGGAAAATGATCAAACCGAGATCCTTCTTCAACTTTTCGCAAAGTGCTTGAAAATGCGCAGAATTTGCACACTCTGCCCACAAGCTGCCAGCCAGTGCCTCGTAGCGCAGCCAGCACAGCTCCTCTTGGTAGTAAAAGCTCAGCGCCAACCAATCAGCACCTTGTTCAAGACTAGTCGGCTGGCATTGCAGTTCGGTGACGCAACGTGCAAACAGAGCATCAATCTGCGACTCGCTAAACTGATGCTGGATCTGCAGGCATTGATGCTGATGATCAACGGTAATAGCAGGGATCAACTGCTGCATGAAATCTCCAAATGCTTACCCCAGTCGGGCGCGGCTTGGGCATACTCTTCACAACCGGCTTGCTGCTGATAAGGCGTGTTGAGCACCTTATGTAACTTCCGTACTGTCCGAAAGTCGCCTTGCTCGGCGTGATCGATGGCCTGCTGCGCCAAATAGTTGCGCAGTATATAGCAAGGATTGTGCTGCTGTTGACTGGCCAGTCGCTGTTGCTCGGTTTGGTCGTCATCAGCAAGTCGTGCGCGATACTCGCCCAGCCAACGCTTGCCTGCGCTGCTTTGTGTAAGTAGCGATGGTTCCCCCTCGCTAAGTTGACGCAAGCTCACAGTGAGGTCGAGCCGCTCAGTCTGCAACAGCTCTAGCAAGCCACCTAGCAGAGCCTCATCGTTTGCCTGCCACTGGCTCAGCCCCAACTTGCGCTGCCAATGCCATAGATAACGAGCATTGATGTGGGTTTTATAGCGCTCCCACAGCGCGTCGCATTGCTCGCTGCTCACCAAGTCAGACAGGGCATAGGCCAGGCACTGCAGATTCCATAGCCCGACACCGGCTTGTTGGTCGAAGGCATAGCGCCCGTAGCTGTCGCTATGATTGCAGATATGCCGAGGGTCGTAGTCATCGAGAAAGCCATAGGGGCCATAGTCGATGGTTAAGCCGAGCAGCGACATATTGTCGGTATTCATCACCCCATGACAGAAGCCCACCGCTAACCAGTGGGCAATCATATAGGCGGTGCGGATGGTGACCTCTTCGAGCATCGCCAACACCGGATCTTCTGCGTTGGCCTGCTCGGGGAAGTAATGCTCTAAACAAAAGTCCACCAAGGTTCTCAGGTCATCTTTACGCTGCTGATGAAACAGGTACTCAAAGTGACCGAAACGGATATGCGAGGGGGCCATTCGCAATAACATGGCTTCCGGCTCTGGGCGCTCGCGCTGCACCGCGCCGCTGCCCATGGTCATAGCCAGAGCGCGGGTGGTGGGGATCCCCAATGCTGCCATTGCTTCACTGGCGAGAAACTCGCGGATCGTCGAACGCAGCACCGCCTTGCCATCGCCGTGGCGGGAGAAGGGGGTGAGGCCAGAGCCTTTGAGTTGCAGCTCCCAATGCTCACCTAGCTGGTTTCGGTATTCCCCCAGCATCAGCGCGCGCCCATCGCCAAGTTGTGGGCTGTAGCCGCCAAACTGATGACCGGCATATACCGTGGCAACTGGTTGCATACCATCGATAGTGGCCTGCCCCGCCAGTACCTGCTGCCACGGCGCTTGGTCAAGCTCAGGCAGGGACAAGTCCACCAGCTTGGCTGCCGACTCACTGGCGATCACCAAGCGCGGATCGCTTAGCGGAGTCGCCTGCTGTGCATGACACAACTGGGGAAAGGCTTGAGCATATCGGTTGGTATAGGGCATCGCTTATCCTTAAGCTGGCCGAAGGATGGGCTAGCGCGTAACGGGCTTAGCCAATCATTCGGTTATTGGTTGTAACGGCTAATCAGCGCCATAAATTCATCGCCATAGCGCTCTAGCTTTTTCAGGCCGACACCGCTGATGGCCAAGAACTCATGGCGGGTTTGCGGCTGTAGCTCGGCCATCTCTATCAAGCTCTTGTCATTGAACACCATAAACGGCTTGAGCTCTTCTTCTTCGGCCAAGCGCTTTCTGAGGTTACGCAGCATCGCCATCAAACGTTTATCGTAGTTCATCGACAGCGCTGGTGAGCTGCGTTTGCTGGTGATGTTCAAACGCGGCACCGCCAGCTCGAGGGCGTCTTCGGCCTTGAGGATTGGCCGCGCCGCCTCGGTGAGCTGCAAGGTTGAGCTTTGCACAATATTCTGATTGAGCAGGCCAAGGTGAATAAGCTGGCGCAATACACTCACCCAATGGTCATGACTCTTATCCTTGCCAATGCCGTGAGTGCTCAGCTTGTGGTGGCCCTGCTCTAGTACCCGCTGACCTTGGCTGCCGCGCAGCACCTCGACCACATAACCAATGCCAAAGCGCTGGCCAAGGCGATAAACACAGGACAGCGCCTTTTGCGCATCTTCCAATCCGTCGTAGCGCTTGGGTGGGTCGAGGCAGACATCGCAGTTTCCACAGGGCTTGGAGTGGTACTCGTCAAAGTAGTTGAGCAACACCTGGCGGCGACAGGTAAGTGCCTCAGCAAAGGCCACCATGGCGTTAAACTTGTGGCTCTCGACTTGCCGCTGTTGCTCGTTTTCCTGCTCGTCGATCATCCGGCGCACCCAGCCGGTGCTGTCGGAGCCATACAGCAACACAGCTTCGGCCTCTAAGCCGTCACGACCGGCGCGGCCGGTTTCCTGATAGTAGGCTTCGATATTGCGCGGCAGGTCGTAGTGAAAGACATAGCGTACATTAGGCTTGTCGATGCCCATACCAAAGGCAACCGTGGCCACCACCAGCTGCAGCTCATCGGCCTGAAACTGCTCTTGCACCGAGCGGCGCAGCTCTAGCGGCAGCCCGGCATGGTAGGCGGCGGCGCGAAAGCCCTCTTGCTGTAGCTTTTCTGCCAGCTCTTCCACCCGTTTACGGCTGCCGCAATAGACGATGCCGGCGTTTTCTTCCTGACAGCGTACATAGCCAAGCAGCTGCTGCCAGGGGCGATACTTCTCTTGCAGGGTGTAACGAATATTCGGCCGGTCAAAGCTGGATAGCTGGATAAACGGTTGATTTAGCTGCAAACGCTGCAGGATGTCTTGGCGCGTCGCTTCATCAGCGGTGGCGGTCAAGGCGACCACCGGCACATTGGGGAAGCGCTGTTTCAGCCCACCCAAATCGGCATATTCAGGGCGAAAATCGTGGCCCCATTGGGAGATACAGTGGGCTTCATCGATGGCAAACAGGCTTGGCTGCCAGCTGCTTAGGTACTCAAGAAAGTCACCACCTAGCAGCCGCTCTGGCGAGATATACAGCAGCTTGAGCTGGCCATGATAGAGCTGGCTATACACCGCACTTTGCTGCTCGCGGGTGAGGCTGGAGTTTAGGTAGGCGGCACTAACGCCGTTGGCGAGCATGCTATCGACCTGATCCTTCATCAGCGATATCAGTGGTGAGACGACTACGGTCAGCCCAGGTTGTAGTAATGCCGGCACCTGATAACACAGCGACTTGCCACCACCGGTGGGCATAATCACCAGTGAGTCTTGGCCTTGCAGGATGGCGCTGATCACTGCCTCCTGACCACGACGAAACTGTTCGTAGCCGAACACTTCGCGCAGGATTTGCAAGGCAGCAGCGGGGGAACTCACGGTCAGGTTATCTCGGACATCACTCAAAAGGTGGGCCATTTTACCCACTGCCCAGCCGCTTGCCTAGGCGCGCTGGGGCGATGTGGAATAATTTTTATTTAGGCGGTTTTGGCCCCGCTTAGTTCGATCTCAGCGCCTGACGGATCACGCCGTGATTGTTCGCCAGTAGTACTTTCGCTTCACTCGGCGCTAAGCCACTGAGACCAATCATAATTGCCAGCTTGGTATCAAACTGTGCTTGCTCAAGCAGCACGTAAGCTTGCCCCTCGGGGCACTGGCACGCCTGCATCACAATGCGCTGGGCGCGCGCTTGCAGCTTCTCGTTGGTGGCCTTGAGATCGACCATCAGGTTTTGATAGCTCTTGCCCCAGCGGATCATGCTGGCGGTGCTCAACATGTTCAGAACCAGCTTTTGGGCGGTGCCAGCTTTTAGGCGGGTAGAGCCGGTGAGCGCCTCGGGGCCGACCACTGGCGCAATACTGATAGCGGCCGCATCGGCAATCGCCGAGTCAGGGTTACAGCTCAGTGCCACGGTGGTGGCGCCGAGTGATTCAGCGTAGGCCAGACCGCCCAACACATAGGGAGTACGCCCGCTGGCGGCGATCCCCACAAGCACGTCATCGCCAGTCAAAGCGATAGCCTGCAGATCGGACTGTGCCAAAGTTAGGCTATCTTCGGCCCCTTCCTGAGCACGAAACATCGCCTGTTCGCCACCGGCTATCAGGCCAATCACGGTGTTTTCATCCACCCCAAAAGTAGGCGGACATTCTGATGCATCCAACACCCCCAGCCGCCCCGAGGTTCCCGCGCCGATATAGATCAGGCGACCACCACAGCGAAAAGCCTCGGTGATTTTATCCACCGCCTCAGCGATGGCTGGCAGGCACTGGGCCACCGCATCGGCCACGCCGCGATCCTGCTGATTCAGTTTGCTCACCAAGGCCAAGCTATCAAGCTGGTCGATATCCATGGTCTCTGGGTTGCGGCCTTCCGAGACCAGGCTGGCCAGTTGGTTTAGTAGTTCACTCATTGCTTGATATCCAGATTAAGGGGCAGGGTAGATGGCACCCAAGCTGACTGTTCGGCTCGCGCCGGTCACCGCCGGTAGGTTGCTGGGTAGATTATGAATGCGCCGATAAGCCAGCCAGGCAAATGCAATCGCCTCCAGGTTATCGGGGTCGATACCATAATCGGCGCTGCTGCGAAGCTGCCAGTCAGGCAGCGCTTGGCCGAGCTGCTGCTGCAGATACGCGTTTTGCGCGCCGCCGCCGCAGACCACCAGCTCAGGCTGCTCTCCTTGGCCGTGCATGCGTAGTTGCTCGGCCAAGCTGGTAACCGTCAGTTCCAGCAGTGTTGCTTGTACATCTTCGGGGGCATGGTGCGCATCGCCGATTAGCGATGCTAGCCACGATAGGTTGAACAGCTCTCGCCCGGTACTTTTGGGCGCAGGCTGTTTAAAGTAGGGTTCGGCCAGCATCTTGGCCAGTAACTCCGGCAGCGCTTGGCCTTGTGCTGCCCATGCGCCATCGCGATCAAAGCGAAGACCTCGCTGCTCAGCGATCCACGCATCCAGCAGCATATTGGCCGGGCCGGTATCGTAGCCAATACAGCTACCATCGGCTTGCAGCACCGTGATGTTGGCAATGCCGCCAAGGTTGACGATCACCCGCGTTGAACTACTTACCGGAAACATCTGTTGATGGAAGGCGGGAACCAGCGGCGCGCCTTGACCACCAAAGGCCATATCCAAGCGCCGAAAATCGGCCACCGTGGCCACCCCGGTGTGCGCTGCAATCAGGTTGGCATCGCCCAGTTGCAGGGTGAACGGGTACTCGCCGGTGGGCTGGTGAAACACCGTTTGCCCATGGCTGCCAATGGCGCGGACATCCTTGGCGGCTATGGCTGATTCATCGAGCAGAGCGTTAACGGCCTCGGCAAACAGCAGACCGAGCCGATGATCCAGTTCGCCAATCGCTTTTAAACTGGTGGGCTGGCCCTGATTCACCGCCAGTAGATCGGCTTTCAAGGAGGGTGGCATAGGGTGGGCGCGTTGCTGCAGCAGCTGACAGTGCTGGGCGTCGATGGCGACCAACACCGCATCCACGCCATCCATACTGGTGCCAGACATTAAGCCGATATAGTGCTCCACGCGTAACTCCTCGTTGTTAGTCTTCCGATTGCCTGCCGCTCGCCAGGCAACGTGAAGGACGCAGTCCGAGCAGGCTGCTGGGCTAGCTTAGGCAAAATCAGGCGGTGAATAAACCATTTTACCGAGGGTTTACACTGAATACATGGAAGATTTATTTCTTGGGTGGAATTTAATCTTCCCAATATCATCAATAGCTTAGCGAGTTCACTTAATCGAAATCCTGACTAATATTTATTCAATTTAGGGCGTATAATTACTATCCGCTTACCCGCAAGGAAGGATACCGTGAATCAGACCATGGAGTTGGCCCCTCGCCATGTCGAACCTATCCTCAGCCAAGCTATTCATCTGGCGGAGCAGTATCAACTAGACGATATCGCTAGCTGGCTTAAACATGAACTCGGCGGCTACGGCGATTTTGCAGACTACCCTGACTACCGCCTGCTGGATTGCCAGCTGTTCGGCATCTTCCTCAAAGACGGCAGTGATCAGCAGCATTTCGAAGAGATCCACAGCGACTGCCTGAGCGAACGGGACCGCGGACGGCTATGCCACCTCTACCTGCGCCGCCCCATGGCCTACTATCTGGAGAAACCCCGCGAGATCAAACGCAACTGGCCCACTTCAATACTGGCCAGCTACTCACGCGAGCTGATCCCCGGCTATCGCTGTATTCAAGCGTGGCAAAGCCATCAAGCACCGATAGGCAAGCGTTTGGTCGACGGCGCCTTAGGCCATCTGTGGCACTTGGCCCGAGGGCACCACGAGTTTTGTGACAAGATGGAACGCTTACTGGATCTGCGCGCCAAACCGCTGCCCTATCTTATCGATGCTTGGCACCACCAAAGCCATAATCACTGAGTTTATTGCCTAACCCAGTGGTGATCATCTAGTGAGCCAGCTCACAGACTGATAAACTAAGGCCTTGTTGACCAAGACCTATTCCCATGCCTGAAAATGCCACTCGCCAAGGGGTGTTGTACGCCCTGGCGGCCTACATCATTTGGGGTATCGCCCCGATCTATTTTAAGTCTGTCTCCGTGGTTCCGCCGCTGGAGATCTTGGCGCATCGGGTGCTCTGGTCCTGCGTGTTATTGGTGGTATTGCTGTTTATCAGTCGCCAGTGGCATGCGGTGGTGGCGGTACTCAAGCACCCCAAGCAGCGGCTTATTCTGATAGCGACTTCACTGCTAGTTGCCTGTAACTGGCTGATATTTATCTGGTCGGTGGCCAATAATCGGATGCTCGACGCCAGCCTCGGCTATTACATCAATCCGCTGTTTAACATCGTGCTGGGGATGCTGTTCTTGGGCGAGCGCTTCCGCCGCCGTCAGTGGCTGGCGATTGGCTTGGCAGGGGCTGGCGTGGCGATTCAGATCATCGCCTTTGGCTCACTGCCTTGGATTGCGCTATCACTGGCCAGCAGCTTTGGCTTGTATGGTCTGCTACGTAAGAAGGTGAATCTGGGGGCGCTGCCCGGTCTGTTTATAGAGACCTTGTGGTTATTTCCGGTCGCGGTGGGTTTCCTGCTGATGAGCGATAGCCCCAGTACCACACTTAGCAACAACCCTTGGCAGCTGAACGGCTTGCTGCTGAGCGCTGGGGTGGTGACTACCTTGCCGCTGCTGGCCTTTGCCGCCGCAGCAACCCGCCTAAGGCTGTCGACTATCGGCTTCTTCCAGTACATCGGCCCATCGATGATGTTCGCCTTGGCGGTTGGGATCTACGACGAGCCACTGGTGCTGAGTAAGATGATTACCTTCGGCTTTATCTGGTGCGCCTTGGTGGTGTTTAGCTGGGATGCCTACCAACACCAACGCAAGGCATAACTAAGCAGGCGCTTAGCGAGAAAAGAGGGGCGCTAAAGCGCCTCCAGCCGGGCATAAGCGACCACCAGCCACTTACTGCCCGCCTGCTCAAACTGCACCTGTACCCGACTTTGGGCACCGCTGCCTTCAAAGTTAAGCACGATCCCCTCACCAAATTTCGGATGCATCACCCGCTGACCCAAGCTAAAGCCACTATCGGCGAAGGCGGCTTGCTGCAGCTGCGGCGAAAAGCGCCCTTGCTGCATCGGACGGCTGATATTGGTATTGAGGCGGATTTCATCCAGGCAATCGGCCGGCAGTTCGCGCAGGAAACGCGACGGCGGATGCAGCGCCTCTTTGCCGTATAAACGGCGACTCTCGGCATGACAGAGGAACAGCTTCTCCATCGCCCGGGTCATGCCCACGTAGCATAAGCGGCGTTCTTCCTCGAGGCGGCCACTCTCTTCGCTGGACTGCTGGCTGGGGAACATGCCCTCTTCCAGACCGACCATAAACACCACCGGGAACTCCAGACCTTTGGCACTGTGCAGGGTCATCAGTTGCACCGCATCCTGATCGGCCTCGGCTTGATTGTCGCCTGCCTCCAGCGCAGCGTGCGACAAGAATGCCAGCAGTGGCGACATATCTTCGTCTTCTTCCGACGGCGAGAACTGCTGCGTCGCATTGACCAGCTCCTCGAGGTTCTCCACCCGCGCCTGCGCCTTCTCGCCCTTTTCGGCTTGGTACATGGCCAGTAGGCCAGAGCCTTTAATCACTTGGTCGCACAGCTCATGCAAGTCGAGATCGCGGGTCGACTCCGCCAGGTTATGGATAAGCTGGAGGAACAGCCCCACCGCGTTCGCCGCGCGCCCGGGCAGAATCTTGTGCTCGACACAGTGATGGGCCGCCTGCCACATACTCAGCTGCATCTCGCGCGCACTTTGGCGCAACAGCTCGATGGTGCGCTGACCAATGCCCCGCGCCGGGGTGTTGACCACCCGCTCAAACGAGGTGTCGTCGTGGGCATTGCTGACCAGACGCATATAGGCCAGCGCATCTTTAATCTCTTGGCGCTCGAAGAAGCGCAGGCCACCGTAGATGCGATAGGCCATGCGCTCTTGCATTAAAGCTTCTTCCAAGACCCGCGACTGGGCGTTGTTCCGATACAGAATGGCGCAATCCGACAGCCCAGTGCCTTGCTCGAGACGCTGCTGGATCCGCGCCACCACAAAGCGCGCCTCGTCAATATCGTTGAAGGCGGTGTAGACCGAGATCTTCTCGCCCTCTTGCCCTTCAGTCCACAGGCTCTTGCCCATGCGCCCTTGGTTATTCTCGATTAACTGGTTGGAGGCCTTAAGGATGGTCGCGCTGGAGCGGTAGTTCTGCTCCAAGCGGATGGTGCTCACCTTGGGTACATCTTCTTCAAAGCGTTGAATGTTCTCGATCTTAGCCCCACGCCAGCCGTAGATACTCTGGTCGTCGTCGCCCACGATCATGATGTTGTTTTCATCGGTGACCAGCATCCGAAGCCAAGCGTATTGGATGGTATTGGTATCCTGGAATTCGTCCACCAAGATATGGCGGAAGCGACGCTGGTAGTGCTGCAGGATATGCGGCTGCTTTAGCCACAGCTCGTGGGCGCGCAGCAACAGCTCGGCAAAATCCACCAGCCCAGCCCGGTCGCAGGCTTCCTGATAGGCCTTATACACTTCCACATAGGTGCGCTCTACCGGGTTATGGCTGTAATCCACATGATCCGGGCGCAGTCCTTCGTCTTTGCGGGCATTGATGTACCACTGGATCTGCTTGGGTGGCCACTGCTTTTCATCAAGATTCATCGCCTTGATGATGCGGCGTAGCAAGCGGTATTGATCGTCGGAGTCGAGGATCTGAAAATCCTCTGGCAAGCCTGCATCACGGTGGTGGGCACGCAGCAAACGGTGCGCCAAGGAGTGGAAGGTGCCCAGCCACATGCCCTGAAAGCGCCCACCTAACAAACGCTCGACCCGCGAGCGCATCTCGGCCGCGGCCTTGTTGGTAAAGGTTACCGCCAGTACCGAAAGGGGCGAGTTGTGCTCAACCTGCATCAACCAGGCGATTCGATGAACTAACACCCGAGTCTTACCACTGCCGGCACCGGCCAGTACCAGTATGTTGGAAGGCGGAGCTGCAACAGCTTCGCGCTGCTTATCGTTCAGCCCATCTAACAGCAGTGAAATATCCATCAAAGTCTCTTCGGCAGGTGTTCAGGAAAAGACTGTATATTATAACAGGTACCCGATGGGGTCACGGGCAAAGTTTCTACACCCTCTGTTACTGGCTCACGAGCAAAACTTGCAGCTCTATGTGATCAATCTCACTATAATATGTTGGCGTTAAGCGCTTTTCGGAGAATCTATGAGCGATACCCTTCATCTGGCCCACATCAATGACACCCATTCGCACTTTGATCCCAGCCCGGTAAACCTGAGTTTCGATATTGACCAGCAAAGCAAGCCTTACACCATCGATTGTGGTGGCTATGCGCAGATCGCCAGCGCGGTAGCCGAGCACCGCGAGAATGCCGCCGAGCAGCACAGCCCACATCTGCTATTGCATGCTGGCGACAGCTTTCAGGGGAGTCTCTATTTTAGCTGCTACAAAGGGCGCGCTAACTCGCGCCTGCTGAATATGCTGCGCCCAGATGCCATGACCATTGGCAATCACGAGTTTGATCTGGGCAACGATCCTCTGCAGGAGTTTATCGCCGAAGCCGATTTTCCCTTGCTGGCAGGCAATATGGATCTCAGCCAAGAGAACCAAAGTAAATCTCACCCGATGCGCCCGCTGGAGAATCTCTACAGCTACAACAGCGAGAAGGGCATCGCCCAATACCTGCTTAAGTCCATGGGTGAGGCACCATTGGCGATCTTCGGTATCACCCTGGATAGCATGCCCAGCATTGGCAGCCCGGATCCGGACTGCCTGTTCGTCGATGCCATCGAGACCACTCGCACCACGGTCAAGCACCTTAAACAGCAGGGCATACACCGCATTATCGTGTTGAGTCATTTGGGCTACGCCGGCGATGTTGCACTGGCCGAAGCCGTCCCCGGCATCAGCCTCATTGTTGGTGGGCATACCCATAGCATCAGCGGCGACTTTGCAGGCCTGAACGTGGCCAAGGCCGAAGATATCAACCATCGCCCCAACGGCAGCTTGATCCTACATGCCGGCCAGCACGCCGAATCCATTGGGCTGTTCCAGCTGCGTTTTGACCAAGACGGTCAGGTTCAACAGCTTGAGGGCGGGGTAAAATTTCTGGTCGATAGCGATAACCTCGGCGTTCCCGCAACTATCAGTGGCGTAGAGCGTAGCCAGCTTAAGCAAGCCATCGTCGACCACCCACAGCTGCTGCGCGTGCCACGGCAAGCGGCCATGGAAACCCTGATTGCCCGGGAATATCGCCCAGCCATCGAAGCGATGCACAGCCAGCAGATCGCCGAGCTGCCTTGGCCGCTGATCCACACCCGCCTGCCCAATGAACAGTTCCCAGCGGGCAGTGAGATCGCCCCGCTGGTGTGCAAAGCGTTCTATCTGGCGGCCCAGACCCAAGGTGAGATCGACTTCGCCCTGCATAACGCAGGGGGTGTTCGGGTATCGCTGAAAGCCGGACCGCTGACTCTGGCCGAAGTTCATGGGCGTTTGCTGCCCTTCCAGATCCCAATTGTGGCCTACAACATCAAAGGCAAGGACTTGCGCCAGGCCTTGGAAGGCGCGCTCAACAACGCCTTTAATAACGGCGTCATTGGCAGCGGCGATGGTAGCTACCCTTACTGCTATCGCCTGCGTTTTCACTATGAGCCAGATAATCTCGCAGGTGAGCGGGTCCAAAGGCTTCAGCTCTATCGCGATGGAGAGTGGCAAGCGGTTTGCAGCGACAGTCAATATCGCGGCGTTTCATCGGCTTATACCCTGGCAGGCAAAGAAGGCTACTCCATGCTGACACGCAGTGGGCAGCACCACGAGCTGGGTTATACCATGAGCGATGCCTTCGCTGAGTTCGCCTTTGAGATCTTTGGTAATCAATCAGCCACCGCATAACGGTGGCTGATGGGTTGGTTCTGGGGGTATGGGCTGGGTTTTGGTGGTACTAAAGATCACGCATTAGTATTTCAAACTCCTCTTGAGCATCCTGAATCGCGAACATCAGTTCTTTGGCATCATTGGGGTTGAGTTGCACCTGCCACTCAACATGCTGATGCTGGGTTGAATCAAAGCATTGCAGCTTGGCGTCGCTGGTAAAGGTAAGCAGCTCAAATTCGGCGTGTAGCACTTGCTGCTGCTCTTCCAGCAACACATCCAGCTCGCCCAGCGGGGTAAATGCCACGTGTGCATGTACATGATCTTGCGGCAAGGTGTAGTGCTTGTATGTGACTAACATATTGCCCTCCTAGCTAATTAAAGTTGTCACCCGGCCATGTAGACCGATTACCGTTTAGCGAGGTCGAGAGACCTTCCGGACAATTATAGGAAAGACTCAATAGGGCTAACTGAGAGCAAATTTATTTTATCTCTCTTATTTTGTTTAGGCTGTCACGCCACTTATACAGTTTTTTATTGATAGTGAATAAGGTTATGAAACAGCAACGAATTCTCACTTGTGTTTCGATAGCCATGGGGGCGGTTGGCAGCAAAACGGTACACCTCCCCTTGCTTTAAAGTAAGCCACTGTTGATCAATCAAGATCTCCAGTTCTCCTTGGATCACGGTCACGTGTTCGGTCACACCGTGGTCGTGGGCTTCGGACAAGTGTTGCTGCCCGGGGGTCATACCAATAGCAAACAACTCAAAGCCAAACGTCGGGTCGAAGGGCAGCAGAACCTGGTAGCTCAGATCGCCGGGGCGCACGTCCTGACTAAGCAATGCCGGGTCTTCTGGCAAGGTGGCCGACATATCCAGAAACGCGGTGAGCGGGCGCTGCATGCCGGTGGCAATCTTCCACATTCGCGCCACCGTCGGGCTAGATTCGCCCCGTTCGATCTGCCCCAGCATGGCCTTCGACACGCCGGTGTGCTTGGCGGCAGTATCCAAACTCCAACCCAGCTCGCGGCGGATCGCCCGCAGCTTCTCACCCAGCTGACTATCAAACTCTTGCATCACTACTCTACCCGTTTCGCTCTACATCGCTTAGTTGCGCCTTTGCACTTTGCTGCTGCTCTCTGCTGCTTTTTTCACTGCATCTTCGGCTTGTGCGCTATAACGCACAGGTGCTAAGCTGTGTTTATTCGTGCGCTATAACGCACATTAGCCGATAGCCGGATAACAAGGAAGTACTATGTTCAGTCTGCCACGATTTCGTCTCGCTCATCTGAGCACCGGATTTATCGCCGCCTTGGTCGGCTATGCCAGCGCGATTGCCATTGTGATACAGGCTGCCGAAGCTGCGGGCGCAGACTCTCAGTGGCTCGGTTCCTGGTTAGTGAGTCTGGGCTTGGTGATGGGGCTGACCAGTATCGGCCTATCGTGGCGCTACAAGATGCCGGTACTTACCGCGTGGTCGACGCCCGGTGCCGCCTTGCTAGCCAGCAGCCTTGGCGATGCAACGCCTGCCCAAACGGTGGGCTGCTTCTTGTTTGCTGCTGCCTTGTCGCTGTTGCTGGCGGTTAGTGGCGGTATGGCCAAGGTGCAACGCTGGATCCCTAAGCACATTGCCGCCGGCATGCTCGCCGGCGTGCTGGTATCCATTACCATCAAGATAACCGGCTATGTGGAGCAAACCCCGCTGCTACTGGGTGGGATGCTCGTGACCTACATCGTGGCCAAGCGCTGGTTAGCTACCTATACCATGCCCTTGGTGCTGCTCTGTGGCCTGCTGCTTAGCTTTCAGCTCGACTTGTACCAAAGCCAGCCGCTTAGCTGGTCAGCGCCCACGCTGTACTGGCAGTCGCCGGAGTTCTCTTTTGATTTGCTGCTCGGGGTTGGCTTTCCACTGTTCTTAGTCACCCTCAGCTCTCAAAACATTGCAGGTCTGGCAGTGATGCAGGCCCATGGCTTCAAGGCTCCGGTGTCGCGCTTACTGGGCCACTGCGCTTGGGTTAACTTGCTAACCGCCCCCTTTGGCTGCTTTTCGTTTGGCTTGTCTTCCATCACGGCCGCCATTTGCATGAACCCGCAGGTGGAGGCCAATAAGGATAAGCGCTACCAGGTCACCATCTGGGCAGGGGTGATCTACCTCATCGCCGGACTCATGGGCAGCCTGCTGATCGCATTGGTGGCGATCTGCCCGCAGGCCTTGATCATCGCGCTGGCCGCATTTGGCTTACTATCGACCATTGCCAATAGCCTGCACAGCGCCTTAGCTGAGCCGAAAGGTCGGGAAGGGGCATTGGTTTGCTTCTTAGTGACCGCGGCGGGCTTTGGCTGGTGGGGAGTCGGCGCTCCGTTCTGGGGGCTACTGCTAGGTGTGCTGGTAGACCGCTTGCTCAACCTGCGACTGCAGCAGATCAAAGCCGTCCAAGCTGACCCCAACTAGGTATTTTTGTCAGATAAATTTACAACCAAGAATAACTGCATATTTAAGATGTTGATAATAAAGGCATTTTATAATGGCGTGACTTTTGCTTTAGTCAGTGGAGACTTTTTAGAGCTAATGACCTAATGAAAAATATGCTTGGATATCGACGCCTACTACTTGCCGCCGGCATGGCCGGACTCAGCTACACCGCAACCGCCAACCTGCTTACTTTTGACGAGTTTGCCCATGGCCAGGTAATCACCGACCAGTACGCCGGTGTCACCATCTCGGCGGATAACTATGACCCCAACGCCGACGACCATGCCGTGGTCTACGATACCCAACCGCGGGTCGGCGATGCTGCGGGCATAAGCAATGAAGACCCGGACCTGATCGGCCCTAACTGGGGCGCTGGCAATCTAGGCGACACCAGTGAGCTATTTATGGGTGGCGTGCTGATTATCCAAGAGAACAACCGCGATTGCGCCAGCGGCATCTGCTCTAGCCCAGACGACGAGGGCACCCGCCCGGCAGGCATCCTGAGCTTCAGCTTCGATAATGCCATCAGCGAGCTTGGCTTCGACCTTATCGACGTGGAAGGCCCGGAAGAGTACAACGACGATGCTGGCTACGTTGCCTTGCTGTTCGATGAGGTGGGTAATGAGCTGGGCCGCATCGGCTTTGGCAGCCTGGTCGGCGATGGCATCAACAATGCCGTGTTCGGTAATAACTCGGTGAACCGCATCGCCCCCATCGACCTTGCAGGCTTTGGTTCGGTGACCCAAGTGGACTTTGTGTTTGGCGGCTCAGCGGCCATCGACAACGTCTACTACAGCGTCAATGAGCCACTTCGCCTTGGCTTGTTCGGTTCGGTGTTGCTACTACTGGCACTGCGCACTCGCCAGCTACGCCGCAGCAAGTAATCTCGTTAGAGAATCTCAGCTAGCGCCTGCAGATGGTGGATTTCCACATCTGGCAGGTGTCTAGTCGCTGGTTGGTGTGGCTGTGGGTTGAGCCACACGGTTTTAAAGCCTGCCCGCACCGCGCCACTCACGTCACTCACCGGATGGTCGCCAATATGGGCGATCTCATTGGGCGCCAGCGCTAAGCGTTCAGCGGCCAACTGGAACAAATCGCCTGCCGGCTTGGCTTTGTAGCCACCTTCTCCCGCCCGCAGACTGAACTCGAAGATATCGCCAAGGCCTATTTGCTGCAGATCCACATTGCCATTGGTGATCGCCACCAGCCGATAGCGCTCAGCCAGCTGCTGTAGTAATGCCAAGCTCTCTGCTGGCACTTGAAAGTCGCTGCGCACTGCAACAAAGCGCTCAACCAGCGCCTTGGCTTCGCTGGCATGATTGCTCACCCCCAGCTCTTCAAACGCCAGACTCACCCACGCTTCGCGACAGGCGGTGACATCGTGTTTGAGGATCGGCTCGGCGCGGGTCACCCGTTGCTTGTAGCTGCGCCAATGATGAGCGGTAAGGTTGGCCGTCTCAGGGCGTTGTTTGAGCTGCGCCATCAGCCATGCTTCGGCGCGCTCAATGTAGGGCCCGTTATCGTACAGCGTGTCGTCCAGGTCAAACGACAATGCCAGAGGGCGCTGCCAGGCGCGATAGAATCTCATAACTTCACCTTAATCGGGTTTGCGTTTAGCGCGAGGGTGGGCGCTGTCGTAGATCTTGGCCAAGTGAGCAAAATCCAGATGGGTATAGACCTGAGTGGTGGAGAGATCGGCATGACCCAGCAGCTCTTGTACCGCTCGCAGATCGCCCGAGCTTTCCAGCATATGGGTTGCAAAGGAGTGACGCAGTTTATGCGGGTGCAGGTTCTGCCCCAGCCCCTGCTGCAGCGCCCAACGCTTGAGACGTTGTTGGACATTGCGCGGGCTGATCCGCCGCTGTCGTTTGCTGACAAACAACGCCGGCTCGCTGCTATCGTCAAAGATCAAGGCCTTACGCATCGCCAGCCAGTTCTTCAGCGCCTGTGCCGCCTTGCTGCCAAAAGGCACCAATCGCTGCTTATTACCCTTACCCGTTACCTTGAGCATGCTTTGACTGAAATCGACATCACTGACATTCAAAGACACCAGCTCCGCCAAACGCAGCCCGCTGGCATAGAACAGCTCTATCATCGCCAGATCGCGACTGGTTAACAGCTCATCGCCCTCGTGATTGACCAACTGGGTAACCGAGTCCACATCCAAATTCTTCGGCAGCGGCTTATCCAGCTTGGGGGAGGCGACTGCCTTAGCCGGGTTATAGGCCAGCTCACCACGCAGCACCATGTACTCGCAAAAACTGCGCAGGCAAGACAAGCGATGCCCCATTGAACGCGGCGCTAGCCCACGGGACTTGAGCCGCAGCAATAGCAGCCGGACGGCGTCGGTATCTAACTCGGTCCAGCCTTGGTAGCCAGCAGCGAGAAGATAGTCTTTGAGTTGGTGAAGGGCGCGATGATAGTTGTTGAGAGTGGCCGGGCTATAGCGGCGCTCGACTTCCAGGTGGCGCAAATAGCGCTCTAGTGGGAGCTCGAAGGCCTCGCTCACAGCTCGTCACGCAATGGCAGCAGGCGCAGCAGCAAGCCGCTCACCACTTGGCAGAGTTGGGTCAGCAGCAGGCTGTCCATCCCTTCCACGTAATGATCGGCATCTTTACTGGCAGCCAGGAAAAAGCCCTGCTCAGCCTGTGAGCCCAGTGGCACCACCGCCACGGAGGAGACTTGGTCGTGAGAGTCGAACATTAGCTCGATCTCACCTTTGCTAAGGCGGCCAAAGTAGTGCGGTTCCTCGCCTAGACGAGTCACCCGAAAGCGCTGCAGACGCTCTTCGTCGAGGGCGCATTCGCTAGCGTTTTCACTTAAATCGAAGTAATCCTGATTCAATCTCAGACTGACTTGGCTAACTCCCAAGCCATCAACAATCGCCCGGCGCAGCCGATGCTGCAGCTCGGCGAAAGAATCGCAGGCCAGCAGCGGCGGCAATAAGTCGACATAGGCCTTAAAGATGCGTTCGTTGTGGCTGGCTACCGTCATCAGATCGGTAATCTCTTGTTCGAGATTGGCTACCTTGCTGCGCAGCTGTTGAACTTGCAGCTCCACCAACGACACCGCACCGCGCTCGCTATGCGGTACCCGCAGCTGTTTAACCAGATGCGGATGGCGAGCAAAGAAGTCCGGGTTATCCTGGAGATACTCGCCAATCAGGGTTTCGTTGGTCAGCAGCGGCTGACTGAGATCGAAATCGCTCATAACTTCACTTGTCCATCGAAGACGTGCTCTGCGGGACCGGTCATCTTGACCGGCTTGCCGGGACCCTGCCAGAAGATCTTGAGCTTGCCACCGGGCAGCTCAACGGTCACTTTGTCGGCCAGTTTACCTTGTTGGCGGCCAATCACCATGGCTGCACAGGCACCGGTACCGCAGGCCTGGGTTTCCCCCACGCCGCGCTCATACACCCGCAGCTTGATATTGTGGCGATCCAACACCTGCATAAAGCCGACGTTCACCCGCTTAGGGAAGCGTTCGTGGCTCTCCAGGGTTTTACCCAGCGTCTCCAGCGGCGCTTGCTTGATATTGTCGACATCGATAACGCAGTGGGGATTCCCCATCGACACCACTCCGCACATCACAGTCTGCTCTTGGGTGCGCAGGATATAGGTGCCCTCGGCTTTTTTTGCCTTAAACGGTACCCGCGAGGGTTCAAACTCGGGGATCCCCATATTGACCGACACCTGACCGTCTTGCTCAACATGCAGCACGATGTTGCCCGACTTGGTGCTAACCGCGATGCGTTTCTTGTTGGTCAGCCCTTGGTGTTGCACAAACCGAGCAAAACAGCGGGCGCCGTTGCCACACTGTTCCACCTCGCTGCCATCGGCATTGAAGATACGGTAGTGAAAGTCCAGATCCGGGTCGTAGGGCGGCTCGACCACTAGCATTTGGTCAAAGCCGATACCACGGTTGCGATCGGCCAAGCGGGCGATCGCATCGTTGTTGAAAAACAGGTTCTGGGTGACGTTATCGATCACCATAAAGTCGTTGCCTAAACCGTGCATTTTCGAAAAATTAACCAGCATCGTTAGCCTTGGTCCTCAGGTAAGCAGGCTTCTCCTTGCCAAAGTTGCTGCAAGCTTTCCCGAGCTCGGATCAGATGGGCTTGGTCGCCATCCACCATGACTTCGGCAGCGCGTGGGCGCGAGTTGTAGTTAGAGCTCATGCTAAAACCATAGGCACCAGCGGAGCGCACTGCCAGATAATCGCCTTGCTCGATGGCCAATTCACGCTGTTTGCCTAAAAAGTCACCAGTCTCACAGACCGGCCCCACCACATCGTACTCCGCGCTAGTGAGTTCCGGGCGCTGCAGCACTGGCACAATCGCCTGCCAGGCCGAATACAGCGATGGACGGATCAGATCGTTCATCGCCGCATCAACAATGGCGAAGTTTTTGGTTTCGGTGGGCTTGAGGAACTCTACCTGAGTCAGCATGATGCCAGCGTTGGCCATAATCGCGCGGCCCGGCTCGAAGATAAGCTTGAGGGGTCGCTCGCCCAAACGCTCGGCCAAGGCCTGTGCATACTCGGCTGGCTGCGGCGGTTGCTCGTCATCATAGCTCACGCCAAGACCGCCACCGACGTCTAAGTGCTCGATTACAATGCCTTGCTCGGCCAAACGGTCAATCAAGGCCAATAGCTTATCGATGGCTTCCACAAAGGGCTCTAGCTCGGTGAGCTGTGAGCCAATGTGGCAATCGAGGCCAGTGATCTTCAGGTTGGGCAAGCTCGCCGCAAAGCGATACACCTCGGGCGCACGCTCGATGGGAATGCCGAACTTGTTCTCTTTCAGACCGGTGGAGATATAAGGGTGGGTACCGGCATCGATGTCTGGGTTGATCCGCAGCGAAATTGGGGCGGTTTTGCCTACCCGCGCAGCCACCGCAGAGATCCGCTCTAACTCCGGCTCAGACTCTACATTGAAGCAATAGATACCGGACTCAAGGGCATACTCGATCTCTTGCGAGGTTTTACCCACGCCCGAGAACACCACCTTCGCCGGATCGCCACCAGCTTCCAGCACCCGCGCTAGCTCACCGCCGGAGACGATGTCAAAACCGCTGCCCATGCGTGCCATCAGGTTCAATACGGCCAAGTTAGAGTTGGCCTTCACCGCATAGCACACCAAGTGTTCGCGATCAGCCGCCGCCAGGTCAAAGGCGCGCCAGTGACGCTCAATAGTCGCGCGCGAGTATACAAAAAGAGGCGTTCCAAAACGCTCGGCCAGTTCGGTAACAGAGCAATCCTCGGCCATGAGTTGCTGCTGGCGGTAGTTAAAAAAGTCCAAGTGCTGTCCTTGTATCTAATCCGTCGATTACTGTTGTTGCTCGTCCGGCGCGGTGGGGGCTTCCTGATCCGCCGGAGGATGATAGAGTGGTCCCTTCTGGCCGCAGGCGATAATGCCGCAACACAGAGCCAACACCACAATCAGTTGTTTTGTCATGAATAAACCATGAATATTGCTAGAATGCCCTTATAATCCGCATTCGCCCAACGAATTGCAACAGAATCGCTACAGATCAACCAAGGATGCAAGCCATGAACGATAGCTACTACCACCAACTTATTGATGACGCATTTGCCAAAATCGAACTGGCCACTGACAGTGACGACTTCGATATCGAATGCGACGTGAATGGTGGAGTGCTCACCCTGGAGTTTGAGAACGGCTCACAGATCGTGATCAACAAGCAAGAACCACTACATCAGCTATGGCTGGCCACCAAGTTTGGTGGTTATCACTTCGAGTGGCGCGACGACAGCCAGTGGATCTGTAACCGCAGCGGCAACGAGTTCTGGTCCTTCCTGAGCCAGTCAATCAAAGATCAAAGTGGCGTAGAGCTAAGCTTCGCTTAATCTGCCTGTTGATTTGGCCGCGACGGTTAGCGGCCTTCACCACTGCGGAACGGCTCTACCTGCCAGTGGCCTTCACGCACCACGATGTCGTAAAACTGAGGGAGGTTGAAGTTAATCGCTTGGCTATTACCACTACCGCCCACTTGCTCGCGCGATGAGGTGGTATAGAAGCGGTTGATCCCCTGCACCAGCTCATCCTTACTACCCGCAAACTCATGGTACATCTCGATCTGGTTGGTCTCATCGACGATGTAGATATTGAAGCCATCCGCCAGATTCTCGAAGAAGTACTGCACTAAGCCTTCACTGGCGTGGGCTTCAACCACGTTGGGTACGGTTTTCTTGTCACCGGTGTTGAGCTGCAGCGGCATGCGCTCCAGCTTGTTGTTCGACAGCTCGCTGTAAAAACGCACGCTGTTATCCAGCTTCTTCACCGATACGCCACGGTCTTCGATAAACAAGCCGTATTTCTCTTTGCCCAGCAGCACGGTTTTCACCGCCTTTTGCTGACGCGCTTTCAGGCGGCTCTCGATACACTCTTCCAGTAGCGCCTGGAAGTTACTGCAGATCTCTTCTCGAAAGTGGGCGCTATAGCAGAACACATCGATATGTTCAGGCTTTTTGGCGTCGCGGTGCATCTTGCCCAGCACGGTGGTCAGGGCATCCACCACGGCGGTATCGCCAGAAAAATGCAGAGTACGAATTTCATTCCAGGTGTTGCGATAAACCAGGTCCACCGAGGCAACCAGACAGGTTTCGCTGCGGCCGAAAGAGAAGATATTGGTGGCATTGCCATCGAACTCGATCACCTTGCCGGCCCAGCGCGCCGTAGGATCTTGCTCGAGGTTAATGAACACCCCCAAGTGGCGGATCTCACAGGGACGGGTTAAGGCCAGGTTGCTGGCGGCCTCGATATGTACAGGAAAGGCGCGGCGTAGGTCACGGTCAAACTCCAACACCTTTTGCTCGCACATCGCCCCTTCGCGCTGATAGACATGCAGCTGGGTCTGGTTGGTGCTGAGCTCATTGAAGTAGCCCCACGACACCAGTTTAGCCAGATAGCTGGAGTGCTCCAAGGCCACATGGCCGCGCAGGGCATGGCCATCGAGAGGGGCGCGGTACAAATACCAGCCTTCGCCACATTGGCTGCCTGTCGGTGAGTGGATAAAGCTCAGGTGGGGCTCCGACAAATCCGGTGAGATCTGCGGGTTAATCTGGGTCACCTTACCGGGAAGGCTTTCAAAGGCAGCGTAGAGCTTACGCGATAGGATGCCAATGTCTTCCGGGTTGATCGATTCGCTGATGTTATTGCGACGGGCGAAGCGGATCAGGTTGCGATAGCTGAGCATCAAGGCGTCGAGTAGCTCGGCGTGCGCCTCTTTAACGTCTTTAACCTTCCAGCTACTGCGCTGGTTAAGATGTTCAATCTTCTTCTGCGACCAGCCCCACTGTTTGACCAACTTGGCCATAAAACGCTGCTGCCAGTTAAGCGCGCGTACCTCTAGCAGGTCACTGGGCAGTGGGTTGTTATCGGAGTTCTTCAGGTAAAAACAGCGGCGCACTAAATCGAGACGCGGGTAGTCTTCGATAGACTCCAGATAGTCGGTTACCTTGGCCAGCATCAGGTAGTAGGCATCTTGGGTGAGTTCAAACTCACGGCCTTCCTGAGCGATGCGCTTGGCCTCGACCGCCAACAGCGCGGTGTTGGGGTACTCCGAGGAGTAGGCTTCCATCAGCAGGGTTTTCAGCACCGCTTTGTAAGGTGAGTCGATACCTTTATAGAGCTGCCACAGGGCAGAGCCAAAGTATTCCTCGGCAGGAATCACATCCAGGCCACCGAGGTCGAGCCAGCGTTCGTGGTTGAAGTGGCCGGCGGCAAACTGCTCGGCCACAAAGCTGTCGTAGCTTTGGTCTAGCTCAGCCGGCACCGCGTACCACACCAGCTTCTTACCCGCTAAAGGCAGAGCGGTGCGGTAGAACTCATCGAGTAACAGCAAGTGCTGGGCGCTACCACAGTTGTCTTTAGATAGCTCACTGATCGCGCCGGTTTTGAACTGATTCTCCGCCACCATAAAGAAGTTAAGCTCAACCCCTTGGTGGTCGGCCCACACCGAGATTTTGTCACACTTGCTGCGCAGCAGCTCCACCCGTTCGGCGTCCATCTCGGCGTCGTGACACACCCAAATATCCAAGTCGCTGGTCTGCGACTGGCCAATGGTTGCGGTACTGCCCATGGAATAGATACCCAAGATCTCGCGGCTTTGCGGCTGCTCGGGGGTACACAAGAAGTGCTGCTGCAGGAAGATGGAGTGACGAGTGGTCGGTTCAAAACGGCAAATACCTTGTGGCACCTCACCATCGACAAAGCCCGGGATACTCGGGTGATGGTAATGCAACATCGAAGGCAGCAACTCAAACACCTGCTGCACCTCCGCCGACATAGTTTGTAATGCCAGCTGTTTGCGATGTTGTTGAGTGCGACGTGCCTTATCTAGAAGGGCTGCTATGGTTTCCTGCAAGGTACTCTTTAACCCGCCCAGAGTGTTGGGCAAGTCTATATAACGTATGAAATGTGAGCATGTTAACACTTCTACGCATCACCGGTAAACTAAAACCCTACTCCAAGCAGGGCTGTGCCTGGCGAGTAAAAATCGCCTAAGCCAGCCGCCAATTTTGCACGGGAATCCGGGTAAGACGGTTGGGCCAGCGGCTCGCCAGTGATACCCTGAAGGCATTGTAAAACATGCATTAAATGGAGACGCGTGTTTGTGAACCCCCTGCGTATTGCCACCCGTAAAAGCCCCTTGGCCATGTGGCAGGCCGAGTTTGTTAAAGCCCGATTGGAAGCCGAACACAGCGGTCTCAGCGTCGAACTGCTGCCGATGAGCACCAAGGGCGACAAGATCCTCGACACCCCACTGGCCAAGATCGGCGGTAAAGGCCTGTTTCTCAAAGAGTTGGAAAACGCCATGCTCGATGGCCGAGCAGACATTGCAGTGCACTCCATGAAAGATGTGCCGATGGAGTTTCCCGATGGTTTGGGCCTGTACTGCATCTGCGAGCGCGAAGACCCGCGCGACGCCTTTGTTAGCAACGACTACGCCAGCCTCGATGCACTACCGCAAGGCGCGGTCGTCGGCACCAGCAGCCTGCGCCGCCAGTGCCAACTGCTTAAGCTGCATCCTGACCTACAAATCAAAGATCTGCGCGGCAATGTGAACACCCGCCTGGCCAAGCTTGATGCTGGCGAGTATCACGCCATTATCTTGGCCAGTGCCGGCCTGCTGCGCTTAGAGATGCAACAGCGTATCGCCGACTACCTCTCGCCCGACACCTTACTACCCGCGGGTGGCCAAGGCGCGGTTGGGATTGAGTGCCGCAGCGATGATGCGCGCCTTCACGCATTGCTGGCGCCGCTAAACGATGCCAACACCGCAATTCGAGTTAAAGCTGAGCGCGCCTTAAACCATCGCCTGCAAGGCGGCTGTCAGGTACCGATTGCCTGCTTTGCCGAGCTCGATGGCAGCCAGCTTCGCCTGCGCGCCCTCGTCGGCGCCGTCGACGGTTCCAGGGTGATTGAAGATGAGATCCACGGCCCCACCGAACAGGCGGAGCAACTGGGCGTAACCCTCGCCGAGCGCTTACTTAGCGCGGGAGCCGATAAGATCTTGGCTGAGGTCTACGGCTAGATGCGCGGCGTGTTGGTCACCCGCCCTCAGCACCACGGCGAGCAGTGCAGTGCGCTGCTGCGTGAGCTGGGCTACGCGGTGACCTTTGCGCCAATGCAAGCGATCCATCCCCATGATAGCTTCCCCCAGCTACATAGCATCGACACCTCTAGCAACACTTGGTTAATAGCCGTCAGCCAATATGCGGTCGATGCGGTGGAGCAGTGGCGCGAGCAAGCTAAGTTCGACTGGCCCGAGGCCCTCAACTTTTTAGCGGTTGGCCAAGCCAGTGCCCAGCGTTGGAAAGCGTGGGGGGTGGACGCCGTTTATCCCGCACAGCAAAACAGCGAGGGGATGTTGGCATTGCTGGCGACCCAGCAGATTGAGCGGGCGATTATCTTACGCGGCGACACCGGGCGCGAGTGGCTGGCAGAGCAGCTAGGGGCCAAAGGCGCCCAAGTGAGCTATGTGGAATGCTACCAGCGGCAAGGGCTACGCTACTCCCCAGCGCAGCGACTACAATGGCAACAAAACATCGATACCTTGGTGGTCAGTAGCGGCGAGCTGTTAAAACAACTTGTCGCACAGTCCGACAACGCCGATTTTCAAAGCTGGTTGCGAGCCTGCCACTTGCTGGTACCCAGCCAACGTCTAGTAGACTTCGCCAAGTCATTGGGCTTTAATCATTTAGTGCTCAGTGAAGGCGCCTCCAATCAGGCCTTTGCCCAGGCATTGACGAAGCTGTCTTAGTAAAAGGAATAACAATGAACGAGACCCTACCCAGCGAAAGTCAAACCGACGCATCAGCACCTGCTGCCCCGACTGCGTCTGAGAAGAGCGACTCGGCCCCTAAAAAGCAGTCCAAATCACTGCTTCCAGTCATTCTGGCGGTGATTGCCATTATCTTGGTATTGGCGCTGGCAGGCCTTGGCTACTGGCAGCTCAGCGAGCTCAAAGAGCAGCAAGGCACCCAGATGCGCCTACTTAACACCAGCCAAGATGCCCGCGAGCAACAATATCGCGAAGCGCAGCAGCAGGACCAACAGCGTCTTCAACAACTCAACGCCCTGATCGAAGCCCAGCAAAGCACCATAGATGGCTTCCAGCAACAGCTGGAAAGTGCCAGCCAAGATGCCGCCGACCTGCAACAAGCGCTGGCTCTAATGAATGTCAAAGATGCCAACCACTGGCGCCTCAACGAAGCCAACTACCTACTGCAGTTGGCCGCCAACAAGCTGTGGCTGGAGCAAGACAGCGCCACCGCCAGCATGTTACTCAGCGAAGCCGATGCCTCACTCGCGGTGGTTAACGACCCGCATCTGCTCACGCTGCGTCGAGCAATCGCCCAAGATCTGCAAACCATACAGGCACTGCCGCTGGTTGATCGCACCGGTATCGCCCTAAAACTGGAAAGCATGCTGGAGCAAGTAGAAGCGCTGCAGTTGGCTGCCATTGAGCTGCCCGAAGCGCTAGAGGAACAAGACCAAGCGCTGAGCGACAGCGCCGCCGATTGGCAGGAAAACCTCGCCAAGAGTTGGCAACGCTTTAGCGAAAACTTTGTCACGGTGCGCCGCCGCGACGGCCAGGTCGAGGCGCTGATCGAGCCACAGCACGCTTGGTATCTAAATGAAAACCTCAAGCTGCAGCTGCAACAAGCCGAGCAAGCGCTGTTCCGCCAACAAGGTGAGCTATTCAAGGCTAAGCTGGCCCGCGCTGAGCAGTGGATCGGCCAGTACTTTACCCAGAATGCGCAAGCTGAGGCCTTGATCAGCGATCTGCGCGAGCTGCAAACCCTCGATATTCAGGTCGAGGTTCCTGACGCTCTAGCGAGCCTGGCCGCCGCCGAGCAAGCCATTAAGCAGCGCGAGCAACGGCTGATCCGCGAGCCGCTGGCTGAAGGGGGTCAATAATGATTAAGGTGCTGATCCTGCTCTGCCTGCTTGCACTGGGGCTAGCCCTCGGCCCGCAGCTGGCAGGTAACAAAGGCTATGTGCTGATTGCGTTTAACGACTACACCATCGAGATGTCGGTCACCAGCGCGATCTTCTTTCTGTTTATCCTGTTCTGCGCACTGGTGTTCAGCCTGTGGCTGCTGCGGATTATCTGGCTGAGTATCAGCCGCTCTGGCAACTGGTGGGGACGTCAGCGTCGCCACCGTGCCCAAAGCCATACCCAGCAGGGCCTGATGGCAATGATGAAGGGCGACTATCAGCATGCCGAGAAGCTGGTCTCCAAGGCGGCACAACACAGCGAGCTGCCTGCCCTCAACTACCTGACCGCTGCCGAGGCCGCCGCCAACCAAGGGCAACAATCCAAGCGCGATGCCTATCTTGAGAAGGCCAGCCAGCTCGGCGACAGCGACGAGGCGGTACTGCTCACTCAGGCTCGCCTACAACTTCAGCAAGGCGACCATCAAGCAGCGCTGGGCAGTTTACAACAGCTACCCCAGTCAACTATCGATAGCGCCAGTGCCAAGCGCCTGCTGCTGCAGATCTATCCCGAATTGGCCATGTGGCAGCAGTATCTGGATATTTTGCCCTCTGCCCATAAGCTGCATTTGATTGATAGTGAACAACTAAACGCCGAGCGCAAACGCAGCTATCAGGCGCTGTTTGACGCGCTGGCCACCAATGACGGCGCCGACAAGGTAGCCGACTACTGGAATCGCATGCCGCGTAAGCAAAAGAAAGATGCACTGATTGCCGCCACCGCCACCCGGGCGCTTATCAAAGCCGGCGACAGCAACGGCGCCTATCAGTTGATTGGTTCGCTGCTAACCAGCTCGGCAGACAGTTTGTTGTTTGAAGTAGCCTCAGAGTTGGAACTGGAAGACCCCTACCCGCTGATCCAACAGCTGGCTAAGTTGGAGAAACGCTGTGGTGACTATCCACCACTACTGCTGGCCTTGGCCAAGCTCTATCTTGAGCAACAACAGCTGAGCGAAGCAGAAAACGCGTTAAGTCGCTGTCTGGAAACAGAGCCCTCAACCAAGGCCTATCAACTGATGGCCGAGGTGAAACACCAGCAGGCCGATCCCGAACAGGCGGTGGAATTCTATCGCAAGGCCTTGGCTTAAGCCCTTAGCCAGCACATAAAAGAAAGCCGCTCAATCGAGCGGCTTTTTCTAGTTTAAATGAGCCTTAGATAAACTCGTAGGCATCACCATGGAGCTGCTCGGCGGGTAGGCCGCGGGCAGCAAAGGCTTCACGCGCCAACGCCGCCATCTCAAAGCGCCCGGCGATATAAACCTCTAGCCCACTCATATCTTCAAAGTCTTCCAGCACCGCTTCGTGTACCAGACCGCGTTTACCAGTCCACTGTGGCACCGCGTGCTCTAGTACCGGTACGAAGTGCACGCGGTCCAGCTCTTGCCATTGATAGGCCAGCTCATTGAGATACAGCCCGCCCATGTTGCGACCACCCCAGTACAAGTAGATCTTGCGATCCTGCTCGGTGTCGATGATATGTTCAACGATGGATTTGGCATACGCAAAGCCAGTGCCGCCCACCATCAGCAACAACGGCAGTGCGCTGTCGACACGATAGCCGGCTTTGCCGAAAGGCAACTCAATCTCAACTTCGCCACTGTGCTGTAGCTTCTCGATGACCTGACGGGCATAGGAGTTGGTTTCTGGTGCGCCGATATGCAGCTCGATAAGATCGGTCTGTTCTGGCGAGCTGGCAATAGAGAACGGCCGTTTGTCATCTTCCGCCATGACCATCTGCAGGTATTGCCCTGCGATAAAGGTTTGTGGCGACTCTGGTTTTAGTTCTATGTTAAAGATGTCGTCGAGGATCGGCTCAACCGATACCACCTTACAAGTCACTCGCTTCATGCTTCCTCACTTCCCTCAAAGCAAAATATGTAGATCAGAGCGCGCTTGGGCTATGCAGGCTAGCAGCCAGCCTTGGCTCTGTTCATGCTGGCTTAACATCGGCTCCACTTGATACGCCCACTCACCCTCAAAGGCGCGTGCCGCGCAGCTCAGACAGGCTCCCGCTCGACAACGATGGGGCCATTTTACCCCCTGACGAAGCGCCGCTTGCAAGATGGTTTCGCTCTCCCTAGCCAGAAACTCACAAACGGATGGTACAGTGCCCGACTTAGTCAGCCGGATCCGATGTTCATTTTCCATCAGGCCTAGTCTATGCCCAATTGCTGCCAAATACTATCAACCCGCTGTTTTACTGCGGGATCCATCTCAATCACCTGGCCCCATTCACGGTCGGTTTCACCGGGCCATTTGTTGGTGGCGTCCATCCCCATTTTCGATCCCAGGCCTGAAACCGGAGAGGCAAAGTCGAGGTAATCGATGGGAGTATGCTCGATCATGGTGGTATCGCGTGCCGGGTCCATCCGGGTGGTAATCGCCCAGATTACATCCTGCCAGTTCCGGGCATCTACATCGTCATCGCAGACAATGACAAACTTGGTATACATAAACTGGCGCAGGAACGACCAAACCCCCAGCATCACTCGCTTGGCGTGTCCGGGATACTGCTTCTTAATCGTCACCACGGCCATGCGGTAGGAACAGCCCTCTGGAGGCAGATAGAAGTCAGTGATCTCTGGAAACTGTTTTTGCAGGATCGGTACAAACACCTCATTGAGCGCAACGCCCAACACCGCTGGCTCATCGGGCGGGCGGCCGGTATAGGTGCTGTGGTAGATTGGCTGTTGGCGCATGGTTACATGGGTGATGGTGAACACCGGGAACTCGTCCACCTCGTTGTAATAACCGGTGTGGTCACCATATGGCCCCTCGGGTGCTGTCTCGCCAGGCTGCAGGTAGCCTTCCAGAACAATCTCGGCGCTAGCCGGCACTTCCAGATCGTTACTCACACATTTGACCGTTTCTGTGCGGCTGCCACGCAATAGCCCAGCAAAGGCGTATTCGGACAGGGTATCTGGTACGGGGGTTACCGCTCCCAAGATGGTTGCAGGATCGGCCCCCAATGCCACGGCCACCGGATAGGGTTTACCCGGGTACTTTTCCTGCCACTCACGATAGTCGATGGCACCACCACGGTGGGACAGCCAGCGCATAATCAGCTTGTTTTTGGCGAGCTTCTGCTGGCGGTAGATCCCAAGGTTCTGGCGCTTTTTGTAGGGACCACGGGTGACAGTTAGTCCCCAGGTGACCAATGGCGCCACATCACCGGGCCAGCAGGTCTGGATCGGCAGCTTGTCTAAATCTACCTCATCGCCCGTTAACACCACTTCCTGACAGGGCGCAGAGCGAAGCTTTTTGGTGGGCATGTTCAGCACTTGTTTGAAGATCGGCAGCTTGTCCATCAGCTCGCGGAAGCCCTTCGGTGGTTCCGGCTCCTTTAAGTAAGACAGCCACGTGCCCACTTCTCGCAGCGCTGCCACCGAGTCCTGCCCCATCCCCAAGGCCACCCGCTCTGGCGTGCCAAACAGGTTGCCCAACACCGGCATATCGTGGCCCTTAACGTTCTCGAAAAGCAGCGCCGGGCCACCGGCTTTAAGGGTGCGGTCGCAGATCTCGGTCATCTCCAGCTCGGGGGAGACTTCCACAGAGATACGCTTGAGTTCTCCGCGCGCTTCTAGCAGTGCAATAAAATCTCTTAGGTCTTTATATTTCATGGATTTATCCGGTTCCTTTCCGGTAATTAGTTTAGCGGCTTTGCAGCTCTACCATAACGGTTGCCGCTAACTGATGGTTTTCCTCACTGCGAAACTGCTCCAACATGTATTGGGCCGCAGGCGGATAAGCTCCTCCCAACAGGGCGATGCTACGAAAGGCAAAATAGCGCACATCGATACTCTCCGCTGCATTGACCAGCAGCGCCAAGGCCTGCTCCGGCGGATAATGCTGCGAGACCCACTCAAGCAGTAAACGGGTATGATTATCCACCGGGCGTTGCAGCACTTGCAAAATCAGGCTGGGATCTTCTGAGCGCCGCGCGAGCGCAAACGGCACAGCGTTGTCGGCAAAGTGCAGCGAGTCAGGCAGGCTTTGATAGGTATAGCGCGCTTGAGCCGGGGTCAATTCCGCCAGCGCTTTTAGCACGTCGGCCTGCTGACTATCGATAAAAGGATTGTTGGGGCGAAAGATCAGTGACCAGTGAAAGTCATCACGCAACAGCTCGCTGGTGATCTCACCCACCCGCTGTGAAGAATGATACTGGTGCAGGATGCTGCGCGCCAAGGCCGGATAATCATAGCGCGGCAAGATCACCTCATAGCCATCGGCCAGATGTGAATCGCGCAGCAATGGCGTGGTAATGGATTTGGCGAGTAGCCAGTTTTCCAGCACTTGATCGGGCACATGACCGGTGTAGTGCAGGCCACCGAGCACTTCATACAGCAGCTGCTCACGATGCTCTGGTGACAGGTGGAGTAATAGCTCGTCGACCCAGGCGGGCTGGTTAACTAACAGTGCCTTTACGCTGCGCTCCACCAATAAAGGCGGCACCCGTGCGGCAATCACCGATTCCGGCTGGGTTGGTCCCATGGCAGCCAAGGCTTGGCTGCTCAGCCAGCAACTTAGTATCCCTATGATGCAACGACGCATTCCGTACCACCGCCCGAATACAACACTGGCCGCGGGAGCGGCCAGTTTCTCAACTACTTCTTCTGCGCCTTCATGGCATCGAAGAACTCGTCGTTGGTCTTGGTCATCGACAGCTTGTCGATCAAGAACTCCATGGCGCCGGTTTCGTCCATTGGGTGGACAATCTTACGCAGGATCCACATCTTCTGTAGCTCATCCGAGGTGGTCAGTAGCTCTTCACGGCGAGTGCCCGAGCGGTTGATATCGATAGCTGGGTAAACCCGCTTCTCGGCGATCTTACGGCTCAAGTGCAGTTCCATGTTACCGGTACCTTTGAACTCTTCGTAGATCACTTCGTCCATCTTCGAGCCGGTGTCTACCAGCGCGGTAGCGATGATCGACAGGCTGCCACCTTCTTCAACGTTACGCGCAGCACCGAAGAAACGCTTTGGACGATGCAGGGCGTTAGCGTCAACGCCACCGGTCAGTACCTTACCAGAGGAAGGGATCACGGTGTTGTAAGCGCGAGCCAGACGGGTAATCGAGTCCAGCAGGATGACCACGTCTTTTTTGTGCTCAACCAAACGCTTGGCTTTTTCGATAACCATCTCGGCCACTTGTACGTGACGGCTGGCTGGCTCATCGAAGGTAGAGGCAATCACTTCACCACGTACCAAACGCTGCATCTCGGTTACTTCTTCCGGGCGCTCATCGATCAGCAATACGATCAGTTCACACTCAGGGTGGTTGAAGCTGATGTTCTGGGCGATGTTCTGCAGCAACATGGTTTTACCGGCTTTCGGCGGCGCCACAATCAGGCCACGTTGACCTTTACCGATGGGCGATGCCAAGTCCAATACGCGAGCAGTGATATCTTCGGTAGAACCGTTACCACGCTCCATACGCAAGCGAGACGCAGCGTGTAGCGGGGTTAAGTTCTCGAACAAGATCTTGTTGCGCGAGTTTTCCGGTTTGTCGTGGTTAACCTGACCAATCTTCAGCAAGGCAAAGTAGCGCTCGCCTTCTTTAGGCGGGCGAATTTTACCTTCAACAGTGTCACCAGTACGCAGGTTGAAACGGCGGATTTGGCTTGGAGATACGTAGATGTCGTCAGGGCCGGCTAGGTAAGAGCTGTCTGCGCTACGTAGAAAACCGAAACCGTCCTGTAGGATCTCCAGTACTCCGTTGCCGTAGATCGCTTCACCGCTTTTAGCGTGAGCCTTTAGGATAGAGAAAATGATGTCTTGCTTGCGTAGACGGGCCAGATTCTCCAAACCCATGGATTCGCCCAACGCAATCAGCTCGTGGACGGGCGTATTTTTTAACTCAGTTAAGTTCATAATGGTGAGTGTTAGTTAGATTGATAGGCTGACGCACAGGGTCGTATAGATGCAAAGGAAAGCTCTGGACTCGCTAGTCGGCCATGGGATAGCCAAAGGGCTTAAGACAATTTCCGTTTTAAACTAGCACTATTGTGCAGAAAGATCCAACAAAAGCAGGCCTAGCAATGTAAGCCTGCTCACAGTTATGGATTAGATGTTCTCGTCGAGGAAGGCGGTCAATTGGGCTTTAGACAGGGCACCGACTTTGGTGGCTGCTACTTTGCCGTCTTTGAACAGCAACAGGGTCGGAATGCCGCGAATACCAAACTTTGGTGGGGTTTCTGCATTCTGATCAATGTTGAGTTTACCGACGACCACTTTACCTTGGTACTCATCGGCGACTTCGTCGAGGATTGGTGCAATCATCTTACAAGGACCACACCACTCAGCCCAAAAGTCTACCAATACCGGTGTAGACGCATTGACTACGTCTTCTTCAAAGCTCTCATCTTTAAGCTGAATAATTTTGTCGCTCATTGGCGGACTCCACTTGGTTTCGTTGCTTAAGGTATTGCTATACCCGAAAAGCCTTAAGATGCTTGTTCAGCTAGATTTTCCAGCTCCTCTAAATCCTGCATCTTGAGGTCGCTCGGGTATATATGGGGACCCATTTCACGAGATCAAGGCGGAATATTCAAGCATCGATTGATTCAATTCCCGCCTAAGCTAAGCCTAAGTGCTATAAGCGAAATCGGCGGCACCAAGCAAAAACACCTAGCGAAGTCGCCCTTGCCCCATCCAACAGTAGAAAACTCGGCATTTAATACAGACAGCAGGGTGGTGCATAAAACGACCTGTGATATGCTTACGCCATGAGCAAAACACATCTTACAGAACAACGGTTCGCCGACTTTCCGCTACAAGAGAAAGTTCTTAATGCTTTAGAACAGCACGGCTATCACCAATGCACCAAGATCCAGGCCCAAAGCCTGCCGATCTTACTTAAAGGCAAAGACATTGCAGGCCAGGCACAAACCGGTACCGGTAAAACCCTGGCCTTTTTGGTCGCTACCTATAACCACCTGATTAGCACTGCGGAAGTCGAAGGGCGCAAACCGAATCAACCACGCGCCATAATCCTCGCCCCAACACGCGAGCTTGCACTCCAAATCCACCGCGACGCCAAACTGCTATCAAAACACACCGGTATTACTGCGGGTGCGGTTTATGGGGGCGAAGGTTATGACAGCCAAAAAGCGATGCTCGAGAAGGGTGTTGATATCCTGATCGGCACCACTGGCCGTACCATCGATTACCTCAAGCAAGGCGCATTCAGCCTGAACGCGATTCAAGCCGTGGTGCTAGATGAAGCCGATCGCATGTTCGATATGGGCTTTATCAAAGACATTCGCTACTTGTTCCGTCGTATGCCTGCCGCCAACGAGCGTTTGAGCATGCTGTTCTCGGCAACCCTGTCACACAAAGTGCAGGAGCTGGCGTTCGAGCACATGAACGACCCTGAGCATGTCGAGATCGAGCCAGAACAGATGACCGGTGCGCGCATCGTCGAAGAGCTGTTCTACCCTTCGAACGATGACAAGATGGCCCTGCTACAAACGCTAATCGAAGAAGATTGGCCAGAGCGCGCTATTGTATTCGCCAATACCAAGCACCGCTGTGAAGATATCTGGGGACATCTGGTTGCTGATAAACACCGCGTAGGCTTGCTCACCGGAGATATTCCGCAGCGCAAGCGCGTGAAGATCCTTGAGCAATTTACCAAAGGTGAGCTAGACATCTTGGTTGCCACCGACGTAGCCGCCCGTGGCTTGCACATTCCTCTGGTGTCGCACGTGTTCAACTACGACCTGCCCGACGATGCCGAAGATTACGTTCACCGCATCGGTCGTACCGGCCGAGCTGGCGCTAGCGGCCACGCTATTAGCTTGGCCTGTGAAGAGTACGTGTTCAATCTGCCGGCCATCGAGGATTACATCAAGCACTCCATTCCGGAAACCAAGTATCGTCATGATGCTTTGCTTACCGACTTGCCTGCACCGAAGCGCATTCACCGCAACAAGCAGATGAACTCTCGTAGCGGACAACGCAGCAAAGGACATTCTGCGCCACGGCGTAATCGTCATTAGGAGCAGGAATTAGTGACAGGAAGTTGTCCTCTGTACGCGGCGATCGACTTGGGCTCGAACAGTTTCCATATGTTGATCGTCCGCGAGTTGCACGGTTCTATCCAGACAATCTCCAAGGTGAAGCGCAAGGTGCGCTTGGCCGCGGGATTGGATGAGCAAGGCACTCTCAGCCACGACGCCATGGTACGAGGCTGGCAATGCCTAAGCATGTTTGCCGAGCAGTTACGCGATATCCCGGCGGCGCAGATCCGCATCGTCGGCACCGCCACCCTGCGTAAAGCCAATAACGCCCAACAGTTTCTCGAACAAGCTGAAAAAATCCTGCAGCACGATATCGCGATTATCAGCGGCGAAGTAGAAGCCCGCCTGATCTACCGTGGCGTGGCTTTTACCAGCAGTGGCTCAGGCAAGCGACTGGTGATTGATATCGGCGGCGCCAGCACCGAGCTAGTGGTGGGCGAGCAGAGCGAAGCCAAACTGCTGACCAGCCTGGATATGGGCTGTGTCACTTGGCTGAATAACCACTTCCCCGGCGGCAAGCTCAGCAGCGACGCCTTTGCGCAAGCTGAAGCGGCAGCTAAGCAGATCATCCAACCGGTGGTGAGTGATTATCGCCGCCTTGGCTGGAAGACCTGCGTCGGCGCCTCCGGCACCATTCAGGCGCTACAAGAAGTGGTACAAACACAAGGGCTGGATGAGCGGCTGACCATGGAGAAGCTGCGGGGCATTAAACAGCAACTTCTCGCCTTCGAACATATCGATGATATCAATATTCCCGGTCTGCTGGATGAACGCAAACCAGTGTTCGCTCCGGGGCTGGCTATCTTGATAGCCTTGTTTGAAGCACTGCGCATCGAAGGGTTGACCCTGGCCGGCGGCGCACTACGTGAAGGGCTGGCCTATAGCCTGATTAGTCAGAGTGAAACCAGCAGCGTGCGCCAGCGCACCGCCGACAGCTTTGTGCAACGCCACCAAATCGATGCCGCCCACGCCAAGCGGGTACGCGACTGCGCCCTGCAGTTGGCCAGTCAGCTGCAACCGCGCTTAAGTGAGCGAGCGCGCAGCTTGCTCAAGTGGGCCGCGATGTTCCACGAGGTGGGGTTGAACATCGAGTTTAAGAAGGCGCCACAGCATGCCGCCTACATTCTCGACCACAGCGATCTTCCCGGCTTTACTGCCGCTCAGCAGCACCTGCTGTCTTGCCTGATGCTCAACCAGCGTGGGCCTTTGCAGCTCGAAGTGTTGGAAAAGCAACGGGCCATCGCCCAAGAGGAAGCCATCTGTTTGGCGCGCCTGTTGCGGATTGCCATTATCGTCTGCATGCGCCGCACCGGCGAGAGTGTACCCAAGGTTAACCTCTCTCAAGCCGGCGATGACTGGCGGCTTAACTTCCCGCCCTTGTGGATGGAAGATCACCCGCTACGTGCAGCGGAGCTGGAGTTAGAAGCCTCTGAGCAACTGAGCAACGACCTACCGTTGAGTTTCATGGAAGGGCTTTGTTAAGCACACCTTTCGGGCACGCGCCGAGTAGCCACTGATAGGCTACTTGGGCGTCGCCAGCTCAATCCGCACCCGACGCTTAAAGTTAAGCAGCTTAAAATCATCGAACCAGTACTCTTCAATCAGCTTGTCCATCAAGCCGCTGTCACGTGCTTGCTCCAAGGCTTCTGTCAGTAACTGTGCCAACTCTTTTTGCTCGGCAGGCAGATAAAAGTGGAAGTCGCGCTGATAAACCAACACCAGATAGGGCTCGATGGAGAGGTAGGGGTGCTGCAGCGATTCGTTGATCACCTCGGTAAAGCCACGTGAGAAGTAATCAATGCCGCGCTTACGGTTGGCCACCATCTTATACAGGCGACGCCACTCGCCATCCACCTCCAGCGCGTTCAGGTCGTTGGCCTGCCACACCGCCACATCGAACCAGTTCTTGCCAAAGCCACCGGTCTTGTCGAGCTGGCGAAAATCGTCGAGAGTCTGCACAAAGCGATAGCTGTCGTTGTCAGCGGGTGGTATCAGCAATACCCGATGGCCAATCAGCCCATTGGTCAGGTCCACCGGCACCGAGACCAACTGCTCGCTGTTATCCCGTTCCTCAGAGTGCAGCAACCACACCAAACTCAGTTGGTTGTTATACAGCATCGATTCGGCGCGTTTTTGTGGCAAATGAAGTGAGGGGGTGGTGATCACCACCTCATGCCCGGCAGCCAGCAATGCTTGTTCGAGCAGCTCATGATAGTAGAGGTGAGACTCATCCGAGTAGGAGGGCAATACCAAGGTAACTTGCTTAGCCTGAACCGAAAAGGTCAGTAAAAACAGTAATAAACCGAAAGCTTTGTGCATAAGACCTCCTGACTCCGATTCTCTGAGCGTAGTTGATATAAGACTGTTCAGACGGTGGTCCAACCTGATGTGTCAGGATTCGCGCCCGACTAAACCGGGCTAAGCGTTTAAATTGGCGGCAGATCCGCTATAATGCGGAGCCTTCCAAACATAGCTACCGAGCTATACCCGTATATCAACGAGGAACAATCGATGTCGAAAACCCAAGTAGCCGTAATTATGGGCTCCAAGAGTGACTGGCCAACCATGCAAGGCGCTGCCGAAATCATGGATAAGCTCGGTGTCAACTATGAAGTTGAAGTAGTCTCGGCCCATCGCACTCCCGATAAACTGACCAGCTTTGCCAAAGAAGCCGCCGACCGTGGTATTCAGGTGATTGTTGCTGGCGCAGGCGGCGCAGCCCACCTGCCTGGTATGGTGGCAGCCAATACTCGTCTGCCGGTACTGGGTGTGCCAGTACAAAGCAAAGCGTTAAACGGTATGGATAGCCTGCTGTCCATCGTGCAAATACCAAAAGGCATCGCCGTAGGCACCCTGGCGATTGGCACCGCCGGTGCATTCAACGCCGGCCTGTTGGCCAGCCAAATTCTGGCCAATAACGACGCCGCCTTGGCTGAGCGTCTGGAAGCCTTCCGCACCGAGCAAACCGAAAGCGTATTGGCCATGGCCGATCCTCGCGACGCGGAGTAAGCGACCATCATGAGCAAGATTTGGGTTCTTGGCGCCGGACAACTCGGCGCAATGCTAAAACATGCCGCACAACCACTGGATATCGAGCTGCGCCCGGTAGAAACCGACGAGCTGGATACCTTCCCGATCGCCGACGATGATTGGATCACCGTTGAGCGCGAGCACTGGCCGGACACCCCTGCTACCAAGCAGCTAAGCGAACATCCGCGCTTTTTGAACAAGCAGCTGCTGGCCACCTTGGCCGATCGCGCCTCGCAAAAACGCCTGCTGGATGAGCTGGAACTGGCCACCGCCCCATGGGTGGATGTGACCGACGCGGTAAGCGCTGAACAGTTGTTTAACGAGCTGGGTGAGCGGGTACTGCTTAAGCAACGCTCGGGCGGCTACGATGGCAAAGGCCAACACTGGCTGAAGCAAGATGGCGGTTTGGCACAGCTGAGCGTGCCACAAGGCTGGGGCGGTAACTGTATCGCAGAACAAGCTATCGGCTTCGACGAAGAAGTGTCATTGATTGGTATGCGCCACCGCGATGGCCGCATAGCCTTCTACCCACTGGCGACCAACCTGCACCATCAAGGTATCTTGCTGGCTACGGTATCGCCGGTTGCCAGCAAAGCCCCGCTGCAACAGCAAGCTGAAGCCATGCTCAGCAAACTGATGGAAAGCCAAGACTACGTGGGCGTAATGACCATGGAGTGCTTCCAGGTTGGCGATAAGCTGCTGATCAACGAGATTGCTCCGCGAGTACATAACAGCGGCCACTGGACCCAAGCCGGTTCAAGCCTTAGCCAGTTTGAAGCACACGTACGGGCAGTCGCTGACCTGCCAATGGTTGAGCCTTTAGTAAAAGCCCAAGGCATTATGCTCAACTTGATTGGCGTGGACTACAACCGCGAATGGTTAGGCGTACCGGGTGTGGAAGTGTTCTGGTATGGCAAAGAGGTTCGTCCGGGCCGCAAAGTTGGCCACATCAACCTGTGTATCAGCGAACGCGCCCAATTGCTGGCAAGCCTTGAGCAGCTCAAGCCACTGATGGACGAGGTTTACGGTATGGCCATCGACTGGGTGGTTAGCCATCTGGACTAGGTTCCGATAACACCACCATCGATACAACGAAACCGCGGCCTGTCCGCGGTTTTATTTTATATAGGCAGGTAAATCGAGGATGCGCTGCTCTATCTCGGCAAACAGGCGCTGGTAGGCCGCAGACTGCACATCGCCAAAGCGCCGGGCAAACTCCGCCTCGGGGATCCCCTCTTCCAGCCCGACTATGCTGGGGAAGAAACGCTCCTCAGCGCCCGATTGCATCAGCGTTTCCACAAACACCCGCGCCGCAAACTCGCTATCAAGGGTATGCGCCAAGCTTACTCCGGCACGATCGGCGGCCAAGTCGGCAAAGCTAAAGCCCGAGCCACCTTCGCGCGCATCGAACAACTCTTTGAATTCACCGATTGCGAGGCTCACGCCATGCTCGGCAGCCAGCGCAATAGTCGCCGAGTAGACATAGTGCAGCGCCAAATCATTGCGCCCGGCTAAGGTCGCCCCATAGCGATAGGGCTGGAGGGCCTCAAACACCCCTAACTGACGGCCTAATGCGCCGCGAAACGGCCCTTGAGTAAAGTGCAGGCTGAACGCCCAAAGCATCGCCTCCAACTCTTGGCTGAATGAGGCATCGACACTTTGCTGCCACACCTCGTGACTCAAGCCCTGCAGATAGTGGCCCAGTGAGTCGCCCTGCGCCTGAGCATCCAGCAGCAACGCGTGGCGGTAGTAGTGCAGCACCCGTTGTTGCACCAGCGGATCCGGCGGGTCGAAGTTCACCGCCTCTTGCGCCAGTTTCAGCGCCACCACCACATCACGGCTTAGCGCCAGATCGAGCTGCTGAGGATCAATCGAGAGCGAAGTGACCGACTGCTCCAAACGGCTGAACGCCTGCTGGTCACTGAGCGTATCGAGAAGCGCAAGTGCCTGTCGCTTCAACCATGGCCCGGGCAGGCGCAGCCAGCCCACACGCAACTGGCCGAGAGCAACGCCACCAGCCGAGGGGTTCACCGCTATCTGGACATTGAGGTAGCGCGACAGTGCCGGAACCGGTAACGCGATGCTGGCATCCACCAGCAGCTGTTGCCCACTCAGCTGGGCGTGCATATTCAGCGGGGCAAGCGCGTAGGAGGCCAGCTCAGATAACTGCGTCACCTGCTGATCAGAGAGCTGTAGCTGAAAGTCCTGATCGCTTAGATAGAGCTGCTGGGCAAACTGCTGGACCAGTTGCTTGGCCGCCACCACCGTTTGGGTTTGGGGTGGCGCCACCTCGACCTTCGAATGGCTATCGGTCAACGACCACAACAGCAGCGCCACGCCAAGGCCCAGTAACAAAAGCGCGACCATCAAGCCGCGCAGCAGTCTTAGCACGGTTTAGCCATCCTTTAACCATTGCGCCACATCTTTGGCGAAGTAGCTGAGAATACCGTCGGCACCGGCGCGCTTGAAGGCTAGCAAAGATTCCATCACCACCGCTTCGCGCGCCAGCCAGCCTTGTTGTGCCGCGGCTTGCAGCATCGCGTACTCGCCGCTGACCTGATAGGCAAAGGTGGGGACCTGGAAGGTATCTTTTACCCGGCGAACAATATCGAGGTAGGGCATGCCCGGCTTGACCATCACCATATCAGCGCCCTCTTCGATATCCAGCGCCACCTCGTGCAGGGCCTCGTCGCCATTGGCCGGGTCCATCTGGTAGGTAAACTTATTACCGCCCTTTAGGTTTCCAGCGCTGCCCACCGCATCGCGGAACGGGCCGTAGAAGCTGGAGGCATACTTGGCCGAGTACGCCATGATCAAGGTGTTTACGTGGCCAGCCTCTTCCAGCGCTTCACGAATAGCCCCGATACGGCCATCCATCATATCTGAAGGCGCCACCACATCAGCGCCAGCCGCCGCATGGGATAAGGCCTGCTTCACCAGCACTTCGGTGGTCAGGTCATTAAGCACATAGCCGTCATCGTCGATGATGCCGTCTTGGCCATGGGTGGTGAAAGGGTCGAGCGCCACATCGGTCATCACCCCAAGCTCTGGGAGGGCTGCTTTGAGCGCCCGCACCGCGCGTTGTGCTAAGCCGTCTTCGGCGTAGGCGGCCTCGGCCAGTAGTGATTTATCCGACTCAGGGGTCACCGGAAACAAGGCAATCATCGGAATGCCTAATGCCACCAGCTGTTCTGCTTCTTGTAGCAAAAGATCGATGCTGACACGCTCTACGCCCGGCATAGAGGCCACGGCCTCGCGCTGGTTCTCGCCTTCTAAAACAAACATGGGGTAAATCAGGTCGTCTACCGTTAGGCGCTGCTCTTGGGCCAAACGGCGGGAAAAATCATGACGGCGCATACGGCGCATACGGGTAGCGGGGAACAGACGAGGGGCACTCACTAATGACTCCTTCTTGAGAACAGGATCCTGGAAAAGCGATAACAAGCGGCATTAACCACGCGGTGAAAGCCAGCCTGCAGTTGGCTCTAATGTAAACCGAGATCACTAAAATAGCTATTGATGTAAAAAATCTGCCAGAATTCTAGGCCGCTCAAAGTTTCCCCACCGCGCTGTGTCAAGATAGCGATCTAGGTAAACGTTTCCAGTTTGATGTAGAATTGTTTCCCCAATCTCAGCCAACATATAGATTCTCGGGTGAAACCGTTTAACTTAAGAAGAGAGCAGAATGGCAACCATTAAGGATGTAGCCGCCGCCGCAGGTGTGTCCGTCGCAACCGTTTCCCGCGTGATCAATAACGGTCCGAAAGTTAGCGATAAAAACCGCGCCAAGGTGAAACAGGTGATGGTAGATCTTGGCTACCGCCCCAATGCCAATGCCCGCGCCTTGGTAACCCAAAGCAGCCCAACCCTGGGCTTGGTGTTCAGTGAGCTGACCGACCCCTTCTTTGCCACCCTCGCTGGCGGTGTGGAGAAAATCGCCCGCGAACATCATCGCCAGCTGTTGATCTCCAATGGCTTAGTCAGCGCCGACACCGAACGACAGGCGATTGAAACGCTATTGGAGCAGCGCTGCGAAGCGCTGGTAGTGCACTCTAAAGCCCTAAGCGACGATGAGCTGATCGCCTACGCCGAAGCCAATCCCGCTATGGTGCTGATTAACCGCCATATCCCGCAGATTGCCCATCGCTGTGTGTGGTTGGACAACCGCGCCGGCGGCGAAGCTGCTGGGCGCTACTTGATGTCCTTAGGCCACCAGAAGATTGCCTGCGTATCTAGCCGCTATCACATTGAAGATCCCCAGTTGCGTTTGGAAGGGCTACAGCAGGCCTTGGCAGAAGCTGGCCAGCCGCTGGCCGATATCGCCATCGAGCACGGCGACCCGAACCAAACCGGCGGCGAAGTCGCCACGCAGAATCTGCTATCGAAGAATCTCGGCGCCACCGCTATCGTGGTGTACAACGATGCCATGGCCTCAGGGGTGATCTCGGTGCTTACCGACAATGGCTACCGAGTACCGGAAGATGTATCGGTAATCGGCTTCGATGACGTGTTGCTATCGCGCTACTTGCGCCCTAAATTGACCACCATGCGCTATCCCATTGAGATGATGGCGATGGAAGCGGCCGAGATGGCCTTGAGCCTGTCCAGCGGCAAAACAGTGAGCGATTGCCACAAGTATGTGCCCACCTTGGTCAAGCGTGATTCGGTATTGGCCTTGCGCGACTAGCTTTCACTCATCTGCAGATAGTAAAAGGGACGCCGCGGCGTCCCTTTTGATTCAATGCGCATCACTTAGTTATCGTAAAGAGTAATCGCGCTCGGCTCGCTTATCGCATAGCCCACCGTGGCCATGTCCTGCACGTCCCGGATCTCGGTGCGAATGGTACCTTCAACCCAAACCGGTTCCCACCAGTCTTCCAGACGGAAACCTTTTTCGGTGGTGACATAAACGATCTGGTTGGGCGGCGGCGGCGGGTAGTGGATACATGCGCCAAAATAAGGCACCAGCAAAAACTCGGTCACCATATCCTGATCACCTTCCAGCGGTACCACAAAGCCCGGAATACGGATCGGTGTGTTGTTCAGCTCTTCGTTGAGGCTGACATTCAGGTTCTGCTGGGCCTGCGCCATGGGGTCATCATGATCGATCTCTGGTTCTTCATACCAGATCCCACGCTCACTCTCAGGGAGCAGGCTTTCCCAGACCTCTACGCCGGACTCATCTTCGGCCCAGACTAATGTGCTGAATAGCGCCAGCACCAAGGCAATTACTCTCATCTCGATCCCCTATACTCGAATGCTCATGCCGTCGTTCAACGAGTAACGATAGGCACGCCAGGCCGGAATCATACCGCTAAACGTCCCAACCATCACTACTGCTAGCAGCATTTGCCACTGACTGTTACTCAGACCACCCAAAGTCAGATAAAGTCCCATCTGATTGAGCATAAACGGCTGCAATGCTGCTAATAAAGCATACTTTAGCAGTGCCCCAAGGATCACACCTGCCACACTGAGCAATAGCGACTCCAACACCAGTAACAGGAAGATCTGATACGGACGCGCCCCCACCGAGCGCAGAATCGCCATTTCCCGGCGGCGCTCTTTAAGGCTTGCCAGCAAGGCGGCCAACATACTCAGCAGGCCGGTCAATACCACACATACCGACACAGCCAGCAGTGCTTGCTCGGCCATACCTAGTACGCCCCACAGCTCCTGCAGGGCCACACCGGGTAAGATGGCCAGCAATGGCTCGGCCCGGTAATTATTGATGGCACGCTGCTGAGTAAACACCTGCACCCGCGAGTTCATCCCCATCAAAAAGGCGGTGATGGACTTAGGCTCTAGCTGCTCTGCGGTATAGCCGTCAGGCTGGACCGGCATATGGATCGCTTCAATGGCATCCAGCCCCACCATGACCGAGCGGTCCACCGGCGTGCCGGTTGGCGCAAGGATACCCACCACCTCGAAGGGGTGTTGGTCATGCACGTTAAAGCTGATCTCTGCCACGCCGTGGGCCACCACAATCTCTTGGCCCAGCTCGTAACCGAGTGAGCGCGCCACTTCTGCGCCAAGCACTGCTTCAAAGGTGGTCTCGAAGCCATTGCCTTGGGCAAAGCTCAGCGGCTCACGGCGACCATAGCGGTAGTACTCGAAGAAATCGCTGTTGGTACCCACCACCCGATAGCCTCGGTGCGAATCCCCCAAGGCGATCGGAATAGTCCACTTCACGTTGCGCTGGGCGGCAATGTCCTGATAGGACGACCAGCTGATGTTGTTGGTGGCATTACCGATGTGGAAGATTGAATACAGCAACAGTTGGGTTTGGCCACTGCGTGCGCCGACGATCAAATCGGTACCGGAAACGGTAGAGGCAAAGCTCTGCTTGGTTTGCAGACGCAATTGCTCAACCCCCAGCAGCAGCGCAACACTCAGGGCGATGGTCATAACCGTCAACAACGCCGAGGAGCGGCGCGCCCACAGGCTATGCCACGCCAGATTAGCTAACTTCATGGTGACCTCCACGATTAAGCTGAGCCAGCGACCAGGTTTGATCGAAGCGCTCGGCCAGCGCTTCATCGTGACTGACCAGCAGCAGGCTGCTCTCGCCCAGTTGCAGCTCAGCCATCAGCAGATCCATGAAGCGCTCACGGTTAACCGAGTCCAGCGCCGAGGTCGGCTCGTCGGCAATCAACAACGCTGGTGAGCCAATCAAAGCGCGGGCAACGGCCACCCGCTGCTGCTGGCCAATGCTGAGGTTGGATACTGGCTTGGCGAGCGCAGAGTCGGGGATCTGCAGATGGTCGAGCAGGCGCAAAGCCTCCTGCTTCACCGAGCCACCTCGCTGCTGCGCCTTGGCTCGGCGCAACTTGGAGAACTGGCAGGTCAGCATCACGTTGTCCAGCACCGACAGGTAGGGCAGCAGGTTAAACTGCTGGAACACATAGCCCATATGATCGGCACGCAGCTGGTCGCGCTGATGCTTACTCATACTCAGGCAGTCCTTGCCGAGAAAGTGCAGGCTGCCGGAATCGGGTTGAACCACGCCGGCAACCACACTCAACAGTGTCGATTTGCCACAGCCAGATGGCCCGTGGACAAACACCTGCGAGCCGGCATCCAGCGCCAGCTGGTCAATATCCAGTACCGGAGTTTGCTCGCCGGGCCAGCTGTAAGTCAGCTGGCTCAGGCTTAACAGCTGCTCGCTCATACTACAGTGCCAAGCGAGTTTGCTGAGGCGTCAGCTCCACCTGAGTTTGACCAGACTCAGTCGCCACCTGCACATTCAAGCGTTGCAAGCTTGGGAAGTGATCGAACAGTTGTAGGTCCAAGCCATTCAGCTTCTCCGGGTGATGGCAGTGAAGATGGTAGTGGTAGGCAACATCGGCATGGCCATGCTCGTGGTCGTGGTCATCATGCTTATCATGGTCATGATGATCGTGGTCATCGTGCTTATCATGGTCATGATGGCCGTGGTCATCATGCTTGTCATGGTCATGATGATCGTGGTCGTCGTGATCATGATGGTCGTGGCCGTCATGATGATCATGCTCGGCAGCGGCAATAGTGAGCTCACCCCATTCCGCTTCTACTTTCTCTAATTCACACTCGGCCGCCGCAGGCAGGCCCAAGGTGGCAGGATTTGCCAACAAGGTCATTGCGCGTTCGATAGCCACTCGCTGCTCAGCGTTTTGCGGTGCATGCTCAAAGCCCACCAGGTTGTCAGCAGGGCTGTGGAATTGCAGCTCCAGCTCATCACCTTCGCTGGCTAGCAATAATTCCGCCACACCATGTTGGTGAGCGCCGTGACCCGCCGCAACTGAAGCCGCGCTGAAAAGGGCTGCGCTGATGGCAGCAATAGTCGTAAGTTTCATTGTGAATCCTTGTTAGTTAAATAAGAGTAAAACGTTATAACTTACAAGGAGGGGGGTGGCGCCCGTGATAATCGAAAATAGGCAGCGGTATAGGTATAGCGGGCCAGCTGCAGAGCGACAAACTCACACCGTTCATCGCAAGCAGCCAGCACCACCGCAAGCCCCAACAATTGAAGCTGCAGTTGCCCGAAAGCCTGACAGGTGTGGCACTCGTCACCATTGTGCGGATGGGAGTCGCAGTGCACCCACCACATGCGCAGCAAGGCAGAGTGTTGCTGATGCAGATGGGCGACTAAGGCGTGACTATCCGAACACATGTGCGTAGTTAGACTCAGTTGGTTGGTAATAAAACGCTGGCTATCCTAGATAACCAGCATGACCGAAACGTGACAGTTGCCGGCGAAATCGATTTTAAGCGCCTGTCGCGGCGCTGTTTGCTCAGTCAATGGGCATATCGAGCAAACGAAGCGTGCTCTAGCACTGCCACTCTACTTGATAGCTGCTGAACTTGCGAATATTGATCACGCCGGTATCCAGCAGCAAATATTGCCCTTTAATACCCATGAGGGTGCCTTCTACCAAGGGGGCTTTATCGAGGTTAAAGCTGGTGATCTTGCTCGGATACTCTAGCACCGGGTAATCAATGGCCACATTCTCGCGCTGCGCCAACAGCTCAATCGCCTCTGCGCCGCGCTCCAGGGTGATCTGCTCGATGGCCGGGGCAACCGTCTCCAGCAAGCGATCGGCTTCGGCGGATAGATCGATATCCACCTGTTCTCCTTTGAGCATGGCCCGCCAGTTGGTTTTATCTGCCACGTGCTCTGCAATGGCGATCTCCAGCAAACCAGACACATGGCGGCTGCTCACTTTAGCAATCGCCAAGGCCTGGGTGGCCCCTTGATCAATCCAGCGAGTAGGCAGTTGGTTTTCGCGGGTAATCCCTACCTTAAGCCCGGAGGTGTTGGATAGATAAACATAGTGGGGGATCATGCAATGCTGCTCTCCCCACTCAGGCTCGCGGCATGTACCCTGCGCGAAATGACAGGTCTCTGGCTTCAAGATGCACATATCGCAGCGGGCCAGTTTCTTCATACACACAAAGCAGTGGCCCTGAGAGTAGCTTTTCTTGGTTTTCTTGCCACAGGCGCTGCAGTGGATCGCCTGCTTGAACTCGAAGCGAACGGTCTTCCCCAGATAGTCATTGAGGGGAACTTCCTGCTCGTCTAAGCGCATAAAGTAATTTACCGGCGAGTCCAGCTCCACTCGCATCTTATCGAGATGTCCCAGCATCAATGTATATCTTCCGTTGCCCTAAAAAAGCGCAGTGTAACGGCGTCACAGCAGGAAGAAAAGTGAAGTTAACGATAACCGCCGCAAGGGCTAATAGGGATACTCGATATCAGAACTAAGAGTATCAATCATGATCTGTCGTAGCTCGCCACTGTCGATGAGAACTTTCATTTCACGTTCAAACTGCCTGCGCAGTTGCTGACCAAGCTCGCTTAGTGAAAAACAAAAGTGGATAGGGAACTCAACCACGTTATCGACAAACACAAAGCCTTGACCCAGGTTACCCTGTTGCAACGCAATTTCCATATCCATTCGATAGTCAATTACCGCATCAATACGCTGAGCATTCAGTAGCTTCAGAATTACTGCTAAGTCGGCTAGCTCATGGTAATCAGCGGTTGCCGGCAGGGTATCGGCCCAGTCATAGCCAAGCCGTCCATATACCCGCTTGCCTTTCAAATCATCAAGGCCCGACCAAGTTTCGGCTAGCTCTTGGCTAATCGCAAGATCGGCGGTCTCCAAGCCAACCAGGTAGGGGGAACAGAACTGTTCCGGGATGGCATCCGGCGAGATCCCCATCGCCATATCCACCGCATCATGCTGTACCAGCGCGATACTGCGCAGATAAGGGACAAAGCGGACCTCATACTCACGCTCAGGAAAAACGCGATTGAGGATGGAAAAGTAATACCCTGTCAGGTCGCTGTTGGAGTAGTCCTGCCACTGCTCGGTGGCAACGCTGAATGGCTTGGCGGGGAGACTCGCAAAGCCAAGTAACAACACCAATACGCACAGTAATTTATGCACGGCTAAGCCATATAGAGGATTATATCTGAAAGCTTAGCAAACGCTGTTAGATCAGTTTGTCGATCTCTTCCTGAGTTTCACTCATATCCTCGTGCGAGGCATCACCCACTTTAAACTTACCGGCACCCTGCAACATCGCGGCGATTAGATCAGGGGCATTGAACTTGGTGAGGGCGTCGTTGGCTCCCACCTGTTTGGCGCGATCGACGCTGATCTCACTCGACAGCGAGGTGTGGAGGATAATAAAGGCATCGGCCAGCTTGGGATTTGAGCGCACCTCAAAGGTCAGCTCGTAGCCATCCAGGCCGGGCATCTCAATATCGCTCACCAGAATTTGGATGGGCTTATCATCGGCTGCCGCTTGTTCCATGACCTCCAGCGCATGGCGGCCGTTGTCCACCATATGGAAGCTCACCTCAATGCTATCGAGGGCGCGCTTTAGCTGGCGACGAGCGGTGGGCGAGTCATCCACCAGCAAGATCTCGCAGCGGCTAAGCATCGCTTGGTCGGCCAGGCTGATACTGATATCGTCCTGAATGAACTCATCGGGGAAGATCGATTCGAGCAGCATCTCAATATCCAACAGCTGAATCAGCTTGTCGTCGCTGCGGGTCACCCCGGAGATAAAGGCATTGCGTCCTACCGAGGCGGGCACCGAATCAATATCGTCCCAACGGCACTCGGTGATCTTATCGATACCGCGCACCATAAAGCCCACAGTTTGACGGCACACATCCACCACGATAATCGAGCAACTCTGGCGCTCTTCGGGGGTAATCGGACGGTAGCCCACGGCGGCAGGTAGGTCGATAACCGACAGAGTAAGCCCACGCAGCGAGGTTGAGCCCAACACATTAGGGTGCGAATGCGGCAGTGGTGTGAGCGGCATGCATGGCACAATCTCTCGCACCTTCAGGGTGCCGATAGCGAAAGACTGGTTAAGCGATAACCTGAAATGCAGCAAGCCTTGCGACTGACTGGTGGTGCTATGCATAGAGCGCTCTCCGGTTGTGATATTGCGACCATTCACATGAAATCACTAGGGATATTATCATGGTGCAACAACATTTATGCAGTGGCTGATCGACATATTCTGTTGAAATCACTGTTCATGGATCTCGCCACTAATCCCTTGCTTGTATCTTTGTATCCGAATCCAGCACGCAGCATTTAATTAGCAGTAGCTATCAAACCGATAAAAACAACCTTTTTTACCTATCGTTCGGTTTATCGGATACTAACACCATCAAACGAAAGCTACTCACCACTAGGAGTCACAAGATGCTAGAGAATAAAGAAGGACAACGCGTACCACAGGTTGTATTCCATACCCGTGAAGGCGATAGCTGGGTAGATATCAGCAGCGACGAGCTATTTGCTAACAAAACTGTTGTGGTATTTGCGCTACCTGGTGCATTCACCCCAACCTGTTCATCGACTCACCTGCCACGTTACAACGAGCTGGCAGATGTACTCAAGCAAAACGGCGTAGATGACATTGTTTGTCTGAGTGTGAACGACACCTTCGTGATGAACGCATGGCTGGCCGACCAAGAAGCCGAACACATTACCGTTATCCCTGATGGTAGCGGCGAGTTTACCGATGGCATGGGCATGCTGGTCGACAAAGCCGACTTGGGCTTCGGCAAGCGCAGCTGGCGCTACTCGATGCTGGTTAAAGATGGTGTTATCGACAAGATGTTCATCGAGCCCGACGTACCGGGCGACCCATTCGAAGTCTCCGATGCCGATACCATGCTGAACTACCTGAACCCAGAGGCCGCCAAGCCATCGGCTATCAGCATTGTTACCAAGCCAGGCTGCCCATTCTGCGCCAAGGCCAAGCAACTGCTGCACGACAAAGGCATGCGCTTTGAAGAAATCGTACTGGGCAGCGACGCTACCAGCGTAAGCCTAAAAGCACTGAGCGGTCGCAGCACCGTACCGCAAGTGTTCATCGATGGCCGCCACATCGGCGGTAGCGATGACCTTGAGCAACACTTGGCCTAAATGAAAGATAAGCAGCCCGCCCCGGTCCTAATCGGGGTGGCTGTAATCAGGAGAACAACATGACTGCCCCCTCTCAATTCGACGTCAAAGTAGCCATCCTTGGTGGCGGCACCGCTGGTTTGGCGGCCTACCGCGCAGCCAAAGAGCACAGTGACTCTGTAGTAATGATCGAGACCGGCCCTTACGGCACTACCTGTGCACGGGTTGGCTGTATGCCAAGCAAGCTGTTGATCGCTGCAGCAGAGAATGCTCACCAGTACGAGAAATCGGCCGCCTTTGGGGTAAACCTCGGCAAGCCTGAAATCGATGGCCACGCGGTGATGCAACGGGTTAAAAGTGAACGCGACCGCTTTGTGGGCTTTGTACTGGAATCGGTAGATAGCATTCCAAGCGATAATCGCATCGATGGCCGCGCCCGCTTCGTTGATGAGCACACGCTGGAAATCACCGCAGCAGATGGCCAAGTATCGACGCTTACCGCCGAACGAGTGGTAATTGCCACTGGCTCACGTCCAAGCTATCCGGCACCGTGGCAAGAGCTGGGTGACCGTCTGGTGGTAAACGATGACGTGTTTGATTGGGATACCCTACCGGAATCCGTTGCCGTATTTGGCCCAGGCGTGATTGGCTTGGAGTTGGGCCAAGCCCTTCACCGCCTTGGCGTAAAAGTGTTGATGTTCGGTGTGGGTGGTGTTGTCGGGCCGCTCAGCGACCCAGAGCTGCTGGCCTACGCCAACAAGACCTATGGCGAAGAGTTCTACCTCGACAGCGACGCCAAGGTTGAGAAGATCCAACGCGATGGCGATAAAGTGCTGCTCGGCTATCAAGACAAGCAGGGCGAGTACCAAGAAGCCAAGGTGGACTACCTGCTAGCTGCCACTGGCCGTCGCCCGAATGTGGATAATATCGGCCTGGAAAACCTGTCGATTGAGCTAGACCAGCGCGGTGTGCCAGTCGCTGACAAATACACCATGCAAACCTCGCTACCGCACGTATTTGTCGCCGGTGATGCCAGCAACCAGATCCCTTTGCTGCATGAAGCCGCCGACCAAGGCAAGATTGCTGGTGATAACGCCGGTCGTCCAAGCAATGATATCCGCGCCGGACTGCGCCGCACCTCGATCGCTGCAGTATTCAGCGACCCGCAGATCGCCATGGTGGGTGAGAGCTTCCGCGAAATCGAGCAGCGATTGGGTAAATGCGGCTGTTTTGAAGTGGGCGAAGTCAGCTTTGAAAACCAGGGCCGTAGCCGCGTGATGTTGGTAAACAAAGGTCTGGCGCATCTTTATGGTGAGCAGGGCACCGGTCGCTTCCTAGGTGCAGAGATCATTGGCCCGAATGCCGAGCACTTGGCACATTTGCTGGCTTGGGCGCATCAAAACCAGATGACTGTGGCGCAGATGCTTGATATGCCGTTCTACCATCCGGTTATCGAAGAGGGTGTTCGCACTGCACTTCGCGACCTAAATGCTAAACTGCATCTAGGACCTGAAATGATCGACGCATGTATGGAATGCGGTGTAGGTAGCTAGACCCCTACCTTAACCCTCCATCTAAGCAAGGCTTCGGCCTTGCTTATCTTTTTTCAGGGCTTGGGGTATGCTGAACTAAGTCGATAGCAAAGGAGGGCGGATGCTAAGACTGCTAGGGATCTGGATTTTAACTTGCAGCATGGCATGGGCCGGTAGCCTGATCGAGTCTGACCTGCGGGTATATGTCGCCAAGGACAGCCAGGTTCTACCTAACCGCTACCTTAGTATTCCGGATTGGCTAGAAGGGCTAACCCAGGTCGAGCAGGTCACCCCTGAACATCAAAGCTATTGGCTGGTTAAGCAAATCGTGATCAACGAGCCCGATCACTGGCTGGTCAACATCGATGGCAGCATGCTGCAAAAAGCCGATATCTACCTGTTCTCCGAAGCCAACCAGCTCTACCATCGAGCCAGTGGCTACAGCAAGCCTTCCCCACACGCATTTTCTTACGCAGCAACCATCGACACCCCAACCCTTGGCGGATACTGGTTGATCGTGCGCGTTTACTCCCCCTTCTATACCGGTCAACCGGATATCTCGATGCAACCCGAGAGCGAGTTCGCCAAGTACCAAGGCTGGCGACTCGGGCTAACCTCATTGGGCTTGGGCGGCATCTTAGTATTTGCCCTCTACCACTTGGTTCTGGCCGGGCTGGAGCGGCAATGGCGCTTTGTCCATTCCGGGCTGTTTATCTTGGTGTTCTCCGCGTTGATCGTCACCCGCTTCGAGTTAGAGCGCAGTATGTTGTCGCTCTACTCGATGCAGCTCTACCCCCTGCTCAGCCTGAGCTTGCCGCTGTTCAGCGCGCTCATGTTCAACAGCTACCTCAAACCCGGCAAAGAGATGCCCTTAGTGGGCTACAGCCTGCTGCTGTTACCGCTGGCCAGTATTGTGGCGATGGCGCTGTACAGCCAGTATCCGGCTTGGTTTGCCACTATCAGCCAATTTATGCGCTTGCTTACCGGCGCTATCGGCGCCTGGATCATTGCGCTCGCCTGCTACCTGCGTAAGCCCTATGCCAAGGTGTTCGCCGCCAGCTTTGTTTTCTGGCTGCTGGCAATTAGCTGTCTGTTTAGCCCCTTCTCCAGTGGCTTGGGATTGAGCCCGCAGTTGTCGGAGATGCAGGGCATTGGCTTCGCCTCTTTTGGTGTCATGGTGTTTACACTTGGTTTGGGACAGCAATACCGGCGTTGGCAGTTGCTCAGCCAAGACGTGAAGCAAAAGCTAGAGAATGAACGTAAGCAAGCGCGCCTTGACCCCTTAACTGGCCTAAGCAACCGTTTTGCCTTTGAGGAGTTTCTCAACCAGCAAAACGGTAAGGAGACGCTTTGTCTAGCGCTGGCTGATATCAACTCGCTACGCCAGCTTAACGAGACTGAGGGGCACCAGAAAGGCGACCAGCTGATCTGCTTGGTTGCCGACACCATGGAGCTGGTGTTCAAGAACAAAGCCCAGGTGTTCCGCATCCGTGGCGATAAATTTGCCATCGTCAGCCACCAGTTGGGCAAGAGTGAAATGCTCGACCAACTCGGTCTGGTAAACAAGATCGCCCGGCTTAACAGCAGCGAGAGAACCGGCCTGAGTCTGGGCTGTGCCTACAAGAAAAAATCGGATGATCGCAACCTGCTGTTCTACCAAGCAGACAACGCATTAAGAGAAAACCAGCGTCAACGCAAAACCCCCTGCGAGGTATTGTCCATCAGGCGCTAAGCTTCGGTATACTGACGGGGTTTCCCATTACCGGAGTTTGCTTTGGACATTCAACTGAAGGGCAATGTAGCCAGAAACTGCCATCCACCGGGCCTACAAGCCTATCTGCAACAGCAAGCCAATTATATACGCCAGCAGCCAGCAATCAGTGGTGCCAAGAAGGTGTTAATCCTCGGCGCGTCTTCGGGCTTTGGCCTGGCTTCGCGTTTGGTGCTAAGTGAAGCGGGTGGGGCAGATACCATCGGCGTATCCTTTGAGAGGGGCCCAAGCGAGCGCGGCATAGGCACGGCAGGTTGGTACAACAACATTTACGCTAAGCAGCTGGCTGAAGAGAAAGGGCTAATCGCCAAGAACTTCGTCGCAGACGCCTTTCAAGCAGACACCCGCAAACAGGTTATCGACTACATCAAACGCGAGTTTGGCGGCAAGATCGACCTGGTTATCTACAGCCTTGCCACTGGCCGTCGTGTCACCGAATCGGGCCAATGGCAATCGGTGCTAAAAACTACCAGCGAGCCGCTAACTGGCTACAGCATCAACCTCGAGCAGCAGCAGCTAGAGCAACAAACCGTTGAGGTCGCTAACGCGCAGGAGATTGACGCCACTACCAAGGTAATGGGAGGCGAAGACTGGCAGCTCTGGATGGAAGAGCTGCAACAGGCGGGGGTACTGGCAGAGGGCGCCAATACCATCGCCTATTCCTACATTGGCCCAGAGCGCACCTCGGCCATCTACCGCGAAGGCACCATTGGCTACGCTAAACAGCATCTGCATGCCACGGCCGATGCGCTCAACCAACAGCTACAAGACAGCGTCGGCGGCAGCGCCTATGCCTGTGTGTGCAAGGCCCTGGTGACCAAGGCCAGCGTCTACATCCCGGTGATGTCACCGTATATCGCACTGCTCTACAAGGTGATGAAGCAACAAGGTCTACATGAAGAGTGTACCGAGCAGGCCTACCGACTGTTCAGCGAGCGACTCTATCCCGCTGATGGACAAGCGGTTACCGATAAGCAGCGACAGATCCGCATCGATGATTGGGAGCTCTCGGCCGAGGTGCAATCGCAGATAGACCAGCTGTATAACAGCATCACGCCCGAGAACTTCAAGCAAACAACCGACTACGCCGGCTACCGCCAAAGCTTTGAAAGGCTCAATGGCTTTGCCGTGGAAGGGGTCGATTATCAGCAAGCCCTAAACATCGACGCACTGAGTCAGCTACGCCCATGATTGAGATACGTTCCATCACCAGCGAACAGACCCTACCCATTCGCCATCAGGTGCTATGGCCAGACTACCCGCTGGATTTTTGCCGGGTACCGGAAGATGAGCAGGGGCTGCACTTGGGCGGCTATATCGATCAACAGCTGGTGATCGTCGCCTCGCTGTATTTAAGTGACAACAAGATGCGGCTGCGCAAGTTTGCCTGCTTGCCCGAGCATCAATCGCGCGGCTATGGCGGCGCAATGTTGACCCATATGCGCCAGTTGGCGAAACAGCATGCTGCACAGCAGCTGTGGTTCGACGCCCGCGAAAGCGCCATCGCCTTTTATCAGCGCCATGGCTTTAAGGTGATCAGCGAGCGCTTCTTCAAAGAGGATGTGCCCTACGTGAAAATGGGCAGCGCCTTGTAACACCCAAGATACATTGCGTAACTAAATCGCGGCCAAAAAAAAGAGAAGCTCAACGCTTCTCTTTTTAATTCTGTCGGTCAACAAAGGTCAGATCTTATATCTTTCCAAGTTATCCTTTCCTTAGGACAACGTGGCTAATCTACTCGATAGCCCTTTATTTCTGCAAGCGTTTTCAATATTCGCATAGCTAAAATATTGATCAACCTCACTATATTTCCCATTTGTTACATAGAGATGGCTAATTGCCGCTACTGACTAAATAGATATCAAAACGATGGCTTTTGGTATCTACGGTGGCGCTGCCCTTCCGCCCTGCTAAAGGCTCTGCATAGGAAGGTCGTTTCACCACCACCCGTTTAGTCGCTACTGCTAAGGCCTTATCAAGCAATGCATCGGCGTCCTCGTCGGCGCCGACCAGCGATTGAAACATCCGCATCTCTTTTTTAACTTGCGCGCTCTTCTTGCGATGAGGGTACATCGGGTCCAGATAGACCACCTCAGCGCTGTGGCGCTGCGGATCGAGCCCTTGGTCGTGGGCACAAAACTCCAGACTCATTCGCTGTGACACCCATTCACCCAGTTGGCTATCGGCCAGTGCCCGACGCAGACCATCCGCCAGCAAGGCCGCGACCATCGGCACCCGCTCCAACATGTGCACCTGACAGCCGAGATTAGCCAGCACGAAGGCATCTCGCCCCAAGCCTGCGGTGCCGTCAATTACGCTAGGTCTGGCGCCCTTTTTCACGCCAACCGCGCGTGCCACCGCTTCGTTGCCACCAAAGTGGCGGCGGTGGGCACTGCGCCCGGCGACGAAATCGACCTGCACACCCGCCATTTTGGGCTCATCACACCAGCGCAGGCACAACGCATCACCAGCGAGCTGTAAGCAAAAGCCACTGTCAGGAAGGGCCGCTACGGCTTGCCAATTTAGGTTAGCCGGGAGGCAGTCAAGTAGCGAGATCGAGGTCTCGCCATCAATAAACACAGGTACGGTATTAGCTTGCACGTGTCGGTCTTAAACGAAAATTTGCCTAAGTTTACCTGATACCCATCCACACAAGTAACTGCTCATTGTTGCTGATTGACTTAGGACAGGGCCAACATGTCCATTGGCGTTGGTTTGCCGAAGTAGTAGCCCTGCGCATAATCGACCCCGATTTCCTGGAGAATTGCCAGGCTTTCAGCATCTTCAACAAACTCTGCAACGGTCTGTTTACCGAGCGTCTCCGCCAGTTGGTGGATACTGCGCACAATGGCAGCATCCTGGGCATCGTTGGCAATATCACGCACGAACATACCGTCGATCTTCAGGTAATCGATGGGCAGGCTCTTAATATAACCAAACGACGATAACCCGGAGCCGAAGTCATCCAGCGCCACCTTGCAACCCAAGGCACGTACCCGATTAAAGAAGTCGGTGGCAACTTGTAGGTTGGCGATGGCCACGGTTTCGGTGGTTTCAAAACAGAGCTTGTTCAGCGGCAGTGCACTTTGCTGTAAGTAATCAACCAGCCAGTTGATGAAATCACTGTTGCCAAGCGAGTGGCCCGAGAGGTTGATGGAGCACATGTTTAGCCGGGCCACGTGGCTAGGGGTTTCGCTTAACCATAACAGGGTTTTGGTGATAACCAAGCGGTCGATTTGATCGATTAAGTTGTAGTTTTCTGCCGCAGGCAGGAACAGGCCAGGCGGCACGATCCGCCCTTCTTCATCGATCATCCGAATCAGCACTTCGTAGTGCAGGTAGTCTTCACTCGGGCCACTGACTGGTACGATTTTTTGGGCATAGGGGATAAAACGGTCTTCGCGCAGCGCTTTTTGGATACGTGATACCCAGGCGACCTGACCTTGGCGGTGTTGGATTTCCTGCGCCTCGTCGTGGAAGATAAACACCCGGTTGCGCCCCAGCGCCTTGGCCGAGAAACAAGCGTTGTCGGCTTGCGCCATAATGCTCTGCACGCTGGCGCCGGACTCACGATCAAACATGGTAAGCCCCAGGCAGCCGCCAAAGCTGACCATGCGTTCGTCACGCACAAAGTGGGTGTCTTGCAACTTGGCTAGCAGCTCTTCGGCAATAGTGACCGCTTGTTTTTGATCTACGTCGGTCAATATCATGCCAAACTCGTCGCTGCCAAGGCGCGAGACGATCGCGTTTTCCGGTAGATGATGCTGTAGCACCCGCGCCACTTGTTGAAGGGCTTGGTCGCCACTGCCATGGCCAAAGCTGTCGTTAATTACCTTAAACTGAGACAGGTCGAGGTGCAGCATCGCGTGCTGCTGTTGTTCGGAGTGGTCCAGCAAGCGCTGCAGGTGGCGCTCTAAGTAGCCACGGTTATAGATCCCAGTGAGCGCATCGTAGTTAGCATGGAAGTTAAGGTCATGCTGCATTGCCTTGGCAACGGTGATGTCTTCACAGACAAACAGCACTAAGCCGCGATCGGGCAGCGACAATGCGCTCTCGCGGAACCAATACTCCTCACCGTCACGGTGATGGTAGGCCACCTCGCGGGTTTGCACCTGTTGTTGCTGGCCAAGCTTTAGCAAGTACTTGGGTAGGCAATGCTTCTCTTTCTCACTGATGTACAGACCACGTAGCTGCAGCAGCTCAATGCTTTGCCGCGAGTAGCCGAGATGATTGGCGAAGGCTTCATTGGCCATGCAAATCACCCCTAGCGGATTAACCATGAATAGCATCGCTGGGCTGCTATCGAACAGGTGGCGATACATCTCCTCACTCTCGGTCAGGGCTTGTTGCTGTACCTGCACCTGGTCTAAGTCACGCACTTCCAGCAATACACTCTCGGTTCGATAGCCGCTGTCCAACTTTGGCGTAAAACTGATATCCAATAAACGCCGCTGCTGATGGTAGGCAAACTGCCCAAAGTAAAGCACCAACTCGCCCTGACAGGCTTTAGTAAACTGCTCAGAAAATCCTGAGCGCATGCGATCAGGCCAGCGCAGATGCTCAAGAAAATGGTCACCGTCTGCAATGCGCTCTTCACCACCCAGTAAGCGCTGCATCGCACTATTGTGTTTAATCACCAAGCCATCCGCATCGAGCAGCGCCATCGCTTGATGGGCGCGGTTAAAGCCAGCCTCCCAGCGCGCTAGCGCCTCTTGCAAACGCTTGTGTTTGCGTTTTACGCGCAGCCACAACAGCAAGCAAAGCAGTAACAATAAAACGCCCAGCCCCCAACCGCTCAGTGACAAACCAATTTGTGCCACGGTGAAGCCAGGCTGGGCGGTATCATTCACCAAGCGAGCTGTTTCTGGTAGCTGTGAGCGGCTGATCCCCCAGCGCTTAAGCTGTTGGGAATCAAACACGAACTCTGCCTGCTCCGCGTCGCTCTGGCCCACCCGCCGGAAGTCTCGGCCTTGTAGTAACTTGTTCAAGATAACCGAGGTCTGTTCGCCAATTCGCGACGCACGGATTACCTTACCCCCCAGCGCTCCTACCCCAATCGGCAGCTCAGACAAGCTAAACAAGGGCACCCGCGCCAGGCTCGCAAGGCTCTCCATATTGTGACTATTGAGCGCGATGCCTTCGGCAACATGCTCACGGAAGACGGCAAATACAATCGCCTCACCGCTGGTCATGGTAGAGGCATGGGCTTTAAGCTCTTCATAATCCGCTTCTGTCCACAGCTTAACCTCTAAACCTTGCTGCTCAGCGAGCTCGGTGAAGCGTCGCCCTAAGGCCTCGCCAGTGGGGCCTGTGGATACCAGCAGGTGCAGGGTATGCAAGTTGGGAAGAAGCTGATGATACAGCGCTAGATTCTCAGCCAGCGGCAGCGCTTGCTGAACCACGATAATGCTTTGATTGTCGATGGGATCACTGACCGAAAACTCAGAGCGAACCGCGGCGATCACCGGGTACTGATAGTCTCTAAAGCCTTGTGAGTGCGTAGCAAGCTGGAGTGCGTAGTCGCCTAGCGTGACTACATAGTCGAATTGGTAGTAGAGCATCAACTCGTTGAGTTGCTGCTCCTGAGCACGGCGGAACTCGGTAAAAGCCTCATCAACATATTGGATGCGGTGGTGATAAAACCACAGATCGGCCTGTCCCATGCCATGGTTAAGGCCTTCCTCAAACTGGGCATCCCAAATCACCCCGGCTTGATTGGCATTGAGTACCAGTACTCGGTAGGTTCTCGCTTCAAGAGCCTGTGTGCTGATTACCAGCCACAGCCCCAGGCCAATCCATAAGCCTCGCAGCACGCAATAAAACTCCCTTTTTCAATTTCTTAGCGCTAACTATAGCAAGATCTGGCGGGCTATCTATATGTGGCAGCACGATAACGCGACAATTCTTGAGCCTCACTCCCTAAAGCTGGCCACTCGAGCACTCAAAGTACAGGATTAGCAATAAGTTTAGGTATACACTGTGGCGCATAAAATTGTGCTAGGAAATCATCCCCTTAATTCATGTCAAATCACAGCGTATTACATATTTGTCTCAGTAAAGGTTGGGGCGGATTGGAAATGTACCCCATCCGAATGGGTACTCAGTTCCAACAACGCGGTTGGCGAGTTCTTGGCATATGCCTAGCAGGCACCCCCGTCGATAAGGCCATGCGCGAACAAGGCTTTAAGGTGTTCACCTTCGCCTCCAAAGCCAAAGCACTGCTCGCGGTTAGCGCAATTAATCGCTGGCTGAATCGCCAGCAATGTCAGCTGATGCATTGCCACAAGTCAGGGGATCTGCTGTTGGCAGCACTGCTCGATAGCCTACATAGACGTAGAGTGATATTTACCGAGCACATGGGGGGCAGCAGTAGCAAGCGTGACCTTTTCCATCGCTGGGTGTATCGCCATGTGGACCAGCTACTGTCGATCAGTGAGTTCACCAAAGCCAAAAACCTCAAGAACCTGCCAATTGATCCCACTAAAATTGCGCGACTCTGGTTAGGCACCGCGCCACCGCCCGCGGAGCTATCCACAGGAGATGTACTCAGATTACGCCGCGAACTCGGCTTACCAGATACCGCCCCAGTCATTGGGACCTTAGGGCGTATCGACCCGGGCAAAGGGCAACTACAGCTATTGGACGCATTCAAACAGCTTGTGGAACACGGTGATGAACAATCCCATCTATTGATCGTTGGTGGCTTGCAAGCGGATCAGGGGGCTGATTTGACAACGCTAGGCATGCTCAAAGATAAGATTGCCGAATATGGTTTAGCACAGCGCGTGCATTTACCGGGCTTTCGCAAGGACATTCACAACATGCTGTCCGTTATGGATGTGGTTTGCCTATTGTCTAAAGAGGAAGCCTTTGGCTTAACCGCCATTGAAGCGATGATGGCAGGGCGGGTTGTGCTTGGCGCTGATAGCGGGGCAATTCCAGAGCTACTCGATAATCCCGCACTCACGGTACCTTTTGATAACCCCGCCAAGATCGCCACAACATTGGAGAAGCTTATCGCCGATGATGACAAACTCGCGTTAGCCGCTGGTTTGAAAACACGCGCCGAGAAACACTTTTTACTGGAGACGCATTTAGCCCAGTTAGAGAAATATTACTTGAACGGTGAATAATCAAACACATCGAGTGATACTATTATTTATAGCCACAGCTCGATGTTCGCTAAATGGCGCCGCGAGCTTGTTAGACACTTGTCTGCATGTTAGATTCCCTGAAATTAACAAACTGAAACCTAGCCGTAGTTAATAGGTTAAACAGTATCGTAATCGTATAAAGCTTGCTTGGATACTCGTCATTGATGACCCCTCCCTATGCGCAGTCTCTCTGGATTGGTTCTAGCCTCTCCAAGGTAGAGCAATTGTCTTTGGCCTCGTTCATCGCCAACGGTATGCCCTTTGTACTTTACGTTTATCAAGACGTGAAGAATGTGCCCGACGGCGTAGAGATCAAAGATGCCAACACCATTCTAGATGAGAGCAAAGTATTCAAGCACGTAAAAGGAAGTTTCGCGCCATTTTCAGATCTGTTCAGAATCTCGCTACTGCAGCAAACTGATGGCTACTGGGTGGACACCGATATGGTGTGTTTGAAGCCTTTCGATTTCAGCCAAGATAACGTGTTTGGCCTGGAGTCTGATGACAAGGCAAACACCGCCGTGTTAAGACTCGCCAATAATGACAGCTTACTTACCACTATGAGTGAGTATTGCTCTCACCCTAGCAAGCTTCAGCCCTACGACTCACGCCGCACCGCCAGAAATAAAATCAAGCGCAAGCTACAGTTTAAAAACCAGTATCGGAATGTGCGCTTTGGGGAAACCGGCCCAGAGCTGATAACCAGTATCTTGAAGCATCAGCAACGCTTCGATGAAGCCCTGCCGTTTAGTGCGTTTTACCCGATTCACCATAGCAGCGCCGCCGCCATGTTTAGCAAAGGTTCTCAGCAACTAAATGCCTTGCTGGAGAACAGCTACGCGGTGCACCTTTGGAATGAGGTATTAAGAAAGCGTGGCGTAGATAAAAACGCTGGCTTTGAGCCCGATTCCTTGGTGGGCTCGCTAGCCAAACGTTTTCTTTAACAGCCTATTCTCTTTGAACGGCCTAAAAGTGGTAACGCAGTGAGATGCCGCCAGACAAGATGTCAACGAAGATATCGGGCCGCTCACTAGGACGGTCACCCTCCTCAGTGCGGCGGTTGCGGGTAAGCGTATCGCCACTTTTCACATCCAGCACCAGACTCAGGTTCTCGGTGAGAAAGTTTCTTCTCTCCAACGTCGCGCCATAGTAAAGGCCGTAGGCAGGCAGGCGGTAATCATAGCTGGCCGCACCAATAAACGCCCCAGCACGCCAGCGGCTGGAAAACGCGTACTGATAGTCCAGTGCACGCAAACCACAAAACCAGTTACCGTCGTAGCGATCCACATCGAGGCGGATCCCCAAATGATGCTTGTCAGAGAACGCACGCGAGACACCGATCCCGGCGTGTGCGCTTCCTTTTACTGAGCTGAAGTCATGGCTGGGGTCTTCCTTGACCTCGTTGTACTTAATGGCATACAAGTTGGCACCTGCCTCAACACTTACCTCATAGGCCATGGCTGGCAACGAGCACAACAACAGGGAACCTAAAAGAGCTCCTTTTTTAGACACTACCATCTTACAAAGCCTCCCAGCCGTGCATAGTCTTCATCAAATACATCTCTACCTACCATTAACTCACCACCCCACAGGTAACCACCGTGCTTCAGGCTGGCTTTCAACGTTAAAGAATGGGCTCTTACATAATCATTTCGGCTGTAGCTCTCGTTTTGCAGAGTCTTGTAGTTAAGGTCAAAACGCGTACGAGAGGAATATTGCCAACCCACGAATAACTCATGGGCTTGGGCACCCACGCCATCACCCATTACGCGTTGCGTTGCTCCCCAGTGACCTAGCACAGTGCCTTCATTGGTCATACCGTCCAAGTAGATGGAATGCACGTACCAAGCATCCTGCCATTGCGAGAACTCATAGGTAAGGTCGAAGTCCTGCCACACGCGTGGGAAGTCAATCCCGCCACTAAGCGCAGCATTGCCGATACGCTTGTTTGACCCCTTAGCAGTATCCTCGCCGGCATACTCTAGGTAAATCGCGAATGGCACACTACCGCTGAAGTTTACTCGGGTGAACAGCGCAACCTGCTGGTTACCAAACTCATCATCCATCGACAAATCATCGCCACGGTTGTCGGTGCCCGATGGGTCGAAGAAGGCTTTAAAGATATCTTTGATGCTAGCGCCGCCGCGGGCGCCGCCGCCGTACTGCATCATACGGCTCAGACCTATACTTACGCCGTCAAATGGCTCTAATGAGAACTGCATTCCCGCGACATAGGGCTTACCGCTGGTAAAACCATCTTCGTAACGAATACGATCAGAGTGCGAAAGCTGGCCCCAGAACAGCTCATAGTTAAAACCCACACCCCATAAATCTATCGGTCTCACGTTAGAGAACGACACCGTTGCATAGGTTTCAGCCTGGGTGCTCAGCAGCATCGCCGAGCCGCGCATTGGCGAGATCCAATGCGGCTTGTAGCCGACATCGATTTGGAAGGTATCAAAGCCGACGCTGACAAAGCTGCCATCAGGGGTAAAGTTGGAATCCGAGGCGACCATTCCTAGATTGAACAGTATATTGTCATGGGCACGCCAGTAGCCACCGACACTGCCATGCCACCAGTCATCGGTGGTTTCGCCACGACGATTAAACAAGGTCATATCATCGTGATTGGAAACACTAAGCTCTGTTTCCGCCCATGCCACACCAGCGCGTGATTGGTAGCGAGCCAAGATATCTCTGACTTCAGCACACAGCCCTGCATCTCGCTCACAACCGATCTCCAAGGCATCTTCAACAGCACGAATTGCAATCGGCCGTTTCACAACCGGCACATCACTGATGAGTAAGAATCGTTCAACACTGCGCTCCATTTCAGGAGCAAGGTTAACAGGTAAGTAGGCACTGACCGGGCCCGCAAATACAGCGCCAGAATAGGCAAGCAATCCAGCTACAGGTATCCATGCTTTCATTGTTAGAGTTCGCTATGAGTTAGATCTAAGCCACGTGACTTCGCATCCTTGCTACGTGAACTAGGGTTTCCAGAGGAAATAAGGCTTCGAGTCTAAAGCAATTCTTGGCCTGAAACAAACCTGCAGCATCGAGTAATCCGCTGATTTTGGTTAAATATTATGTTCACTCTCGACGCTGTAATATGAGCATCTGTGTCAGGCATTGGTCTCTTCAAGCAAGCCTTGGAACACCACAAAGCAGAAGCACTCAGTAAGTAGTTTCGTTATAATCGCCGGCTTGAGCGGTATACAGATTAAAAAGCTAAAGAGTACTAATTTATGACTAGACACCTCTGGGTAGACGAAGGCGTATCAGTGAGCAAACGCGCTCAGGCATATCTGCAGGACCAGTTCGACCCTTTAGCCATCACCAAGATTGCGGTTATCCGCCACGCTGCCTTGGGTGATATGATTGCCGCCCGGCCGTTCTTCGTGGAGGCGCGCAAGTTCTTCCCGAATGCCAAGATCACCCTCTGTCTAGATGCCAAGAGCAAGCTAGGAGCACCGCTCGATTTGGTCGACGAAGTGTTTTACATCTACGGCGAGCAAGGCACCAAGAAAGTATCGGAGCGCTTCAACAATCTGCGCTCGTTGCCAGAACAGGATGTTCTGTTCGATCTGGCCGCGACCAATCGCTCTCATTTGCTAAGCATCTTCGCTAAAGCGAAACTCAAGCTGGCCTTCCCCAGGCGCGATATCACCCGCCCGGTCTACGACATCTGCCTAAAGCGTAGTGTCTATAAATATGAAACCGAAACCCTATTGGACCTGCTAGTGACCCTAGGGCATTTCCCACCGCATCGCCTCGACTTCGCGCTGCCGGAGTATCAAGGCAACACCAATACCATCGCCTTTTTCACCGGAGCTTCCACCCCAAGCAAGTGCTATCCGCTAGAACAATACAAGCAGGTGATTGGTGAACTGGCAGAGCGCTATCCATCGCTCAACTTCGTGTTGCTCGAAGGCATGAACCCTGAAGAGAAAAGAACAGGTTGGGAAGCGCTGTTAGAGCGTGAGAACGTAAGTGCTCAAGAGACTATGTCTATCGATGCGTTAACCGAGTTTATGGCAAACAAGTGTGACTTACTGATTTGTAACGATACCGGTGTGCGCAACATCGCCCTGGCGACCCACACGCCAACCTTGGGTCTGTTCTATTCGACCTTGCCGCAACGTTATTGGCCTAAGTATGAGCCGCACTTTGTTGCTTACAGTCCGGATAGATCGGTACCGTCGGTCGAATCAGTCGTAAGGGAAGCGACTAAAGCTATCGAAAGCCTTATCGACAGCTAGAAGAAGTCTTTTCGCGCAGCGAGTAGTTTGATAGCACTCGCTGCCATTGAGGTGCTAGCTTAGAGACTCTTTCTGAGGTTGAAGACCAGTCGCTGCAAGTCAGACTTTAACCTCAACCACTCGCGCTCAATCTTAGCAGCCAGTGTCCGTTCCTTGTAGCCAACCACCTGCTCTTTGATCTCAGACTCAAAGTCGGTTTCGTCATTAACGATACCCGGCACCAAGCCCTTGCACTCCACGCCATTAATCCAAAACTCGTCCATATAGTCATCGACAGGCTTGTACCAGCGGGCAGCATGGGTAAGGAACTTCTCTGCGGCAGAAGGGTGTAGCAGGTAAGCCCGGGTCGAGGCGGGCCCTTTTAGGTAACGCACCACGTCGCTACCGATGTCGTCCCAATGTTCAACCAGCACACGCTTACGATGGGTTGTTTCGTTCTCAAACAAGCGGACATAACCGTGCTTATTAGCCAAATCCGTCAAGTGAGGTAGGGCGCTGGCGAAGGTGTCTTTTAACTCGGCGTCATCTTCTACCACGACAATCGACTCGTTCAACTCAACGCAGCGTTGCCAAAGCAAGTAGTGACTAGCAAAACAACCAAGCTCTCCGGGTAGCAGCGGGATCCCACACAGCTTTTTGCGTAGCACAACATCTTGTCGCTCAAACAGCGGGTGAGGGTCCTTTCGTCCATCAATGGCATCAAAGAACTCAAAGCGGATACCTGCCTCGTTGAACTGACGTTGAATACTCTCACGCCGCGCCAACGAAGAAGCCAAGCTGATCACATAAACCTGAATCATCGCGCTATCCCGCATACCTCTTCATCAACGCACCGATCAGCGAGTTCGCGGAGAAGTCGCCATTTTTGTCGATCCCTTCCCGCCGGAAGATCTCATTCCAAAGATGTAATGAATAACTGTGCTCAAGAAAGCTCGCCATCTCCTTTCCATTCTCAGAAAAAATGGTTCTAGCGCAGGAATGATGGATGGGGTAGAAGTAATAAATCGGCTTGGCTGTCGCCAGTAAATCCTTATCTTTTAAGATCTTCGTGATGAGATCTGGGCCAATCTCACCAAAGCTAATATCAGAGAGCCCACTGCGTTTAATTTTGCGCACCAACTTACGCCGCTTTACCTTATTGGAGTCGTAGTCGCGAACGACATTAGGACGTGCGCAATAATCAAGGGCTTCGCGCAATACATCGGAATCCTTGCTCAGACGCAGCACCGCACCGTTAACGCTGCCATCATCTTGGAAACCAAACACTTCGCTCTCTTCGAAGTCGTAAGGCTTTAGGCATACCACATCAGTATCAACCCAAAACGATGAGGTGCTCTCCAGTAGCTTGAATCGAAATACATCAGAAAAAGCGCCTAAGCTACCCGAACGGTCGCGGAAAATCTCACGCTCAGGCAATATCTCATTAGCATCTTTAACGACAACGCCATCAGGCACATTGTCAATATCGTTGTAAGTGTACAGATGATAGGGATTGCCATGATGGACAAACGAACGCATAGAGAGCTGTTCGATCTTGGACAGTGACGGTCCAATCCATAGAGATTGTACGGTGTTTTTAGTCATTTCCGCTTCCCATCCACACTACATCAGGAAACTGCTTCTGAAGCGAGTACTCAAAGATAGCGCGGCACTTAAAGTAGCTGTTGCTGTAGAGATAGACCTTCTTGCCTAACATAGCAGCCCCGATCGCCACATGTAACCTATCGGTGTAGACCTCTTCGAACTTATTGATAAAGCTCAAAAATCTGAACGAGGTGTACTCCAGCTTCTCTGCCGAGTTAACCCCAAACTGCATAGAGTAAGAGACATCGATATTCACATCTGGAATCGATATTCCGCTCGCCTCTTGGTCATAGCGAAACGCATTCAAACGCTTCGGGTGACCCGCCTTTGCGGCCTTCTTACGGTATCGGAGATCATGGCGAAACGCGCGATATAGATACTTGCCACGCACGGTTCGCGAGCTCTTTCGACCAAACTGTTTACGTTGGCTAATAAACTTCTTAAAAACTTGGGGAAACTGTAACTCTTGTTGTTCAACGAAGGCTTTTGCGGGAATACAAAATGCCATATCAGGAACAAGATGAACCGCAACGCCTTGAGTGTGTTTTTGAACATGCTCGTAGGTGACTAGCTCCCTACAAAAAACGGTAGTTTCACTGCCAAGGCTGGCCAAGAACTCTTCCGAACCTTGCGTTGTCTGAGGCAGCATGACCAAATGCTTGGCATGCTGACGCATCCATGACAAGTTCTCGGCGTTGTGAGGATAGAAATCTGTCAGATAGCCACCACCCGCGTACACCACCACCTTGCCTTCAAGCACCGGGTCACGCGGAGACTCCACAAAGTGAAAGCGAATACCTTCACGTTCAAAGAAAGATAACGCGCCATAGCCAATTAACGCATCACCAGCGTTACCTTGGTTAGTCACATAATAAATCTCTTCACCGGCGAAGTTCTGCTTAAAAAAATCTGCTACGAGTTGAGCATCTGACATTAGTTACCGCCTTTAAGATTATTAATCATTGTTCGTTTCTTTTGCTTGAAGTACTTCGCTAGGGCTTTGGGCCAAACTGCTTGCTGGAGCAAACGTTCCAGCTGTTTTTCAAGCTGAGGATTGTTGCCGTTTCGAGCAAGCTCTTCGATGTTTTCTATTACAAAAGATCTGACGTTGTCATTTGTTACATCAGTAGTTCTTTTTAAACGCTTAAAGCTATACGAGTCAGGAAAAGTCTGACATTTCTCTAAGGCGCCATGGACTTGCAGATTGATCATGGTTCGCAAACACTTTTCGCAACGTCCACAATTATACAAGCTGCCGGGGTTCACGTAACAAACCCGCAAGTGACGCATGGCCACTTCAGAGCCTGCTATTAGTCCTATTTTGTTTACTCGAGTTGCTTCCGAGCCATCATGTACAAACTCAAGTGCCTCAGAGCTCCACAGCGGATCTAACAGAGGGTGTGAGCCCCAGGGAAACATGTCTCGGTAAGAGTGTGTAGATGGAATCAGGACTTTTGATAACTGACTAGATAGCAAGTGACCAATCGTCGCCAATACAGCCCCATGACCAAACTCGCCCCAAGCCACTTGTTCATCCATATAAGCACGAGCATCCGTTTCAACTTCAATGAGGTTTTTACCGAGCTCAGCTGCAATCGCCCGCAAGTTTGCCGACACCTTGTTCCGAAGATCAGTATTGTCGAGTGGAATATCCAGACCATGAACAAAAATGAGATCGGTAACCTCATCATTGTTTTTTAGAACACTGTAGAACGAGTCTGCCCCACCTGAGAAGAAGCAACCCACTCGGCGAGCTTGGCTACTACTGCGCTCTACTGCTTCAGATTCACAAGCCACGGGATTCAAACGAGAATCCCAACAGTGGTAGATGTCCTGCATTTGAGGCAAAGAACGCCGTAACTTGGCACTAACCTCCCCTGCAATATGCAAGGTTTGTCCACCTGCGTCGACCATTGCCGGTAGTAACCCATACGATAACAGCGCATCTGCACTGGGAGTAAGAGTGGTATCGCCAAGAGCTCTGAAAAATACTGAGCGGCTGCCGCCTGGTAAGTGCAGGTTTAACTCTAGGTACTTACCACCTTCACCCATATGTTCAAACTCACACTTACTCAATTTGCTCACTAAAAACTCCCAACTTCATCAGCGTACTCGCGCTCAAATAACTCTCACAAAACCCCAGGCTGAACAGTCTGATACCGCCTGCGCTACTCTCTAACAGCAGGTCCTCACCAACTCAACACCACTTTGCCACTCTCACCTGAACGCATCACATCAAAGCCTTTTTGGAAGTCATCGATTGCATAATGGTGGGTAATGATGGGAGAGACATCTAAGCCAGACTGGATAAGGCTGGCCATTTTATACCAAGTTTCGAACATTTCACGTCCGTATATCCCTTTTATCACCAAGCCCTTAAATATCACCTGATTCCAGTCCACCGCCATATCGCTCGGTGGGATACCTAGCATGGCGATTTTTCCTCCGTGATTCATGGTGTTAAGCATGGTGTTGAAGGCTGAAGGTACGCCCGACATCTCCAAGCCAACATCGAAGCCTTCAGTCATCTTAAGCTCAGCCATCACATCTTCGAGGCGCTCTTCGGCCACATTCACCGTGCGGGTAGCACCAAGTTTAGCAGCCAGCCCCAAGCGGTAAGGATTAACATCGGTAATCACTACATGACGCGCCCCAACGTGGCGAGCTATCGCCGCCGCCATAGCACCAATTGGCCCAGCTCCGGTGATAAGCACGTCTTCGCCGACCAAATCGAAGCTCAGGGCAGTGTGCACCGCATTACCGAGTGGGTCGAAGATAGCGGCCAAGTCGTCGCTGATCTCATCGGGTAGCTTGAAGGCGTTGACCGCAGGGATCACCAGATACTCGGCGAAGCTACCTTGACGGTTGACTCCAACACCTACGGTATTGCGGCACAAATGGGTGCGGCCACCTCGGCAATTACGGCAGTGGCCACAGGTGATATGGCCTTCGCCGGAGACGCGGTCTCCCACCTCAAAGCCACGTACCTCTTGGCCGATGGCCACGACTTCGCCGGCGTACTCATGACCAACCACCATAGGTACTGGAATGGTCTTCTGTGACCACTCGTCCCAGTTGTAGATATGCACGTCGGTACCGCAGATGGCGGTCTTGTTAATCTTGATCAGCAGATCGTTATGGCCAAGCTCAGGCATCGGCTCATCGGTCATCCAGATGCCCGGCTTCGCATGCAGTTTGGAAAGTGCCTTCATTAGATCACTCCCAGCTCTTTGCCCACTTCAATGAACGAGGCCACCGCATGACGGATTTGCTCCTCGCTGTGCGCCGCCGACATCTGAGTGCGGATCCGCGCCTGGCCTTTTGGCACCACCGGGAAGGAGAAACCAATCACGTAGATGCCACGGGCCAGCAAGGCATCAGCAAAGTCACTGGCCAGTTTGGCGTCGCCCAACATCACCGGGATGATGGCATGATCGGCGCCGGCCAAGGTAAACCCTGCCTCGCTCATCAGCTCGCGGAACAGCTTGGCGTTGCTCCACAAGCGCTCACGTAGCTCGCCGCTCTCACGCAGCAGGCGCAGGGTTTCCAGCGACGCGCTAACAATAGATGGTGCCAATGAGTTAGAAAACAGGTAAGGGCGCGAGCGCTGACGCAGCCAGTCAACCACCTCTTTCTTAGCCGAGGTGTAACCGCCCGAGGCGCCGCCCATAGCTTTGCCCAAGGTGCCGGTGATGATATCAACCCGCTCCATCACCTTGTGGTATTCATGGGTACCGCGCCCTTGTTCGCCAACAAAGCCCACCGCGTGGGAGTCATCCACCATTACAAGCGCGTTGTATTGCTCGGCTAAGTCACAGATACCCGGAAGATTGGCAATCACCCCGTCCATCGAGAACACACCATCGGTGGCAATCAACTTGTGACGCGCACCGGCTTCATCGGCGGCAATCAGGCAACGTTCCAGCTCTTGCAGGTCGTTGTTGGCGTAGCGAAAGCGCTTGGCCTTACACAGGCGTACACCGTCGATGATCGAGGCGTGGTTAAGGGCGTCGGAGATAATCGCATCTTCAGGGCCGAGTAAGGTTTCGAACAGACCCGCGTTGGCATCGAAGCAAGAAGAGTAAAGGATGGTGTCTTCCATTCCTAGAAAATCACTCAGCTCTTGCTCGAGCTGTTTGTGAATATCTTGGGTACCACAGATAAAGCGCACCGAGGCGACACCAAAGCCATGGCTGTCTAGGCCCTGTTTCGCGGCATCAATCAATCGAGGGTGGTTGGCCAAGCCCAAGTAATTGTTGGCACAAAAGTTCACCACCTGCTGCTCGGCAACCAAGATGGATGCCTGCTGTTGGGACTCGATTACACGTTCGTTCTTGTACAGGCCTTCCTGTTTAACCTGCTCAAGTTGTTGACGGATCTGGGAATAAAATAACTCAACCATGTGAAACCCTTCGATAAGTGGACATTACGATGCATTATAGTGCCACGACGGGTTAAAATCAGTGGATAAACCAGATCCAATGGGTATTTTATGGTGTTTTAGCCAAATGCCAGTTCACTGTAATGTTGCTCTAGGCGCTCACAGGTAGAGCGGGAGGTCTCAGTAAAGTAGGGACGCAGCAACACCAGCACCTGAAGCACGCCTTTGTAGAGGGTCGATTTATCGATTTCGCCTTTGTCCTTCTGCACGCTTTGATAAACGATCCAAGCGCCAACGATAAACTTCACCATATCGGCCAGCTCTTCCATGGTCTTGTCATCACCCGCTAAAAAGCGGCTATCGCGCAGCTGAACAAGAATCGCTCTTACCCACTCCACCAAGTCTTCCTGGATGGCGTGATAGCGTGCCTTCATCCCTTCATCACGCGCCAGCAACTCCGCCAGATTGGCGTAGAGGAAGCGAAACTGCCACATGATCTCAAAGCAGGCATCGAGATAAGCGGTCACTTGCTCCAACGTGAGCCGCTGGTCCGCTTGGGGGCGAAAACTGTCGCGCAGCTGCTGCTCATACTGGGCAAAGATGCTGCAGATGATCTCTTGCTTGTTGCTGAAGTGGTAGTAGAGATTCCCGGGGCTGATCCCCAGCTCCGCAGCAATGTGGTTGGTGGTCACGTTACGCTCGCCGAGGCGGTTAAACATATCGAGCGAAACCAATACAATTTTTTCTTTTGTCTTCATAGTTTACTGAACTTTTGAATGGCGCTTTTTCATTGATACCGACAATACCCTCTTAAATCTAGCGCTTCTTTACAGATCAGAGCTGTCGCAGTTTGCTATTGACTCCTCTGCGGCATAAAATCTCAGCACTTTCCCACCGGACAAAGGTAGCACCCATGATCATCGTCACTGGTGGCGCCGGCTTTATTGGCGCAAACATTGTTAAGCAGCTCAACGAGCAAGGTATTACTGACATCATCGTCGTCGACGACCTCAAGGATGGCACCAAATTCGTCAACTTGGTTGACCTGGAAATCGCAGACTATCTGGATAAAGACGACTTTATTGCCCGTATCGTGTCTGGCGAAGACTTCGGCCCGATCGAAGCGATGTTCCACGAAGGCGCTTGCTCAGCCACCACCGAGTGGGATGGCAAGTACATGATGGAGAACAACTACGAGTACTCCAAAGAGCTGCTGCACTACTGCCTGGAACGTGAGATTCCTTTCCTGTACGCCTCATCGGCCGCCACTTACGGCGACACCGAGGTGTTCAAGGAAGAAAAGCAGTACGAAGGCCCGCTTAACGTGTATGGCTACTCCAAGCTGCAGTTCGACAACTACGTACGTCGCCTATTGCCGGAGATCCGCTCGCAAGTGGTTGGCTTCCGTTACTTCAATGTGTACGGCCCACGAGAGCAGCACAAAGGCTCGATGGCCAGTGTTGCCTTCCACCTGAACAACCAAGTTAACGACGGCAAGAACCCACGCTTGTTCGAGGGTTATGACGGCTATGAAGATGGCGGGCAGATGCGCGACTTCGTCTACGTGGGCGACGTATGCAAGGTGAACCTGTGGTTCTGGAAACACCCTGAGATCAGCGGTATCTTCAACCTAGGTACCGGCCGCGCCGAACCGTTCCGCGCGGTGGCTGAAGCGGTCATCAAACACCACGGCAAAGGCGAGATTGAGTACATCCCCTTCCCAGACCATCTAAAAGGCTGCTACCAAAGCTTTACCCAAGCAGACTTGGGCAAGCTGCGCGATGCCGGTTACAGCGACGAGTTCAAAAGCGTTGCAGAAGGTGTTGCCGAGTACATGAGCTGGTTGAATAAATAATTATAAGGAAGGGGCTTAGCCCCTCATCTGAGCGCTGTATGAAAATCCTCGTAGTCGGTCCTTCCTGGGTGGGGGACATGGTTATGTCTCAGAGCCTGTATATGGCTCTAAAACAACATTACCCCGATGCCCAACTTGACGTGCTGGCCCCAGATTGGTGCCGGCCACTGCTAGAACGCATGCCGGAAGTCGACAACGCGCTCCGCATGCCGCTCGGTCATGGCGACCTCAAGCTAGGCGTGCGTCGCAAGCTTGGGCTGGAGCTGGCCAAACAAGGCTACGATTGGGCAATTACCCAGCCAAACTCGATGAAATCGGCGCTGGTCCCGTTCTTTGCCAAGATCCCACGCCGCACTGGCTGGAAGGGCGAGAGCCGCTACTGGGTACTGAACGATCGCCGCGACAACAAGCTCGATTTTCCCTTGATGGTGGAGCGCTATGTCTCGTTATCCTTCCCCGCGGAAGAGATGACCAACGCCACTAAGCTCCCCAGCTATCCGCACCCCAAGCTGTCAGCCGACATCGACAATCAGCAACAGCAGCTACGCCAGCTTAACCTCAAGCAGGACCGTCCTATTTTGGCAATGTGCCCCGGCGCTGAGTTTGGCCCGGCCAAACGTTGGCCTGAGCAGCACTATGCCGAGGTTGCGCGAGTGTGGATCGAGCAATACAACGGTCAGGTGTGGATATTCGGCTCCAACAAAGACGCTGCGGTGGCTGATGCTATCAAGGCGCATTTGGATGATGCCCAGCAAGCCCACTGTCGCAGTCTGGCAGGGCGCACCCAACTTGCTGATGCCATCGATCTGATGGCCTGTGCTAACTTGGCGATCTCTAATGATTCCGGCTTGATGCACATTGCAGCGGCCCTAGGGCTGCCGCTAATTGCAGTGTATGGCTCATCATCGCCCGAGTACACGCCACCACTCAGTGAGGTCACCGCCACCCTGCACACCGATATCGGCTGCCGACCGTGTTTTAAGAAGACCTGCCGCTTTGGCCACAACAAGTGCCTGACCGAGCTCTCCCCCTCGCACGCTATTTCCGCCATTGAGCTGCTGCTAGGCAAGCCTGCTTAGCCATTAGTAAACTAGGTGGTCATGTTTTGGCCACCTTGATCCTACCCTATAAACTTAGCAATAACTTTGGTTATAATCGCCCCGCAAATCCTAACCAAGGGCGACTAACCCAATGAAAATCTTTGTTATTAACTTAAGTCGTGCGACGGAACGCAGAGCCAGAATGCAGAGCACGTTCGAACAGATGGGATTGGAGTTTGAGTTCTTTGATGCGGTCGATGCATCGCTACCCATGGACCACGTGAGTGTCTACAACGACAAGAAACGGGTGCACCGCAAAGGTAGCGGTTTGGTCCCCGGTGAAGTGGGCTGCTTTGCCAGTCATTATCTGATGTGGAAGAAAGCCGTAGAGCTTAACGAGACGATCGTGGTGCTAGAAGATGACGCGGTACTCAGCGATGAGTTCAAAGACGTACTGGAAAACCACATCCCCCTCGATTTGCTGGAAAGGAACGGTTATCTGCGTTTGGGCAAAGGCACTACCAAGACGCCTAAACTTCACGTCCAAGACCGCGTTTACAAATACCTGAAATGGCCCGCCTCCGCCGCAGGCTACATCATTACTCCAGCTGGTGCCGAGCGCTTCTTGAAGCACACCGAGCACGAATGGGTAGACGCGGTAGATAACTACATGGATAAAGACTACCTGCACGGCAACTACAACCTAGGAATTGAACCTGAACTACTTGTTCAGAACGACCATGGGCACAGCTTTATACCGGGCCGCGAGCGCAAGAAGATCAGCCTGGGCCGACGACTGGTTAGAAACTACTACCGTGGCCGCGAGTTACTGATGACCCAGCTTGCCAACCTTAAGTTCCTGCTAGAGTATAAGCTGTTCAATCGCTAGATTTGCTTACGTGGTCGCCAAAAAGCTCACGAAACGCAGCTATTTCTATCAAGTAAGCCCCTGCTTTTGCTAAGGTTCAGCTAACACACAGTGAACCTTAGCCTAAACGTGCGGATCCTATATAACCTAGTTAATTTTCTAGCGCTCCCTTTCTTCCTCTACCAGCTTTACTGGCCTCGCAACAACAAGCCTGGCTTCGGCGGCCGCTGGCCGGAACACTTTGGTATCAGCAAGACAGTTAAGCAGGTCGATATCTGGCTGCACGCCGTATCCGTTGGTGAGGTTATCGCGGTCACTCCACTGGTGAAACAGCTCAAGCAACAACACCCCGAGCTGAACATCCTGCTAACTACCACCACCGCCACTGGCTACCAGCAGGCCGAGCAACGTCTTAGCGAGGGTGTGACTCACCGCTATGCACCGTTGGATCTGTGGCCGTGCATCAGCCTGTTTTTACTCAAGCACCAGCCAAAACAACTTTGGATCATGGAAACCGAACTATGGCCCAACTGGCTGGGCCGCTGCGCCAGCAAGGCGATCCCAGTGAAGCTGATCAACGCGCGTATGTCGGAGCGCTCTGCCCGCCGTTACCTAAAACTGCGCAGTGCCACTCGACCGCTGTTCTCCAAGCTGGATCTGGTGCTAGCGCAGCACCAAGACGACGCCGAACGCTTTCGCCAGTTAGGGGTGGATCCCGCTCGCCTACAGGTAACAGGCAGTGTGAAGTACGATCTGCCCGACCAAAGCCAATTGGCGGAACCAGCCAAGCAGTTTCGCGCCGCCTTTGAAGGGCGGCCTTGTTGGATTGCCGCCAGCACCCACAAGGGCGAAGACGAGCAAGTATTGGCAATGCACCGCCAGCTGATTGCCGACTACCCAGAGCTACTACTTATCTTGGTTCCGCGCCACCCTGAGCGCTTTAACAGCGTGGCGGAGCTAATTGAACAACAGGGCTGGCACACCGCGCGACGCAGCCATCAACAAGCTATTGATGAGAAGGTACAGGTCTATCTTGCCGACACCATGGGCGAGCTGATGTTGATGTATGCTGCAGCAGATATCGCTTTTATCGGAGGCTCGCTGGTACCAGTGGGTGGGCATAACTATTTGGAAGCGGCGGCCATGGACTTACCCATGGTGGCCGGCAGTCACGACTTCAACTTCAGTGATATCAGTCAACAGCTGCAAGCCTGCGGGGCGCTTTACCTAAGTGCCGATATCGACGCTCTGGCTAAACAGCTGGCAAGGTGGCTGGATGATCCGCAGCTACGTAAGCAACAAGGCGAGCAGGGCGCGGAGATCGTCGAACTCAACCGCGGCGCGCTGGCACGCAGTCTACAATCCTTGCTTGAATGAAGCTTGATAGCCCTCTATCAAACACTGCCAGTCGGATCGCAGCCAATGGCAGTGGCTGCTGTTCTTCTGCTCTTTTTCCAAGGAGCGCAGCAAACGGTCCAGGTTAGCCTGACGCCAGGATTTAGCAGGACGGCGGTTACGGCCGTTGTCCCAGTCGATTAGCCACACCTGCTGCTGGTCGTCCAACATGATGTTGCGCAGGTTTAAATCAGCGTGGTAGATGCCATTAAGGTGGTATTGTGCGATGGTTTCGCCAATTCGCGCCCACTCCTCGGGCAATAAGCGTTTATGGCTGAGCAAATCGGCCATATCCCGCGCGTTATCGATCTTCTCAGTGATCAAGTCAGCTCGACAGCTAAAGCCCTGACGCTTAAGCCGCGCCGCAATCGGTAAAGGTGCCTTCAGCCCCAAGCTGCGGATCTGTGCCAGCAGCTTAAACTCGCGCCAAACCCGGCTGCGGCTGAGCCCCAGATAGAAGTAGCGGTCATCGCTAATACGCGACACCATGCCACCACGATGATAGTGACGTAACACACAATCGCGATCCTGATAACGAAAGAACAGGGTTGTACCCCGGCCAGAGGCCTGCCCAATCACCGCTCGATTCTGCTGCCAATGACGGGGATAGAAGTAACTCTCCTGCACTTCTGTCCACACCTCTGGGTTGAAGAACATCCACCCATCATCCAGTCGTTGTTTTTCTATCTGCATGACACTACTTATTGTTATCGACGCGGGAATTTTACATCGTCACTTAGCAAAAGCATAATGCTGCCAACACCTGATTAGCCTGACGCCATGAATAACACCGCCTCACCCAACACTATCTGCGTACTCCGCTTGTCTGCGATTGGCGACGTATGCAATGCGCTCGCAGCCGTCCAGCAAATCCAACAAGGGTTTCCCAAGGCAAAGATCACCTGGGTGTGTGGCAAGGCCGAGGCACGTTTACTGGCCATCTTCGACGATATCGAAGTCGTTGTCTTTGATAAATCCCAAGGCTGGCGCGGCTTAATCGCCTTACGCAAGCAGTTGGCAGGGCGCCGTTTTGATGTGCTGCTACATATGCAGGCGGCGCTTCGAGCCAGCCTGTGCAGCCTGATGATATCGGCGAAGCGACGTATTGGCTTCGATCGCGCCCGCGCCAAAGATGGCCAATGGCTGTTTACCAGCGAGGCGATCCAAGCCGCTAGCACACCGCACGTGCTAGACGGCTTCATGCAATTCGTGGCACAGCTAGGCCTAACACCGAAACCACCAAGCTGGTGCGTGCCCTTAAGCGAACAGGCCACAACATGGGCCAAGCAAGCGCTGGGTGAGGGAAAGCATCTGCTAATCTGCCCAGCTGCTAGCAAAGACTACAAGAACTGGACGCTGGGCGGCTATCAACAGCTGGCCGAGTATGCGCTTGAGCAAGGCTTTAGGGTAAGCCTGATTGGCAGCCCTTCCGCCAAAGAGAAGGCCTTAAGCGCCAAGCTAAATCAGCGCTGCCAAAGCCAGCTCAACGACCTGTGCGGACATACCAGCTTAGAGCAGCTATGGGCGCTAATCCAAGCAGCCGATCTGCTGCTATCGCCAGACACCGGCCCTGCCCACATGGCCGTAGCCGTCGGCACCCCGGTGCTGGGGGTGTATGCTCACCATAACCCCAAGCGGACCGGCCCCTACTACAGTCAGGAGTATGTGGTTAGCGTGTGGCAGCAACTTATCGAAGCGCAACATCAGCGCCCAGCGGATCAGCTAAGCTGGCGCAGCCGAGTCAAAGACCCTAAAGCGATGCAAGCCATTGAGGCCGATCAGGTCATCGCCATGTTTCAACGAATTCAACGAGAGCATCAGCTATGAGTCATCCCAGTTTGGCAGTGGTCATCATTGCCAAAAATGAAGCCGACAACTTGGCCGAGTGTATCGCCAGTGTCGATTTTGCCGATCAAGTGGTGGTGTTTGACTCGGGCAGTAGCGATAACAGCCAGCAGATTGCCGAGCAGGCAGGGGCGGAATTTCATCAGAACACAGAGTGGCCCGGCTTTGGTCGCCAACGCCAGTTGGCCCAGCAAAAAGTTCGCTGTGACTGGTGCCTGTGGCTAGATGCCGATGAGCGAGTCAGTCCGCAGCTGGCCCAGAGCGTTAAACAAGCCATCGCAGCCGATCAATCAGCGATCTACGAGATAGCACGTAAATCGTGGGTGTTTGGCCGCTTTCTAGAGCACTGTGGCTGGTACCCTGATTGGGTGATTCGCCTGCATCCCACCGGGCTCACTCAGTACGACGATGCGTTGGTGCATGAAAAGCTGCAGATCCCTCAAGGGCAACAGGTTCAAAAGCTAAAGGGCGATCTGCTGCACTATACCTACGAGTCGATGGAGCACTATCTGGTGAAATCTGCCGGATACGCGCGGGCCTGGGCCGATCAGCGTCAGGCGCGCGGAAAGAAGAGCTCATTGAGTCAGGGCGTGCTGCATGCGGTGGGCTGTTTTTGCAAGATGTACCTGCTTAAACGCGGCTTCCTCGATGGCAAACAGGGTTTTTTGATCTCAGTGCTATCGGCCCACTCCACCTTTGTGAAGTATGCCGATCTGTGGGTGCGCGACAACGACAGCCGCAGCCAATAAGCGCGCTTGCTTAGCCGCGTTCACTCATCCATAGCTGGATCTTCACCGCCGCGTCACTAACGTTAATCAGGCTCATGTCTTCTTGGGTCAGCTCGCCTTCTGGCGGCGTGAAGGCCAGATGATTGCCCTCGCGGTTAAGCGGCTTCCAGCGAAGCGGCGTAGCGCTACGGCGACTTGGGAAAAAGCCCACGGTGGGCACGTCCAAGGCACCGGCGATATGCAGCGGTCCAGTGGAGCCAGCAACAAACAGCTCGGCGCAGGCGAGCACCTCGCAGAACACATCCAGCCCCTGCTCGGAGTAATACAGCTGCGCACAAACATCGCGCTTGCCCAAGGCACTGACCATCTCTTGCGCTTCGACCAGCTCACCCGGGCCGGCGGTAATCACAAAACAGCGCTGCGGCAATAGCTGTGACAGGCACTCAATCAAACTCTGGTACTGCTCGAAGCTTAGATTGTTGGCCGAGCCGCCGCTGCCGATATGCACCATCACCAAGGGCCGAGTCTGCTGATTCGCAAACTCACGCTCTCGGCGAGCTGCCAGCTGCTCAGCGGAAAAGCTCAGATAGGGCGCGGCAACAGTTGCAGCCTCAACCCCCTGCCGTTCTAAAAAGAAGCGGGTCAGATCGAGGTTGTACTCGGATTCGGGCTTAAGGGATTGCGAGCGGCGCTGCTTAAGGCGTTGATTAAAAAGCAGTTGCGCCGCTTTAGTGGCCGGTGCGCAGCGACGCTTAATGCCCGCACTGAAGCCCAGCCAGGCGTTACGCATGGTAGAGAACAGGCACAAGTAGCCATCAAATTTTTGCTGGCGGATCTCTCGGCGCAGCTTAGCTTGCCGCTCGGAGCTGGCAGAAGAGCCACAGTCGATGATAACCTTATCAATCCACGGGCACAGCTCGGCAAGCGGCGCGGTGTAGGAGGGCACCAGTGCGGTCACTTCGGTCTCGGGCATACTCTGCTTTAGCATCGCAAAGCTTGGCCATGCCAGCATAAAGTCACCAATCTTGTCGTTTCTAACCACCAGTACTTTGTTCATCTCACCCTCCGTAAAAGCCCTTGTATTGTAACCCTATTTGCTCGCCAAATGCAGGGGTAGCCAACACCATGAGAGCAGCACTTTTGCAAGGTTTCCACTGACTCAGCAGGCTGGTTATAATCGGTTTCTTGATGGATTTCTAAATGAGTAAGCTTGCATGTCAACCAAAGTACTTTACCCCGGCACCTTTGACCCGGTGACCAACGGACACAGCGATCTTATCCGGCGCGCCGCCAAGATGTTTGATCATGTGGTGGTGGCAGTGGCAGCCAGCCCGAGCAAGCAACCGCTGTTCTCCTTAGAAGAACGGGTCGAGTTGTTGGAAGAGGCCTGCAGCGAGTGGGATAACGTCTCGATCATCGGTTTTACCGATCTGTTGGTCAATCTGGCAAAGCAGCAGCAAGCCAACGTACTGCTGCGTGGACTGCGTACCGGCTCCGATTTCGAGTATGAGCTGCAGCTGGCAGATATGAACCGCCAGCTCGACCCCAACCTGGAGAGCGTATTCCTCACCCCCGGTGAGGGCGTATCGTTTATCTCATCCAGCCTGATTAAAGAGGTGGCTCGCCACGGCGGCGATATCCGTGGCTTTGTGGCGCCCCATGTCGCCAAAGCGGTGGCGGAAAAGCTTGCCTAGAGGAGCACAACGCTAGCGCTGACAATGCGGGCAGAAAAAGGTATTGCGCTGGCCGATCCGCTCGGCCTTAATCAGCCCACCGCAGCTATGGCAGGGCTGGTTTTCCCTCCCATACACATCCAACTGCTGAACAAAGTAACCGGGTTTACCCTCTGGGCTAGAGAAGTCTTTAAGCGTGGTGCCACCTTGCTCAATCGCCTCGGCCAGTACCTGCTTTATGTTCTCGGTAAGCTCCGTTAAGCGCTTCGCCGATACCTTATTGGCGGAGCGCTTAGGGTGAATACCGCTGCGAAACAGCGCTTCATTGGCGTAGATATTCCCCACACCCACCACCACTTTGTTGTCCATCACAAACTGCTTGATGGCCACGCTACGCTTTTGCCCCTGCTCCACTAAGTAGTTAGCGCTAAAGGCCTCAGAGAGTGGCTCAGGGCCAAGATTGGCCAACAGTGGATAAGCTTCCAGCGGCAGCTCGCAGAGCAGCACACAGCCAAAACGGCGCGGATCGTTTAGCCTAAGTAGTTGGCCGCTTTGCAGCACAATATCCACGTGGTCGTGCTTTTGCGCAGGGGTGTCTGTTGGCAGTACCCGCAGACTCCCCGACATCCCCAGGTGAATCACGATATGCCCAGCAGCAGTCTCCAGCAGCAGATACTTGGCGCGGCGGCGCACGCTAATAATCTCGCAGCCGACACATTGCTGGATCTGCTCGGGCACTGGCCAGCGCAACTTGGGTTGGCGCACCTCTATCGCGGCGATGACTTGCCCTTCGATATGCGGGGCAATGCCGCGGCGGCTGGTTTCTACCTCGGGTAACTCAGGCATAGCGATAAACCTTATTGTGGCGCGAACAGCAGCTCATAGGTGCCCGGGTCAAGTTCGAGTAACTGTCCTTGCCAGTTGGAGATGACCCGCCGCTCTGGCAGCTCAAACAGGGTGAGCTGCAAGGGCTCACTGAGCGAGGCCAGATACACGCTAACCTGTGAGGTTTGCGCCGCACCGCCCACTGCTTGCTCCCACGGCTTCAGCTCGGCATGCATCCACGCATCGATCGTGGTAATCGGGCTGGCGTTGATAGTGGCATCGCGGGTGGATTCAACATGCCACTCGGTGCCGTGGCGCTCGATAGTGCGATCGGGAAGGTTGAGCTGCAAAATCACCGCCCCCTCAGGCAGTAGGCGGCCAGCGCTGATCTCTACGGGTTGCTCGCCGGGGCGTAGCTCGAAAAAGCGGAAGGTGAGGATCATGGCCGCGACAGTCAGAATAATCACGTTATTCCAGGCGCGTCGACTTAACTTCATGTAAAAACTCCATTTGCAGCAAGTGCCAAACATCGAACTGGCACGTGGCATCATGATACGCAGAGCCCGCCACCGCCGCAATTGGGGCATAAAAAAACCCGGCCAGAGCCGGGTTTTTTCAAAGCAGGAAAAATCTTATTTGATTTTGCCTTCTTTGTACATAACGTGCTTGCGAACTACAGGATCAAACTTTTTGATCTCCATTTTCTCAGGCATGTTACGTTTGTTTTTGTCAGTGGTATAGAAGTGACCAGTACCAGCTGATGAGTTCAAACGAATTTTTTCGCGAATACCTTTAGCCATTTTTTAGCCCCTTATACCTTTTCACCGCGAGCGCGCATTTCAGCCAATACAGCGTCAATACCTTTCTTATCGATAACACGCATACCTTTAGTAGATACACGTAGTTTAACGAAACGTTTTTCGCTCTCTACCCAAAAACGGTGAGATTGAAGGTTAGGCAAAAAACGACGACGAGTGCGGTTTTTTGCGTGTGATACGTTGTTACCAACGGCTGGTTTTTTACCAGTTACTTGGCATACTCTAGACATGTCAGTCTTCTCCAAAAAATACTTCTGCTCGAGCACCTGTTAGCGCCCCGTGTGGCCGTCGCCCGGGACGACACAGAAAGGCCGCATTTTATACAGCAAAAGGCGCGGTTGATCAACTAAAAAGTGAACAAATGATCATATCCACCCGCGTTCGGCGAAGGAAACCGTTTCGCCATGTCCAACCACGATATGATCAAGCACCCTAACATCTATCAAGGCGAGGGCATTGATCAGTCGATCGGTTAAATGTCGATCTGCCTGGCTCGGCTCCGCCACCCCAGAGGGATGATTGTGAGCCAATATGACCGCGGCGGCATTGACTTCAAGCACTCGCTGCACCACCACGCGCGGGTATACGCTGGCAGCATCTATCGTTCCATAGAAGAGCGGCGCGAATTGTACCACTCGGTGCTGATTATCCAATAGCAGAATCGCAAATACTTCCCTCTGTTGGCCACTTAATTCCATTGATAAGTAGTTTCGTGCAGCATCGGCGCTATCTAAAACGGAGAGATTCTGCATCTCCTGCTCCAGATAGCGGCGACTCATCTCGATACTGGCCTGCAGCTGCACAAACTTGGCCTCGCCCAGCCCAAGCTCTTGGCAGAAGCGCTCTAGCGGCGCACTCAGTACCCCACGCAGCGAGCCAAAACGCTCTAACAGATGCTGCGCCAACGCCACCGCATCCAAGCCGGGAATGCCGGTGCGCAGGAATATCGCCAGCAGCTCGGCATCGCTAAGTGCTTTAGCGCCTTGGCTTAACAGTTTTTCGCGCGGCCGCTGCTGCTTGGGCCAATGCTTTATCGCCATATCCTGATCGCCATACTTTGCCCTTGTAATGACAATTAACACATTAGAGTTGTTAGCATAGTTGGCCAGTCCTTACTTGCCATCACAAAGACGCCATTAGGCTGTTTCGCATCCGGCAATATTCGCTGCTATGGATTTGTGATAGTCTTGGCAACGCATTGTGATCAATGGGAAACTTTCTGAATATGCAGGCAACCCGCAAGGTACTTTTAGCGATTAGTGGTGGCATTGCCGCCTACAAAACCCCGGAAATCGTGCGTCGATTAAAAGACCGCGGTATCGAGGTACGCGTCGCGATGACTCAACATGCTCAGGGCTTTATCACGCCACTGACATTGCAAGCTGTCTCCGGTGAACCGGTTAGCAGCGCCTTGATCGATCCCGAAGCCGAAGCCGCAATGAGCCATATCGAGTTGGCTAAATGGCCCGATCTGATTGTGGTCGCCCCGGCTACCGCCAATATCGTCGCTAAGCTGAGCCATGGCCTGGCCGACGATTTAGTCAGCACCTTACTGCTGGCAACCGACGCCCCAATCGCCATCGTGCCGGCAATGAATCAACAGATGTACAGCGCGCCAGCCACCCAAGACAACCTTGCACTGCTGGCCAAGCGTGGCGTGCATCAGTGGGGCCCAGCCAGTGGCGAACAAGCCTGTGGCGATGTTGGCAAGGGCCGGATGATCGAACCGATGGCGGTGGTTGAAGCCGTTAGCCAGTTCTTCGAGAGTCAGCAAAAGCCCCAGCTACTGGCAGGCACCCGTATTAAGATCACCGCGGGCCCGACCCGCGAGGCCATCGACCCGGTGCGCTACATCTCCAACCACAGCTCCGGCAAGATGGGCTTTGCTCTGGCCCAAGCAGCGCAACAGTTGGGCGCCGACGTAGAGTTGATTAGCGGCCCAGTTAATCTGGCCACCCCAAGTGGGGTACAGCGCACCTCTGTCACCAGCGCCCAGCAGATGCTCGAGGCGAGCATGAATGAGATCGCCCAATGCGATATCTTCATCAGCTGCGCAGCCGTGGCCGATTACCGCGTGGCGGAAGTGGCCGAGCAGAAGATTAAGAAGAGTGGCGACAATATCCATTTGTCGCTGACTAAGAATCCAGATATCGTCGCCAGCGTTGCGGCGTTGGATAACAAACCCTTCACCATCGGCTTTGCCGCCGAAACCCAAAATGTGAAGGATTACGCTTTAGGTAAGCTCAAAGCTAAAAACTTGGACATGATCGCCGCTAACGACGTATCCAACACAGATTTAGGCTTTAACAGCGATAACAATGCCTTAAGTGTCTATTGGAATAACGGTAATAAGGAGCTCGCGCCCTGCAGCAAGACTGAACTGGCCGAGCAATTAATGAACTTAGTAGCACAGCACTACCAAAAGACGAAACCAACACAATGAAGCAAATTGAATTAAAGATCCTCGATGCGCGGATCGGCAACGAATTCCCCTTGCCAGACTACGCCACCCCCGGCTCTGCCGGCATGGACCTGCGCGCTTGTTTAGATGAAGCGGTCACCCTAGAGCCGGGCCAGACCCAGCTGCTGCCGACCGGTTTGTCCATCCACATCGCCGACCCAAGCCTGGCCGCCACCATCCTGCCGCGCTCGGGCCTGGGCCATAAACATGGCATCGTACTGGGCAACCTAGTGGGCCTTATTGATTCCGACTACCAAGGCCAGCTGATGGTCTCTTGCTGGAACCGCGGCCAAGATAGCTTCACCATCGAACCCGGTGAGCGTATTGCCCAGCTGGTGTTTGTACCGGTAGTACAAGCCCAATTCGAGATTGTTGAGGAATTTGCCGACTCTGAGCGCGGTGAAGGTGGCTTTGGCCACACCGGTAAACACTAATTCCACCTGCGCAGAGAAGGAAATACAGCACTATGGCGGGAAATAATAAAACCAATCGCCGCGAACAAATCTTGCAAGCGCTTGCCCAAATGTTGGAATCCAACCACGGTCAACGCATTACCACCGCTAACCTGGCCAAACAGGTAGGGGTATCGGAAGCGGCGCTCTATCGCCATTTCCCAAGCAAGGCCCGGATGTTCGAAGGTCTTATCGAGTTTATTGAAGAAGCACTGCTATCACGCATCAACCTGATCCAAGACGAGCAAAAGCAGACCCTGGCGCGCTGCCAGAGCATTCTGCTGCTGATCTTGGGCTTTTGTGAGCGCAACCCAGGCCTGAGCCGCATCATCACCGGTGATGCGCTGCAGGGTGAGCACGAACGCCTGCGGGCGCGCGTTAGCGTGCTGTTCGAGAAGATCGAGCTGCAGCTTAAGCAGGTACTGCGCGAACGCAAACTACGTGAAGGCGAGGCCTTCGACATCGAAGAAGGCTCACTCGCAACCCTGCTGCTGGCCTACACCGAGGGCCGAGTCAGCCAATACGTGCGCAGCGAGTTCAAACTCAAGCCCACCGCACAGTTTGATGTGCACTGGCAGTTCCTCGAAAGCCAGATGAGCGCAAGCTAACTAAGGCCCTCTTTATGAGGGCTTTTTTTCAGCAAAGCCGCAGGGAAGCTGCTAGATTAGAAAGGCGCTAAAAACGCGACTCACTTTTAACCTCACTTGTTGGAGAGCCCATACATGGACGTATTTGGATCCGGTAGCTCTTGGATTGAACAAAACCAAGAATTAATCATTCAGTATCTGGTCAACATTGCCGCCGCACTGATTATCATCATCATCGGTTTTATCGTGGCAGGGATTTTGGCCCGCGGCGTAGAGAAGCTGCTCAATGCCCGTAATCTGGACAACACCATCAGCCACTTCATCGCCTCATTGGTGAAGTACGGCATTATCGCCTTCGTGATCATCGCGGCCCTATCAAGGGTGGGCGTGCAAACCGCCTCGTTTGTCGCTGTCATCGGTGCCGCTGGTTTAGCGATTGGCTTAGCGCTGCAAGGCTCGCTCTCTAACTTTGCTGCAGGCGTACTGATTATTGGCTTCCGCCCATTTAAGGCAGGCGATTTCGTAGAGATCGCAGGAACCTCTGGCGCCGTGCAATCGGTGCAGATCTTCACTACCGTGCTGACCACCCCCGATAATAAATTGGTGGTCGTGCCTAACTCATCGGTACTCGGCGGCAACATCGTCAACTATTCCGCCAAAGACACACGCCGTATCGACCTTGTCATTGGTGTTGGCTACAACGCTGATTTGGCCAAAACCAAGCAAGTGCTGCGCGCGGTGTGTGAAGCCGACGAGCGAGTATTGAAAGACCCTGATATCACCGTGGGCGTAGTAGAGCTGGCCGACAGCTCGGTGAACTTTGTGGTCCGCCCATGGGTGCGTACCGCCGATTACTGGGGTACCTATTTTGACTTGATGGAAAACATCAAGAACGAGCTGGATAACGCCGGTATCGAGATCCCCTTCCCACAGATGGATGTGCATCTGGACAAGGCTGCCAGCTAACAGATTGGCAAGCGCAGCTGCCGAGCCCATGCTTTAGCATGGGCTTTTTTACATCCACCGTTTGAATTGCATCGGGAGTGTCACTATGAGAGCTATCCCAGTCGCACTGCTCTTCCTCAGCGCCGCTAGCTGGGCCAGCGAACCAGTCGCCACCAGTTTTTGAAGCGAAAAAGCCATTGGCGGCCACGACACACTCGGCTATTACGCAGGCGATACGCTAGAAGGCAGCAAACAACACAAGGGGCGCTGGCAAGCGGCCGATTGGTATTTCGCTTCGGCCGAGTCAGCCGCGCGCTTTGCCGCCTCACCAGAGGACTATGTGCCGCACTACAACGGCCAATGCGCCAATGCGCCAATGCGCCAATGCGCCAATGCGTTGAGCTTGGGAGAAGGACTATACCCGAACAACCTCAAAATGCAGGATTCAGAGGAACTCAATGCCCATAGAGCGAGGCGAAAATGCGAAGGAATGGTAATCCATTTCGAGTGTTTTTAACGAAGAACTATGGACATTGAGCTCCTCCCAAAGGGCGAGATTTCCAGTCCCTCATACTGCGTTACTGCTCCTTGATTTAGACCAGCGGAACAGTGCCTTGCCTGAGGGACTGGAAATCTCGCTGAACAAGCATATTGAGGTTGCTCGGGTATAGTGGCAACCAACGGTAAGGTGTGGGAGTTCTTTGGCGACGAGCTCTATCTGTTTTACGCTGAAAAGGGCCGTCAGCGCTGGCTCAGCGGCGACTGGCAAGCCTATAAAGCCGTCGCCGACCAAGCCTGGCAGCAGGCCTTGGCTACGCCCTAGATATCGTCCATCCGGTGCGCTGAGTGAACGAGCTGTTGCTCGCGTTTTTGCTGATGCTCCAACAGGTTCTCCAGATACTCCTTAGCGTGGGCCATGCTGGCCAGCTGCAGTACCCCGGTATTGAGCAGCTCGAGGGTTTTACCCTCCAGCTCCACTGCCACCGCCAACACCTCTTCTACATGCATGTTAGCGGGTAAAAACACCTTGCTGCATATCTCAGCAATATCGTTCTCAGCCCTTAGGTCGACCCAGGTTTCCAGCACATCCTTCGGCGTTTCACTATAGCTGGATTTAAGCTGTTGGCAGTTCTCATGCTCGCGCTGCTGCAAGTAAGAGAGCAGCATTCTTACCCGCTCGTCATCGGCCTGGTTTTCCAGATGGCGATAGAGTTTGATCAGCTGGCGGCGGTCACTCTCGAAATGATCCAATAGCTCTTTGAGTTGTTGAAAGCGCATATGCCTCTCCTCCGGCTGTGGCGTATAGCTAAAGTCTAAGATCTCCTCGCTAAAGCGATGAGCAAAGACCGATTCCCCTTGATACACGTCAAGTTTGCCCCGCCTCGAATCGTGAATTTGTGCAGCAGTTCATAGAGTGCGAGTAAAAGCACTAACCTTTAGTCGAAATCGGGGCTAGCTCTCAGCAGACGAACAGGCATAAAAAAAGAGGCTTACGCCTCTTTGTCGGATTGGATGTTCGCCCTAACAGCTAGGCAATACCGTACTGTTCACGGTAGGCACGTACCGCCGCCAGCGCCTCTTGATTGTCGCCTTGCTCTTCAAGGTAGGTAATCAGGTCAGCCAGTTTCACGATAGAGATAACGGTGGCGTCGTAGTCGCGCTCCACCTCTTGAATCGCGCTTAGCTCGCCCTTGCCTTTCTCTTGACGGTCTAGCGCAATCAGTACCCCAGCCAGTGAGGCTTCGTGAGCGGCGATAATGTCCATCGACTCGCGGATGGCGGTGCCCGCGGTAATCACATCATCCACCAACATCACCCGACCTTTCAGCTCTGAACCCACCAGGTTGCCGCCTTCGCCATGGTCTTTGGCTTCTTTGCGGTTAAAGCAGTAGGGGTAGTCTTTGCCGTAGTGCTCATCAAGCGCCACCACGGTGGTGGTAGCGATTGGGATGCCTTTGTAGGCAGGGCCAAATACCAGGTCAAAACCCACGCCAGAGTCTTCCAGCGCCGCCGCATAGAACTTGCCCAAACGGTTTAGGTCACGGCCAGTGTTAAACAAACCTGCGTTGAAGAAGTAGGGGCTTTTACGGCCTGATTTCAGGGTAAACTCGCCAAACTTCAGTACGCCCTTGCTCAGGGCAAACTCGATAAACTCGCGTTGATAAGCTTTCATGGTGCTCTCTTCTGTAACAGGTTAACTATTTAAGGCTTGGGTTTGCGCCTCGATGATCTGCTCAATGCCATCTTTGGCCAGTGCTAGCATCTCCAGCAGCTCTTCATGGCTGAATGGTTCGCCTTCTGCCGTTCCCTGTACTTCGATCATGCGACCATCTGCGCCCATCACTACGTTCATGTCGGTCTCGGCGTTGCTGTCTTCCACATACTCCAGATCGCACACCGCTTGGCCATCGACAATGCCGACTGATACCGCCGCAATCATCTGCTTAAGCGGGCTGATCTTCAGCTTCTTCTGTTCCATCAGCCACCACAGCGCATCTTGCAGGGCCACACAGGCACCGGTAATGGCTGCGGTTCGGGTACCGCCGTCGGCTTGAATCACATCGCAATCCACGGTGATGGTGAACTCGCCCAGCGCTTTAAGATCAACCGCAGCACGCAGAGAGCGGCCGATAAGGCGTTGAATTTCCTGGGTGCGACCGCTTTGCTTGCCGCGCGCCGCTTCACGACCCATACGCGAGTGGGTAGAGCGAGGCAGCATGCCATATTCGGCGGTGATCCAGCCCTGGCCTTTACCTTTCAAAAAGCGCGGCACACCATCATCTACCGAGGCATTACACAGTACTTTAGTATCGCCAAACTCCACCAAAACCGAGCCTTCGGCATGGGCTGTGTAGTTGCGGGTAATGGTGATCGGGCGCATCTGCCCTTGCTCTCGGCCGTTGGGGCGCATAGGAAACTCCGTAGTGACAAATTGCGGCCTATTATAGGCGCGAAAGCTGGTGGGGTCACGGCTCAATAGGCCAAGACTGGAGAGATTAACGCAGTTAAGTATAATCAGCGCAAAACCTTTGTTGAGAACAGTTGATGATTCATAGCATGACCGGCTACGCCCGCCGCCAACACAAAGCCGAGTGGGGCACCGCGACCTGGGAAATTCGCAGCGTAAACCAACGCTACCTGGAATCTTACTGGCGCATGCCGGAACAGTTCCGCTCACTCGAGCCAGTATTGCGCGAGCGCATCCGCAAGGCACTGCAGCGCGGCAAGGTGGAATGTAACCTGCGTTTCGAGGCCGACCAAGCCAACCGCAGCGACCTGCAGCTCAACGAAGCGCTGGCAGAACAGATCATCAACTCTGCCAAATGGGTGCAAGAGCACGCCGGCGGCCAGATCAACCCAGTCGACGTACTGCGCTGGCCGGGCGTAATGGAAGCCCCCGAGCAAGACGCCGATGCCATCAGCAAAGAGCTGCTAGGTGAGTGGCAAGCCACCTTGGAAGACTTTATCGCCAGCCGCGCCAGCGAAGGCCAGAAGATGGCTGAGCTTATCGAAGCGCGCCTGCAAGCCATTACCGAGCAAGTCAGCTTTGTACGCGGCGAGATGCCAGCAGTCATGCAGTGGCAACGCGATCGCCTGGAAAACCGCCTAGCGGAAATCAAAGACGAGATGGACCCACAGCGCATCGAGCAAGAGATGATCATGACCGCGCAAAAGGTCGACGTCGCCGAGGAGCTCGATCGCCTCGATGCCCACGTGGCCGAAACCCGCAAGATCCTCAAAAAAGGCGGCGCCTGCGGTCGACGCCTCGACTTTATGATGCAAGAGTTCAACCGCGAAGCGAATACACTAGCCTCTAAGTCGATTAATGCCGAGATCACTCAGGCAGCGGTGGAGCTGAAGGTGTTGATTGAGCAAATGCGCGAGCAGATCCAAAATATCGAATAAGGTTTTTTGAGTCTCTTTGAGCTTACTTAATCTTACCAAGCCCCTGTAAATAGGGGCTTTTTTGTTTTCAGGAGATTTCAGGTCTTTGCCTGAATTTTCAACCAACTGGTGAGTTTAGTGGTGAGTAGGATTGATCTAGTATGCCCTTAAATGGTGAGTAACTTTCCATGATAAGGAGAACTATATGGGTAAGCTCAACGCACGAAAAGTCGCTGCTTTAGCCAAAGATGAACCACGCAAAACCGCAGATGGCAACGGCCTCTACTTCGTCGTACCGACTTCTGGAGAACCTTTTTGGATCTTGCGATTTTCAATCAACGGCAGTCGTCCAGAAATGACACTTGGGTCCTATCCAGAACTATCGCTTGCTGACGCACGTGATGCAGCCTTCCAGCAACGAAAGCTGATCCAGCAAGGCATCAATCCACTGGCAGAACGCCAACGCCGCCAATGGTCCGGCATACAAACCATAGATGACTTATTCAAAGACTGGTTTGAGCATGATCTTAAAGATAGGCTCAAGCACCCGAACATTCCAAAACGTGTTTACACCAAAGAGATCCGCCCAGTAATTGGGAAGCTTAAAATCGATAAGGTAACAGCATTAGATGTGCGAGAAGTCATCAGACGTATTGTGGATAGCAATCGGCCAACCATCGCCAACGACACTCTCATGTATATGAAGCAACTGTTTCGACATGCCAATAAGCTGGATCTCACCCAGATAAATCCCGCCGCCGCTTTTCGTGTCAATGACGCCGGAGGTGTTGAAGAGAGTCGCGCCAGAGTGTTAACTGAAGAAGAGATTGAGACTGTGTTTCGGGTGTTCAGAGAAAACAACGTGAGCTTTACGCGAGAAAACTATCTGGCCTGCTGCCTGTATCTAGTGCTAGGCGTCAGAAATAGCGAACTCTGCCAAGCCCCTTGGAGTGAAATCGACTTAGATAAGGCTATCTGGGAGCTACCAGCCAGTCGCAGTAAAAACGGTATCCCATTGACCATTCCCCTACCTCACCAAGCTGTAAATTGGCTGCAAGAACTCAAGATCAGGGCGCTTGATTCTGAATATGTCTTCCCAAGTAGACGAAGAAGCAAAAGAGCACACATGGGCTCAGATACGATAACCACCGCCATTAAATATTTGTTTGGTAAGGACAAAGCCAGGCCGACCCAAAACAAAATGGGGGATGTTGATTACTTTGTTGTCCATGACCTGCGTCGTACCTTCAGAACACTGGCTTCTGCCGAAGGCATTGATGGGCAGGTGGCTGAGCGTTGCTTAAACCACAAACTCAAAGGTGTTGAGGGTATCTACAACCGTCACGATTTTCTGGAAGAACGAAGAGATGCTCACCAGAAGGTTGCAGATCGCCTCGCCAAGTATCTTTGAGTTAACTGGCCTCCTTTACCATGGAAGCGCGGGAAAGTGGGAAATCAGGGAAATTGGGAACACTATTCTTCCTTGCAGCTCCCACACCGTTTGGCCTGATAAGCAGCATACCAATACACTCCTCCAACGGCAGCTATCGTCAAAAGCAGCCCCACGAGCCAATACCAAAGCAGATCCATACAACCTCCTTAAATCGTTGAATCAAATGGATCGCAGCTAATACCACCACAATCGAAGCCAGTATCAATACTGGTCATGCTGTCATCCCCAAACACATTGCCGCCGATATCAATACAGGAGTTTTCCATCATGGGAAGGCCACTTGCTGGATTGATATCACCACACCAAAATGAAGAACTCGAATCAGAGGCATAATCTGCGGCATCTGGTATCAATTCCACACCTACCGCATCAACCAATCCAGCTTGGTATACTCCTGAACTTAATAAGCCAGATGCCGAGCTAGCTCCCATCGATATCGATCCATGCCCTTGGAACCGTCTCACCCTGTTAGTGCTGGCTCTGGGCCTGCCATAACGTCGATGTAGCTTGTTCACGCAATAAGCTGCGGTAAACAGGATAATCAAAAATGAAATTGGGCTGGGCAAGGCAAACAACAACGCCACAAAAAGAACCAATTTCACCATCACTTTTAACGGCCAGAGCCAATCACGAATAACTGCTGTCTCCGCCTCTTTTTCTGTGAAAGCATGAGGTTCAATACCAGCGCTGCCAGGGTGCCTTGCCGCAGCCTCCGCTGAAACAGCTTTCATTTTGATAGCCATACCAGTTCCTCATTTAGTTACACCTCATAAACCAGTCTGGCACAATACATCGAATACGCAATAAGCAATTGAAAACAAATGAAATGCACTAACAGAACACTAAAAGAAACCTCAGAATTTTAAGCTATTACGCTGCTGAAAGCCCCCCTGAACCACACAAAAATTGGTGTGAGCTAAACCCCATAGAGTACAAAACTAGTTTAATAATTATGATATTAGGGGCATTATCACAGACGAATAGCTAAAACTACTTGCTTAATCATAAAATTGGAACAGTGAAGGCAATCAGCAAGATTCCCTCACCTACAGTATTCTAAGTTTACTTATCGTAGGCCACCGAATAAAACACAAAAGCTTTGATTATGCAGAAGGCTAGGTCACTCATGTTTGAGAGGTAGAAATGGAAGATAAAATGCCACTAATTACGCCGTTTAGAGCAAATGCCCACTTGCTCAAGCTTTTAGGTGATGAATTAATTGGCGACGACCGTTTGGCTGTATTTGAGCTCGTAAAAAACGCTTACGATGCCAACGCAACTAAAGTGGACGTTACGCTGAACTTAGATGGTGATAACCCGCACATTATTATATGGGATCACAACGGCTTCGGTATGACCAAAGAGGACATCCTAAACAAGTGGATGGAAATAGGTACAAACAGTAAACGTAGCAAAAATAAAATCAGGACTCCAGCTCCACTTAATCGCCTACCTCTAGGAGAAAAAGGAGTTGGCCGCCTAGCTGTTCATAAATTAGGTAAGCAACTTACAATCAACACAAGAGCTAAAGATTCTGCAGAACACCAGATAACTATTGATTGGCCCAAATTGATTGACGAAGCTCAGTACATTGAAGATACGCGAGTAACAATTACACCTCTAGAAACACCTAAGTATTTCAAATCAGAAACGGGGACAAGAATTGAAATTGGTGACTTAAACAACACACATTGGACTCGTGGTGATTTAAGACGCCTTAAACGCCTATTGACTAGCCTTATCTCGCCATTCAAGACTGTATCTGACTTCGATGTAAATTTGAATGTTCCAGGCAGAGAAAAGGAAGTCGCAGATTTACTAGAAGCTAAAGATATACTCGACAAGGCACTGTGGACATATGATTTCATTATCGATGAAAATGGTCAGTTTTCGTCGACCTACTCTTTCAATCCTCCTCAAACATTCAAAGAGCTAGCTTCTTCCTCTATAGAAACTAAAGATGAGCAACTTGAACTTTTAGAACCTAGCAAAGAAGAAGAGTTGGCTCGCGAAGAAGCGATTCGCGAATCATTATTGCTAAAACCTGAAGATATTAAGGGAATCGGTCCTATATCCGGCACCTTTTATATATTCATGAAAACTGGAGCTGTGTTAAGCGCTATTGGTTCTCCCCAATTAATTAAAGATTATTTAAAGGAACAATCTGGAGTACGCGTATACCGAGATGGTATCCGCGTCTTCAACTATGGCGAAGGGAAAGATGACTGGCTCGGTTTAAACGCAGGAAGAATCAATATGCCTGGTCAAAAAATCGATACAGGAATGGTTATTGGTGGTATTGATTTAAACCTTGAGGATAGCGCCGGTCTCAAGGAAAAAACAAACCGTGAGGGTTTTGATGATAATGACACTTATAAACGTTATCGATGGATAGTCGCTAGTGTGATTGAAGATTTTCACTTAAAGCACAGAAATGATCGTGAAGCTCTTGATGCCTACCTAAAAGGAGATATTAAAGATGCGTCACCAGCAACAACTCGCTTCACCGAGAGCATTGAAGACATTAAAAAAACAATCAAAAAACACAAGCTTGAAGAAGAAATGAGCGGTAAAGTTGCACAAATTGAATCAGACTATCTTCAAATGAGGGAGGTTACTTTAAGCTCTGGCATAGCTGGCATCAATTTGGCTGTAATATTTCACGAGGTAGAAAGGGGGGTTGATGATCTAAACGAAGCAATCCGACAGTCTGATGATTACGAAACCCTTCTAAAGCGAGCAGAACATCTTGCTGAATTACTCGAGGGCTTTGCTCCACTTCTCCGCCGTAATGAACAGAAAACGTTTAACATCAAAGCTCTTACTCAAAAGATTATCAAACTTAATACACATCGATTCAAACACCACAATGTGACTATATCTTGTCCTGTCAATACTGACGAATCAGAATCGTTTGAGGTTACGGCACCATTCGGTTTACTTCAAGCAACCTTAACTAACCTGATCGATAACTCAATTCATTGGACAAACTTAAAAGCTGAGAAAAAAGGTAGTGATTTTAAACCTGCTATACGTATCGATACCCTTCCCAACTGGTTTAAGGAAGGTCCAGCATTAGTTGTTATGGATAATGGCCCTGGCTTTAGTTTGACCCCAGAAGAAGCGATCCAGCCTTTCAAAACCTCTAGACCTGGCGGTATGGGGGTTGGGCTTTACTACGCCGATAAAGTGATGGAAACAATCGGAGGTAGACTTCAAATATGCAACCCAGAAGATTTAGACCTACCTGAAGCATATCAGGGGGCAGCAGTAGTAATGATTTTTTGCTAGGAATAATAATGATCAGTTTACCAAGTATCGTTCTTATAGACGATAACAAAGAAGACTTAGATATACTTCAAGATAGTTTTACGCGCATGGGCTACCCATGCTTCCCTATACACTATCAAGGAGATGATCCCGCCAATGAGTCAGGAATAGATCACGTCAAACTCGACATGATCAAGCCACGCATCGTAATTTCTGATCTTAACCTTCAAGAGCTTCAAAAAGTTGATGAAAAACAACTAGCTGGCCCAATTGCAGAAGTTCTACATAAGTTACCGCTGAGTGGCCCATTCATCTTGTACTTTTGGTCTCGTAATGCAGGCACTGTCGATCCTGTAATGCAAGTGATTTATGAGCGATATACCGATATACCTCATCCTATACACTGGGGAGTACTAGACAAGACTCAGTTCAAATCAGGTCAACAAGACCTAGCAGAACGAATTACTACTATAACTAAAGAAAGTCAGGTGTTCGATGCATTATGTAGCTGGGAAGGCCGGGTCTCAACTGCAGCACAAAAAACAACAGATTCATTGTTCAACTTAGCTCGCGCGACCGAACATGAAAGTTTAGGTGAATATAAAGATAAAACCACTACCAAACTTCAGTCCATGCTATCTGTAATTGGTAATGAAACCTTGGGTGTAAAAAATGCTGCAGAAGAACCAGATATAGCGATAGAGCTTGGCTTAGAACCAGTGCTTCATGACCATATACAATCAATGTATGAGCAAATAGAACCTTCTGTATGGACTGATGCAGCCAATGAGATTGGAAAGCGAATCAGGGCAGACAGTGATGTGAAAGCATATCTAAACTCCTTTTATCATGTCGAAGAGTTAGACGCTGAGGCCTCCAATACCAAACGTGGGACTTGGGTAGAGTTTGAACCTACCTACATGAATAACCCTGACAATGCTCAGAAAATCAAAAACCATTTTGGCAGAAAAATCAAAGCGCTACTGAATGAAGAATTTCTAAACTGCGATATTGGTGACAGTACTGAAAGAGCCGAAGCTCACGCAGCAACAAGGCTAGGCTTTCTAGAGCTGTCTGCGGAATGTGATCAAGCACAGCGGAAAACAAAGCTTCACAGATACTTTTTATCCGCAATGATCCCTGTTGAATACGAAAGATTTACATTTTTTAGAGAGCAGGACAAAACCAAGCATTCTGGGATTTATCGTTTACCTAACATTAGAGTTTGTGAACAGGAATATATCGTTAAAGTAACTTTTATGTATCAGGTTGGGGCAATTCCAGATTTTAACAAATGGCTTGGCAAGCCAATTTTTAGGCTAAAAGATCAGATTTTGTCAGATATTAGCTTCAATGCATTTCAACATGCAGCACGACCAGGGATTATTCGCTTTGACTAAGTAGCTCAATCACAATCTTACCTATCTGCTGTGCCAAATAGGGTGGCACAGCATTCCCAACTTGAACATATTGCTGGGTTCTATTCCCTTCAAACTTATAATTATCCGGAAATGTCTGCAAACGAGCGGCCTCTCGAACTGTTAAGCTTCGGCATTGCTTCGGATCATAATGAATAAAGTAATGCCCGTCTTTTGAAATATGACTTGTCACCGTTGTTGAGCACTTGTTTGCCGCTTGAGTTCTAAAGCGGTCAGCATGAGAGCCGGAATTCCAGTTCTCATGAGCAGGAGCAAGATCTCTTGGGAAATCTTTCGCCTTAGGAGAAGTACCACCACTTAGCTGTGTATATGCAGCGCTGTAAGCGTAACGGAGCAAATCACTTTCCATATGGCCACGAGTTTCATGATTTAACACACAAGGTGGCTCAACCGCTCGATACCATTCAATTAAGTGCTCGGGCATTTGAATTGGGTACTCGACGGGCTGAGACGCAGAGCGAGCGAGATTCTTATGCGGTTTAATGTCTAAATCTTTTGATTGATTAAATTGCGTCTTCAGTAATCGTTTAACTTGGGTAGCATTCTTAGAGACAACGCTCCCCCAATCAGTCGCGTTGTCTTTACGCTTAGAAAAGCCACTTCTGAGCTTAGGCAAATCAGCCAATACTTGCTCTACTGTTGATCTATATTCAAATGGTGTAAGTATCCTTGGTACTTTTTCAATATCAGCACGTACACCAAGTAGAATGACACGATGACGAGCTTGGGGAACACCATAGTTCTCCGACTTAATTAGAAAGTTGGTAGGGTCGTCATAAGTAGGGTTAGTTGGGTCGTTGGCATCAACAACCAAAGAAAAAACCTTGTATCTCGGTGTTACTATTTTAGTAACGCGCCCCGGCGCTCTAAGATCTTTTAAAATGCGAGGGAACATAATTTCCCCGTCTATTTTTGCAGAAAGTATACCGCGTACATTCTCCATTACGAAAACATCCGGCTGCGCAATAGATAGCACTTTTAAATATTCTTTATACAAAAAGTTACGATGATCTTTTTCTGCCTTGTAGTTCTTTATCCCTGCATTGCGAGAACGGCCAGCCAGTGAATAAGCTTGGCATGGCGGCCCGCCTATGACGACTCTAGGCTTGTTGCCATGCTCCTTAACTAGCTTTGTAATACGTTGATGAATATCGTCGTTGTCATCACCAAGGGCATGAGGAGTGTAAAGCGTTTCTTGCTGTGCTTGTTCAGCCTCTTTTGCGAAGCGAGCAAATAGCTCTTCTCGGCTTAACTTACCCAAGAGATAATCGTTGTAGCTTCTTAAGCCCACCTCAGTATCTTTTACCTTTCTGTAAAAAGCCCTTGTGGTTAACGTCATGTGCGCAGATGGTTCCTTTTCAACAGACACACCGATTTTAAATGGTCGATTTCCTTCCTTATCAGTGACTGAAGATACCCCCTCACCTAACCCGCCTGGGCCTGCAAAAAGGTCAATTACAAGAACTTCACCTGTTTTCATTACTTCACTATTACTGTCATTTTTAAACGCTAGGCAATCATACCAGGCAAATAAACATAAACAATTACTTTATGCCTCCACTCTCCAAATAGACTGGTGTACGCTCTTTATTCCCTTACCCGGTCAAAACACAATCAAAAAACAACTGTTAAGTTTCAAAGCACAAGCTATGACTTAACAATCCAAAACCAACCTAAAAGTCGCTTTTCGATTTCGATTGACGCTGCTCTTTTCTTGCGCAAAGATGAAGGGGCATCAACGGTAGCTGGCCAAAAACAGCAATAACAAAATACCTATCTACTCAAAGGCTTTGGCCTTTAAATCTCTAACCCAGAACGGGGGAATTGCCCCTACTGGGCACTCCCTCGCCTGATTATTCTCACACTGAGGGAAACACCATGATTTTAATGATTATATTTGCAGCACTATGCTGCTGCATTGCTGTGCGTACGCTTTACTGCACAGCAAAATTTGTCTGCGTTCAGGCTTGTTTGATTGCAGAATTCTGGCTCAACTTTGAGCCAGCCTACTCAACCAGGGCACCTCCTGCTCAGCATTACAAACTACATCACCGTTGACTCAGCGGTACACCAGCCCCCGTCTCTGTCTCCCGTCAGGGAACAGAGACGGGGGTAGCTACCCCCGACGGAAGCCTTGACGCTCAATGCGTCAGGGCTTTCGCACCGCGCACGAAAATGCACGAAAAATCCTGCTTATCGCAGGTTCGTTCCATCAATACAAGGAGACAAAGACGATGACATTAGCCGGATCTGCTACCAGAACAACGCATCTATGCAACAAAGCAATGCAACGGACCAGGTAGTTGAATGAGTTGCTTTCTCCATAGCGATGTTCATTCGTAACTGTTTAACAGTAATTAACACCGTGGGTATCGGGCTTATCTACCCTATGTGCCGAGCAAGATCTTGGTGGCCAAGCAGCAAGCAGAGCTGTTAGAAAAACTGCCTTATCACTTACCAATCAATGATGAAAAGCATGGCCGCTAGTTGAATAACCTGAGGGACGACAGCAATGAGGTGCGAACGAGCAAATCCAGACGCTTACAACTTTGGCTTACAAAACAGGGATATGACCCGAGCTGGGTTAAATGCGCTAAAGGAAGATGTGCAAAGTTTTCAAACACGAGAAACACTCCATGATCGATGGCGGGTGTTTGCGACTTGGGCGAAAGCGGAGCTTGGGATAAAAGACATGCGCAAGCTTGAGACTCATCACCTACAACAATATGCTGCGCATTTGCGAGATCGCTTTGAGCGTGACCAGATCTCACCGGCGACTGCACAAAACTACATGAGTGCAGTTAATCGGGTGATGGAGATCGCCCGTGGAGATAACCAGGTGCGAGTTGACCCCGTCCGTGAGGGCGGCTTACCAACCAGAGCCGGGGTTTGTGAACAAAGTCGAAGTACCACGCCTGAGCTTCATAATCTGGCAATTTCAGCTGCGTCGGACCGAATTGGCGTGCTGCTGGATCTGCAACGGGAACTTGGATTGCGATTTGAAGAGTCAGCCAAGTTAAATGCTGAAGCCGCGCTTAAACAAGCGACAACAAAGTCTGTAATTGATATTAAAGATGGCACCAAGGGAGGACGCGACCGTTGCGTGCCCATCCTCTCTCAGCAACAAGTAGAAGTTTTACAACGAGCGGCTGCAATTCAAGATGGCAGAAGCCTGATCCCTGCTCACCAGACCTATAAAGAATTTCGCCAAGATGCTTATAAAGAAGCCGCCCGTTTACCGGTAAATTTTCACGGAGAGCGCCACCATTATGCTCAAGAGCGCTACCTGACACTGATGCGAGCTGAATGCCCAGTTCGAGCGGAAGTTGGTCACGGTAGGCCTCATCATCAATACCTTGCTGAAAAGCTGAAGATCAGCGTTTCACATGCTAGGGCATTGGATAAAGAGATCCGTAGCCAAGTAGCGCGAGAACTTGGGCACGGGCGTATTGATGTGACAAACAGTTATTTGGGCTGAAGACTATGGAACGATGGGTCAAGCAGAGGTGTCATGAATACGTTCGCCATGGCGGTAAAGTTGCTCGTCGCAATATGGTGAAACGACTGATTGCTGCATTGGAAGACATTGCAGTGCACGAACATGGAGTGAAACAGCCTCCGCAAGTGGGTCGTGCGCATATTCATCGCTACTACAACCGGCGAGGCGATTTGAGTGAAGCTACTTTGAGAGATCATTTTTACGCATTTTGCCTGCTCTGGAAGCTGCTTGGCAGAACAGGTGAACCGCCAAAGCCTTAAATCGACAGGGTTGCGCCCAGAATGGGCAACTACAGAGTGCGCAATCGCCAATGGAAACAGATAAAATGTAATAACTTCAGTGAGCAATAACTCACTGAATACGCGGTAGCTGGCCGCGAAAAACAATCAGCATTTACTTAGCCTCCGACTTTCACATGTGAAAATCGGAGCCCAACATCAACAGCGGGGATAGCTGGTCACTAATGTGCGAGTATCCCCGTGTTTTAACACAAGGAAGCGAAATTCATCGTCAGGGTGCCGCCACTCCTCAATGTTATCAGCGGTGCCATATTTTCGAGCCTTATGCTGGCGAACCTTGTCCGTTAAAAGGGAGCAGCATAACTTAGGATGCTGCAAACGCTTAACCAGCGAAAGCCAGGGATTCTTAGGCTTGCCTGAGCTGAGTCGGGATACATATTGCTCTACAGCATGCTTGGTAATTCTCACTTTTCCCATGGCTGGTGTACTAATGGTCTGAAGCTCACTAGCTATATCGGTCGAACCAACAGTCAGAACTTGAGTCAGTGAATCGTTAAGCACTGGCAGAAAATCCTGCGACCGTGAAACCTCAATGGTGACACCAGCCATTCGATTTTGCAGGAAGGCCGAATATTTAAAGGCATATTTTTTATCTGAACGCCCAAGGGCAAGTTTTTTAATTGCACCTTTCGATACAGTCAAACGATACCCGTGACCAGAACCCGGCTCACGGCCAAGTACCAGCTCGACAAAGAGCAAATGTTGGATGGCATACAGCTCCGTAATCAGCGCACTGTCGCTATGCTCAAACCCTAAAGTTACGTTAAGAACGCCGCCTCGCTTGGTGCCAACACGCCAGTATACATATGCTTGTGAGTCAGATTGCTTCTCGGAAAATGTCGTTAATGTCATCATCAGCTTAGCCTCTTACTCAGGAGTCATCTTGAGTGATGAGCAGATGAGGCTTACCTTGCTCAAGCAGGTAAGGCACAGTTACGCTTTGCTCACCGAACTGTAAGTTGCCAGACGCAATGTATAAGTAAGCCCACTCCGGTAACTTTTTGCTGACTGAAGCATAAATCTGCTCCAGGGGAAGAGTCGCTGTTTTTCCAGGCGTTACTTTGAAACGATGGTAACGATACTTGTGGTTGGAGCTGAAGGTATAGGCTTGAGTACTGCTCTCGACAAAATCAGGGCTAGCGTGAACATAAGGCTCAATGATCTGGGCACGCATGTAGCAAAGATCGCGGTTGGTCATGCCTTGTTCATACTGTGGGCACCCTAGAGCATTGCTATAAAAGTAGAACTCGGTAGTTTCATCATCGGTGGCTGATGTTTTTTCATAGCCAACACCAAGTTCATCCAAAGTTTCCGACATCGCCTTCGTTACCTGATTGAGTAGGAGCTTCTGAGCCTGTGCTGGCGATTCTGCCTCAGATTGTGGCATCCAAGCTACGATGCTATTTCGTTGGGCCGGATCTGGGTTTTCCAGAGCAGCGGTGAGCAAGCCGATTCCGAAGCCTTCTGAAAGGCTCATGCCCAAGCCCGCAGATGAAGTGAAAAGCAAAGTGTTTGCAGCCGCATCACCTGCAAAGCTTAACAATTCATAGTCGGCTCGCGGAACCTTCTTGTCTTTAACGTCATATAAACCACCGGCCTGCGCAATGTTGTAAGCGCGGCTATGGCTACTGTCATAAACGATTGGTTCTGAAGTTGAAGCGCAGCCTGTGACTGCCAAACAGGTGGCTATCGAGAGATAGATTAATTTATTCATTTTAACACTCCTTCGAATTAGTGAATCAATTAATAATCTCACGAAAAAACCAACATGCAACCACCTAAAAATCAATAACTTAGCGATGTTCTGACGAGACAATTCAGAGCACTAAAAACACTGTCAACACAGTTAAGGATAAGTATGAAGAACTTAAATCAAGCAAAGCTAGAAATAATAAAAGAAGCGATTGATCGCTGCCAGGGTGGAGATGCCAACATCAGCTGGCATTTCGATAAGCTGGTTCTGGTTATCAATGCTGACTACAGCGAGTTTTCATCTGATTCGAGGATGTACGGTTCCAACAATCCATGCGGTATTCTTCAACCTTGCAGGGTTTACGTCACGTCGCAATCACCATGCAAAATAGTAATGTTTCCGACCAAATTTGATGAAAAACTGTTCATTGCTGCACAGAAAAAATTTGGCAACCTTAAGGAATTTGGCATTAAGCACCAGTTGAAATATTTGTTCCTATAATACCGCTCTCGATTTCGACCTCACACTTTCACATGTGCAAGCGTATCACTTTATGACCCTGTAAAACCTGTTTCGCCAATACCGCCCCACTTCCTATCTAAATTCACTGCCAAACAGCCCATTTGGGACAGTTCCAGAGCGCTAGTTATTAAGTCAGTACAGCTACCATAGCAATCGTTAACGAAATGAACTGAAATCAGCTGAAAACTATAGCGCTGCAGCCTATTTATTGAATAGGAATTTGTTATGAACCAGAACGTTATAGCCAAGAAAGTTGGCTTGATACTAGAACAAAAAAATAAGGCTCCAATACTAATCGCAGGACCAACTCATGTAAAAGCCTTCACCTATGATCCAACCTTTATGAAGGACTTCGGAGTACTTTTACAATGGACATCTCGCTCAGGAAATGCCCACGAGCGCGTTTTCAAAATGAGAGATATTTTGGCTGATAGCGGAAAAAACATGCTTCAGTCATTAGCCGACACTGGATTATTTATTCACCACAAATCAAATTATTGGCACTTCATTCTCGACTACTTGATGAGTCAGAGTCCAGATAAAACAGTAGTAACCGTTGAAAAGACGGGTTGGTACTTTGGCCAATTTGTTACACCTAATTGGGTCGCAGGTTTCGGTGAGCAAGAGGTGATGTACAACGGTGATTCACCTGATCAATTAAACTCCAATGGCACCTTTTTAGAGTGGCAAGATAACGTTGCCACACTCTGTCAGGATAATGCTTTGATGATTTTCACTTTGTGTGCGGCACTTGCAGCACCCTTACTCGATAAACTCGACTGGGACTCGTTTATAATCCATTTTTTGGGTTCATCCAAAAATGGCAAAACAACATTAATACGCTTATCGGCATCTGTTTATTCTGACTACCAATATCGAGACACGTGGAGCAGTACAGCAAACGGCCTCGCAGGCCGCGCTAAGGATAGAAACTGCATGCTGGTTTTACTCGATGAACTTCACCAAGCAGAACCTGAAGATGTTTCCAAAGTCATCTACCAAATAGGTAATGGTGTATCTAAGCTGAGGGGTAATAGGGACGGTGGTCCGAGATCTCAGGATTACTGGAGTTTGATCGGGCTATCAACAGGTGAGGTTAGCCTTGAACAAAAGCTCGCAGAAGCAAACAAAAAACCTCAAGCTGGCCAATTGATGCGTTTTTTTCAGATCCCTCTTTTTCAGACTTTTGGTGTGTTTGAAAACCTACATGGTTCAGCGTCACCCAAAGAATTTGCCGAACGTATTGCCAAAGTTACGAAACAACAATTTGGTACGGCTTTGCAACCGTTCCTGAATCAGATTTCAGCGATGCCAAACCTAGAACAAACCATTACCGCTCAAATCAAAGAAATTTCCCAAACTTGGATTGATAACCTGCAAATCAATCCTAGTAATCAAGTGGCATTTGCTGCCGATCGATTTTCATTTCTAGCTGCTGTTGGGGAGCTCGCTATCGACCTGGGAGCAATACCTTGGGAAAAGGGTTCCGCCAGATTTGAGATAGAGAAAGTGTTTGAAGCATGGCTAGCCAACTACAGCGAAGAATTTGATTACGAGGAACGGCATATTCGCGAGCAACTGCGCAAGTTTCTTCCCAAGAGCCAGTATTCAATCAAATCACAAGGTACGGATACTAAGGTCGGATGGTGGAAATTGAATAGTAATGAATTGAGCTGGCATATCCGCCGTGATGCATTTAAAACTGGCCTTAAACTCGAATTTGATCATCAAGTTATTCAAGCCGCCATGATATTAAAAAAGCAAGGCTGGCTTCAGACTAACGAACCATCACGAGGCACATTTAAAAGTAGCATCTCAGGGAAAGCAGAAAGGCATTTCAAACTATTTCCCAGCCAGATCGCAAAGGACCTCGATATCGACATTGATTTAAGCCGTTTCCAACAAGGAGGTGAAGCATGATTTCCCACTTTCCCATTTCCCAGAAGGAACGAGCGGAAGCTAAAGCGCTTCTGGCAGATATCAAAACCGCAACAGAAGAACTCCGCACCTTGATCACATCGCAAAAGCAGTTTCTTAGTGCTGAAGAGACCGCCCAATACACAGGTCTGTCAGTTAAGTACATATACAAACTGACCCATGCCAAGCAGATCCCGCACTACAAGCCAAATCGCAAGCTGTACTTCAAGCGCGATGATCTCGATGCATGGTTGATGTCCCACCGGGTGGAGGAGGAAAAATAAATGCCTTATACTGAACCGACTCTGACACAAAGAGCAGAGATTTTGACGGCATACGGTGAATCGGAGCGCCTGGTGAGAGAAGCTGAGCGTAAACAGATCACCTCCGTCAGCAACACCACTTGGTGGAGACTAAGCCGAAAAGGCCAAGTTCCGGTAGCCAAGCAAGTTGGTGCAACCAAGTCCTGGTTGCTGTCCGATCTGCTGCTTTGGATGCAACATCGGTGATGTTAACCAAATTCTTTTTGGTGAGTATATCGGTGAGTAACGTGATACAGTTACTCACCATAATCGCTTGAAAGCACTGGTATCACAGGGCATTGCCAGTGCTACTCTACAAGCAGATCCAGAATATTGAATAGTAACTGAACCTGTGATTGATTCTTGCAGGGGTCGCGGATAGCGGCCTCTGTTTTATCTTCTCTAGGTAAATAGTGCTCACCAACATCCTGATTCCATTGCAATATGGGCATTGTTAGGCATATCCTCGAACATATTTCTCTGCTGTAATTCGAGGAAGGAATGACTAATCAGCTTAAAACTGCGTTGGAGCAACGCTACTCAACCAAGCAATTCGATCCCGCTAATCCGGCGCCACAAGATAAAATCGACACCCTGCTCGACACCTTGTGCTTAGCGCCTACCTCCATCAACAGCCAGCCTTGGCACCTGTTTGTGGTGACCAACCAAGCGCAAAAGGCCCGCATGGCCAAGGCCGCTTGGGACGCCAACAAAGGTAAGTTTCAAGATGCGTCGCACGTACTGCTGTTCTGTGCCAAAACCAACTTTGGTAAGGCTGAAATCCGCGCGATTGAAGAGCTGGTGGCACAGGTTCGCGGTGGCGAGGTGAACGAGCAGCGCGTTGAGATGATGACCAACTACGTAAACAGCATGTCCCATGAGATGCGTATCGAGTGGCTAAAGCGTCAGGTGTATCTGGTATTTGGTCAGTGCATGCTCTCCGCTGCACTGCTGGAGATGGACTCATGCCCTATCGAAGGCTTCCTGCCGGAGCAGATGGACGATGCGCTGGAGCTGCATGACAAAGGCCTGACTTCAGTCGTCGCAGTGGCGATTGGCCAGCGTAGTGAAGACGACTTTAACACTCTGGATAAAGCCGCCAAGGTTCGCTTCCCACGCGAGGCGATGATTACCGAACTGGCCTAAGCCGGCGGCGATCACCCACTGTTTGCTATACACCATGAACAAGTAAAGGCTTGCCCTCTACTTGCTCTTGGTGTTGTCCAACAAGCGTACTTCCCGCTGCGGGAAGGGAATGGTAACGCCTGCGGTTTTGAGGGCTTTGAACACCGCCAGATTGGCCTGATAGCGGCTTTGGTGTAGCTGTTGCGAGGGCACCCAAAAGCGGTAGCCGATATTAATGGCGCTGTCGCCAAAGCTGTCGATACCGACTTTCATCGCCGGCTCGGTTTGCACTGCGTCGATCTGTGTCAGGGTACGTTCAATAAGGGCAATCGCTTGCTCTGGCTCGGTGGCGTAGCTCACGCCTATGGCCCCTTCCACCAACGAGTTGGCTTCGGTGTTCATCAGGATCTCGCCAATGATGTGTCGGTTGGGGATGGTGATGCGCTCGCCATCTTCACTGCATAGCACGGTCGTGGCCAGATTGATCTCTTCCACCACCCCGGTGTAGCCCTTAACGCTAAGGGTATTTTTCAGCACAAACGGGCGAGTAAGGATGATTGCCAGGCCAGCGCCATAGTTGGACAAGGTCCCTTGCACCGCCAAACCGACCCCCAGAGATGCCGCACCGATCGCGGCAACAAAAGGCGTGACACTGATGCCGATCTTGCCCAGACAGATCACCACGGTCATCACAATCAACAGCACTTTGACCACATTCGCCAAGAAGTTAGCCAAAGTGACATCCAGGCCTTTGCCTTCCATCAAACGAAACAGCCAGCGGCCTATCCGGTTGGCGATCCACAGGCCAATCAGCAGGATAAACAGTGCCGCAACCAACGAGAAACTGTAGCGCAGCAGATAATCGATAATGATCTGGTAATAGCCCTGCAACTCAGCCAGCTCTTGTTCCATTCTACCTCCTTGATTTTTCTCGCTTAACTCTTGATTTTTCTCGCTTAACTATAGGTGCTATCACCGATAACTGTCAGGTATGTTGAGCGCATACCCAAGTTTCAAATAATTAAGCCTTCACTAAACTAACCTTGCTCGCTGCCGATAACCCTAGCTATATGCAGTACTCGGCAAGGAAAGCGAATGAACATCAACTCAGCGAGCTCAGTAAATCCCTATTATCCCGCAGCATCCCAGCCTGTGAAGGCACCCGCACCAGCGGAGAAACCCGCAGAGCAAACAGTGCCCGTTCAAGCAACAGCAAACACCGCAGCCGACGTCGAGGACAATGAAAACCCCAGTAAATTAAAGTCGTTTAGCTATGGCGCTCTGGGCATGGACCATCCTGCCCAAGTCGAAGAAACCGAAGATAAGAGCTACACCATGGGGCAGTACCTTAAGGCCGCCGCCACCATCGGTAGCCTGATTGCACTGGCGGTGTAATCACTCTCTTTAACTCAATCCATGCTCTAAGCGATACAGTAGCGCCTCCGATACCAGCGTGCCCAGCCAAATCGGCAAGCTTGGCTATACTTGTCTGGTCAAGACAAGGAGTTCGCCATGCAAGTCGGAGCCGTTAACAGCCTCAATACTCTGGTGGTCCAAAAGCCAGACACTGCGCAAGAGAAGGTGCAGCAGCAAGATCTTAACAACCCCACCGCCGCTCGCCCGGATGATCGGGTCGGACTCAATCAACCCTCTGGCGATGTGGAGGCCAGCCAACTTTATCGCCCCTCCGGTCAGGGCGTGCAGGGTACCCAACTCGATACCGAGCAGCGCTTCAATAACCAAGCGCAAGCCGATGATCGCGGCCTGTATAAGCGCATCGACACCTTCGTTTAACCGCCACCCAGCTCATAAAAAACTAAGCGAAAATTGAGCCAATTCAGCTAACGCCCGTACGCCGATACAGCGTACAAGCGTTAGCTTAAAATGCAGCTATATCAGCTAGTTACACACCACAAAACCAGCCTTTGGCCAACTCAAACAGAATAAAATCCTGTATTTTATTTTTAGTAAATTTTCTCTTGTTAGAGTTAAAACTCCAGAGTTAGGATGCGTCGCCCTGAAGTAAGCTCGCTGAATGCGCTACGTCGGCCTGAATCGCTCCACAACATCGCTCTACAACTATGTACGGATACGTTTTGCCCAGACCATCACCTGCTTCCTTCAATCCTCTGTAACAACTAAAAGGACGCAACGTGAGCATCTCTACTTCTACTCTTCGAACCGCTGTTGTGCTGGCCGGACTCGGCAGCAGCCTGGCCTACGGCGCTGGATTTCAGCTAAATGAACACTCTGTTGGAGGCCTGAGCCGCGCCTATGCCGGTGAAGCCGCCAACGTTGAAAGCACTGCGGTTATCTTCCGCAACCCAGCCGCCATGAGCTACTTCGACAGCATCAGCTTCGCGGTCGGTGGCACCTACGTCGACCCACGCGTAGATATCTCCGGCAGTTCGGCCGCCTTTGGCCCGTCGACGGCCAACGACGTTGCGCAAAGCGGTATCGTGCCGAACGCCTCTATCGTCGTTCCACTAAACGATCGCTGGTGGCTGGGGCTATCAGCCAGTTCCAACTTCAATACCGGGGTCGAGTTTGGCTCAGACTTTAGCGCCACCCATTTTGGCCAGTTGGCGGAGATTACCACCGCCGATATCAACTTCAGCGCTGCTTACAAAGTGAATCAGCAGCTAAGCGTGGGCGCAGGGGCAAGCCTGATCATTGGTGAAGGCCGCATCCGCAGCACGCTGCCCGCCAACTTCCCGGGAGTCGGTGGCGCCACCATGTTAGATATGGAAGGCGATAACCACGCCTGGACCTGGAATGTGGGGGCGATGTGGCAGATTAATCCTCAGCATCGCGTAGCATTGACCTACAAGCATCATGTGACCTTGGATCTGGAAGGTAGCGCGAACAGCGATATCGGTGGCCCTGTGGGTAACGGTAACCTGCCTATCGATTTGCCAGCAATGGCCGAGCTTGCCAGTGAACACCAGATAAGCGATGCACTGCGCCTGCACTTTAGCTTCAACTGGACCGGCTGGTCGCGCTTTGAAAGCCTGACCGCCAACGTAGAAGGCGTAACCGTGCCGGTTAAACAAGAGAACTGGGACGACACCTACCGCCTGGCTATAGGTAGTAGCTACCAGCTCAACCCGCAATGGCTGCTGCGTGCAGGCTTTGCCTATGACAAGGGCGCGGTAGACGATGAGTTCCGTACCATCACCATCCCTGATTCGGATCGCCTGTGGTACAGCGCGGGTGTTGGTTATCAACTGAGCCCCAACGCCAGTATCGATCTTGGCCTGACCTATATTCACTTCCGATCAGCCAATATCACCGAGTACACCGAGCTTGGCCAATCGGTTGATGTATTTAACGGCCGTGCCAGCGGCGATGTGTGGCTAGCCGGATTGCAGTACAACCACCGCTTCTAAGCGCCGCAAAAGCGCACTAAGGCCCTTGCCTGAAACCGGGCAAGGGTAAATACTGGCGTTTTCTCTCACCGGATCTTGCGATGTTAAAGCTGCTCTACCAAGCCCTGGCCTGGATGTCGTTGTTGTTGGCCATCCTTGGTATTGCCCTGCCACTGTTGCCCACGGTGCCGTTTCTACTGGTGAGCGCTTGGGGCTTTTCGCGCAGCTCACCACGCTTTGAGCACTGGCTGCTCAATCACCCTAAGTTTGGCCCGCCGATTATAGATTGGCGGCGTGATGGGGTGATCAGCTTGAAGGCCAAGCGGATGGCCACGCTGTTTGTGGGGATCTCACTGGCCATCATGCTGCTCAACGACATGCCGCTAACCCTGCGTTTAGTGGCGATAAGCTGCCTAAGCGCGGTGCTGGTATTTCTATGGAGTCGCCCCTCACAAGCGCCGGCCCAAAAACAGCAACGCGCTGCCAAGCCAGAAGACTCGCAGCGCGCTGATTCAGACTAACGCAGGCTACAGCAACGATTCGATACCGTACTCTTTGCCGTAGTGCTCCACCACAAAATCGATGTCTTTGTCGCCACGACCAGATAGGTTCAACAAGATAGCGCCTTGCTCCCCTTGTTTAGCCAGCTTGATGGCGTAAGCCACCGCGTGGGCCGATTCAATCGCCGGGATAATCCCTTCCAAACGCGACAGCTCGAAGAAGGCGTCGATGGCCTCTTTATCGTTCACGCTACCGTAGGCCACCCGACCAGCATCCTTTAAGAAGGCGTGCTGCGGACCCACCGACGGGTAATCCAGGCCACTGGCCACCGAGTACACCTCGGCCGGCTCACCTTGTGAGTCTTTGAGCATATAGGACTTAAAGCCATGCATCACACCCGGCTCACCCAAGGTTAAGGTTGCCGCATGTTCACCCAGCTCATCTAAGGTGCGGCCAGCCGGCTCAACCCCATGAATCGCCACGCCTTGATCGTTCAGGAAGGCCGAGAACAGGCCCATGGCGTTGGAGCCACCACCGACACAAGCGACCAAGTTGTCTGGCAGCTGACCGGTCATCTCTTGGAACTGCTCGCGGGCTTCGTTGCCGATGATGGATTGAAAATCGCGGACCATCATCGGGAAGGGGTGTGGCCCCACTACCGAGCCAATGGCATAGAACTGATTAACCGGGTCGCCCATATAGGCCTCGAAGGCTGCATCCACAGCTTCTTTTAGGGTTTTACGACCATGGGTTGCGGGGATCACATTGGCGCCAAGGATACGCATACGCACCACGTTCGGGTGCTCCTTGCGAATATCCACCTCGCCCATGTAGATATCACACTCCAGCCCCACCAGCGCAGCAGCGGTGGCCAACGCTACCCCATGCTGGCCCGCGCCGGTTTCGGCAATCAGCTTGGTTTTGCCCATCTTCTTGGCGAGCAACGCTTCGCCCAGACAGTGGTTAATCTTGTGGGCGCCAGTGTGGTTGAGGTCTTCACGCTTGAGGTAAATCGGGCAACCGTACTTTTCGCTCAAGGCTTGGGCGTGGAAGATTGGGCTAGGGCGACCCACAAAGTGCTTGTACAGGCGAGCTAGCTCAGCCAGAAAATCTGGCTCTTGGCGGATCTCCAGATAGGCTTGGGTAATCTCATCCATAATCGCCTGCAGTTCAGCAGGGATGAAGCTGCCACCGTACTCACCAAAATAGCCAGCCGCGTCGGGCAACGGATGGTCAAAGCTGTTGCGCATGTTCTCTCCTTGAAAATCTGTGTGTTAGATGCACTGGGGGAAAGATTACCGCGAGAGCAGGCAGGCTGAGTAGAGACCCAAATCAAAAAACACAATTTGCGTATGGTTAATGTGAGGTGTAACCACCTACAGAAACTAAGTCATTAAAATATCATCGTTATTTGCGCTTGAGGCGATGTTAAGCCCCATCGATTGCGAGTATAGTGAGCAGATTGTTTATCCCCTCAAAACAACGAAGGACCTGTTATGCCTTACATAGTTGATGCATTGTTTACCGTTCCAGTGATACTGCTGGTACTTGCCATTATGATCCTGAAATCGTCGATCAAATTCGTTCCTCAGAACGAGGCGTGGATCGTCGAGCGTTTCGGTAAATTCAACTCAACCCGAGAAGCGGGTATCAACTTCCTGATCCCGATTGCCGATAAGGTATCTGCCAAGCGCTCACTGAAAGAGCAGGCCTACGACGTGCCTAGCCAAGGTGCGATCACTAAAGACAACATCTCGTTGACCGTAGACGGCGTACTTTACTTCCGCGTACTTGACCCTTACAAAGCGACCTACGGCGTAGAAGACTATGCCTTCGCGGTAATCCAACTGGCGCAAACCACCATGCGTTCAGAGATCGGTAAGATTGACCTGGATAAAACCTTTGAAGAGCGCGATGCCTTGAACGCCAAGATCGTTGAGCAAATCAACGAGGCCTCGCAAGCCTGGGGCGTTGCGGTACTGCGTTACGAGATTAAAGACATTACCCCGCCGATGTCGATCATGGACGCCATGGAATCACAGATGAAGGCCGAACGTGAGCGTCGCGCTAAGATTCTAGAGTCAGAGGGTGAGCGTCAAGCGGCGATCAACATTGCCGAAGGTGAAAAACAATCGCGCGTTCTGCAGGCAGAAGCTGAGAAGCAAGAGCAGGTACTGAAAGCGCAGGGTGAAGCCCAAGCGATCATCGCGGTTGCAGAGGCCCAAGCTGAATCGCTGCGCGTAGTCGGTGAAGCCGCCTCTACCGAAATGGGTCAAAAAGCGGTACAACTGGAGCTGGCCACCAAGGCCATTGAAGCCAAGGCCGCCATCGCTAAAGAGAGCAGCGTGGTATTGCTACCAGATGGTCAAACCGAGGCTGGCTCACTGGTAGCGCAAGCGACCACCATTTTGAATGCGTTAAACAAAGGCTAAGCCTATGGTGCTGTTTATGTCCGAATACATCCCACAACTGTTGATTGTCGGCGGCTTTGTACTGATCTTGTTCGAGGTGCTGGCATTGGGGTTCTCTACCTTTATCCTGGCGTTTCTCGGCCTGTCGATGGTACTCAGCGGCACCTTCATCGCCTTGGGGTGGATGGGCGACAGCTGGAACACCATTGCCCTGAGCAACGCGGTACTCACTGCGCTGCTCGCAGCCCTGCTGTGGAAACCGCTGAAGAAGATGCAGAACAAGCAAAGCCCAAAGCGGGTCACCAGCGATTTCCATGGCCTGCGTTTTTACAGCGAGCAAGAAATCGATAAGCGCGGACTTAGCCAGTATCGCCACAGCGGGGTGAGCTGGGCGCTGAAAAGTGAACAGCCCATCGAAGCCGGCACCGAAGTTGAAGTGGTCGATGTGGAAGTGGCGGTGTTCTGGGTTAAGCCCGTCAGCTAACACGGCCCTTCCTAAAACAGCCAAACGTAAAAAGGTCGCCTCGGCGACCTTTTTTTGTTCTCGGCTTATACGGCTAGACCTGCCAGTTGATCGGTGCCTTGCCGATGCTTTGCAGGTAGGCATTTGCCTGAGAGAAATGCTGACAGCCGAAGAACCCGCGGTGAGCCGACAGTGGCGATGGGTGTGGCGCTTTCAACACATGATGGCGCTGCGCATCGATAACCGCACCTTTTTTCTGAGCATGTGAGCCCCACAACAGGAACACCACGTTTTCGCAATGCTGGTTAACCTGACTAATCACCGTGTCGGTGAAACGCTCCCAGCCAAATTTGGCGTGGGAGTGGGCCTGACCCTGCTCAACGGTGAGCACGGTGTTGAGCAACAGCACGCCTTGCTCTGCCCAGCTTTGCAGGTAGCCATGTTGGGGGATCTGGAATCCGGGAATGTCCTGCGCCAGCTCTTTGTACATATTGACCAGTGACGGCGGCGTTTTTACGCCGTGCTGAACACTAAAGCACAAGCCGTGGGCTTGGTTGGGGCCGTGGTAGGGGTCTTGGCCGAGGATCACCAGCTTTAGCTGGTCCAAGGACGTAGCTTTGAAGGCTTCAAACACCAGATCGTGCGGTGGGTACACCACCTTGCCAGCGTCACGCTCGGCGGCCACCTTGGCCATCAATTCCTGAAAATATGGCTGCTGTTTCTCTTCGCCCAGCAAGTCACTCCACTGCATACTGCCCCCTGTTAAATTAGCTCGGGGACTAGCCTAGGGATAAGTGATCGCTCACGCAAGCCAATCGTGCTCGCGGTCATTAATAAATGCTTGGGGGCTGTCGCTGATCAACATATCCACGCCCCACTGGTGATGGGCTCGCACCTTGGCCGGCTCATTGGCGGTATAGCAGTAGAGCTGATAGCCCGCTTGCTTGATGGCGCGCGCCTCAGCCTCGCTAAGGTGTGTCCAATCGCAATGAGCGCTGTAGGCGTCCAAGGCCTGCAACTGCGCCTGCCAGTTGCGCGGTACGCCTTCCCATAACTGGCCTCGCAGGTAGTGGGGCATAAGCTGTTTGGCAAGCAACATGGCTTGGTGCTCAAAGCTAGAGAGCACCAGATCGGCACTGGCAAACTGGCAGTCGGCGAGCTGCTGCGCCACCGCCCGGCAGAGCGCTTCAACGTTATCGCCCCGATAGACCTTAAGCTCGAGGTTAAGCTTGAGCTTAAGCTGTTGGCAGAGTGCTAATGCTTCCGCAAGCGTGGGGATTCGCTCATTGGCAAAGGCTGCATCGAACCAACTGCCAGCATCTAGCTCTCGCAGCTGCTCGAGCGTTAACTCACCCACCTTGCCGCGGCCATTACTGCAACGATTCACCGTGCGGTCATGGATGATAACCGGCACCCCGTCGGCGCTTAGCTGCACATCGATCTCAACCCACGGCAAGCTCAACTCCGCCACTTTAGCGATCCCGACAAGGGTGTTTTCAGGGCAAACACTTTTCACCCCGCGGTGTCCCGCAATAATCATAATCTCTTCACTGCCTCGACAATCTCAGGGCTCTTACAGCAACAAAAAGCGCGTTATAGCATGGCTTTGTGACAGTTTGGCACTCTTTGTCGAAACCAGCACAAAGGAGGTCTAATTCCAGCTCAATGCGAGTAGTAATCCGGCACGAAGCTCTGCTCATGCATCGGCACCCGCACATAGCCGCTCTTATCTATCTCCGGCAGCTCAATCTTTTGGTGCTTCACTTGCTGGTAGGGGATTTGACTGAGCAGATGGCGAATGCAGTTGAGCCGTGCACGCTTTTTGTTGTCGGCCTCCACCACCCACCAAGGGCTGTGCTTAGTGTCGGTGTAGGCAAACATCTCGTCCTTGGCTTTGGAGTACTCCACCCAGCGGGCCCGCGATTGTAGGTCCATCTTCGAGAACTTCCAACGTTTTAAGGGGTTGCTCAAGCGCTCGCTAAAGCGCTTCTCCTGCTCCTCATCGGAGACCGAGAACCAGTATTTGAGCAAGATAATCCCAGAGCGGATCAGCATGCGCTCGAACTCCGGGCAGGCGCGCAGAAACTCCTCATGCTCATCGTCGCTGCAAAAGCCCATCACCCGCTCAACCCCAGCGCGGTTGTACCAGGAGCGGTCAAACAACACCATCTCACCGGCGGCAGGCAGGTGCGCCACATAGCGCTGGAAATACCATTGGCTCTTCTCCCGCTCACTGGGCGCGGGCAGCGCCGCAATACGGCATACCCGCGGATTGAGCTTCTCGGTGATGCGCTTGATGGCCCCACCTTTGCCGGCAGCATCGCGCCCTTCAAACACCACTACCACCTTCAGCCCTTCCGCCACCACCCATTGCTGCAATTTAACCAGCTCGGTTTGCAGACTCAGCAGCTCACTCTCATAGCGCTCTTTGCTTAGCTTCTTGCCCATATGACATCCCCTGCGACAACTGTAAATTCCGTGCTCTACACTCTGTACTAGCGGTTGGCGGGTTTTACTGTCAACCATCGCACAGCAAAGTTGCCAACGGGCTTTAAAATTAACCAGAAAATGGTACCCTTAGGCGCCTTTAATTCCACGCATCTTGTAAACGAGCGCACCATGGCAGCAACAGGCACCCTCTATATCGTTTCGGCTCCAAGCGGAGCGGGCAAATCCAGTATGATTAATGCGTATTTGTCGCGCCATAAGGCCTTCCCCGCTCAGGTTTCGGTGTCACACACCACCCGCGCCGCCCGTCCCGGTGAGCAAGATGGCGTACACTACCACTTCGTTGATCATTCCCAGTTCGAGCAGCTTATCGAAGAGCAGGCCTTCTTCGAGTACGCCGAAGTATTCGGTAACTACTACGGCACCTCGCGCCGCACCATCGAAGAAACCCTCGCTAAAGGCATCGATGTGTTCCTGGATATCGACTGGCAGGGCGCCCGTCAGGTGAAGCAGATGATGCCAGAGGCGGTATCGGTGTTTATCCTGCCGCCAAGCCGCCATGAGCTAGAGCAACGCCTACACATGCGCGGCCAAGACAGCGAAGAAGTCATCGCCAAACGCATGAATGAAGCGGAAAGCGAGATGTCGCACTACAACGAGTACGACTACCTGATAATCAACACCCATTTCGATGAAGCGGTTAGCGAGCTGACAGCGATCATCACCGCGCAGCGATTGCAGAGCGCAAGCCAAGCTGCTAAACATAGAGAATTACTCGCCGATTTACTGGCAAAATAGCCCCTGCGGGTCTGGTAAAACACTGCCAGATCGGCTAGGATCTTGCGTCATTTTTAGTCAACGGAGCTGTGCATGGCACGAGTTACAGTAGAAGATGCAGTAGAACAGGTTGGCAACCGCTTTGACCTGGTACTAATCGCCGCGCGTCGCGCACGTCAACTTTCAGTAGAAGGCAAAGAGCCGCTAGTGGAAGAAGATAACGACAAACCCACCGTTATCGCGCTGCGTGAAATCGAAGAAGGATTGGTAAACACCGAGACCATGGACGCTCAAGACCGTCAAGAACGCCAAGAGCGTGAAGCGGCAGAACTGGCTGCAGTAGCGGCTATCGCTGACAAGCGTCTGTAAGTCAGCGTCTCCATCAGAGTCTGAATCTCCTTCCAAGCTCTAAGCCTGCCGTGCTGGTTTACTAAGCACGGCAAAGCTTTCATACTTAAAACCACTAGTTAGCCCCTTACCGCCCGCTTACGAGGTAGAGATTGTATTTATTTGAGAGCTTACGCGAAGTAGCCGTCGGCTATCTGAGCAATGACCAAGTAGAAATCCTCAAGCAAGCCTACCTATTGGGGCGCGATGCCCACGAAGGGCAGTTCCGCTCTAGTGGCGAACCTTATATTACCCATCCTTTGGCGGTTGCCCGGCTACTGGCTGAGTTACGCCTCGACCACGAGACCCTGGCTGCGGCCATCTTGCATGACACCATCGAAGATACCTCGGTCACTCACGAGGAACTTGAGCAAAAGTTCGGCATCGATGTAGCCGACTTGGTGGAAGGGGTCAGTAAGCTCGACAAGATTAAGTTTCGCGATAAAAAAGAAGCGCAGGCGGAAAACTTCCGCAAGATGATGATGGCGATGGTCCAGGACATTCGGGTTATCCTGATTAAACTGGCCGACCGCACCCATAACATGCGCACCTTAGGCGCGCTACGCCCAGACAAACGCCGCCGGATTGCCCGCGAAACCCTCGATATCTATGCGCCCATCGCTAACCGCTTGGGTATTCACAGCATCAAGAATGAGCTGGAAGAGCTGGGCTTTGAAGCGCTCTACCCAATGCGCTATCGGGTCCTTAAAGAGTCGGTAAAAAGCGCGCGTGGTAACCGCAAAGAGCTGATCAACGGTATCTACGAAGAATTCCGTGGCCGTATCGAAGAAGCCGGTATCAAAGCTGAAGTAAAAGGCCGCGAGAAACACCTCTACAGCATCTATAAAAAGATGGTGAACAAGGAGCTGCAGTTCCACGAGGTGATGGACATCTATGCCTTCCGCATCATCGTCGATCAGCTCGACACCTGCTATCGGGTGCTGGGGATTACCCACAGTCTGTATAAGCCGCGCCCAGGCCGCTTCAAAGACTACATCGCCATTCCTAAAGGTAACGGCTATCAAAGCCTACATACCTCGCTGGTGGGCCCACACGGGGTGCCGGTGGAGGTGCAGATCCGCACCGAGCATATGGACCAGATGGCCGATAAGGGTGTCGCCGCCCATTGGCAGTACAAGCAAGGCGGTAAGAGTGGCACCACCGCGCAGATCCGCGCCCAGAAATGGATGCAAAGCCTGCTAGAGTTGCAGCAAAGCGCCGGTAGCTCGTTCGAGTTTATCGAGAACGTAAAAACCGATCTATTCCCGGATGAGATCTACGTATTCACTCCAAAAGGCCGGATTATCGAGCTGCCCAAAGGCGCGACCCCGGTCGACTTCGCTTATGCAGTACATACCGATGTTGGCCACGCCTGTGTCGGTTGCCGGGTGAACCGCCAGCCTTATCCATTAAGCAAGGCGCTGACCAACGGTAAGAGCGTTGAGATTATTACTGCACCGGGGGCTCGCCCGAATGCAGCATGGCTGAACTTTGTGGTGACCGGTAAGGCGCGCGGTAAGATCCGCCAGCTATTGAAGAACCAGCGTCGCCAAGAGTCGGTGAACCTCGGCCGCCGCTTGCTCAACCATGCCCTTGGCAAGACCAAGCTCGACCAAATCAACCCGCAAAACCTAGAGCAGGTTCTCGATGACCTGAAAGCAGAGAATCTGGACGATTTGCTGGCCGAGATCGGCCTGGGCAATGCCATGAGCATCGTGATTGCCCGTCGCCTACTTGGCAGCAGCGAAGAGTTAAGCCAAGAAGAGCAGGGTAAGCGGATTGCGATTAAGGGCGCAGAAGGCCTGCTAATCACCTACGCCAACTGCTGCCGCCCGATTCCAGGCGACCATGTGGTTGCCCATATCAGCCCGGGTAAGGGTCTGGTGGTCCACCTCGAATCCTGTAAGAACATCGCCGGCTACCAGCGAGAACCGGACCGCTACATCCATGTGGATTGGTCTGAAGAAGCCGCCTCAGAGGCCGAATACAAGACCGAAGTACGCATCGACATGGTCAATCACCAAGGTATCTTGGCGAACCTGACTACGGTGGTTGCCTCAACCGGTGCCAATATCTCGAACATTGTCACTGAAGAGAAGGAAGGCCGGGTCTATACCGTCGATCTGCTGCTCACCACCCACAGCCGAATTCACCTCGCAGACATCATGCGTAAAATCCGCGTAATGCCTGAGGTACTGCGAGTTGTAAGGACGCGTAACTAATAGCAAAATCAGGCGCAGCTTCTATACTGACAATGAAATTATTTGCAAGGATGCGCCATGTTAAGTCTCAAGTCGATCTCGATCCGCAATAAGCTGATTGCCTTACCTGTATTCTTTGCCATCGCGCTGTTGTCGATGGTTGGCCTCGAGTACTACTCGTTGAGCCAAAACCATGACGACGCCACTGTGATAAACGTTGCCGGACGACAGCGTATGCTCACCAAGAAATTCTCGGCGGAAGAGCTGGCCCGGGTCACCGTTGGCGAATCAGCGCTGGCTAACGCGCTAGTGGCAGGTAAAACCGCGGATCTTTATCAGACCTCGCTCGATGCCCTGCTCAAAGGTGGCACCACCTACGCCGATCTGGGCATGACCAAGCCAATCCAGCTGCCGACCCCAAGCTATAAGCCGTTTATCGATCAGCTGCATATCGTTCAGCAAAACTGGCAACAGCAACTCGACTTGGCCCGTCAGCTTGAGGCAGCCACCGACGACACCCAACGCTCCCAGCTAGCCAGCCGCTTTTTGCTGCAAAACCATAAAGCTATGGCGGAGATGAACAAGGCGGTGGGTATCTACACTGGCTATGCCAATCAGAAGCTGGATCATCTGATTGTCGAAAGCTTGCAGTTAGGCGCGCTGTTTCTTGCGATGATCATCGGCCTGTCTTGGCTGCTGGTTAGCGACATCATGAAGCCGATCAACTACCTGGTGTTAGTCAGCCGTCGCATTAGCCGCGGTAACCTGCAACCAGACGAAGAGATCACCCAATATATCACCGCTAACGAAGTCGGCATGCTGGCCCACCATATCGAGCTGATGCGCGAATCCTTGCAAGAAGCGCTGTCCGATGTGCATAAGGCCTCTTCCAGCATTACCCTTTCGTCAAATCAAGTGAGCGAACTGGCCTCGCAGATCAACGCCTCTAACCTGTCTGAGCAGCAACGCTTCGATGCCATGAGCGACAGTGCCTCGGCACTGAAAGAAGCGTCGCAGCGCCTTAACGAGATCTCCGAAGATACCGTGCAACTGGTCGGCTCCTGCTTCGATCTATCGGAAAATGCCTCAAACTTGGTAGGCGAAAACATCCAAATGATGGACTCCACCACCCAGCAAACCGAGAAGGCCTCGGTGCTGATCCGCGACTTGAGCCAAACCGCAGAACAGGTCTACGGTATTGTTGACGCGATCCGCGCCATCTCCGAGCAAACCAACCTGCTGGCACTGAACGCCGCCATCGAGGCAGCTCGCGCCGGCGAGCAAGGACGCGGTTTCGCGGTGGTTGCCGATGAGGTAAGAACCTTGGCTGCGCGCACCGGTGAGTCCACCGATGAAATTGCCAGCTTGATTACCCGCCTAACCGATGGCGTAGAGCAGGTGGTGACCAGCATGGAATCGGTCAGCGAGAAGGTAAACGACAGTCGAACCAAGTCTCAGGAGACCGCCAAAGGCATCAATCAGGTACGCGAGACCATCCAAAGCGTGGCCAACTCCCAGCAACAGGTCGACCATCAGATCGAGGCACAAAATCAGCACTTAGATGTGATGGCCACCTCGCAAGCAGAGCTACATCAGATCATCGAGGACAGTCACCAGAAAACCGAGACCTCTTCCATGGTGGCTGATCAGCTCTCCAAGGTCAGCGAAACCGTTGGCGACCTGCTGGATCGCTTCGATTTAGATACCAGCCATCACGCCATCCAGCGCGACAGCAACGATAAGCGCAACTTCCCTCGCTTAGATGTCGCCCTAAGCTATGTACTCACCCAAGGCGAGCTGCGCGCTCAGGGACTCACCCAGGACGTCAGTATGGGCGGGCTTAAAGTGGTGACAGCTCTGACAACGCCGTTCAATCCCTCTCAGCCAGTGGGCTTGTCGATCAGTTACTTGTACGAAGGCCAGAATAAGCAGATTGAGGTGGTAGGGCGTATCGTTGATACCAATAGTGATGCCGGCCAACGCAGCTACCATATTGAATACCAGAGCCTCAATCAGGATCAACGTGACCAGCTACAGGAAATCTTTGCCTACAAGCGGATGAAGAGTGAGTTTAGCGATACCCACAAACGTGGCTATGCGATCCCAGATCCACACGGGATGTCGCTGGATAACCAACCCGGCTAACGGGTAGCGCCTAGCCCTAGTTACATAGGCTGTTCGTGTAAAAGGCTGATTAACGCTATAATCAGCCTTTTTTCATACGGCTATTGTCATGACCCCAGAACGTTATCAACGGATCCGTCAGATGCTCGATGCCCGTCAGACCGATCTGACCATCTGCATGGAGAACGTCCATAAACCCCACAACCTAAGCGCCATCGTCAGAACCTGTGATGCCATTGGGGTCGACCACGTACATGCCACTTGGGCCGAAGATGCCAACCGCTTGGCTGGTGGCACCGCTACGGGCAGCCAAAACTGGGTCACCGTAAACAGCCACAACAATATTGAGGAGGCAGTCAAGGCAATGCGCGCAGCAGGCATGCAGATCCTGGCCACTAACCTCTCTGATTCAGCGGTAGATTTCCGTGAAATCGACTACACCAAACCTACCGCCGTCCTGCTTGGCCAAGAGAAATACGGCATCAGCGATGAAGCCCTAGCCTTAGCCGACCAAGACATCATTATTCCCATGGTGGGCATGGTGCAATCGCTCAACGTATCGGTAGCGGCAGCAACCGTGCTATATGAAGCCCAGCGCCAGCGCTCGCTAGCCGGGATGTACCAAGGTCCTTGTAAAGTGAGCGATCAGGAACAGAACCGCATCCTGTTCGAAGGTGGTCACCCGATATTCGCCAAAGCCTGTAAGCGCAAAGGCCTGCCGATTCCAGCCATCGATGACCAAGGGCAGATCGTGGCCGATGAAGAGTGGTGGAGCAAAATGCAGATGAGCCAGGATGCATGGCAACATTTGGACGATGAATAAAACCATTCCCCAACCAGCTGATAACAAGCCGATTACCTTTTGATTCAAATCAAACAGTTTTTTATCGATAGCTTGGATAATAATGAGCGATAGCTGGCTTTGCAGCCGGCTTTGTTACCAGCAATTAACCTTGGATCGCCCAACATGTCAGCTCAGCCACGAGCATCACAGTCAATAGCCCTGTTGTGCTTAGTGACCTTATCGATGCTTGCCAGTCAAGCATGGTTTAACCTTCAACACCTCAACTACGAGTTAGAGTTAGCCCACCAGCAACAGCTATCCGCCAACGTAGATATTGCTAACAGCTTGGTCGAACACTACCAATCGCTGGAAGCCAGCATTGGCCGTGAACAGGCTCAACAGCTCGCGTTGGATGCATTGCGCGATCTGCGCTATCAAGGTAACGAGTACTTTTGGGTTAACGACCTGCAGATGAACCTGCTGATGCATCCGCATCGGGCGGATGAAGAAGGCAACAACATGCTGCGAGTCAGTGATGCTAAAGGCAACTACCATTGGCGTGACATGCAACATCAAATCGAAACCAACGATCATGGCTATGTGAAATACGACTATCTATGCCCCAAAAGTGGCAATGTGTCAGCCAAGATGAGCTACGTAAAGCGTATCTCAGATTGGGACTGGATCATCGGCACAGGTATCTACCTCACCAATATCAAGCTCGCTGTGAAAAACGGCTTGTACATAACCATCGGCATCTTCAGCCTTTGCCTGGTGATCTGTCTATTGCTCGCCCGCGCCATGCACCAGACCTTGAAAAACCCCGGCGACGAGCCAAAATCCACTCGCGAAGACCCTCTCCCGTTATAAACATGTCCGGTATCTTTGGTTAATTTCTAGGGATACCGGCCCAAAAACCTACTTTTTCGCTGATTATTCTCATTAATGAGATATGATTCGCTACCATCACGCAAAATGAAAAGTAATTGCTAAATAACGCAAGCGTCCTGCCGACATCTGTCTGGGAACCACTGCGTTGCACTCACTCGAAAGCGCAAATCGAAAACAGGAACCGCTAAATGCTAAAAACCATTAAGCTAAGCCGCGTCTTTATGCTGTTTGGCATCCTTACCCTTGTCGCCATTGTTAGTCAGGCAAGCTTGATTCGGGCACAGAACCGACACGACATGTATCTCGCCTACGAGCGCCAGTTGCAAGCAAGTATGGATATTGCGGTCACCTTAGTTGAGCACTACCGCAGTCAGGAGAAAGAACTCGGCACCGAGCAAGCGCAAGCCTTAGCGATGGACGCGGTTGCCGCACTACGCCATGGTCCAGAGTATTTCTGGATCAACAACATGCAGCTAGAACTACTGATGCACCCGATCCGTGCCAGCAGTATTGGCCGCAATATGACTCAGGTGGCCGATGCCAGTGGCAACCACCATTGGCAAGCGATGCGCAGTGTGGTTCAAGCACAGGGCGAGGGCGCTGTGCGCTACGACTTCCTGCATCCGTCTAGCAACGAGATTATTCCCAAGCTTAGCTATGTTCGTCGTATTGACGGCTGGAACTGGATACTGGGCACCGGCGTGAGCATCGCCAATATCGATGCCATCCTAGCCCGCTCACTCTACCGCACCCTAATCGGCACCTTGCTGGCCATGCTAATCATTAGCGTATTGGTTTACCGTATGAAGAGCTTAGTCGAGGTGCAGAGTAAGCAACTCTCTGAGAGCATGCGTACCATGGCCAAGGGGGATTTCACCAGCCCTATCTCCGTAGACGGTGACAATGACTTTGCCCAGCTGGGTCGTCAACTAGAGGGCTTACGACGCGACCAGCAAGAGATGCTGCTAGGTATCAGCGAAGCCAGCAATACCCTGCTGCTTGCCAACCAAACGCTGGAGGAGAGCAGCCATGTGGCCACCTCAAGCTCTAAGCGCCAGTTTGGCGAGATTGAGCGCATGGCCAGCACCATTACCGAGATGAATGCCTCGGTCGAGGAAGTCGCCAGCAACAGCGCCGAGACCGCCTCGGTCAGCCAGCAAACCTGTGATCGCACCTCGCAAAGTATTCAGGCTTCCTCTGATGCCGCCCAAGCCTTGTTAGGCCTTAGCCAACAAGTAGAGCTAAGTCAGCCTGCTCTTGAAGAGCTGCGTGAATGTAGCCAAAACATTGGCAACGTGGTGGATGTGATCAACAACCTCTCTGAGCAGACCAACCTACTGGCGTTAAATGCCGCCATTGAAGCAGCCCGTGCCGGCGAGCATGGACGCGGCTTTGCGGTGGTGGCTGATGAGGTGCGCAACCTAGCGTCGCGGACTCAGGAGTCGACCTCGGAGATTATGGAGACCATCAGCCAACTGCAGCGCGTCTCCACCACCGTGGACAAAGAGCTAACCCACACCATCAAGGAGCTTAAGGAACAGTGTGGCTTGGCCAACCAAAACATCGAGTCAGTGGAGACCATTCGCCAAGCTATCGAACGGTTGGAGCAGCGTAGTCAGGAAACTGCCGTTGCCACCGACCAGCAGCGTCAGGCCTCAGAAGAGTTCACGCGCAACGTATATACTCTGCGAGATGATAGTCAGGCGAGCGCCGAAGCCGCCGAGCGCAGCGAACAGGCGCTTAGCCACCTTAAGAACGTGGCGAACGGCTTAAGCCAGTTGCTAATTGAACTGAAAATCGCCTAACTAAGCCACTATAAGCCAATAACAGGAGCAGTGAGCAAGGCCTTGTTTACTGCTCCTCGAGGCTTAGCCAGCGCCACTGATAGTCTTCCGACCATGGCGCGTTAAAGCCCCATTCCAGCGGCTGACCGACTTCTTTGTCCAACCAAAAGATCGGCGTCTCCACCATCCGCGGGAAGGTCAGGTGAATACTGTTGTTGCTGGCTTTGTAGAGATCGGCCTGAATATCACAGCGCACCAACATCGTTAGCATCGCCAGCAGCAATATCAGTTTGAAAAAGCGCATAACCCCTCCTTGGATCAGCGACTAGTAACCCGTTCTAGGCGACCGCTTTAAGCAACCCAGTGCTCGCTAAGTGCTTCACGCACCTGCTGGATAATCGCCTGAGCCTGCTCTTCAGCATAAGGCTTAGCTGGCACGGCGCCCCATACTGGCGCAGGCCACGCAGGGTCGTCCTTAAAACGTACGATATGGTGTATGTGCAGCTGCTCAACCATATTGCCCAGCGCCGCAACGTTCATCTTGTAGCCGTCGAAGATATCCATCAACGCCTTGGCAAAGCGCTTCGATTCGCGCCAGAACTGCGATGACTGGCAAAAATCCAGCTCATGGATGTCGCGTAACTCACTGCCCATGGGAACCAAGATAAACCAAGGGTAGTTGCTGTCGTTCATCAAAAGTACCCGACAGATATCTAGATCCCCAACTACATAACAGTCTTTCTCAAGCTGGGGGTGAAGCTGGAACTCGCTCATTGTTTCTCTCACTTGGCTGATCAATCTTTCAGCATTTTCGCATGTTACTCAATTTGTTACACTTTAGCCCATGGCTTGGGCAAAGCCATGTCAGCCCGCTTATCAAGCCGCCGCGATACAAAGGACCCGCCACGGATGTTGCTAAAGATTTTGACCGCCTTTATATCAGCTTCGCTGGTGATAGCCAATTCAATCCTGTTTGGTAGTGCTGTCACGCTGTGCGGACTTATTAAATTGCTGTTGCCAAAAGGAGCCTACCCAAGCGTCACACGGATTGCCAACGTCTTGATGGGCCAGTGGATAAGCGTCAACCAAGCAATCTTTTGGCTGATCAACGGCAGCCATTTTGAGATTGACGATAACACCCAGCTTAGCCGCGATAAGTGGTATCTGGTGATCAGCAACCACCGCAGTTGGGCGGACATCGTCATCCTTTGCATGGTGCTAGCAAAGCGCACCCCGGTGCCAAAGTTTTTCCTAAAACAACAGCTGCTGTACATTCCCTTTATCGGCCAAGCGTGCTGGGCGCTGGATATGCCGTTTATGCGCCGCTACTCTCGAAGCTACTTGCTGCGTCACCCAGAGAAACGCGGCAAAGACCTCGAAGCCACTTGCCGCGCCTGCGAGAAGTTTCGCAGCGTGCCCACCACGGTGGTGAACTTTGTTGAAGGCACCCGTTATAGCCACGATAAACAACAAGGCAGCTACCAGCACCTGCTCCCACCGAAAGCATTGGGTATGGCTCAAGCGCTATCGGTACTCGGTGAGCAGTTTGAAGAAGTTATCGATGTCACACTGTGTTACCCCGGGCTCGATGAATCGCAGAGCCCCTTTCTGGCCCTGCTTTGCGGCGAGCTCTCCAGTGTAGTGGTCAAGCTCGATAGTATCCCAGTCACCCAAGCGCTTCGTGGCGATTACCTGGCAGATAAGCACTACAAGCAGCACTTCAAACGTTGGCTCGAGCAACGCTGGCGGCAAAAAGATCGCTACTTATCACGTTTAATCACTCGCCAAGGGCAAGACAATCAATCCCTTACTACGCTTATTTCCAAGGACGAGCAATGAGTAAGCTATGGGATCGACATTGTGGAGGCTGCTCGTGGTTTGCTGTAGTTGGCAAGCCGCAGCAAATACAGAACACACCGCACTCCTTCAGCATTTTCCCCAATCAACCCTAAGCCCAGAGCAACAACTCGCGGAGTGGGCGTGGTTTGCCGATGCCGCCAAACCTTACCAAGGCATGACTGTCAGGGTGGTATCGGAGCGGATCTACACCCACTGGTATGAGTCCAATGTACTCGCGCCGCTGTTCAGCGAGCTGACTGGGATCCAGGTTATCCATGAGCTAACCAGCGAAGATGATGTCATCAAGAAACTGCAGGCCCAACAACAGACCGGCTTGAATATCTACGACGCCTACATCAACGACAGTGACCTAATCGGCACCCATTTTCGCAATCAGCAGGTGGTCAGCTTGAGCCGTTTTACTGAGGGAGAGGGCAAGGCGGTCACACTGCCCACGCTCGATCTCGACGATTTTATGGGCCTGCCCTTTACCACCGCCAGCGATGGCCAGCTCTATCAGCTACCCGACCAGCAGTTTGCCAACCTCTATTGGTATCGCCAAGACTGGTTCTCCCGCCCCGAGCTAAAACAGCAGTTTAAGGAGCTGTACGGCTACGAGCTAGATGTACCGGTCAACTGGTCTGCCTATCAAGATATCGCCGAGTTCTTCAGTGAGTATGTCAGAGAGATCGATGGCCAACGGGTGTACGGGCACATGGACTACGGCAAGCGCGATCCCTCGCTAGGCTGGCGCATCTCCGATGCCTGGCTGTCGATGGCCGGAACCGGAGATCAAGGCCTGCCCAATGGGATACCCGTTGATGAGTGGGGCATCAGAGTTGAAGACTGTCGCCCAGTGGGTGCCAGTGTGGCACGCGGCGGCGCTATCGATGCACCTGCCAGTATCTATGCCATTCAAAAGTACGTCGACTGGCTTAAAGATTACGCCCCACCCGAAGCGCAGAACATGAACTTCAGTGAAGCCGGTGCCGAGATCGCCAAGGGCCATATCGCCCAACAGATATTCTGGTACACCGCCTTTACCGCTGAGCTCACCCGCCCAGAGCTGCCAATCACCGATGAGCACGGCAAGCCGCTATGGCGGGTCGCACCGTCGCCCACTGGCGCATACTGGCAAGCGGGAATGAAGTCGGGCTATCAGGACGTAGGGGCCTGGACCTTGCTGAAATCAACGCCGCTTAAACGGCAGCAAGCCGCCTGGCTATACGCCCAGTTTGCGGTCTCAAAAAGCGTATCACTGACCAAAACCCTCGAGACCCTAACCCCAATCCGTTACAGCGATGTCCACTCAGAGGCGTTCAGCGCCATGGCACCGAAGCTCGGTGGTCTAGTGGAGTTCTACCAAAGCAGTGCCCATCAAGAGTGGACACCAACCGGCAGCAACGTCCCCGACTACCCACAAATGGCGACGCTATGGTGGCAGTATGCTGGCCTGGCCAGCTACGAAAATGAGCCAGTTCCCGAGGTGATGCAGCAGCTCGCCGTAGCAATGGATAGCAAACTGGAGCAGCTTGCCAATAGCAGCGACTCTCCCTGCGCACCGCGGCTAAACCCACAGCAAGAGAAGGGCGTCTGGTTCGCTCAGCCCGGCTCACCGAAAGCCAAACTGGATAACGAAAACCCAGCAGGGCGCACCCTTAGCTATTCGGAGTTACTCAAGCGATGGGAATGATACGAGCCGCACTGCTGGCTAGTTGCCTGTTTAGCCCAGCGCTTACCTCGGCCAAGCAACTGGTGCTACACGGCTACCTGAATCCTCCCTATGTGATGCAGCAAGACTACTCACTCGGCGGGTTGTGGATCGACATCATTAACCATCTGCAAAGCGACAGTGAGGTAGAGCTGATAATCGAGTTACACCCGCTGCGACGCGCCTATAAGCTGGCGCAAACCAAGCCCAATCATTGTGTGTTTGCGATTGAGCGTAGCCAAAGCCGAGAAGCGCAGTTTGCCTGGGTAAGCCCGCTAAGCATCAGCCGTTATGCACTGTTTAATGCCGATCCTGAGCAGGCCACTCAACCCGGTTTGAGTGCGCTGCAAGGCCAGCAAATCAGCGCCCATTTTGGTAGCGGGGTTGCTGAGTACTTGCGCTCTTTTGATATGGATGTGGTGGTGGCGAAAACCCCAGAACAGGGAGCCAAGCTGTTGCTACGCGAGCGGGTTCAGGTATGGGCCAGCGATGTGCTCACCGCCGCCTACTTGCGCCAACAACTGCCGCTGCCGCAAAACGGGGTGGAGTTTTTTAGCTCAGTACGCTCCATCGCTTGCCATCCAGAAACAGACAAAGCCCTACTGCAGCCCTTGCAGCAAAGCCTCGATGCATTCTATCAAAGTGGGGGGTTGGCCAAGCTGTTACAGCGCTACGAACAGCAGTACCAGCTATCAATGGGCTTGTAGGCTGAGGCATTGCTTATACCAATCCGGATAAGTAAGTGATCAGAGATTGCGCAGGGAAAATCATTGAGGACGAGGAAACGTTTGCCGTGACTAGTGGGCTAATTACAAAAGCGCTGACGCTGTCATCAATGATTTTAACCGGTAAGAATGAGCAGTTACTTATGTGGATTGGTATTACAGGCATCTGCCTGCAACAGCGCTTGCTGCAACTCTTCTAGTTGAAATTCATTAAACACCTGCAAACCGCATGCTTGCAAGGCCTCGACGCTCACCCCTTTACCCGGGCATAAACGCCCTGAGAAGCTTCCGTCGTAGATTTGCAGGTTACCGCAGGAAGGGCTGTTGGCTTTAAGCAGGGCAAAGCGACACAGTTGTTGCTGAGCCAACTTGGCGGCAAGTTGCGCACCGCACTGGAAGGCCGCCGTTACATCCTCACCCTCAGCAGTAAGCACCTTATTGGCGACCCGCTCGGCAGGTGGGCGTGGGGTGGGTAGGCCGCCCAGCACCTCAGGGCAGACTGGCACCAAACGACCTTGTAGCTGCCACAGGCTCAGATACTCAGAGGCCAGGCGTTTAGCCTGGCCATCGTAGCGCACCGCTTCACCTAACAGGCAGCGGCTAATCAGGATCTTGTGCAAAAGGATTAGTCGTTTTTGGCAACCAGGAAGTTCACTAACTCCACCAGCTCTTCAACGCTTTTCACCGACCCGGTGTTCACCTGATACTTACCGTTCACGACTACCGCAGGTACGCCGCGGATTTGGTAGGTCATGGTGTTTTTATCCATCTGCGCCAGCATGCCGTTAACCACAAAGCTCTCAGAGGCAGCGTCAACATCAGCGCCGTCTACACCGGTGGCAACGAAGATCTTACGGATATCATCACGGCCGCTGAAACGCTGGCCTTGGCGATGGATCGCATCAAACATGGCAGCAGAGAAGGTCTTTTCGGTCTTCAGTACTTCTGCGGTCGCGTAGGCACGGGCCATCTCTTCGCCCATTGGACCACCCAGGAAGCTCACGTGGTTCTTCTTGAAGCTTACTCCCTCAGGCAGGCTGGCTTTGATCTCTTCAGCCACCGGCTCAAAGCGGAAACAGTGGGGGCAGTAATAGGAGAAAAACTCGATCACTTCAGGCTTGGCCGTCGCCGTTTGGCGCACCACCTCAAAGTGGGTACCTTCTTTGAAGTTGGCCATGGCGCTGGGAAGAGTAAGCATTGCCAGTACAGCAATAATGATGCGTTTCATTGAAATTCCCTAGATTCGGTTAATCGCAAGCCATGAGCTTAAATCCCCAACCGAGTGGCGTCAATGACACCACCCGCAGCTTGTGGGGATTTACGCTAATTTACAATTGCTTAACGTCCCCAGTTGTCGTCTCTCTCAAAGTCGACCAACTGGCTATGCTGCTGATGGATCAGCGCATCGTAGTGCTTTTCGATTTGTGGGCGGCGGATCTTGAGAGTAGGCGTCAGCAGACCGTTCTCGATGCTCCACTGCTGATCGACCACCAGCACATGGGCGATCCGTGCGTGGCTCTCGATCTGGCTGTTCACCTCTTTAACGGTGCGGGTCAAACTGTTAACAATTTGTTCCTGGCTATGGTGATGAAGCTCATCGGCCAGCACCACCAAGGCGATCGGCTGGGTCAGCGCTTGGCCACATACGCATACCTGCTCAACCATCGAGTTCTCAGCGAGCTTCTGCTCGATCGGCACCGGGGCGACATACTTGCCCTTGGTGGTTTTAAAGCTCTCTTTCACCCGACCAATAATCTTCACATAGCCGTCTGCATCAATGCTGCCTTTATCGCCGGTATGCATCCAGCCGTCGCTAAAGAACTCATCATTCAGCTCAGGGTGCTTGTAATAACCGGTCATCATGGCCTCGCTGCGCATCAGCAGCTCGCCTTCATCGGAGATCTTTAGCCCAACACCCGGCGAGGCCTTGCCGATGGTGTCATACTTATCCGCGCGGTACGGCAGGTTCACCGTGCCATATGCCATGTTTTCGGTCATCCCCCAAGCCTGAGCGATGTTCAGCCCCAGCTTGTCGCGGTACCACTCCAGCAGCGCCGGTGCCACCGGTGCGCTGCCACAGCCAAGTAAGCGGGCATGATGCAGGCCGAGGTTGGTACGGATTTTCTTGCGGATAAGGCCGCCAATGACTGGCACTTTTAGCAGGAAGTGCAGCTTTTTCGGTGGCAGCTTCTCAAATACCGCTTGCTGGAAACGAGCCCACAGGCGCGGCACCGATAGGAACATGGTCGGCTGTACGCTTTGCAGGTTATCGGCAAAGGTATCCAGCGACTCAACAAAGCTCACCACAACGCCGCCATTGTACAGGCTCACACCTTGCAGCAACACGCGCTCGGTGATGTGCGCCAACGGCAGGTAGGAAATGGCGCGATCTTCTTTGGTCGGTTGGAATACCTCCATCCAACCCAAGCTACCGGCGCGGTAAGCGCCAAAGCTCACCTCGGCGCCCTTTGGCTCACCAGTACTGCCCGAGGTGTAGATCAAGGTCATGATGTCTTGCTCTTGCCACTGGGCCGGCTCAGCCAGCGGTGCGTACTGCTTGAGCCAATCAGACCACTGGTGCTCTGACTCAATAGTCGGATAAGGCATCGCCATACGCGCAATACCCTCTGGAATACCTTTCGCCTGCGCATCCGGGTTATCCAGCTTACCGACCACGATCAGCTTCGACTCGCTGTGCTCCAGAATGTAGCGCACGGTGTTAGCATTGGCAGTGGAGTAGATCGGTACACTCACGCAACCGGCCATAGTGATCGCTAGGTCGATGATGAACCACTCGGCAGAGTTCTTGGCCAGAATAGCGACCTTGTCGCCACGCTCCAGCCCCTGCGCTTGTAGGCCTGCCGCAATGCGTGCCGTTTCATCGGCGACCATTGCCCAGGTGCGTTCTTGGAACTCGCCAGCAATCGGCTGACGGAGATAAACCCGTTCAGGGTGTTCTTGCGTCCAATGCAACAAAGCGTCCACGGGGGTGAGTAGCTGAGTCATGCTATTCCTCGTTGTTGTTTACGCTGGCTGCGCTGGCCAGCCTTGGGCTAAGCCCAGGATTTAAAAGGGTGCCGACTTAAGGCACTGTTATAGTAGGCAACCTGTCCGGTTACCTCCTCTCCCAGCCAATCAGGGCGGGGAAAGGACTCGTTTTCGTCGCTCAGCTCAACCTCAGCCATAATCAGCCCTTGGTTGTCACCGGCGAATTCATCCACCTCAAAGCAATAGCCATCGATCTCTACCCGGTAGCGGCGCTTATCGATAACTCCCGGCTCACACAAGCCTAGTAGCTCTTCGGCGTCTTGCAGCGGGATCTCCCGTTCCCACTCATAGCGGCTGGTGCCGCTGTCATTACTTTTGCCCTTAATGGTCAGGAAACCCTGCTCACCATAGATCCGCACCCGCACCGCCCGTTCAGCCGCGCTGTTCAGATAGCCCTGCACGATACGTGCATCAGAGCTGGCTTGCGCGCGATAGTCACTGCTCTTTACTAAAAACTTGCGCTCGATTTCCTGTGCCATCCTAGTACCCCGGTGTTAATCGAATCGGTCCTTGCTGGATTGCCGCCATCTGCTCTTTCAGCGCCAACACCTGCTGCTCCCAATACTGCTGCGTGTTAAACCACGGGAAGGCGCGGCCAAAGGCCGGGTCTTGCCAGCGCTTGGCCAACCACCCCATGTAATGAATCATCCGCATCGCCCGTAGCGGCTCAATCAAGGCCAACTGGCGAGTATCAAAGCTGGCGAACTCTTCGTAGGACTCCAGCAATACCTCTAGCTGCAGGCGCTGCTCGTTTTCATCGCCGGCCAGTAGCATCCATAGATCCTGGACCGCCGGGCCGTTACGGGCATCGTCTAAGTCCACCAACATCGGGCCATCGCGCCACAAGATGTTGGAGGGGTGACAATCGCCATGCAGGCAGATAACTTGCTCGGGTTGATAACGCTCGCGCGCTTCATTGGCCACTAGGTCGGCAATGGTAAAGAAGGCGTCTTGCAGATTCTCAGGCACAAACTGGCGCAGTAGCGCCAAAGGCCCATCGAGCATCTCGCTACAGCTAATGGTTGGGCGTGCAGTGAAGGTTTGCGCGCCCGCTAGCTGGTGAATTCGCCCTAAATACTGGCCAACCCGCTCCAATTGATCGAGGTTGTCCACCTCATAGGTGCGACCGCCGACACTGGGGAACAAGCAAAACCACAGGCCTTGGAAGTTAAACAGGCTCTCGCCATCGCGCTGGATGGGGGCCACCACTGGAATATCCGCTTCATTGAGCTGAATAGAGAAGGCATGCTCCTCGCGGATCTGCTGCTCACTCCAGCGCTCGGGGCGATAAAACTTGGCCACGTAACGCTGGCCATCTTCGGCGGCAAACTGATAGACCCGGTTTTCATAGGAGTTAAGCGCCAACAACCCACTGGCCGGATACACGCCGATAGATTCCAAGGCATCAAGGATCCGTTCAGGGGTTAAATCAGAAAATAAAAAGGCGCTCATTCTTATTCACCGGATAAAATATTGGGGGAGTGTACCAGTCTTGGGTAATCAAACTGTTCCTACCAGTCTAGAGTAAATACTCTAAAGCGCTGCAGTGATCACAACCAAACAGCTTAACCAACCGAGTACCACATCCAGCGAACGCAAGGTTGCCAAACCCTTTAGATATAGCAAGGGATGGGCAATCCGGGTAAGCAGATAAACCAAGGAGGCAATACTGAGCAGAGTATCTGACACTTGTTGAATATAGGCTATAAGCAAGGTGGCAGAGAACACAGCGAGCGCCTCCCAGGCATTGTGCTGTGCTGCATAGACCCGTTTGCCATAGTTATCGAGGCGCTCCGCCTGTTGGCGCGGGTCGCGATTGTCGATCTTGCCATGCTGGCGCATCTTCAGCAGGCCGCCGTAGGCTGCCAGCAAATAGGGCAAGATGATTAAACAAGTCAGTGTTAGTAACGCCGTGCTCACGCTCTACCTCCATGTAGATTAAGAACGATAAGGTTAGACCAGTTTGAAAAATTGAACAGGCGTTTGAATTTAAACTGTGCGCTAGTACGCGTTGGCGGATCCGAGCAGATAACGGAAAAGGGCAGCCCGCAACGAACGCAGGCAGCCCTTTAGCTGTTAACCACCACTGATAAAGCGGCTGCTATGCTCCAAACGATGACCGCGACTGCTCAGCACAAACTGCACCTCAAGATTAGGGCTCTCCAACTCATAGGGGTCGACAGCGATGGTGATCGGTTGAGTCCAAACCGTATTGGCCGGGATCTGCAGGGCCTGCGGACCTATCCACTGATAGTCTTCCAAGCCAAGCAGGCTTAACTCAAACTGCTGGGGCTCGCTGGATTTATTAATGATCTTCAAGGTGTAGGAGTTCTCCACCCAGCCCTCGTTGTTGGTGACAAACAGGGCCTGCCGATCACGAATAATATCCAGCTGCATCGGCTTCACATTCAACAAGGTGATGACAAAGGCGACGACGATCACCGACAGCACCAAGCCATAGCCAATCAATTTGGATCGCACCACCGAGGTTTGCTGGCCCGCTAGATTGTGCTCGGTGGTATAGCGGATTAGCCCCTTCGGATAGTTCATCCGCTCCATGGTGACATCACAGGCATCGATACAGGCGCCGCAGTTAATACACTCGTACTGCAGGCCGTCGCGGATATCGATCCCCGCCGGGCAGACCTGGACACACAGGTCGCAATCAACGCAATCGCCCAAGCCAAGCGCTTTTGGATCGGCCTTGCGCTTGCGCGGGCCGCGCTGCTCACCACGCTGCTCGTCGTAACCCACAATATAGGTGTCTTTATCGAACATGGCGCTTTGGAAGCGCGCGTAAGGGCACATATGGGTACACACAATGGTGCGCATCCAGCCAGCGTTGGCATAGGTCGCCAAAGTGAAGAACAGCACCGAGAAGGTTACGGCAGCACTGGATTGGAAGGTAAAGAACTCTACCCAAAGCTGCTTCACCGGAACGAAGTAGGCGGCAAAGGCCAGTGCGGTGAATAACGAGACCGCCAGCCAGGCGAAGTGCTTAAGAAACTTCTTGAAGAACTTGCTGCCATCCATCGGCATCTGGTCGAGCTTGCGGCGTTTGTTGGCCGAGCCCTCGATCTTCTCTTCGAACCAGATAAAGATGAAGGTCCACACGGTTTGTGGGCACAGATAGCCACACCACACCCGCCCCAAGAAGGTGGTTATAAAGAACAGGGCGAAGGCCGCCACGATAAAGAACCAGGCTAGCAGCAGCAGGTCTTGCGGCCACAAGGTCAAACCAAAGAAGTGGTATTGGCGGGCACCAATGTCTAACAAGATCGCCTGCCGCTCTCCCCAAGGGATAAACGGCACCAACAAAAATGCCACGATAAACAGCCAGCCCATGTACTTACGCAACAGCTGGAAGCGCCCTAGCTGGGCACGCACATAGATCTTGTCTTTGGGGTTATAGCGGTCGCCCTGGGGCTTGCGTTTTTTGGGTTCGACCTGCTTTACGGGGATCCGCTCACTCATGGCTCACTCCTTCTCCACGTTGCTCCCGATTAACGGGGCTCCCTTCCTTGGGGAGTCGACGGCGGGGCTAAGCCCGCCTTTATTATGTTGTAGCTTTTAGTTATTTCAGGGGATTACTGCTTGATGCCGCGTGCCTTTAATAGCGCCGCTTTAAAGTCATCTTCACAATCTTTGGCGATACCGGGGATCATCTCGCTCTTGTCGGCATCCCACATCTTCAATTGGTAGATCAAAATGTCGTCGCTTAGTTCGCTCAGCGGCTGCTCGAAGCCGGCACGCTCGGCTACCAGCGCCAACATCTCAACCAAGTTGAGTTCCGGTTGGCGTTTCCAGATTGGGGTTAATAGTTCAATTAGTTCTTCGACTCGATGCAACTGCATGCTCATAAAGGCTCTCCACGTGCGGCGATCACAGCCTGATTTCGTCCTCTCAGCTTGGCTTGATAGAGGGCTTGGTCGGCTTTTTCTAGTATCTCAATGCTACTGTTATGATAACTGGGTGTTAAACAACAGATTCCGATGCTAACAGTAACATGACTTGCCACCGCAGAGTATTCATGTCGCAAACTTGCCGTGGCCATGTGCTGCTTTATTCGCTCACTGACCTGGATCGCTCCTTTGCTCGAGGTGGTGGGTAGGATCATCACAAACTCCTCGCCGCCATAACGCGCCAGCAAGTCATCTTCCCGCTGCAGTGCCGCCCGTAAGGTATCCGCCACCAAGCGCAAACATTGGTCACCCGCCACATGGCCATAGTTATCGTTATAGGGCTTGAAGAAATCGACATCGATCATCAGCACGCTCATGCTGGTCGAGGCGCGGCTGGCTAAGCGCCAGTAATGCTCAAGCATCTGCTCAAACTTGGCGCGGTTATACACCTGTGTCAGCGAGTCCAGTTCACTGCGCTCACGCATCGCCTGATGATCAGAAGTCAGCTCGCTCAGCAGCTCCCGGTCGCGATGGTGCTGATCCAAGCTGCTGCCCAACCAAAACTTGGCGCGCTTAAGCAGCAATATCAACATACCGAACACCAACCACACCAGTACTACCGCCAGTATCACCGCAGGACTGGCAGAGACCGCCATCACCGCCAAGGCAATCAATGAGGGCAGCACGGTACCGGAGAAACTGCGAATACTCAGCAGGTTGGGGATCGCCAACAGGCCCATCATCAGGCCCACCAACAGCACAATCACCAGCTGCCATTCACTATCCAGCGCCGGAGCAAACAGTAAGATACCCAGCCCCCACAGCAGACCGCTGCAGCTAGACAGCACAAAATACCAGCGCTGCTGAACCAGGTAGGTAAGGGAGTGGTGCGCCAGATGGCGACGAATATGCAGTGAGGTGGCAATACACAGTATCAGGCAGGCTATCAGCCAAACCGAAGGTAGCAAGGCATCGATACTTGGCGTAAGCAGCCACCACCACAGGCAGGCAAACCCAGCTTGCACCAAAGCAGTAATACTGCCACCTAAGCGCAAGAACTGGTTGTGGGCCTGTCGAATCGGGGCGCTGGTGGCTGGCAAGTACTCTGTTCCTTGTGGATATTGATCATCATTTGCGCAACAAATTGTATAACCAAGGCTGAGCGACAACAATGCAAGGGCTCGCGGCGAGGACGGTTTTCTTCACAAAACCATCGTATTTTCAGATGGATAGCAGTTTAAACTGGTGTTTCTTAGCGTTTTCACCAAGTTTCAAGGCGCACTGTCGATTTAACCCGCAATAAACATTGATCTAATACCCTTGCGCTTTGTGCCGTTCATAAGGACAATTCTTCTCCATTGGCGCGGGCTGCGCCGATATTCGGTCAACATAATTAGGAAGCCACCATGCTGGAAAATATCAATCCAACTCAAACCGAGGCTTGGAAAGCCCTTCAGGCGCATTTTGACGCCAACAAAGAGATGCAACTTGCTGATTTGTTCAAAGCCGATGCGCAGCGCTTTGACAAATTCTCGGTGAACTTCGAAGGCCAGTTGCTACTGGACTACTCGAAGAACCTGATCACCGAAGAAACCATGCAGAAGCTGGTAGACCTGGCCAAGGAAACCAAGCTGGACCAAGCCATCAAGGCAATGTTCTCTGGCGAAGCCATCAACCAAACTGAAGGTCGTGCAGTACTGCACACTGCACTGCGTAACCGCGCAAACACCCCAGTGATGGTGGCTGGCGAAGATGTTATGCCGGGCGTAAACGCGGTACTGGAGAAGATGAAAGGCTTCTGTAAGAAGATTCACTCTGGCGAGTGGAAAGGCTACACCGGTAAAGCGATCGAAAGTATTGTAAACATCGGTATCGGTGGCTCTGATCTGGGCCCAGTAATGATTACCGAAGCCTTGGGCGCCTGCAAACTTGAGCACATCGAGACCTTCTTCGTATCCAACGTTGATGGCACCCACATCGCAGAGACCCTGAAGAAAGTCGACCCAGAAACCACCCTGTTCCTGATTGCATCGAAAACCTTCACCACCCAAGAAACCATGACCAACGCCCACAGCGCGCGTGATTGGTTCCTGGCTTCTGCAGGCGATCAAGCCCACGTTGCGAAGCACTTTGCGGCGCTATCAACTAATGCAACCGCAGTGGCTGAGTTCGGCATCGACACCGACAACATGTTCGAGTTCTGGGACTGGGTTGGCGGCCGTTACTCGTCTTGGTCAGCCATTGGCCTGTCGATTGCTCTAACCGTTGGCTACGACAACTTCATCGAGCTGCTCGATGGCGCCCATGCCATGGACAAGCACTTTGCTGACGCCGACTTCGAGCAAAACCTGCCGGTTATCCTGGGCCTGCTAGGCATCTGGTACAACAACTTCTACGGTGCAGAGAGCGTTGCGATCCTGCCTTACGACCAGTACATGCACCGCTTTGCTGCCTACTTCCAGCAAGGTGACATGGAGTCGAACGGTAAGTGCGTAGACCGTAACGGTAACCCGGTTGACTATCAAACCGGTCCAATCATCTGGGGTGAGCCTGGCACCAACGGCCAGCACGCCTTCTACCAGCTGATTCACCAAGGTACCAAGCTGATCCCATGTGACTTCATTGCTCCTGCTATCAGCCACAACCCGCTGTCTGATCACCACCAGAAGCTGATGTCGAACTTCTTCGCACAAACCGAAGCACTGGCCTTTGGTAAAGACCGCGCTACCGTGGAAGCTGAGTTCGTCAAAGCCGGTGAGAGCCTGGAAGAGGTGGCCAAACTAGTTCCGTTCAAGATCTTCGATGGCAACAAGCCAACCAACTCGATGCTGGTTAAGAAAGTGACCCCATTCAGCCTGGGTGCGATGGTTGCCATGTACGAGCACAAGATCTTTGTTCAAGGCATCATCTGGAACATTTTCAGCTTCGACCAGTGGGGTGTTGAGCTAGGTAAACAGCTGGCTAACCAGATCTTGCCTGAGCTGGCTGGCGATGAAGCTATCGCAAGCCATGACAGCTCAACCAACGGCTTGATCAACGCATTCAAAGCATGGCGCTAAGCTAAGCTCAAACGCGTAACGAAAAAGGCCGCATATGCCTGTCTCTTATACACAAATCCCCGAACATCGTTCGGGGATTTTTTTTGAACTCAATCCTCACCTTGTGATCAGATCATTTAGATTTCTCAATGAGATGGTTACGATGGACAGTTCAAACCCAATGGAGTGGGCACAAGCGCAGTTTAGTCAGGCAGAGCTCAATGACCCCAGACGTACTCAAAGGCTTATATCGCTAGCTGCTTCACTTGCCAGCCAACCCGGAGTCGCTGTGTCTAAACTGGCT
>NZ_AUBZ01000005.1 GCF_000429505.1 Aliagarivorans taiwanensis DSM 22990 | reverse complement strand
ATGGTGTTCTCTTCTTCGATACGACGAAGCTGCTTCTTTAGCTCCCGGATTTCGACTTGTTCCGGCGTCATGGGAGAAGCCTTTGGGGATTTGCCCGCTCGTTCATCTTTAAGCTGTCTCACCCACTTATCCATGGTGGATTTACCCACATTCATCGCTTCAGCAGCTTCACGAACACTATAGCCTTGGTCAAGAACTAACTGGGCTGATTCGAGCCGAAACTCGGCACTATAAGTTGGTCTGGTACGTTTTGTCATGGTTCACCTGTATTGTTGCGAGGCGATGATATCACCTCTAATCAGGTGGCCAAATTTAGTGTGCCACTACAAGGTAATTAAAGCGGCTTAGGACAGCAGAGTTTTGCTGACCGAAGCCACACCAGAATACGAGGGATGGAACATGACAGTATCAAGAGAGCAACAAATTGCTGAGTTGGAAAAAGATTGGGCAGAAAACCCACGTTGGAAAGGGGTAAAACGTACATATTCTGCAGAAGAAGTCGTTAAGCTGCGCGGCTCCGTCGTTCCCGAAAACACCGTTGCTCGTCGTGGCGCGGAGAAACTCTGGTCACTGGTCAATGGCCAAGCGAAGAAGGGCTATGTTAACTGTTTGGGCGCGCTAACTGGCGGTCAGGCAGTGCAACAAGCCAAAGCGGGTATCGAAGCCATCTACCTCTCAGGCTGGCAGGTCGCCGCCGACAACAACAGTGCGTCAAGCATGTATCCTGACCAAAGCCTCTACCCGGTAGACTCGGTACCGAAGGTGGTTGAGCGTATCAACAACTCCTTCCAACGCGCCGATCAGATCCAGTGGGCAAATGGTCTGTCGCCTGCCAATGGCGGTATCGACTACTACCTCCCCATTGTGGCTGATGCAGAGGCCGGGTTTGGCGGGGTGCTGAACGCGTTCGAGCTGATGAAGTCGATGATTAAAGCTGGCGCCGCCGGAGTGCACTTTGAAGATCAGCTTGCGTCAGTGAAAAAATGCGGTCATATGGGGGGTAAGGTATTAGTACCAACTCAGGAAGCCGTACAAAAGCTGATTGCAGCCCGCTTCGCTGCTGACGTTGCCGATGTACCTACCTTGGTAATCGCCCGTACCGACGCCAACGCGGCTGACTTGTTGACCTCCGACGTTGACCCCTATGACGCAGAGTTCATCACCGGCGAGCGTACCTCGGAAGGCTTCTACCGTGTGACACCTGGCATCGACCAAGCGATCAGCCGCGGACTGGCCTATGCAGAGTATGCTGACCTGATTTGGTGTGAAACCGCCACACCATGTTTGGAAGAGGCGCGTAAATTCGCTGATGCCATCCACGCTAAGTTCCCGAATCAGCTGCTGGCCTACAACTGCTCGCCATCGTTCAACTGGCGTAAAAACCTTGATGATGAAACCATCGCCCGCTTCCAGCAGGCCTTGAGCGATATGGGCTACAAGTACCAGTTCATCACCTTGGCCGGTATTCACAATATGTGGTACAACATGTTCGACTTGGCCCACAACTACGCGCAAGGCGAAGGCATGCGCCACTATGTTGAGATGGTCCAAGAGAAGGAGTTTGCCGCAGCAGAGCGTGGCTACACCTTTGTGGCTCACCAACAAGAAGTGGGCACCGGCTACTTCGACCAAGTCACCAATGTGATTCAAGGCGGCGAGTCTTCAGTGACGGCATTGACCGGCTCTACCGAAGAAGAGCAGTTCTGATAAGCTTAATCGGCTCGTAGCGGAGTAAAGAAAAGGCAGCCCTCGTGGCTGCCTTTGTTGTGTTACTCGCCGTCGAGATATTGTCGACAATCTTGCAGCAACAGGGGGTAGTGATGGGTGAAAAACCTCTCAATTTGCGCATGTTGGTCGACGAGAGCTTGGTACATGCCCGCGGCATCAAAGCCTCTGCGCATTCTGCTGCTGACGCCGCGCAGTACCGATTCCATATTGGCTTGGGTCCGGTAGTAGCCGAGCCAATCACCTGCCACTAGAGCATCTCGCACATATAGGGCTCGCCCTTCAAGCGTCGCGCTGGCTAGCTGCGCATAGCTTTGGTCGATAAAGGCGTTGAGCGCTTGCGGATGAAAACGTGGTCAGTGGGCGCACAGCAGATAATCGAGGTAGATATCGAGTGCGATGGTGCTAAAGCGCCTAAGCGGTGCAGGAAAAAGCTGCGGCAGTTGGGCGTCGAGGTAGCGCTGGTCAATCCAGCTATCTACATGGCGGTGCAAGCGGACGCCTTGCGCGAGTTCCGCGGGTAGCTGCTGCCAGGCCCGGCCTTTCACAAAATCCCCCATAAACGCCCCCACCAAGGAGGTGCGGGTATGGGCGGCGATATGCAGGTGGGCGAGGTAGTTCATGATGGATAGCTCTGCCGGTTGGCACTCGGTTTAGCGCTGCTAGCGTTTGCTCGCGCGCATCTTGGTGCTAAGTGTGCTGCCAAAAAGGTTAGCCATAGCCCCCAAAACAATCAATGCTCCGCCCGCATAGGTGCTGGCGGCTGGCGCTTCGGCAAACAACACAATGCCCAATACAATCGAGAACACGATCTGGATGTAGCCAAAGGCAGTTGCCTTGGCGGCCGTTAAGGTTTGCATCGCCTTGGTCAGACCGATCTGCCCGATTTGGGTGAAGATACCCACCATAATCAGCAGTACCACTTGCGACAGCGTTGGCAGCGTGGCGTCTTTGCCCATCAGCAGTAGCGATACTGGCAAAGCAACTAGCGGGAAGTAGAAGATAATCACCGAGGCGTCTTCTCGGTTACTTAACTGGCGCACAATCACATAGGCCACCGCGCTACCAAAGGCGCCTAGTACCGCCAGTCCAACCCCAAGTAGGGGGAGCTCGCTGACGTAATCACTGGATAGCGATGGGCCCACCATCACATACAAACCTGCCAGTGAGAACGCTACGCAAAGCAGGGTTGACAGGTGTACCCGTTCTTTAAGAAACAGCAACGCGAGCAGAGCGGTAAACACCGGGTGGAGGTATTGCAAGATAGTGGCTTCCGCCAGCGGTAGCACGGTTACCGCGTAATACACGCAGATTAACGCTAAGGTGCCGACTGCGCCACGGGCGAACAGTAGCAGATGGTTGTGACCAAACACCGAGATACGTTTGCGCCGCACATCGGCATAACTGAGAACCAGTGACACCAGCGCACGCGCGGCGACGATCTCAAACACTGGGATGCCTTGGCTGCTAAGCAGCTTGACGCAGGCCGCCATCAGCGCAAAACCTAAGGAAGAGAGCAGCATAAATTGAGCGCCGCGTGGGATAATCTGCTGGATTAACTGATACATAGTACTGTGGAAAACTGGGCTTACTGCGAATGGGGCGACGTTAGCACAGCGTTGCGGCCAATGACAGGCTGTAATCTCGATCGACCGGGTTAATACCAATCCATATAGGTAACTGCTCATTCTTGCTAGTTAAAATCATTGATCACAGCGTCAACGCTTTTGTAATTAGCCCACTAGTTACGGCAAGCGCTTCCTCGTCCTCAATGATTTTCCCTGCGCAATCTCTGATCACTTACCTATATGGATTGGTATAAATTTCAGGCAAAAAAAATCCAACCAAAACGGCTGGATTAAAAAGACATAAGGAATGACTAATACATACTGTCACAAAGGGCAAGTACAGCAAGGGCGATTAGCGAACCCTGAAAAATCGGTTACAGTGCAATGTCACCATTGATTCTACGGCTGTAAGTTTAATGTGATGTCAGTCACATATCAAGCGGTAATTGTTACAAATTTACACGAGAGTGGAGAAAAAGGCGGCTTTACGCTGCTTTTTTAGCTAACAACTGATCCAATAATTACAGGATCTTTTATGTGCATTTACTCTATTTAGCTAGAGGGGTTCTTGCTCGCGCATCAACTCGAGCAAGGTGATTGCCACGCCAACAAAGTCGGTATCGGTGATGATCCCTACCAATTGTCGGTCCTCAAGTACGGGTAGGCAGCCAATCTTATGCTCTTCCAGGTAGCGGGCTGCATCTTCCACTGAGGCTTGCGGAGAGACAGTGTAGACCTTCTCCACCATCAGCTGACGAAGGTCGATACTCAGCTCTTGCTCGGTGCGCTGTTCGTGGGACATTTTGGTTTGGCTCGATTCCTGAGCTGCGAGCAGGTTTCGCTCAGAGACGATGCCGAGCAGCTGACCCTGCTCGTCGGTAACCGGCAGGTGACGAAAACCGTGGCTACGCAGCAACTGCCTCGCCTCGGCGAGTGAGCTGTCGGGGCGGGCGGTATGGGGATTACTGGTCATAATATCCGCAACGGTAATCATAGAAGGTCCCTCACAAGCAACGGTTACACTTTAACTGTAGAAGGCGTTACGGATTACAACTTGATACTTATCAAAGCCTAACAATAAATCGCTGGCTAAGCGGGGAAGTGTGCAGGACTTCACATGCTGACTAAACGTGCAGCAAAAGCCCTAGAACATCTTTTGATAGAGCCGCTGGGCGTAGTCGTCGGTCATACCTGCGATGTAGTCACTGATAACGCGTGATTGACAGTTGCTCTCGGCGGCGATTTTCCAACGGCTACGGGTATTCAGCGGCAGTAGTCGCTCGGGGTCGCTGGCAAAAGCTTGGTAGAGCTCCATCACGATCTGCTGACCTTTAAAGCGCACAATCTCTATCTGTGGAGTTTGGATGACGTAGTTCAGAACAAAGCGCTTGAGAATGTCCAGCGCTTGCGCCATGGGTGGGGCCAGGCAGGCTTGCCAGTCGAGCAATGGCTCGTCGAAGCAGCCTTGTCGCTCCAAGCCGATGGCGGTGATAAAGGCATTCACCAGGCAGCCGATGGCTTCTTTCTGCTCATAGTGGTGGTCACTAAACAGCAGCTCACCCAGTGAGGCGATCTCTTCGGCCAGCCAACAGTCTGAGATCTTACTCATCGGCTCGGCAACCATTAACTGCCAGTCGCTTTGGTGGACGATCCCTAGCACTACCGCATCTTCCAAATCGTGTACGCCGTAGGCGATATCATCGGCCAGCTCCATGATTGAGCAATCTAAGGACTTGAAACGGCTGCGGCGGTGCTGACCGGTTTGGCGTAGCTCGTGAGAGGTAAACAATGCGCGATCGGACTCGGATAAGGGGGCGAGTATCCATTGATAGACGGCGAGGTCATCATCGTAGATGCCCTTGGCGGGGCTCCATTCGCCCACTTTAAGCTGGCGGAAGTTCTCGGCCGGTTTCGGCTTGGGCTCCCGTTCCAGCTCGCTGATCAGGCAGGGATACTTCATGACCCCCAGTAAACTGCGGCGACACAGGTTCATGCCAAAGTTGCGGGTGTAGGGCTCCAGCTTGGTGAGAATACGCAAGGTTTGCGCATTGCCTTCAAAGCCGCCATGCTCGCGCATCATGTAGTTGAGTGCGACTTCGCCGCCGTGGCCGAACGGCGGGTGGCCAATGTCGTGGGCCAGGCACAGTGCTTCGATTAAGTTCTGGCTGGGCAACAGCGGCTGCTGATCGGGCTGGCTGGCGCGCAGCTGGGAGACGATGCCAGTGCCGATTTGTGCCACTTCCAAAGAGTGGGTGAGACGGGTGCGGTAAAAGTCGTTATCACCGACACCCAATACCTGAGTTTTGTTCTGCAAGCGGCGGAAGGCCGCTGAGTGGAGGACCCGCGCTCGGTCGCGTTGCCAGGGGCTGCGCAGGTCCCTATGGCGTTTGTGCTGTTCTTCGCTATAGCGCGCCGCGCCGGGTTGTCCACTCAGTACTTCCATGCATGTCTCCGCTAGTTACTGCCCTGGCGATATCCTTCGAGGAAGGTGCCAATTCGGGTGATGGCGTCGGTCAGCTCCTGCTCGCGTGGCAGGAACACGATCCGGAAGTGATCGGGCTTGTGCCAGTTAAAGCCGGTGCCTTGTACCACCAAGATCTTCTCTTGCTGCAGCAGATCGAGGGCGAACTGCTGGTCGTCTTGGATGTTAAACTTCTTCACATCCAGCTTGGGGAACAGGTACATCGCACCGCGCGGCTTCACGCAGCTCACCCCGGGGATGTCATTGAGTAGCTGCCAAGCCTTGAGGCGCTGCTCATGCAGTCGTCCGCCGGGAACGATCAGCTCGTTGATGCTTTGATAGCCACCTAGCGCGGTTTGAATGGCATGCTGCACTGGCACGTTGGCACAAAGGCGCATTGAGGCCAGCATATCGAGGCCGTCTATGTAGTCGCTGGCGCGCTGCTTGGGCCCGGAGACCACCATCCAGCCGGAGCGGAATCCACATACTCGGTAGGCTTTGGACAGGCCGTTAAAAGTAACGGTGAGTACGTCGTCCGACAGGGTCGATAGCGGGATGTGCTGCGCCTCGTCGTAGATGACCTTGGAGTAGATCTCATCGGCAAACAGGATCAGGTTGTGCTGACGGGCCAACTCGACCAGCTCCAGCAAAATCTCACGGCTATACACCGAGCCGGTGGGGTTGTTCGGGTTGATGATCACCAAGCCCTTGGTTCTTGGGGTGATCTTGCTGCGAATATCTTCAATATCCGGGAACCAGTCGCTTTGCTCATCACACACGTAGTGAACCGGCTTGCCGCCGGCCAGGGTGGCTGCGGCGGTCCACAGTGGATAGTCCGGAGAGGGGATCAGCATCTCGTCGCCGTTATTCAGCAGGGCCTGCATCGCCATCACGATCAGCTCGCTCACGCCGTTACCCAAATAGATGTCATCCAGCGTTACGCTGCGCAGGCCATGCAACTGGTAGTGATGCATGACCGCTTTACGCGCGGAGAACAGGCCCTTGGAGTCGCAGTAGCCTTGGGCGGTTGGCAAGTTATGGATTACGTCTACCAGAATTTCATCCGGCGCTTCAAAGCCGAATGGGGCGGGGTTGCCGATATTGAGTTTGAGTACCCGGTGGCCTTCTTCTTCGAGGCGGCGGGCTTGCTTGAGCACCGGTCCCCGAATGTCGTAGCAGACATTGTCTAGCTTGTGAGATTTTTCAATATGTTGCATGTTGTTATTTGATCCTTAGTTATTGCACTATTAAGCGCTGTTTTAGGATTTCATGCAAGCCGCACAAGCGCTTGCAGCGTTTTTTCTTGGTGCTTGGTCTACATGCTAGAGCGCCTAGTGTCACAAGGGGTTGAGTCAGGATGCTCGAACTTAAACATCTACATAGTGTGCGCGCCTTGCGCGAGGGGGGCTCGCTTAGCGAAGCGGCTCAGCGCCTGTGCATGACTCAATCTGCTTTATCTCATCAAATCAAAGAGTTGGAAAGTCGTGTCGGGGCAAAGCTGTTTGTCCGTAAGACCAAGCCGCTGCGCTTTACCATGGCAGGGCTGCGCGTGTTGGAGTTGGCTGATTCAGTACTGGCACAGGTGCAGCAAACCGAGGCTGAGTTGCGCCGCCTGGTGGGCGGTGAGGCGGGGCGGCTTTATCTGGCGCTAGAGTGCCACAGCTGCTTCAACTGGTTGATGCCCGCCATCGACCAATACCGCGCGCTGTGGCCCGACGTGGAGCTGGACTTTAGCTCTGGCTTTAGCTTCGAGCCTCTACCCGAGCTGCAGGCCGGCGAGTTAGATCTGGTGATTACCTCAACCTGCGATCAGCTCGAGGGCATCCAGTACCAGCCGTTGTTTAGCTATATGCCGATGTTGGCGTTAGCGCCGGACCATCCTCTAGCCGATAAACCGGTGATTGAGCCGGCCGATTTAGCCAACGAAACGCTGATTTCTTACCCCGTAGACAGTGAGCGACTGGATGTCTTTCAGCTGTTTTTAGGCCCGGCAGGGATTAAGCCTAAGGCGATCCGTCATGTGGATATGACATTGGTTATGATGCAGTTGGTGGCCAGTGGGCGCGGGGTGGCGGTGCTGCCTAATTGGGCGTTGGTAGACTATCAGGCCAAGGGCTACGTGGCGGTTAAATCGCTGGGCGAGCAGGAACTGTGGCAGGGGCTATATGCTGCGGTGCGTAGCGATGATGCCGAGAGTCCCTACATTGGGGCCTTCTTGCAAATCGCCAAAGACAGTTGTTTTAACTTGTTGCAGGGGATCCGGCCGCTCAGCGAGTGAGCGGGAGACTATGCGTTGCTTTAAAGGTGAAGCTTAGATAGGGTCGAGAGCGATGAGTTCGTTGTCGAACATGTTCTTGATAAGGCCGACAAACTCATCGATAAACTGCTGCTGTTGCTGGGTGGGGCTCTTCATCCACACGCTGGATAACACCTGTTCCAAATCATTCACAATGGCGTCGATCTCGCGGATAACGATAAAGCGATGGTCGCTTTCAAGGTGTTCGTGTTGACGGCACACCAGCATCACGCTCTCTGAGAGCTTTTCCGAGACATAGTCACACACCGTCAACGGATTCTGATGCGGCTGGGTCTTCTCAAATATGGCCAAGTTATCTGCTAAAAAGTTAATAAGGTCTACGTAACCATCGCTGTCAGTGACCATTTACCGTTCTCCCTTATCATTATAATGCTATCAATCAGTACTTTAGCTGATATTTAGTAGATAAATCTACAAAGTTTGTCCAAGTTCTTTTGATTGTAACACGACTTCTTGACACGTGTTTGGCAAGCGTAGTTGACGATTCTCTTTTGCGAGATCGCCTAAATGGAACGCTAGCAAGCGTTGATCCAGCGGCATGGCCGACTCGCTTTGGCTAAGCCACTCCAATATTCGTGGTGTGTTTTCGTGATAATCCTGAGCGAAACGATTGATCTGTTGGCGCACTTCCATACTCATCTCGGTAGGGATATCGCTGGTTTGCACGATATGCAGTACGTATGGCTGTAGCAGACGCGCTTGGGCGCGGAAATCGGCATCGCTTTGCTCGCTCTCTTCAAGTAGCTGCAGCTCGTCCAGTTCACCACAGATATGGTTCGCTTTGAGCAGGGCTACGCTGTGTTGCACCAGTTGATCGGTGTCGTATCCTTCACCAAACATCTCCAAAAAGGCGTTGGGCAGATTGTGCTGGGAGAGGCTTACCTTGGGGTGGGTTAACTGGGCTTCATTAAACTGGCGCACCCGCAGCGGCAGGTTGGGCTTGACCTCAATGATCTGTAGTTGCCCGCGCTCCACCCGATACTGCCAACTGGATTGTTGGTCGAGATAAACGCTTAGCTCAGAGATGCTACAAGTAACTTGACGGCTCGCCCCTTGGTTGTCGATTTGGTAGAGGCCTTGATCGGCGTTCACTGCGGTGACTTCGCCCAGCTGGCGCACATAGCTGGCAGTGGCGATGGTGGCGCGGCAGATCTGTGGCTCGGTGAAGTTGTTGGATTTACTAAACCAGGCATAGGCCGCAACAGAGCAGCACAGTAATAGCACGCCGGTGGTAACAGCAGTAATCGAACGAGTCATGAAACGAGAGTGGTTGCCAAAGGTATGCCTAGTATATCTGTCGAATCATTAAAAACTTAAGTCTGGCTCAAGTAAATCGCAGTTCAGGAGGCGATACGCGGTTTTAGCGGTGGGCGCTCTTTGAGGGTCACGGTGCCTTTAGGGCGGCTACAGCAGCTGAGCACCTGACCGGGCGGCACATTGGCCAGCGGCGTTTGCTGGTACTCTACTTCGCCGGATTCGAGGGTGCAGCGGCAGGCGCCACAGACACCTTCCCGGCAATGGTATTCGGGGGCAAAGCCGGCTTCTTCGAGGGCGCTGAGGATGCTGTCGTGGTGGGCATCCACCACGACCTCAATACCTCCGGCAATCACGCGGCCTTCAGTGCGTTTGCTCATTACAGCTCGAAATCTTCGAAATCATCGGCGGCGATGGCTGCGTCGATCTGACCGACCAGGTAAGAGCTGATCTCGGCTTCTTGCGGTGCAACCTGCACGTTGTCGGATACCAGCCAGGCATTAATCCATGGGATCGGATTAGAGCGCTCTTCAAAGCATGGGTGCAGGCCAACCGCTTGCATACGTTGGTTGGTGATGTACTCCACGTACTGGCACAGGATCTCTTCGTTCAGGCCAATCATTGAGCCGTCTTTGAACAGGTACTTGGCCCACTGTTTTTCTTGCTCGGCGGCGTCGGTAAACAGGCGCCACGCATCAACCTCACACTCTTTGGCAATCTCGGCCATCTCTGGGTCGTCTTTGCCTTCGCGCATTAGGTTGAGCATGTGTTGGGTGCCACTGAGGTGCAGCGCTTCGTCACGGGCGATCAGCTTGATGATTTTGGCGTTACCTTCCATCAGCTCACGCTCGGCAAAGGCAAACGAGCAGGCGAAGCTAACATAAAAGCGGATAGCTTCCAGTACGTTCACCGACATCAGGCACAGGTAGAGCTTCTTTTTCAGCTCGCGCTTGGTCACGCTAATGGTTTCGCCATCGACCACATGCTCGCCTTCGCCATACAGGTGGTACAGCGAGGTGTGTTGGATGAGATCATCGTAGTAACCGGCAATATCATTGGCGCGCTTGATGATTTCTTCATTCTCCAGAATGTCGTCGAACACCTCGGAAGGGTTGTTCATCACATTGCGGATAATGTGGGTGTAAGAGCGCGAGTGAATGGTTTCGCTAAAGGCCCAGGTTTCAATCCAAGTTTCCAGCTCCGGCAAGGAGACCAATGGCAGCAGCGCGACGTTGGGCGAGCGGCCCTGAATGCTGTCGAGCAGGGTTTGGTACTTGAGGTTACTCAAGAAGATATGCTGCTCGTGGGCGGGCAGGGCGTTGAAGTCGATGCGATCGCGGCTTACATCCACCTCTTCTGGGCGCCAGAAGAACGACAGTTGTTTCTCAATCAGCTTCTCGAAGATCTCGTGGCGCTGAACATCGTAACGGGCAACGTTAACCGGCTGGCCGAAGAACATCGGCTCTTTGGTGGCGTCATTCGCTTGTTGGGTAAAAATTGAATAGCTCATGCTTGCGTCCTAGTTATTCTCGGTTCTCAGTTGCCTAGATTTTGCAGGCGCCACCGGCGCAGTCGTCATCTTCTGGTTCTGGCTTGTTGGCCAATTCGTGCTGGTCTTTCGCGCCATCACGGGTGTTATGGTAATACAGCGTCTTCACACCGTAGCGATAGGCGGTTAGCAGGTCGCCAATCAGTTGCTTCATCGGTACCTTGCCGTCGGCAAAGCGCGCCGGATCGTAGTTGGTGTTGGCTGAAATACTTTGGTCGACAAACTTCTGCATAACGCCAACCAGCTGCAGGTAGCCATCGTTGTTGGGGATATCCCACAGCAGCTCATAGTTGTTATGCAGGCGGTCAAACTCTGGCACCACCTGTTTCATAATGCCGTCTTTACTGGCTTTTACGCTCACGTAACCGCGCGGAGGCTCAATGCCGTTGGTGGCATTGGAGATCTGACTCGAGGTCTCTGATGGCATCAGTGCCGACAGGGTCGAGTTCCGCAAACCGTGTTGCATAATCTCTTTACGCAGGCCGTCCCAGTCCAGATGCAATGGCTCATCACAGATCTTATCTAGCGAGCGTTTGTAGGTATCGATAGGCATCAGGCCCTTGGCATAGTTGGTCTCATTGAACAGCGGACAAGCGCCTTGCTCTTTGGCCAGATTCATTGAAGCCTTCAATAGGTAGTACTGAATCGCTTCAAAGGTGCGGTGAGTCAGGCCATTGGCGCTGCCATCGCTGTAGCGCACGCCGTTCTTCGCCAAGTAGTAGGCGTAGTTAATCACGCCTATGCCCAAGGTGCGGCGGGCATCGGAGCCTTTCTTCGCCGCCAGTACTGGGTAGTCTTGGTAATCGAGCAGGCTGTCGAGGGCGCGTACGGCCAGCTCGCTAAGCTCTTCCAGTTCATCCAGAGACTCCAGCGCGCCCAGGTTAAAGGCGCTTAGGGTACACAGGGCAATCTCACCGTTTTCATCATGCACGTGCTCCAGCGGCTTGGTTGGCAGGGTGATCTCCATACACAAGTTCGACTGGCGCACTGCCGCTTGCTTGGCATCAAAGGCACTGCGGGTATTACAGTGGTCCACGTTCTGGATGTAGATACGGCCGGTGGAGGCGCGCTCTTGCATCAGTAGCGAGAACAGCTCAACCGCTTTCACCTTCTGCTGGCGAATGCTGCTGTCTTGCTCATAGAGCTTGTACAGGCGCTCGAACTCGTCTTGGTCTTCAAAGAAGGCATCGTACAGGCCCGGTACGTCACTTGGCGAGAACAGGGTAATGTCGCCGCCTTCAACCAAGCGTAGGTACATCAGGCGGTTTAGCTGTACGCCATAGTCCATATGACGAACTCGGTTGTCTTCAACGCCGCGGTTGTTCTTAAGCACCATCAGTGATTCCACTTCCAAATGCCAGAACGGGTAGAACAGGGTGGCTGCGCCGCCACGTACCCCGCCTTGTGAGCAGCATTTCACCGCGGTCTGGAAGTACTTATAGAAAGGTATACAGCCGGTGTGGAAGGCTTCACCGCCACGGATCTCGCTACCCAGCGCACGGATACGACCGGCGTTAATGCCGATACCGGCGCGTTGGCTTACGTAGGTCACGATGCTTGACGCGGTGGCGTTGATAGAATCCAGGCTGTCACCACACTCAATCAGTACACAGGAGCTGAACTGGCGAGTTGGGGTGCGCACGCCCGACATAATCGGCGTTGGCAATGAGATCTTAAACAGCGAGGTGGCATCGTAGAAGCGGCGGATGTAGTCAAGGCGCACTGACTTGTCGTAATGGGCGAACAGACAGGCGGCGACCAGGATGTACAGGAACTGAGCGCTCTCGAACACTTCGCCGGTCACTCGGTTTTGCACCAAGTATTTACCTTCCAGCTGTTTCACTGCTGCGTAAGAGAAGTTCATATCGCGCCAGTGGTCGATAAACTCGTCCATCTGAGCGAACTCTTCCGGGGTGTAGTCTTTGAGCAGGTGCATGTCGTAGCGGCCTGCTTCACACTGCTTCACCACATGATCGTAGAGCGTCGGTGGCTCAAACTGGCCATAGGCCTTTTTACGTAGGTGGAATACGGCTAGTCGCGCGGCCAGATATTGGTAGTCTGGGGTTTCCTGAGAGATAAGGTCAGCGGCGGCCTTGATAATGGTCTCGTGGATGTCTTTAGTGGCAATGCCTTCATAGAACTGGATGTGAGACTTGAGTTCGACCTGAGATACCGAAACCTTGTCGAGCCCTTCAGCAGCCCAGGAGATGACTCGGTGGATTTTATCGAGGTCGATGGCTTCCTTTTGACCGTTACGCTTGGTGACTAGCAGATTGTCGTTCATGGAGTGTCCTGAATATCCTTACGAATTGTGGGTCACTGATAAGCGACCCACAACATATAGTGTTTTTTTCATTTCTGAATACAAGATAATGAGGTTTGGCGTCTTTAGCAAGGGGATGCCGCGGTGTGAAATCTGTGTATAACTGGAGGATAAATTTAATTGGTTAGTGTTCGCTAACCAATGGCTCCTTGGGCGACGCGGGAGCTGCAAATTGACGTGGGTCAAATTTAGGGAGCGATCACGAAAGCTAAATTTTTTATCAAAAATTCACGGCTGTCGTTAAAGTGTTAAAGTTTGTTCAATCCAATGACTTAACTGCTCACTTGTCGCGCACTGATGGTGAGCTTGCCAGTCGTTAACCCCGCTGTCTTCGCGCAAATATCCCCACAGTGCCACCACCGATGTCATGCCAGCCGCATTCGCGGCCTGGATATCACGCTCGGCGTCGCCAAAGTAACTGCAGGCCGAGGGTGCCACGCCGATCTGCTCGGCGGCATGTAGCAGCGGTTTGGGGTGGGGCTTGCGTTTATCTAAGGTATCGCCAGCAATCACCACCGCAGCCTGCTTAAAGATGGCAAAATCGGTCAGCAGTGCATGGGTCGGGCGGGCAGGTTTGTTGGTCACAACGCCCCAAGGGATCCCCATCGCTATCAGCCAGTTCAGGCAGTGCTCAATACCGGGGAACAAGCGAGTGGCACGATTTAGCTGCAGTTGATAGGCGTCGAGGAAGTGCTGGCGCAGCTCGCTTGCTGCAAACCGTGAGTAGTCGTCACCTAGCCCTTGCTGCAGCAGGCCAAGTGAGCCATCTGAGCTGTACTGGCGGGCGGTCTCCATGGAAATCACCGGATAACCGAGTGAGCAGAGCACCGCATTGGCGGCATCGCGCATATCCGGCGCGGTGTCGAGCAGGGTGCCATCGAGGTCAAACAAAACCGCTTGCGTTGCCATTGCTTACTTCCTTGTGTCGCTGCTGCGAGTTACCAAGCGTTATTTTCGAACTGCGCCATTTTCGAACTGCGCCGTTCAAGCCTGTTCGACTTTGGTGAGATGAGTCATGTAGTTAACGCTAACATCCCGGCTTAGGCTTGCTTTCTCTAATACCGGTAGATAGCGCACGCCACTCAGGTCCTGGCAGTTGAGCTGCTGCTGATCGCACCACGCCAAGAGCTCTGAGGGGCGAATGAACTTATCGTAGCTGTGAGTGCCTTTGGGGACGATCTTGGCGATGTTCTCGGCGCCGACAATCATCATCGCGTAGGCTTTGAGGTTGCGGTTAATGGTGGAGAAAAACACCGCGCCGCCGGGTTTAACCAGCTTGGCACAGGCCGCCACCACTGAGGATGGATCGGGGACATGCTCGAGCATCTCCATACAGGTGACCACATCAAACTCGCCGGCGTGCAGCTCGGCAATCGCTTCGGCGGTGCTTTGCTGGTACTCAAGCTTGGTGCCAGTCTCCAGCGCGTGCAGTTTCGCCACCTCGATCTGCTCCTGACCCATGTCGATACCCAGCACCTTGGCGCCGCGCCTGGCCATACTCTCGGCCAACACGCCGCCGCCGCAGCCTATGTCGGCAACGCGCTTGCCAAACAGCCCGTTGCTGGCCGCTTCGATATAGTCTAATCGGAGCGGGTTTATCTGATGTAAAGTGCGAAATTCACCGTTTTCATCCCACCAACGGGCCGCGAGTGAGGCAAAGTGGGCAATTTCGTCGTGGTCGACATTACTCGAATGTTCTGTAGTGTCCATCTTTTACAACCGTGTTCCTTAGGTACCGCGTGCATGAATACGAAGAAGAGTGCGGACCGAACTCTCAGTTTGCGGGTCTGTGTTTAGTTTTTCAATATTTTCAGTTCAATCACGAAATATGTGCCTGTTACGCATCGCTAATTATGGTAAAGTTTGCGATTACGCTGAGTAATAGTACGAAAGCAATAAAAAGGAAGGATTTAGTCTTCTATGAGCGATCTTGCAAAAGAGATCACACCCATCAATATCGAGGACGAGCTAAAGAGTTCGTATCTTGATTATGCGATGAGCGTGATTGTAGGACGCGCCCTGCCAGATGTCCGCGATGGTTTGAAGCCGGTGCATCGTCGGGTGCTGTACGCGATGAACGTACTGGGCAACGATTGGAACAAGCCCTACAAGAAATCTGCCCGTGTGGTCGGTGACGTAATCGGTAAATATCACCCCCACGGTGACAGCGCGGTATATGACACCATTGTGCGCATGGCCCAGCCTTTCTCCCTGCGCTACATGCTGGTCGACGGCCAAGGTAACTTCGGTTCGGTCGACGGCGACTCTGCAGCGGCAATGCGTTATACCGAAATTCGTATGGCCAAGCTGGCACACTCGCTGCTGGCTGACTTAGACAAAGAAACCGTTGACTTCGTGCCCAACTACGACGGCACTGAGCGCATTCCTGAGGTATTGCCTACCCGCATTCCTAACCTGCTGGTTAACGGTTCATCGGGTATCGCCGTAGGTATGGCGACCAACATTCCACCACACAACCTTAACGAAGTGGTTAACGGTTGCTTGGCGATGATCGAAAACCCTGAGATCACCATAGATGAGTTGATGGATTACATCCCGGCGCCGGACTTCCCGACCGCAGGTATCATCAACGGCCGTGCTGGCGTGATTCAGGCTTACCGCACTGGCCGTGGCAAGGTATCTATCCGTGCCAAGGCGGAGGTAGTCACCAGTAAAGAAGGCAAAGAGACCATCTTGGTTCACGAAATCCCGTATCAGGTGAACAAGGCGCGTCTGATCGAGAAGATTGCCGAGCTGGTTAAAGACAAGAAGATTGAAGGCATTAGCGCGCTACGCGATGAGTCAGACAAAGACGGCATGCGCATCGTTATCGAACTCAAGCGCGATGCCGTGGGTGAAGTGGTACTGAACAACCTGTACTCACAAACCCAGATGCAAGTATCGTTCGGTATGAACATGGTGGCGCTGGATAATGGTCAGCCTAAAGTGTTCAACCTGCGCGAGATGCTAGAGTGCTTTGTCCGTCACCGCCGCGAAGTAGTGACTCGTCGCACTGTGTACGAGTTGCGCAAAGCCCGCGACCGCGCCCATATCCTGGAAGGTCTGTCGATTGCACTGGCAAATATCGACGAGATCATTGAGCTTATTAAAACCTCGCCAACCCCAAGCGAAGCGAAAGCCGCGTTGGTGGCCCGTGGTTGGGAACTCGGCGGTGTGAAAGCCATGCTGGAGAGCGCCGGCGACGATGCTGCCCGCCCAGATTGGCTGGAGCCGCAGTATGGTATCCGTGACGGCCTGTACTATCTGACCGAGACCCAAGCCCAAGCTATCTTGGACCTGCGTCTGCACAAGCTAACCGGTCTTGAGCACGAGAAGATCCTTGATGAGTACAAGGGCCTGCTTGAGCTAATCGCTGAGTTGCTGCACATCCTGAACAGCTCAGAGCGCTTGATGGAAGTGATCCGCGATGAGCTGGTAGAAGTGAAAGATCAGTTCGGCGATGATCGACGCACCGAGATCTCTGCCAACAGCGCCGATATCTCGCTGGAAGACTTGATCAACGAAGAAGACGTGGTAGTGACCCTGTCACACGCAGGCTACGTCAAGTACCAAGCTTTGGCGGATTACGAAGCCCAGCGCCGTGGCGGTAAGGGTAAATCAGCCACCAAGATGAAGGATGAAGACTTTATTGAGCGTCTGCTGGTGGCCAACACCCACGACACCATTCTGTGCTTCTCTAGCGCCGGTAAGGTGTACTGGCAGAAAGTCTACCAGTTGCCACTGGCCAGTCGTCAGGCCCGTGGTAAGCCAATTGTGAACCTGCTGCCGCTGGAAGCCGATGAGCGTATCACCGCGATTCTGCCGGTACGCGAATATGCCGATGACAAGTTCATCCTGTTTGCTACCGCCAACGGTACGGTGAAGAAAACTCCATTAAGTGCTTACAGCCGTCCGCTATCTAGCGGTATCCGCGCGATTAACTTGAACGAAGATGATCAGTTAATCGGTGTGGCGCTAACCGATGGCGAGAGCGACATCATGCTGTTCTCAGACGCCGGTAAAGTGGTGCGCTTCAACGAGAAGCTGCGTGACAGCGAAACCGGTGAAGTGAAACGCGACCCTGAGACTGGCGAAGAGCTGTTTGCCCTGCGTCCAATGGGCCGTACGGCGGCCGGTGTTCGCGGTATCAAGCTAGCCGATGGCCAGAAAGTGGTGTCGCTGATCGTGCCAAATGGCGATGGCGATATCCTGACGGTGACCGAAAACGGCTATGGTAAGCGTACCGAGATCACTGAGTACCCAGCTAAGAGCCGTGCCACTCAAGGTGTGGTTTCAATTAAGGTGAGCGAGCGTAATGGCTCGGTCGTTGGCGCGGTACAAGTGGCCGAAGGTGACGAGATTATGATGATCACCGATGCGGGCACCTTGGTACGTACCCGTGTTGGCGAAGTCTCTCGGGTTGGCCGTAACACCCAAGGCGTGACCTTGATTCGCACCAGTGACGATGAGCACGTAGTGGGTCTGCAGCGTATCGATGAAGTCGAAGAGGAAGAACTCGACGACGCATTAGTTGACGGTGAGGGCGAAGGCGAAGTGCCAGCGGCACCCGAGGCTGACGGCGATGCGGCTGAAGGTGGCGATGCGCCGCCGAGCGAACCAGAAGCATAATCATAAACGGGCGGCCTTGGCCGCTCGTTTTATTTCTAATACAAATACCGCTTCTGATACAAATACAGTTTTTAAGTACAAGTCGGGCATACTGTCGCCTGACCGTAAGATTGCAACGAATGGCCTATTCGTATTGATAAGAAGTAGACAGGGGGTCACAACATAATGAGCAAGGTTTTCAATTTCTGCGCCGGTCCAGCGATGCTGCCAGCCGCGGTGATGCAACAAGCACAACAAGAATTTACTAACTGGCAAGAGATGGGCGTGTCGGTGATGGAGATCAGCCATCGCAGCGCCGATTACATCGCAATGGCCGAGCAAGCCGAGCAAGACCTACGCGATCTGCTCAATGTGCCGAGCAACTACAAAGTACTGTTCTGCCAAGGTGGTGGCCGTGGTCAGTTTGCAGCGGCGCCACTTAACCTGCTGGGCGACAAGCAATCCATCAGCTTTATCACCACCGGCCAGTGGTCGAAGAGCGCCGTTGACGAAGGGCAGAAGTACGCCGAAATCAGCGAATTTGATGCCCTCACCAGCGATGAGCAAGGCCGCATTGCGGTGTTGCCGAGCAGTGACTGGCAGTTTGATGAGGACTCTGCCTACCTGCATTACTGCCCCAATGAAACCATCGAAGGTATCGCCATCGATGAGATCCCAAGCGTTGGTGAGCTGCCACTGGTGGGCGACTTCTCATCCACTATTCTGTCCCAGCCTCTAGATATCAGCCGCTTTGGTGTGGTGTATGCCGGCGCGCAAAAGAACATCGGCCCATCTGGCTTGGCGATTGTGATTGTTCGTGAAGACTTACTGGGTAAGGCTAACATCCACACGCCTTCGATTATGGACTATGCCACCTTGGCCAAATCTGGCTCGATGTACAATACCCCGCCAACTTATGCCTGGTATCTGGCGGGCTTGGTATTCAAGTGGCTTAAGCAATTGGGCGGCTTGGATGCTGTGGCTAAACTGAACCAAGCCAAAGCCGAGCTACTGTACAACGCCATCGATAACAGCAGTTTTTACCGCAATGGCGTAGCACCCGCCTATCGCTCGAAGATGAACGTACCGTTCCAGTTGGCCGATGAGGCCTTGAACGCTGACTTCCTGAAAGAGTCTGCCGCCGCTGGCCTGCTCACGCTGAAAGGTCACCGCATTGTCGGCGGTATGCGCGCCTCTATCTACAACGCCATGCCACTTGAGGGCGTGCAGGCGCTGGTCGACTTTATGGCTGACTTTGAGAAGCGCAAGGGCTAGGAGATAACCGTGACTATCGATTTCAAAGCATTGGCAAATGTTGGTATTCAAGGGCTGCATCCTTATCAAGCCGGTAAGCCCACCGAGGAGTTGGAGCGCGAGCTAGGGATTACCGATATCGTAAAGCTGGCCTCCAATGAAAACCCCTTGGGTATGAGCAAGGCGGCAAGACAGGCGGTTATTGATGCCACCAGTGAGATTGCTCGCTACCCAGACTCCAATGGTTTCTACTTAAAACAGGCCTTGGCAAACTTCTTGGATGTTCAACCGAGCCAAGTGACCCTCGGCAATGGCTCCAACGATGTGCTTGAGCTTATCGCCCGGGTATTCGTGAGCCCGGAGCACGAGGTGGTGTTCTCTGACCATGCCTTCGTGGTCTATCCCTTGGTAACTCAAGCAATTGCCGCTAAAGCGGTAGCGGTGCCCGCAAAAGACTGGGGCCATGACTTAGATGCGATGGCCGCAGCGATTACCGAAAACACCCGAATGGTGTTTATCGCCAATCCGAATAACCCTACCGGTACCTTTCTAAGTGCTGACAGCATCGCCGCGTTTTTAGCGAAAGTACCGGAGAACGTTCTGGTGGTGCTCGATGAGGCCTACAACGAATACCTGTCTGATGCCGAACGCATCGACTCGGTGAAGTGGTTGGCAGAGTATCCGAACCTGGTGATTACCCGCACCTTCTCCAAGGCCTACGGCCTGGCGGGGTTGCGCGTGGGCTATGCCATCTCCAGCGAGCAGATTGCCGATCTAATGAACCGTCTGCGCCAGCCGTTTAACGTGAACAGCTTGAGCCTGGCGGCGGCACAAGCCGCATTGGCCGATCAAGCCTTCGTTGCCGAGAGCGTTAAGCTCAATCAGGTCGAGATGGAGACGTTGGAGCAGTATTTCGAGCAACACGAAATCACCTACATCCCATCCAAGGGTAACTTCATTAGCTTCCTCGCCCCGCAGGGCGATGCCCAGGCTTGTTATCAATTCTTGCTTGAGCAAGGGGTGATTGTGCGTCCGGTTGGCGCCTACAACATGCCGGGGTACTTGCGTGTCAGTATTGGCACCCAACATGAAAATCTACGCTTTATGCAAGCCCTAGACTTGCTGATCGAACAAGGATAAATGCCTACATGGAACAATTAACTTTACAGCCGATTGCGGCGGTAAAAGGGGAAGTAAACCTTCCTGGATCGAAGAGTGTGTCAAACCGCGCTCTGCTATTGGCCGCGTTGGCCAAAGGTACCACCACGCTGTCTAACCTGCTCGACAGCGATGACATCCGCCATATGCTTAACGCCCTGAAATCATTGGGTGTCAGTTATCAGCTGAGCGATGATAAGCGCACCTGTAAAGTGGAAGGTTTGGGCCGACCGTTTTCCAGTAAAGAGGCCCAAGAGCTGTTTCTCGGTAACGCTGGTACTGCCATGCGTCCACTTTGCGCTGCGCTTTGTTTGGGGCAGGGCGAGTTCACCTTGACCGGCGAGCCGCGTATGGAAGAGCGTCCCATTGGTGCGCTGGTGGACTCTCTGCGCCAAGCGGGTGCGCAGGTCGAGTACCTGAAAAACGAAGACTACCCACCGGTCAAGATAACCGGTACTGGGCTTAAAGGCGGCAAAGTCACCATCGATGGCTCGGTATCCAGCCAGTTCTTGACAGCGTTTTTGATGGCTGCGCCTTATGCCGAGGGAGATCTAGAGGTGGAGATCAGCGGCGAGCTAGTGTCTAAGCCCTACATCGAAATCACTCTGAAGATCATGGCAAGCTTCGGTGTTGATGTTGAGAACCATGACTACCAGCGCTTCGTGATCAAAGGTGGGCAAACCTACCAAGCGGTTGAGCACTTCTTGGTGGAAGGCGACGCCTCATCGGCCTCTTACTTCCTAGCAGCTGCCGCCATCAAAGGTGAGGTGAAGGTGACCGGCGTTGGTCGTAAATCCATGCAAGGTGATGTGCAATTTGCCGACGTGCTAGAGAAGATGGGGGCTGATATTGAGTGGGGCGATGACTATATCATTGCCCGCCAAGGCGAGCTTAAAGCCGTAGATATGGATATGAACCATATCCCCGATGCGGCGATGACCATTGCCACCACCGCGCTGTTTGCCGAAGGCACCACCGCTATCCGCAATATCTATAACTGGCGAGTCAAAGAGACCGATCGCTTGGCGGCGATGGCCACTGAACTGCGCAAGCTTGGTGTATCGGTGGTAGAAGGTGAGGACTTTATTGAGGTTACGCCTTCAAAATCCCTAAAACACGCCGAAATTGATACTTATAACGACCACCGAATTGCCATGTGCTTCTCGCTGGTTGCACTAAGTGACACTGCTGTCACGATCAATGACCCTGCGTGTACTTCTAAAACCTTCCCAGATTATTTCTCGCGCTTACAAAAACTTAGCCATTAAACTTCCCTATTTGGGGGCTTAATTGTTAATATGATAAAAAAGGGGCACAAAGATGCCCCTTTTTACAGCGCCAGGTTCCCCCTGAAACTGGCAGATGACGGTAAGTTGGTTAATGAAAGTATATACAGCACGCCAGGCGGTGTTTAACCGCAAACAGAGCGTGGTTGCGTATGAGCTGTTGTTCCGCAATGGCCCGGAGAATGTCTTTCCTAAAGGTGTCGACCCTCACCACGCAACCTCCCGCATGGTCCTTCAGACTCAATTAAATGAAGGTATCAACGCCGTTACTCAAGGTAAGCGTGCGCTGATTAACTTTACCGAAAAATCGCTGCTTTCAGGCCTACCGCAGCTGTTACCACCGGACCAGGTGGTGATCGAAATCCTCGAAGATACTCAACCCACCGATGAAGTCTACGAGACCTGCCAGTCACTGTTCCACCGCGGCTATAAGCTCGCGCTTGATGACTTTAGCTTCGCTCCCGAGTGGCAACGCTTTTTCAAGTTTATCTCACTGATCAAAGTGGATATTCAGAAGACCCCGATGGACCAAATGGGCAGTTGGTTTGACAAGGTGAAGGCGCGCGGCAATATCAAGATGTTGGCCGAGCGGGTCGAAACCCGTGAGCAGCTAGAGCAAGCCATGGCCATGGGCTTTGATTTCTTCCAAGGCTATTTCTTTTGCAAGCCAGAGATCCACTCCGATCGCGATGTTGAAGTGATCGATGTGGTGGTGTCCAACCTGTTGGTGGAAGCCACCAAAGAGGACATCAACATCAATCGCATCGTGTCGTATTTTGAACGCGATACCGGGATGGCGTTTAAGCTGCTGCGTTTCGTGAACTCCGGTTCGCTGCCAGCGACCAATGAGATCCGCTCAATCAAGCAGGCGGTGGTTTACATTGGTAATGCCAAGCTGCGCAAGTTAGTTTATCTGTTGGCCAGTGCCATGACCGTCGCGACCAAACCCATGGAGCTGGTGCGTCTGTCGGTGCATCGCGCGCGCTTCTGTGAGCTGGTTGCCGAGAAGCAATTCCCGGCCCTCAAAGAGCAAGCTTTTATCTGTGGCCTGTTCTCACTGCTTGATGCGATCTTAGACAAGCCATTGGAGCATCTGTTGAGCAGTCTGCCATTGGATCAAGAGATCTGTGATGCCTTGTTGAAAGACGAAGCGAGCCCACTGCGAAACATGCTCGAAACCATCCGTCGCTATGAGGAAGGGCAGTGGTATCTGACTGAGAGAGCATCGCGTCAATTGATGTTAAGTTACGAACAAGTTGAAGAGTTCAACCGCCAGGCACTGATCTGGAGTGAAGAATATCAGGCCCTTTTTCAGCAGGGCAAGATGAAAAATATCCGCGCCAGATCTTAAAATGCGCAGTTAATCGCACTAAGCGCTGATTTCTGGTTTTTTATCGGTTAAAGTGAGCTAATTCAGGTCGGTAGTTACAACAAAAATCACTATTGATGAATTTTTAGTCGGTAAATTTTTTGGGAAAGAAGTAGCTTGTGTTAAGCGTCGTTAGGTGGGTTGCCTTAGTTGCAGCATCGCTGATACACATCGCATCGGCATCAACGTTTGTCGTAAATAAACAGGAATACCGTTGGCTTAACAGCAACCCGGTAGTGGACGTTGCAATCGTTTCACAGCGAGGTCCGCTGGAATTTATCGATGGTCAGCTCAATCCTCAGGGCTATGCGCCCGAACTGCTTTCCCACGTTGCCAACCTCAGTCAGATAACCCTTCGCTATCGTCCTTACGACAGTTTGGCCGACGCCATTTTAGCGCTGCAACAGGGGCGCGTTGACATGCTTGCCAGTGGCCCGCAGCATCGCCGTTTGTCTCCCTTTGTGCACTATGCTCGCCCCACCGTTGGTCAGCCGATAGCGCTGTTTAACCTGCTCGATGCGCCGCGAATTACCCAGCTTGAAAGCCTGTCTGGGCGCGTGGTGGCAGTGGTAGAGGGAAGCGCCGCGCAAGAGCGCCTGTTTGTGCAGTTCCCTGATATTAAAGTCCATAGCTTCAGCAATGTGCAGCAAGCACTCGGCGCGGTTGTAACCGGCGAAGCCCAAGCCGTGCTTGGCGGCAGCGATGAGGTCAACCAGCGCTTGCGCAGCAACCTACAGTGGCGTTTTCAACAGAGCCTGGAGCTTGCCGAGCCGGAGTATCACCGTTTTGCTGTGGCCGATGAGCATGAGATCTTACTCAACCTGCTCAATCGCGGCATCGCGACCCTACCTGATAGTCATTTTGAGCAGCGCTACGATTACTGGCTCTCGCAAAACCCTACTCAAGAAACAGGCATGACCCTGCCAGTGACCAGAATTATTATGGTGCTCTGTAGCATACTGGCCCTTATACTGATTTGGCTGTTTAATCGCCGCAGTCTGCGACGCCAACGCGCCCATAGCCAAAGCTTGGAAGCGCAGCTGGAGCACTGGAAAACCCACGACGATTCGACCGGCTTGCCCAACCGGCATATGCTGACCCAGATGCTGGAAGACCATTTGGTCGCCGCCAAACCGATCTCGGTGTTGATGTTCGATTTCCCCAGACAGGAAGAGATCTACGAGAACTTTGGCCAACGCCTGGGTGAAGCCGCCAAAGAGGCCTATGCCAAGCGGGTCAATATGCGGATTAAACAACGCTATCCCGATGCCACGCTGGCCTTCTGGCACCACCATTATTTTGTGGTGTTGCTCCCGGCGGTACTTGAAGAAGACAAGCTTCAGTCGCTTTCCAAGCTGATTATCCAGACCTGTCGTGGATGGCTGCGTTTAGAACAGCTGCAGCTACTAACCCGCTGCCACGTCGGTTATGCCAGTTACAACCCGCAAACCGAAGCGCTCAGTGCCGACGTGTTACTGGGCCACGCCTATATCGCACTCAGTCATGCAGTCAAGCATGAAAGCAGCGTCTGTGCCTACCACTCCAGCTTGAGTCAGACCGGTATGATGCGTCTGACCCTAGAGTCGCGCCTGCGTAAGGCTATCGAGAACGATGAGCTTACCCTCTACCTGCAGCCTCAGTTTTGCTTAGACTCCAGGCGCTTGATAGGTGCCGAGGTGCTAGTGCGCTGGTTCACTGCCAGTGGGTCAATCTCACCGGCGGAGTTTGTGCCGGTGGCCGAAGAAACTGGCTTGGTGTTGCAATTGGACCGTTGGGTGTTCGAGCGTTCCATGCAGTTGTTGGCGCGGCTAAGTCAGCGCCTGCCGGCGGATTTTAAGCTGTCGGTGAACTTCTCTGCATCAACCGTATCGCTGGGTCACGCTGAGCGCATTGCCATCAGCTATGCCAAGAAGTGGCAGATTAACCCGCAGCGTGTGTGTATCGAGATCACCGAGTCGGCGATGATGGAGCAGCCTAGCGAAGCGAAAAGTAGTATCCAACGGATGCGAAATGCGGGCTTTGGTATTGCTATCGACGATTTTGGCACCGGTTATTCCTCCATGGCGTATCTCAAGCACCTACCGGTGACCCTGCTGAAGATCGACCGCGCGTTTATCTCGGAAATCGATGAGAACATCAGCGATCAGCACATCGTGAAGGCGATGGTGATGATTGCTAAAAGCATGAATTACAAGGTGCTTATCGAAGGGGTGGAGACCCAGGCTCAAGCAAATTTGGCCGCCGTTATCGGCTGTGAGTGGGCGCAGGGCTTTTTGTTCTCCAAACCGATCTCCGAGCGTGACTTCGCATCACGCTACCTCAACGATGCGGCACTGGAAAGTAACGCAAAACGCCTAACAAGTGTCCAATAGAAACAAAATAGCAGTAGTTCCTCGCAATCTGGCTTACCTCTTGCTTTATACCCAATAAAAATAAAACACGTCGGTAAATTGGCGATCAAGGAACTATCATGCAAATTAAGCAAAATCAGTTATTTAGCGAACTTCAGGCAATGGGACAAGAGCTACGAAATGTGGCGCCAAGCCAAGACCTTCCCGGCCTTGGTCAAGGTCAGGACCTGCAAGTTAATCGCAGCCACGAAACCTTTGGCAACCTGCTACGCGATGCCATCAACAACGTGAACAACTTACAGGGACAAGCCAACGACCTGCGTACCCGTTTCGATATGGGTGACCGTAGCGTATCGATTGGTGATGTCATGGTTGCAGCCCAGAAATCCAGTGTGGCATTTGAAGCAACGGTTCAAGTGCGCAACAAGGCTATGGAAGCCTTCAAAGAAATAATGAGCATGCCAGTTTAAGCGAAAGCTGAACGCCAAGGATTAGAACGATGAGTCAAGAACAAGCCCTACTCGAAGGTGATAATGAAAGCACCGAGCTAGCTGCCACCGAGCAGCAAAGCTCAACGTTATCGTTTTTGGGTAACACCGACATGCTGCGCCAAGTGATTATTATTTTGGCGTTGGCCGTATGTTTGGCGATGGCGGTTTTCCTGCTGATGTGGGCCAAAGAGCCTGAGATGCGCCCACTCGGTAGCATGACCACCGATGAGCTGGTGCAAACCCTCGATTTCCTCGATCAAAGCAAGATCCCTTACACCGTGGAAGGTAGCACCGTACTGGTTAACGCCGAGCAGTATCAGGATATCCGTTTGCGACTGCGTCGCGCTGGTCTGAGCGAAACCACGCCTGCCGGTGAAGAGATCCTGCTAAACGATATGGGCTTTGGCGTGAGTCAGCGCCTCGAAGGCGAACGCCTCAAGCTAAGCCGCGAGCGTCAACTGGCGTCAGCCATTGAGCAGATGCGTTCAGTGAGCAAGGCGCGGGTATTGTTGGCCATCCCTAAGCAAAATGTATTCGCCCGTCGTGAGCAGCAACCTTCAGCGACCGTGATTGTGAATCTGCGCAATGCCAGTGGCCTGAAGCAGGAAGAGATTGACTCCATCGTAGATATGGTGGCCTCAGCGGTTCACAACTTGGTACCGAGCCGCGTAACCGTGACCGATCAAAACGGCCGCCTGCTTAACTCTGGTAGCCAGGACCCACTGTCTTCACGCACCCGCCGCGAGTTTGAGATGGAGCGTCAGCGCGAAGAAGAATACCGCGATAAGATTGACGCAATCTTAGCGCCCGTCGTTGGTTTGGGTAACTACACCGCCGAGGTGGATGTGACCCTCGACTTCACCGCGGTGGAGCAGACCCAGAAGCGTTTCAATCCTGACCTTCCAGCGGTGCGCTCGGAGTACACCGTTGAAGATAACAATGTCGGTCCCGGTCCAATCGGGATCCCGGGTGCCTTGACCAACCAGCCACCGCTGCCCGCAGATATTCCTGAACAAGTTAATGTAGATGGTAGCACTAGCATGCAATCGGGCAGCTCGCACCGCGAATCAACCCGCAACTACGAGCTGGACACCACCATCAGTCATACCCGTCAACAAGTTGGCGCGGTACAACGGATCAGCGTATCGGTTGCACTAGACTATATAGATGGTCCAGTAGGCGAGGGCGGCGAAGCCAACCGTATCCCGCGCACCGCCGAGCAACTGACTACCATTCGCCGTCTGCTGCAAGGTGGGGTAGGTTTCAACCTAGCTCGCGGCGACACCCTAGAGGTGGTAACCGTACCGTTCTCCCGTCCAGAAGCGCTGACCGATATTGATGTACCGGTCTGGGAGCAAGCCTGGTTCTGGCGTGCGATGCGCATCGTCGGTAGCGTGCTGGTATTGATTGTGCTGATTGTTGCGGTGGTAAGGCCGATGCTGAAACGCATGATCGACAGCGAAGAGCAGGACGATGTTGGCGAGACCGATCTCGATGCCGCACTGGCTGCCTACGATGGCGATGAGGATGTGGACCTGATTACCATGTCCGATGGCGAGATGGACTTTGGTATCCGTGAAGGTCAGCTGAAACTGCCTGACCTACACAAAGATGAAGATATGTTGAAGGCGGTACGTGCGCTGGTAGCGAACGAACCTGACCTGGCGGCAATGGTGATTAAAGACTGGGTAATTAACGATGGCAAATGAAGAAACCACCGACCTGAGAATATTGGATGATATGTCCGGCGTCGAACGGGCCGCCATCCTGATGTTGAGCCTGAACGAAGATGACGCTGCGACAATCTTCCGCCACCTCGAGCCAAAACAAGTACAGCGCTTAGGTATGGCGATGGCCTCCATGGAAGACTTCTCCCATGAGCGGGTGGTTGCGGTGCACCGTCAGTTTATCGACGATATCCAGAAATACACCAACATCGGTATCGGCAGCGAAGACTTTGTACGTAACGCACTGACCGCTGCGTTGGGTGAAGAACGCGCCTCGAGCCTGGTTGATCAGATTATTATGGGTAGCGGCGCGAAAGGCCTCGACTCACTGAAATGGATGGACGCCCGTCAGGTGGCCAACATCATTCAGAACGAGCACCCGCAGATCCAGACTATTGTACTGTCGTACTTGGAAGCCGAGCAGAGCGCCGAGATCCTGTCGCAGTTCCCAGACAAGATCCGCCTCGACCTGATGATGCGTATTGCCAATCTCGAAGAAGTTCAGCCAGCGGCATTGACCGAGCTGAACGAAATCATGGAGAAACAGTTCGCCGGTCAAGCGGGGGCTCAAGCTGCCAAGATGGGCGGCCTGAAGGCGGCAGCCAACATCATGAACTTCTTGGATACCAACGTCGAGGGCATGCTGATGGACTCGATCCGCGAGAGCGACGAAGAGATGGCACAGCAAATCCAAGACCTTATGTTCGTGTTCGAGAACCTTATCGACATCGACGACCGTGGTATTCAGACGCTGCTGCGCGATGTACCCGGCGAGCTGCTACAAAAAGCGCTCAAGGGTGCCGACGATGGCCTCAAAGAGAAGATCTTCGGCAACATGTCGAAACGTGCTTCCGAAATGCTGCGTGACGACCTCGAAGCGATGGGCCCAATTAAAGTCAGCGAAGTGGAAAGTGCTCAGAAAGAGATCCTATCGATTGCCCGTCGTCTGTCTGAAGCCGGTGAGATTATGATCGGTGGTGGTGGCGGGGACGAGTTCCTGTAGATGATGAGCGATAAAGACACTAAGGCATCGGCAGACACGCCGATGCCAGCTACCTTGGCCGAGCAGTTCTCCGAGCTGGATGCTGATGACGCCGCCGCCCAAGCCGACGCATCAACCCCACACACTGATACCCACGCTGGAGATCAGCCTCCCACCCTTGAAGAGCAGTTCCAGCAAGCCGAACAGCCCGAGCAAGCGGCTGCAGACGAGCAAGACGATTCCAACGAGTTAGCTGAAACCAGTGAGCTGGAGCAGGCCCTCGATTATGCCGAGAGTTTGCTTGACGATGTGGCTCAGCAAGCCGAGGGCGGTACTACGCAGCCTACTGAAGCGCAACCTGAAGCCCAGCCCGAAGACTGGCCGCTTCCCGAGTTTAAAACCGATGGCGACACCGAGCCTGAGCCGGTTAAAAACGCCTTTAACATGTACCCCAGCTGGTATGGCAAAGAGAGCGAGCCGGAAGAAGAGGTCATAGAGATCCACCCGGTTAGCCTTGAAGAGCTCGAGCAGATCCGCAGCAACGCTTATCAAGAAGGCTATGACGAGGGCAAGCACCTCGGTCATCAAGAGGGCTTGCCAGAAGGCCGTGAACAAGGCTTGGCGGAAGGGCGCGAGCAAGGGCATGCTGAAGGGCTTGCCCAAGGCCTGGAGCAGGGGCAGGAGCAAATCGACCAGCTTGCCCAGAGTTGGCAGGGCCTGTGTGATGCCCTGCATCAGCCCCAGCAACAGCTTAATCAAGAAGTTGAACAACAGGTGGTCGATTTAGCGATGGCCTTGGCCGCTGAGATAGTCAAAGTGGAGCTACGCACCAACCCCGAGGCGGTGCTACACAGTGTCAAGCAAGCCGTCACCGCGCTGCCGATGCAGCAGGCTACCGCACAGATAAGCCTGCACCCCGACGATTTAGCGATCGTGCAGCAGGCCTTCCCCCAAGACACCTTGGATAAGAAAAATTGGCAGCTACTGGCCGACCCAACCATTGCTCAGGGCGATTGCCTGGTAGAAACCGACTTGTCTTCAGTGAAAGTGAATATGCAAGCCACTATTCGCCAAAGCCTGGAAGCCTTTATTAAACAGAACCATGACCATGAATCTAACTCAGAGGATTAATCGCTATCAGGTGGGCAGCCTGCGCAACAAGCCCACGGTGGCCGGCAAGCTGACCCGGGTGGTCGGTTTGACCCTGGAAGCGGTCGGTTGCCGAGCGCCGGTCGGCTCCCTATGCGCCGTTGAAACCCTCGATGGTGAGTTGGAAGCTGAAGTGGTTGGCTTTGCTGGCGACAAGCTATTTTTGATGCCCAGTGAGCAACTCAGTGGTGTATTGCCCGGTGCTCGTGTGACCCCAATGCACGAACAGCACGGTATTCCAGTGGGTGATGCCCTACTTGGTCGGGTGATTGACGGTCTGGGCCAGCCCCTTGACGGTCTGGGGCCGGTGGTCAGTAAGCACCAAGCGAAACTCAGCGCCGAGCGCCTCAACCCTATGGCACGGCAACCCATTGAGCAGCCGCTCGATGTGGGGGTGCGTTCGATCAACTCCATGCTAACTGTTGGTCAAGGCCAACGGATGGGCCTGTTTGCCGGCTCCGGTGTCGGTAAATCGGTCCTGTTGGGAATGATGACTCGTGGCACCACCGCCGATGTGGTGGTGGTTGGGCTCATCGGTGAACGTGGCCGTGAGGTGAAAGAGTTTATCGACGAGATCCTCGGCATTGAAGGTCGTGAGCGGGCCGTGGTTGTTGCCGCGCCAGCCGATGCCTCACCGCTGATGCGATTGAAAGGCTGTGATACCACCTTGGCCATCGCCGAGCACTTTCGCGACCAAGGTAAGAGTGTGTTGCTGCTGATGGACTCACTGACCCGCTATGCACAAGCGCAGCGTGAGATTGCCTTGGCCATTGGCGAGCCGCCAGCTACCAAGGGCTATCCGCCTTCGGTGTTTGCCAAGCTACCGCGCTTGGTGGAGCGGGCCGGTAATGGCGGCCCGGGGCAGGGCTCGATTACCGCGTTCTTCACGGTATTAACCGAAGGCGACGATCTGCAAGATCCAATTGCCGATGCGGCGCGGGCGATCCTCGATGGTCACATCGTATTGTCTCGGCAACTGGCTGACGAAGGTCATTATCCTGCGGTGGACGTTGAAAAGTCGATTAGCCGGGTGATGCCCGCGATTACCAGTGAAGGGCATCAGAATCTGGCCCGCCAGCTCAAGATGCTCAAATCGGTGTATCAGCAAAACCAAGACCTTATCTCCATTGGCGCCTACCAGCGTGGCGCCGATCCACGGGTCGATTTAGCCATCTCTATGAAAAACCATCTGGACCAGTTCTTGCAGCAAGGCATGAAAGAAGTCGTACCCTATGACGAATGTTTGGCGCGACTGGAGCGAACCATGCAGATGGCCAACATCAATCAGCAACGCCCCGGTTAAACTAATCCCGTCAGCCGGGTCTCCCAGCTTGTAGTGAGGACAGCATGGCACGCCAAGCCCTGTATTTGATGGTTGAGCAGCTCCAGCAAAAAGAGCAAGACGCAGCGAAGGCGCTGGCGGAGGTGCAGCAGCAGCTGCGCCAGTTCGAAGGCCAGCTGCAACATCTGGAAGAATACCGCAGAAGCTATCTTGAGCAGGCCTTGGCACATGGTGCCGATGGCCTCAAGGCGCAAAGCTTCCACCAATACCAGATGTTTATTCAAAAGCTCGAGCAAGCCAGTGTGCAGCAGAATCATAGTATCCAACAGATCCGGCAAAACCTCTCACTGTGTCGCAAACAGTGGCAGGAGCAACGGGCTAAACGTCGAGCCATGGAGCTGCTGATCGAAAAGCAAGTGGCTGAAAAAGAGAAAGCGCAGTTAAAGGCCGAGCAAAAATTACTGGATGAGTACGCTCTGTTCGCACATTTCAGGAATGCGGACCCAATCAACTAGCGGTTGGTATGTATTTTGCTGATGTTCTAAGCAGGTAGCAATTAAGCGGCTGATCCACCCGATTACCGCCCAGAACAACGATAAAACGGATAAAACTTGCCGCCCCGGCTGCCGTTGGCGCGCAATACATAAGGTAAATACGAGACAGCGATGGATCTTCTTCTAACACAAGTTAGCCCTAGCAGTGGTACGGAATCAGTGCCCGGCAATGAGTTGCCCGGCTCTGGCGGTGACTCTGGTTTTAAAGAACTGCTTAGCCAACAGGGCGGCACATCCTCTGACAAGCCAAGCGCCACTGATACCGCAAAAAGCGCCAAGGGGCAGTCTGAACAAGTAGAAACGGAAAGTTCAGCTAAGGCCGATGCTAAAGCTTCCGATGCTAAAGCTTCCGATGCTAAAGCTTCCGATGCTAAAGCTCCCGATGACAGCAAGGCCACAAGCCAAAGTGCGCCTGATAGCCAGTCACCCGCTCGCGTAGCCGAGTCCAGTGAGCAAGTAGCTAATCAAGGTTCGCAACTCTCTAGTGATAGTTCAAATGCCAGTAGTGTTAGCGGCGAACAAGCCTCCAGTGAGGTGGAAGGGCTGCTATCCCAGCTACGCGCCTCAGAAGCGATGGCCAACGAGCTGGCAGATGCCAAGCAGGGAGACGCTGCAGCTACTGAGGGTAAAGACAGCACGCAGATAGATGCGCTGCTCGTTCAAGCTTCAGCTAATAAAGGCACAATTAATGAAGGTGCTATTAATGAAGGTACTATTAATGAAGGTGCTATTAATGAAGGTGAAGGGGCTGTAGACGCCGTGGATGAAGAGACACCGAGTACCTTAGGCCAAGTGACTGAAGCGGATGCTGATTCTGCAAGTGATGATGAGCCTGATGTCGCTGTTGATACTGAAAACACCGAGGTGGTATTAGATGGCGGAAAAGGCAAGCCAGAAGTCGGCGATAGCGAACTTGAAGAAGGCGAGCAGCCAATTGTCGCTGGTGATGTACCTGCAGAGCAGCTACCGGAGGGTGAGCAAGCCGATACCGAGAATGCTGATGAAGCCACCCAAGCCCTTGCTAAAGGTGAACAGTCAGGCGCTGTTGATGCTCAGAACCATTCGCAAAACCCAGCCGTGGCAAGCAGCTCGTCCACGCATGCTCCAGCCGAAGGCGAGGGTGATAGCAGAGCATCTTCTACCAAGACGACCAATGCTGTTGGCGAGTCAGCTACACCTGCTAACTCGTCACCGGCGACTGCCCAAACTGCAACCAGCAATCCCGTTAGCGCTGCCAAGCCAGATGCAGACGCGACAGCTGCCGCAACTAAAGGGCTAGATAAGGGCGCAGAGGCCGAGCTTAAACCAGACGGTTCGGTTCAAGCCAAAGTGCAGGGACAACTGAATGAGGCACAAACCAGCCGCGATCTCGGTAAAGTGCAACTTGGTGAGTCGGTGGTAGCGGCGAAGGCCTCCTCCGAGGCGCTATCCGACAGCAAGGCCGCCAGTGAAGGCAAGCTTAATTTGGGCAAAGACCTTGCCGCGGCTAGCGCACTGGGTATGGCGGCCGCTAGCGCCCAAGATGGCGGTGAGAAATCCGGCGAGTTTGGTCAGCAATCCCAGCATGGCCAGCAGCACGCCGCGCACGCCAACACCTTAGCGAGCGCTCAGCAGCCAGTTAACGCGCCCGAGACCGCGGCAACCCGCGGCTTTGTTGATCATCTAAGTCAGGCCGGTGAAGCACGCGGTCTTCATCAGGCGAATCAAGCCTCAGCCAATCAAGCGATGCCGGAGCGCTTCAATCCTGCGTTAATCAATGCCGGTGAAGAGCTTAACCAACGCGTGCAGATGATGTTAGGCCAAGGCCTGCAGCGCGCGGAGATCCGCCTTGACCCTGCCGAGCTGGGCAGCATGCAGATCCGTGTGCAGGTTACCAACAACGATCAAGCGTCGGTGCAGATCCAGGTACAAAACCCGCAAGCGCGTGAGGCCCTTGAACAAAGCATGCCGCGTTTGCGCGAGATGCTACAACAGCAGGGCATTGAGCTGGGACAGACTCAAGTTAATCATCAAAAAGATCAGCAGCAACATGCTCACTCTGACGGACGCCCCGAATGGGCCCAAGGCGGCGAGGGCGCAGCCGGTGAGTTCGATGATGGTGAGGCTACTTCGGTGGATGTTGCCTTTAATGCTGCTGAAGGAATCGACTATTACGCATAGGTGGGGTGTTCAGCACTTTAGGGACCCGATCTAACATGTAATAATGCAAATAATAACAACTGCGTGAGGAACCACGATCCATGGCGGATGAAGCTGAACTAAAAGTTGAAGAAGGCAGTGGCGGCAAGAAAAAGTTATTTATCATCATCGGGGCGGTGGTTGTCCTCCTGATTGTCGGTGGCGTAGCGGCATTTATGTTTATGGGCGGTGAAGACGAAGCGCCGCCAGCTGCGGCTGCCGCCGAAGCACAGCCCGCGCCAGTCAACAGCACTGCACTGTATGTTGGTATGCCGCGTCCCTTCGTGTTCAACGTGACCGGCGATGTGCGTGACCGCTTAGTACAGATCAAGGTTCAGCTGCTGGTTCGTGGCAGTGATAACGAAGCAGCAGCCAAGCTGCATATCCCCACCATTGAAGGTGCGTTGCTAAAAACCTTTAGCGCCGCGACGGTCGATGAGCTATCGACCCAGGAAGGCAAAGAAAAGCTACGTGAGACTTCATTGGCGGAAACACAAAAAGCGCTGCAAGAGTTAACCGGTGGAGTAGTGGTAGAAAAAGTACTATTCACCGGCTTTGTAATGCAATAAGGAATACTGTGAGCGATTTATTAAGCCAAGACGAAATTGATGCGCTACTCCACGGCGTCGACGATATCGAAGAGGATATTGTCGAGCCGGATATCTCGGGTAACGTTGTCGAGTTCGACTTCTCCTCTCAAGACCGGATCGTCCGTGGTCGCATGCCGACCCTCGAGCTGGTTAACGAGCGTTTTGCTCGCCATCTACGGATCTCGCTGTTTAATATGATGCGCCGCACCGCCGAGGTGTCGATTAACGGCGTGCAGATGATTAAATTCGGCGAGTACGTACACACACTGTTTGTACCGACTAGCTTGAACATGGTGCGCTTTAGGCCCTTAAAAGGCACTGCGCTGATTACCATGGAAGCGCGTCTGGTGTTTATCTTGGTAGAAAACTTCTTTGGTGGCGATGGCCGCTACCACGCCAAGATTGAAGGGCGCGAGTTTACCCCTACCGAACGGCGCATCATTCAGATGCTGCTCAAGATCATCTTTGAAGACTACGTGGAAGCGTGGGCGCCAGTGATGGATGTGGGCTTTGACTATCTGGACTCAGAAGTTAACCCGGCGATGGCCAACATCGTTAGCCCCACCGAAGTCATCGTGGTGAGCTCGTTCCATATTGAGTTAGATGGTGGTGGCGGTGACTTCCATATCGCCATGCCATACTCGATGCTGGAGCCAATCCGTGAGCTGCTCGACGCCGGTGTTCAAAGTGATAAACAAGACACCGACATGCGCTGGAGCACTGCACTGCGCGACGAGATTATGGATGTGCCAGTGGGCTTGCATACCAAGCTGCTGGAAGCTGAGCTTAGCCTGCGTCAACTTATGGAATTGAAAGCCGGTGATATTATTCCGGTAGAGATGCCAGAGAACGCCTTGCTGTTTGTGGAAGACCTGCCGAGCTATCGGGTTAAGATGGGTCAACGTAACGAAAAACTGGCGCTGCAGGTCACCGAACAATTAAAACGTCCTGAGTCGGTGAAAAGCGACTTAGAGATGGTCGTCAGCCGCCGTGGGGCAGTCGACGAACACGAAGAATAATCAGAGGTAAATAGAATGAGTGAACAAGACGATTTGGCAAATGAGTGGGCGGCTGCAATGGCCGAGGCCGAGCCTGCCCCCCTTGATGAACTGGCCGATGAAGGTCAGCCCATCACCGAGGAGCAGCAGCGCCGTTTAGACGCTATTCTCGATATTCCGGTTACCATCTCCATGGAAGTGGGCCGCAGCAACATCAGCATTCGTAACTTGCTGCAGTTGAACCAAGGTTCGGTAGTTGAGCTAGACCGAGTGGCCGGTGAACCACTGGATGTGCTAGTAAATGGCACCTTGATTGCCCACGGTGAGGTGGTTGTGGTGAACGACAAGTTCGGTATTCGCCTGACCGACGTTATCAGCCAGACTGAACGCATTAAGAAACTCAAATGAGTCTGACTACCTTGGTTGCCAGCGGGATGCTGGCAAGCTCAGAGGCGGGGAGCGAACTCTCTGCAAACTCTTCTCCTCTCGATCTGCTCTCGCTGTTTCTTTCTCTGGTGGTAGTGCTTATCACCATTTTCGTCTGTGCCTGGGTGCTAAAAAAGACTCGTGTTGCCCAGTTGGGCAATGGCCGCATGAAGGTGATCAGCCAACTGGCACTGAGTGCCCGCGAAAAGATCGTGGTGGTGGAAGTAGGTGAGCAGCAGTATTTGATTGGCGTGACTGCCCAGCAAGTTCAGTTGTTGGACAAGTTGGAACAACCGCTGAGCGTAGAGACTGCCCCCTCAGCCGTGCCGAACTTTGGCAAGCATATTCAACACTTCTTAGCAAAAGGTAAGTCTTAAGTGTTTCGCATCGTATTGTTTTGTCTGGCTTTTGTAGCCTTTCCCAGTATCGCCCAAGACGGTATTCTGCCGGCGCTGACGATTACCACCAATGCCGATGGCAGTCAGGAATACTCGGTAACACTGCAAATCCTGGCGTTGATGACCGCGCTGTCGTTTATCCCGGCAGTGGTCATTATGATGACCTCGTTTACCCGCATCGTAATCGTGATGGCGATCCTTCGCCAAGCCATGGGCCTGCAGCAGAGCCCTTCGAGCCGAGTGATCATCGGTATCGCGCTGTTCTTGACCTTCTTTATCATGTCGCCGGTGCTCGATGAGGTAAATCAAAACGCCATTCAGCCCTACCTGAGTGAGGAAGTGACCTCCCTTGAGGCCTTCGAACGCGCCAAAAAGCCGATGCATAACTTTATGTTAGAGCAGACTCGGCTAACCGACTTAGAAACCTTTGTGCGCATCGCCAAGATTGAGGTAGAAAACCCTGAAGATGTGCCGTTCAGTGTATTGGTCCCCTCGTTCATTACTTCCGAGCTTAAAACCGCCTTCCAGATCGGCTTTATGCTGTTTTTGCCGTTCTTGGTCATCGACTTGGTGGTCGCCAGTATCCTGATGGCGATGGGTATGATGATGCTCTCACCAATGATTGTTTCCTTGCCCTTTAAGCTGATGCTGTTTGTGTTGGTAGACGGCTGGAGCTTGGTGATGACCACGCTCGCCGTCAGTTTCGGAATGTAGGGAGGAGCGATGGAACCAGAAGTATTTGTTGACGTCTTCCGCCACTCTCTTGGCCAGGTGGTTGTGCTGGTTTCAGCAGCGATTGTTCCTAGCTTGTTGGTGGGCCTAATCGTAGCTATCTTCCAAGCTGCTACCTCAATTAACGAGCAAACCCTGTCCTTTTTACCGCGTCTGCTGGTGACTTTGGGCATGCTAATGATGGCAGGGCATTGGTTTACTGACCGCTTGATGACCTTCTTTTTCGATATGGTGGCGATGATCCCGCAGGTGGTCGGCTAGTGAATATCGCGGCTGATATCGCGATTCAGTGGCTGGGCGAGTACTTGTGGGCGCTCACTCGCGTTTCCGCGATGCTAATGACCATGGCATCGTTTGGTGGTAACAGCGTTCCCGTGCGCGTGCGTATGGCCATGGCGGCGGCGCTAACCTTTGCGGTAGTGCCGGTGCTACCGCCTGTAGAGGGCATTCCGCTGTTCTCTTTCCAGTCGGTGATCGTGGTGCTGCAACAAGTGGTTATCGGTGGCGCGCTTGGTTTTGTCAGCCAGCTGCTGATGCAGACCTTTGTGGTGGCAGGCCAGGTACTGGCGATGCAGACCAGCTTAGGTTTTGCCTCGATGGTGGACCCGAGCAGCGGCCAAAGCACTCCCGTTGTCGGTCAGTTCTACTTGCTGCTGGCAACCTTACTGTTCCTGGTTATCGATGGCCACCTGCAGTTGATTACCTTGTTGGCCATGAGCTTTGAGTCCATTCCTATTGGTATGGAAGGCTTGGGAGCCATGGACTTCCAACTCTTGGCCGGATGGTATTCACAGCTGTTTTTGGCAGCGCTGGCGATGGCAATGTCTTCGATTGTTGCCATGTTGCTGGTTAACTTTTCCTTCGGGATCATGACTCGGGCTGCGCCGCAGTTAAATATCTTCAGTATCGGCTTTGCAGTGAGCATGCTGTTCGGCCTGTTAATCCTTTGGCTTACCATTGGGGGCTTCTTGACTCACTTTGAGCGCCAATGGATCAATGCACGCGGTCTGGGGTGTACCATACTCCAGATCGGTTGCTAGGCGCGATGCGGAGGAGGAGCCTGAATGGCTGATACTGATCAAGAACGCACAGAAGAAGCAACACCCAAACGAGAACAAGAGGCCCGAGAGAAAGGCCAGATAGCCCGTTCCAAAGAACTAGGTACCGCGGCGGTGCTTATCTTTGCGACGCTAAGCTTGATGATGTTTGGTGAAAACCTGGCTCGTGGCATGCTCAATGTGTTCAAGTTGCAGTTCCGATTGGAGCGCGAGCAGATCTTCGACCCAGAGCTGATGATGGCCAGCTTGGGTGATATCTTGCAGATCTTGATTGGCCCGATGGCGGTGATCCTCGGTATCATCGCCGTGGCCGCCTTCGTTGGTAATATTTTGCTCGGCGGTATGGCATTCAGTTGGCAGGCCGCTGCTCCTAAGTTTAGTAAGATGAGTCCGCTGCAGGGCTTTAAGCGAATGCTCGGCGTGCAAGCGTTGGTTGAGCTGATTAAGAGTATCGCCAAGGTCGCGGTTATCGGCTTGATCGTGTGGTGGGTATTGAGCTGGCAGTTTAAGAATATTCTGAGCCTAAGTACTCAACCTTTGCCGGGGTCAGCGACCAATGCGCTCGATATGTTGATGTGGATGCTACTCGCACTGGTCTGTGGCTTGCTGGTGATTGCCGCCATCGATATTCCCTACCAGATCTGGAATCACGCCAAACAGCTCAAGATGACCAAACAAGAGGTTAAAGACGAGCACAAGAACACCGACGGTAACCCAGAAATTAAGGGCCGGATCCGTCGTTTGCAGATGGAGATGGCCTCTCGCCGGATGATGGCCGATGTCCCGCAGGCCGATGTGGTCGTGACCAACCCGACCCACTATTCGGTTGCGCTAAAATACGATGACAAAGGCAGCGGTGCGCCGATATTGGTGGCGAAGGGCGCTGACGAGGTAGCACTTAAGATCCGTGAGATTGCCCGCCACTACGAGATCCCGGTGATGGAGTCTGCGCCGCTGTGTCGTTCGCTCTACCATACCACTCGTATCGGCGCTGAAATCCCCGAGGGCCTCTACGTCGCGGTCGCTCAGATCCTCGCTTTTGTGTTCCAGCTAAGCCAATACCGCAAAGGGAAGGGCCAACGACCTAAACCGGTTGCCGATGACCTGCCGATCCCCGACGACTTGCGTTACTAGTCTATTTTCCAAACACTTAGCCTGTGCTCCTTAGCGGGTACAGCTGTCTGGCGTAGTTTTTGCTTTAAACTGTTCAAGTTGTCAAAGGCGCCAGATAAACGTCTCCATGGAAATTATAAATAGACTTACCAGCTTTAAGCTTTCCGATGCGAAATCCCAGATAAGGCAGATTAAGGGGCTAGGTGCTCCTTTACTCGTGCTCGCCACCCTTGGCATGGTGGTGCTACCAATGGCCGCATGGCTGTTGGACTTGTTCTTCGCCTTCAATATTTCTCTGGCCATGGTGGTACTGCTGGTCGCGGTATATACGCGGCGTCCGCTCGATTTCGCGGTTTTCCCCTCTATCTTGCTGATTACCACGCTACTTAGACTGGCCTTGAACGTGGCGTCAACGCGGGTGGTACTGCTAGAAGGGCACAACGGCGGAAATGCGGCGGGTAACGTGATTGAAGCTTTTGGCTCGGTGGTTATTGGCGGTAACTACGCGGTAGGTTTGGTGGTCTTCTTGATTCTGATGATCATCAACTTTGTGGTGGTCACTAAGGGTGCGGGTCGTATCTCTGAGGTAAGCGCGCGCTTTACCTTGGATGCGATGCCCGGCAAGCAGATGGCTATCGATGCCGACTTGAACGCAGGGATCATTAACCAAGAGCAGGCTCGCGAACGTCGCCAAGATGTCACCAACGAAGCGGATTTCTACGGTTCAATGGATGGTGCTAGTAAGTTTGTAAAAGGCGATGCCATCGCCGGTATCCTGATTCTGTTTATCAACATCATCGGCGGCTTTGTTATCGGTGTGGCCCAACATGGCTTGAGCTTTGGCGAAGCGGTTGAGGTGTATACCCTACTGACCATCGGTGATGGTCTGGTTGCGCAAATCCCGGCGCTGTTGCTATCGATTGCAGCAGCGCTGATTGTGACTCGCCAAAATGCTGACGAAGATATGGGCGAGCAGGTATTCCTGCAGATGTTCGAGCACCCGAAGGTGTTGATCATCTGTGGCGCTATCTTGTTCGTGATGGGCATCGTACCCGGCATGCCGCATTTCGCTTTTCTAAGCTTTGCGCTGGTGTGTTTTGGCGGCGCGTACTGGCGTCATCGCCAAGTCGAGAAAGCGAAACAGGTGCAAGCAGCAGCACCGGCTGTGAGCAAGCCAAGCGAGTCAGCCGAGCCGAAAGAGCTGGGTTGGGACGATGTGCAACCGGTCGACGTGATTGGCTTGGAAGTGGGTTACCGTTTGATCCCCTTGGTTGACAAATCCCAAGGCGGCGAACTGCTGGCACGAATTAAAGGCGTGCGTAAGAAGCTCAGCCAAGACTTTGGCTTTTTGGTTCCGGCGGTGCATATCCGCGACAACCTCGACCTCGGGCCAAACCAATACCGCATCACCATGATGGGCGTGACCGTGGGCGAGTCAGAAGTATTCCACGATCGCGAGATGGCGATTAACCCCGGTCAAGTATTTGGCGCCATCGAGGGCCAAGCCACTACCGATCCGGCCTTTGGCTTAGAGGCGGCGTGGATCGGCAAAGCCCAGCGTGAGCAAGCACAAACCCTCGGTTACACCGTGGTGGACTCTGCCACCGTGATTGCCACCCATCTCAGTCAGTTGCTTACTAACAACGCCTCGACCTTGCTTGGCCACGAAGAAGTTCAAAACCTTCTCGATATGCTGGGCAACAGCCATCCAAAACTGGTGGAAGGGTTGGTACCGGATGCCTTGTCGCTCTCGTCAGTGGTTAAGGTGCTGCAGAACCTACTACACGAAGGGGTGCCGGTGCGCGATATTCGCAGCATCGTTCAGACTTTGGTGGAGTACGCGCCAAAGAGCCAGGATACCGATGTGCTGACAGCTGCCTGTCGTATCTCACTCAAGCGCTTGATTGTTCAAGAATTAGTCGGAAGCGAAGCAGAGCTACCAGTAATCACTTTATCTCCAGAGTTGGAGCAAATATTGCATCAGTCTATGCAGGCTGCTGGCAACGAAGGTGCGGGCATGGAGCCGGGGCTTGCAGAGAAACTGCAAGGTTCATTGCAAGAAGCGGCGCACAACCAAGAAATGGTTGGTCAGCCAGCCATCTTGCTAACCTCCGGAATTCTGCGTTCGAGCTTGTCTCGCTATGTTAAGAATGCCATCCCGGCATTGCGGGTACTCTCTTATCAAGAAGTCCCTGAAGACAAGCAGATACGCATAGTTAGCTCGGTAGGCCAGTAGCGACAAAAAGAATAAAGAGGATTTAAGCTGTGAAAATGAAACGCTTTTTCGCCAAAGATATGAGAACTGCTCTCGCTGAGGTAAAAGAGACATTAGGCAGTGATGCGGTAATTATGTCTAACAAGAAGGTGACTGGTGGCATCGAGATTGTCGCTGCAGTGGAAGCGGGCGCAGCCAAGCCAAGCGTTGCCAGTGAGCGCGAAGTAGCCGATGACAACGTCAATATTTCGTCCGCTCGTCAAGCAAGTGGCGCAGCCAGTGCCGCACCGAGTCAGAAAGCTGACGAGATGAACAACCTGCGCGATAACCTGGCTGACTTTATGCAACGTCACCAACAGCGCCAGCAGCAACGCTTTGAAGAGCCAAAGAAAAGCCCTGCAGCGCGTCCGATGACGGCACCTCAGCCGCTGTCTCAGCAAGCAAGCTGGGGCAAGGCCGCTGCATCGCAAGCGCCCATTAATCGTGGCGCTGCCAGCGATGTTAAACGTGAAGAGTTTCAGGCGATGAAGGGTGAGTTGGCTGAGATGCGCAAGCTGCTTGAGCATCAGGTGTCAGGTCTGATGGCGCAGGAAATGGAGCGTCAAGAGCCGATCCGCGCCATGCTGATGAAACGTCTTCAGCGCGTGGGTTTCTCCGATGAGATGGCCGATCAAGTCGCCGGTTACATTCCAGAAGACTGCAGTCTAGCGGAAGGTTGGGAACATCTTAAATCTTTGCTGTCTAACCAGTTGTCGCTGGGGCATGACGACATCTTAAGTCAGGGCGGGGCGGTTGCGCTGCTCGGCCCAACCGGTGTGGGTAAAACCACCACTATCGCAAAGTTGGCTGCCCAGTTTGCCATGCGCTATGGCGCTGATAGCGTGGCCATGATTACCAGCGATACCTACCGTATCGGTGCCCACGAGCAGTTGGCTACCTACGGAAAAATTATGGGCTGCGCTGTACGCGTAGCGAACGATGAGGAAGAGTTGTCACAATTACTCTACCAATTCAAAGACAAGCGGTTAGTGTTGATCGATACTGCAGGTATGAGTCAGCGCGACCTGCGCTTGCATGAGCAGCTGGACCGCTTGGTGAAAAATTCTCGGGTGAATATTCGCAACTACTTGGTGCTTTCTGCTAACGCACAGCGTCGGGTAATTGAAGAAACCGTCGCCCAATTCCAGAAAATTCCTCTTTCTGGAACTATCTTGACTAAGTTGGATGAGTGTATTGCACTGGGTGAGGCCTTAGATGTGAGCTTGCGACATGCATTGCCCATCAGTTATGTGACTAATGGCCAGCGCGTACCAGAAGATATTGCCGTTGCTGATGCATCATACTTGGTGGAGCAGGCCCTTGCGGCCGAGCAAGAAGCCAGCCAAGAGATGATGCAGCAAGAGGCTCAGCAACAAGATAAGGTTACGGATGTTTATTAGTGAAACGGCGTTTGACCAAGCTAGCGGTTTGAGAATGATGCAAAACAGAAATAATGTGAAAGTAATTGCAGTTACCGGCGGGAAGGGCGGTGTGGGTAAATCCAACATCACCTTGAACATGGGTATCGCAATGGCAGCGCAAGGTAAGCGAGTGATGGTGCTCGATGCCGACTTAGGGCTTGCCAATGTCGACGTGATGCTCGGATTGCGCGTCACCAAGAACCTGTCTCACGTACTGTCGGGTGAATGCACGCTGGACGACATTTTGGTCGAAGGGCCGCATGGCGTGCTGATCGCGCCTGCCACCTCTGGTACTAAAAGCATGGTGGAGCTTAGCCCCACTGAGCATGCCGGGCTAATCCGAGCGTTCAGCTCACTTAAAACCCCAATTGATGTGTTGTTGGTAGACACCGCCGCTGGTATCTCTGACATGGTGCTGAGCTTTGCGCGCGCCGCTCAAGATATCATGGTAGTGGTTTGTGACGAGCCCACTTCTATCACCGATGCTTATGCGTTGATCAAGCTCCTTTCAAACGAGCATGGCGTCTATAAGTTCAAAGTTGTGGCTAACATGGTCCGCAGCCTGCGTGAAGGGCAAGAGCTGTTTGCTAAGTTGACCCGAGTGACCGACCGCTTCTTGGATGCAACCCTGGAGCTGGTGTCTTGCATCCCCTACGACAACAACGTGAAGTTGGCAGTGCGTAAGCAAAAAGTTGTTGTAGATGCCTATCCTAAATCTCCTGCGGCACTTGCGTTTCGTTCGCTAGCCGCAAAAGCTGCCACCTGGCCGATCCCTGAGCAAGCTGGAGGTCATCTCGAGTTCTTTATTGAGAACCTGCTTGAATATGGGCAAAGAAAAAAAAGAGAAGAGCTGAGTGAATAAAGTGGCCGCCTATTCCCAAACGGTAAGTACTAACGATTTAGTGGTGCAACACGCTGACCTGGTCAAGCGCATTGCCCACCATTTGATGGCGCGGCTCCCCGCCAGCGTTATCGTAGACGATCTGATTCAGGCTGGGATGATCGGCCTGATTGAAGCTGCACGCAACTTTGATGGAAGCAAAGGGGCAAGTTTTGAAACCTATGCGGGTATTCGGATTAGAGGCTCCATGCTCGATGAGATCCGCCGTGGTGACTGGGTTCCCCGTTCAGTTCATAAAAACAGCCGTGCCATCAGTGAAGCCATTGCAGCCGTAGAGAAAGCCACCGGTCGCGACGCCAAGGATAAAGATGTCGCCGCGCAGCTCGGCGTGAGCCTGGATGACTATCATTCCATGCTTGCCGATGTTAACTGCGGAAAAATTCTTGGTATTGAAGATCTTGGGGTGAGTGAGGACGTGCTATCAAGTGAAGGAAGCCGTGCTCAGAACCGTCCCTTCGAAGGCTTCGCCGAGCAACGCTTCCAAGGCGCGTTGGCCGATTGCATTCGAGGTTTACCTGAGCGAGAAGCATTGGTACTTTCTCTATACTACGATGAAGAGTTGAATCTAAAGGAAATTGGTGAAGTATTGAGCGTTAGTGAATCTCGGGTAAGTCAGATCCATAGCCAAGCTTTGGCAAGGGTTCGCACACGAATGCGAGATTGGACACAGTAGGCTGCGCTAAGGCTTTACAACTACTACCATTTTTAGACTAAAATTGTGGTTACTTTGATTAATCACATATCTGCAATAAATAGTTGCTTTACTCTTGCAACTTTAGCAATCCAATCGGGGGATGTACCTTGGATAAAAATATGAAAATTCTGGTTGTTGATGACTTTTCAACAATGCGACGAATTATCAAGAACCTTTTGCGCGATCTTGGCTTTAACAACACCCATGAAGCAGACGATGGCAACACCGCCTTGCCGATGCTGAAAAATGGTGATTTCGAGTTTGTTGTTACTGACTGGAACATGCCCGGCATGGAAGGCATCGATTTGCTCAAGCATATTCGCGCCGATGAGAGCTTGGCTCACTTGCCTGTACTTATGGTGACTGCAGAAGCCAAACGTGAACAGATTATTGAAGCGGCTCAGGCTGGTGTGAACGGATACATTGTTAAGCCCTTTACCGCTGCTACCCTTAAGGAAAAGCTGGACAAGATTTTCGAGCGCATTCAGTAAACTAAAAACTATAAAGGAACTTGTGTGAGCAAGGAAATAAGCCCCATCATCAATCTTGAAGATGCCCAACGACTGGTCAGCCTTTTGCAACAGGGAAATGTTGAGGATGCAAATTCTCTGGTCAGTGAACTGTGTGCTCCCAATGCCAGTCAGTTGTTCGATAAAGTGGGTCAGTTGACCCGTGAACTGCACGACTCCCTCAATGATTTCAAGCTAGATGTTCGGATAGGCGAGCTTGCCAGCCAAGATATTCCCGATGCTAAAGACCGCCTGAACTACGTTATCGAGATGACCGATCAGGCGGCCAATAAAACCATGGATGTCGTTGAATCCGGCCTGCCCATTGCAGATCAGATGACCAGCGATATTGATGAGATCATGCCGGTGTGGCGTGGTTTGATGGAACGCCGTATCGAAGTGGGGCAGTTTAAAACCCTATGCCACCAAATCGACGCTTTTCTAGCTTCTTCTAACCTCAGCGCAGACAAACTGCGTAATATGCTGACCGAAATTTTGATGGCCCAGGACTTCCAAGACCTCACCGGCCAAATGATTCGCAAGGTCATCACCTTGGTTCAAGAGGTGGAAGATCGCCTCGTCGAAATGCTTACCCTGTTCGGCAACGAGCAATTGAACGAACAGCCAACTACCCAAAGCAAAGCGGACAAAGGAATCGAAGCGGAAGGACCAATCATGAACAAGGAACAGCGTGAAGACGTTGTTCAATCGCAGGACGACGTTGACGATCTGTTGTCCAGCTTAGGATTCTAGGGGAACAGCAAATGTCGTTTGACGTAGATGAAGATATCCTTCAGGACTTCTTAATTGAAGCCGCAGAAATTCTCGAAGAGCTCTCAGAGCAACTGGTCGAGCTTGAGAAACGCCCCGAAGATTCCGATTTGCTGAACGCGATCTTCCGTGGGTTCCATACCGTAAAAGGTGGCGCGGGCTTCCTTTCTCTCAATGAGTTGGTCGATGTTTGTCACGGCGCCGAAAACGTGTTTGACGTATTGCGCAACGGTGGCCGGCCGGTTACCCCCGAGCTGATGGATGTGATCCTAGAAGCGCTCGATACCGTCAACGAGATGTTCGCTTGCGTGCAGGCGCGAGAAGAACTTACCGCAGCGCCTCAAGCCTTGCTCGACCAACTCCATCACTTAAGCGATCCCAACAGTGCCGGTGAGGTCGCCAGCGAGCCGGAGCCTGAACCAGAACCCGAGCCAGTGGTTGAAGTGGCCCCAGAGTCTGAGCCCGAAGCGGCTCCACAAGTCGCTGCAGAAGGTGGCTCAATCGATGAGATCACCGACGACGAGTTTGAAAAACTTCTTGATGAGTTGCACGGCAGTGGGCAAGCGCCCACTACTGCAGCCCCTGCGGCCGCGCCCGCAGCGCCTGCACCAGCGAGTGCTCCTGCTGCTGATGGTGATATCACCGATGATGAGTTCGAGAAGTTACTCGATGAGCTTCATGGTAAAGGCCAGCATGGCGGTGCTCCTACCGAGGCGAGTGCTCCAGCGGCGCCTAAAGCGCCTGAGCCTGCAGCTCCCGCCTCCGCCGATGGCGACCTCATCAATGATGATGAGTTCGAGCAGCTACTCGACCAGTTACACGGCGTAGGTAAAGCGCCCAAGGTCGCTGAAGCGGCCGCTAAGCCAGCCAAACCAGCTGCACCTGCCAAGCCCGCTGAGGCAAAACCAGCCGCCGCTAAGCCTGCGGCACCAGCCAAGCCAGCCCCAGCTGCGCAAAAGCCGGCAGCCAAGCAGGAGAAAGCCGCGCCGGCTAAAGCGCCCCAAGGCGAGACCAATATCCGCGTTGATACTAAGACCCTCGATGACATCATGAACATGGTGGGTGAGTTGGTATTGGTGCGTAACCGCTTGGTGAGTCTGGGCATTAACAGCAACGACGAAGAGATGTCCAAAGCGACCGCAAACCTGGACGTGGTCACCGCCGATCTACAAGGTGCGGTGATGAAAACCCGCATGCAGCCAATCAAGAAGGTGTTTGGCCGCTTCCCTCGCGTGGTTCGTGATTTGGCGCGTAGCTTGAAAAAGGACATCAGTCTGGAGCTGGTGGGTGAAGAGACCGATCTTGACAAAAACTTGGTTGAAGCGCTGGCTGATCCGCTGGTCCACTTGGTCCGCAACAGTGTTGATCATGGTATCGAGATGCCCGACGTGCGGATTGCTGCTGGCAAACAGCGCACCGGAACCATCCGTTTGTCGGCTTCCCAAGAGGGCGACCACATTCTACTCACTATCGAAGATGATGGTGCGGGGATGGATGCAGAGAAACTGAAGAACATCGCGATTGATCGCGGCGTACTCGATGCCGATGCAGCCAATCGCATGTCAGACAAAGATGCCTACAACCTGATTTTTGCGCCTGGCTTCTCAACCAAGACCGAAATCTCGGATATCTCAGGGCGCGGCGTGGGTATGGATGTGGTGAAAACCAGCATTACCCAGCTCAACGGCTCCATCGATATCGACTCGGCAATGGGCGAGGGCACAACCCTTCAGATTAAAGTGCCATTGACCCTGGCAATTCTGCCAACCCTTATGGTTGATGTAGGCAAGCAAACCTTTGCCCTGCCACTGACCAGCGTTAATGAAATCTTCCACCTCGACCTTGCCAAGATCAACGTGGTAGATGGTCAGGAAACCATCATCGTACGTGAGCGCGCTATTCCGCTGTTCTACCTGCAAGACTGGTTAATCCGTGGTGGCAATCGTGCTGAGCGCGGACAGCTTGGCCACGTGGTAATTGTGCAAATTGGCCCTCAGCAAGTCGGCTTCGTGGTGGACAACCTGATTGGCCAGGAAGAAGTAGTGATTAAAGCGCTCGATCAGTTATTACACGGTACCCCAGGGATGGCGGGGGCAACCATTACCAGCGATGGACGTATTGCGCTAATTCTGGATATTCCTAGTTTGCTCAAGCGTTACGCTAAGCGTCTTTAAGCGGAGCGAACACTATGTCGATAAAAGTACTCGTCGTTGACGACTCGAGTTTTTTTCGTCGCCGGGTGACCGAGATCCTCAATGCCGAGCCATCGCTGGAAGTGATCGACGCGGCAAAAAATGGTAAAGAAGCCGTCGAAATGGTGGCGCGTCTTAAGCCTGATGTGGTCACCATGGATATCGAGATGCCCGTCATGGACGGCATCTCCGCGGTAAAAGAGATCATGGGCAGCAACCCGACGCCCATCTTGATGTTCTCATCGCTCACCCACGAGGGTGCCCAAGCCACTCTCGATGCTCTGGAAGCCGGTGCGCTCGACTTTATACCGAAAAAATTTGAAGACATTGCCCGTGATCGTGAAGAAGCGGTCAGCTTGCTGCAGCAGCGAGTTAAGGCCTTGTCGCGCCGTCGTATTGGACTACGCAGACCCGCGGCTCCAGCCCGGCCAAGTAGCGCTGCCCCGACTCGCCAGTCAACACCCGCGGCCCGTACCCCACTAGAGCGCCCAAGCGCACCGACTCGCTCCGCCCCTGCAGAGCGCCCAGCGGCCCGCAAGTTCCGGGCCTCTGGCAAGCGTTACAAGATCGTCGCAATCGGTACCTCGACCGGTGGGCCGGTGGCACTGCAAACCATTTTGACCCAGCTACCGGCAAACTTTAACAAGCCGATCTTGTTGGTTCAGCACATGCCCGCAACCTTTACCGCAGCCTTTGCTTCGCGCCTAAACAGCTTGTGTAAGATCAACGTCAAGCAAGCCGAAGATGGTGACGAGCTTCGCCCTGGCTGGGCCTACCTGGCTCCGGGTGGCAAGCAGATGATGGTGGAACCACGCGGTGGTGGGCGCTTACGTATCGTCGAAGGCAATGACAAGGTGAACTACAAACCCTGCGTAGACATTACTTTTGCATCGCTCGCCAAGAGCCACAGCGGTGATGTGCTAGCGATGGTGCTAACCGGAATGGGCGCCGATGGACGTGATGGCGCTAAGTTGTTAAAGCAACAGGGCGCAACTATCTGGGCTCAAGATGAGGCCAGTTGTGTGGTTTACGGTATGCCTCAGGCGATCGCCAGTTCAGGCTTGTGCAGTGAGCAGCTGCCCTTGGAACAGTTTGCCGATGCCATACTCAGCGAGGTGAATGGCTAAACGTGCAGTAAAGAATTGACTGTTCCGGCCGACATCGATGATGGGAGGTACTTTAGTTTGTTGAGTTTAGAGCAGACTCTCAGTAACTTCCGTTAAGTCGTATTACCCTTATTTATTACAACAAGTTAGAAGTGTTTAGCGAAATCGCATTTATGTTTAGGCAGGAACGATTGTGAAGGTTTGGACAGTTGCCAACCAAAAAGGCGGGGTAGGGAAGACGACAACCGTCATCTCTCTGGCGGGGCTATTAGTCCAGCAGGGTAAACGGGTGTTGTTAATTGACACTGATCCCCACGCCTCTCTTACCAGCTATCTCGGCTTTGACGTCGATAGCATGCAAGGCACCCTATACGAGCTCTATCAACAGCCTGAACTCGACGATGCCACCATCAATCACAGCATACAGAACACCGAGTTTGACGGCTTGGACCTGATCCCGGCGAGTATGGCGCTGGCAACCCTCGACAAAGTGTTGGGGCAGCGCGAAGGCATGGGTCTGATTCTCAAACGTATTCTTGAGCGCTTGGAAGACCGCTATGACTACGCACTCATTGATTGCCCGCCGGTATTGGGCGTCATGATGGTGAATGCTTTGGCTGCTAGCTCACGCGTGTTGGTGCCGGTTCAAACCGAGTTCTTGGCCATAAAAGGCCTGGAGCGGATGGTGAAAACCCTGCAGATTATGCAGCGCTCTTGTCCTGCGCCGCTGCGCTACACCGTAGTGCCCACTATGTATGACAAACGCACCAAAGCTTCACTCGCCGCGCTTAAGCAGTTACAGGAGAGCTATCCTGATAACGTGTGGAACTCGGTGATCCCCATCGATACCAAGTTTCGCGATGCCAGCCTCAAGCACATGCCTCCCTCGCTCTACATTAAAAAGTGTCGCGGCGTGTTTGCCTACGAGACCTTGCTGAGCTATCTGCAGCGAATCCAGGACCGTCAGGGTGGCTTATGAACAGCGATAAGTTGATGGAGCAAGCGCTGGGTGATTATTTCGACTCCTTGTTAAGTGAGTCTACTGCGCCTGAGCCTGATAAAGCATCTGCGAGCGCACCAGCGCTTGAAACTGAGCTTCCTACTGAGGAGGCCGAAGTCGTTCAGCAGGCTGTGGCTGAAGAGCCGCCCAAGCATACTCCGTTTGTTACGACAGCCGCCAGTGAGCCTGAATCCCCGTTTAAACACCGCAAGCCCTTAAAGCAGTTGTTAGCAGAGGCTGAGAAACGTATTGCCGCGCCCGTCGAGCCAGTAGCTACAGCGACCCTGCCTGCTGAGGTATCTCGTGCAGAATCCAAGCCCTTGGCCGATCCCACGCCGAGTGTGCTGCCTGTTGATATTCCTGAGCAACGCATTGAGGTGGAGGTTGCTGAGCCAGAGATCGACGTGGCCGTAGAGCTCGAACCCGAACCTCAGCCGCCAGCCCCAGATCCTTGGCAAAACATCGAGGTTGATGAAGAGTTTCAAGTGCTGTTTTTTGAAGCTGCCGGAGTAACATTTGGCGTGCCCCTAACAGAGCTAGGCGGAATTCATCGAGTGACCGAGATCAGCCCGTTGTTTGGAAAGCCTGCTTGGTTCGCAGGCATCATGATCGAGCGCGAGCGCAAATTGTCGGCGGTTGACACTGCTAAATGGGTGTTACCCGGGAAAGAGGTCACCACCGACTACAAGTACCTGATCATGTTGGGTGAGTCAGCTTGGGGGCTAAGCTGTGAAAAACTCCACGGTACGCAAAAGCTTAACCGGGACGATATAAAATGGCGTAGTGAGCCGGGAAAACGTCCTTGGCTTGCCGGCATGGTGAAGAAGCGGATGTGTGCCCTGCTGCATGTTAGCGAGCTAGAAGCGATGCTTGAGCAAGGTGTGAACATCGAAGGCAATTAGTTACGTGAATGACGTGCTTTTGCTGGTTAAAAAACGCTGTATATCTTACAGTTAGTGAATAGTACGAGATAAGAGGCTGCGATCTGCCTCTTTAACGAAAAAAGGAAGAGCAAATGAGCGAGCAACGCAACATTGCCGAAAACGTCGCAGAGGATGAAGTGCTCCAGTGGGTAACGTTTCAGTTAGAAAACGAAACCTACGGCATCAATGTGATGCAGGTGCAAGAAGTCCTTCGCTATACCGAAATTGCCCCGGTTCCCGGCGCTCCTAGCTACGTGCTAGGTATTATCAACCTGCGAGGCAATGTCGTGACGGTAATTGATACCCGTTCACGTTTTGGCTTGCACTCGTCGGAGATCACCGAGAACTCTCGGATTGTTATCATCGAAGCTGAGTCCCAGGTGATTGGTATCCTCGTAGACAGTGTTGCTGAGGTGGTTTACCTACGCTCCTCAGAGATTGATGTTGCGCCAAACGTTGGCACAGAAGAAAGCGCTAAGTTTATCCAAGGCGTGAGTAATCGTGATGGCCAGTTACTGATTTTGGTTGATTTAAACAAGCTGCTCTCAGATGAAGAGTGGGATGAAATAAGCGCGTTGTAATTATGAATGGCATTTTGATTAGCCTGCTGGTGTTGTTACCTTGTTGTATTTTGGTGTTTGCTTGGCTAGCAAAACGTCTACACGCGAAACTTGAAGAAGCTCAGCGTAAGGCTAAGTCTCTAGAGCGTTTAGCAAAGGAGCTGTTATCTAAGCAAGTTGCGACCGAGAAACAGCTATCCGAGTTACATGCGGCAAACAGTGCGTTTACCGGTGAACTGGCTAGACAGCGCGAGGCACTTGAAGAAACCGAACGTAAACAAGGGCAGCTTCAAAGCATGGCTCAAGACACCGACTCAAAACTCTATAATCGCGCCATGAAGATGGTGGAGTTGGGCGCTGATGTCACTGAGGTTATGCGAGAGTGCGAGATCCCCAAAGCAGAAGCAGAACTATTGCTTAACCTGCAACAAAAACTCAAAGGTTCTGCTTAAGATAGTTCTAAAGCATTGAACCAATAGAAAAGGGAAGCATGAGCTTCCCTTTCTTTTTGCCTGATTCTTTGCGAAAACACGGGTTAGTATAAAAAATCAACGTTCGAGCACCACTGTGAGGTCGGTGATGCTAATTTTTGTTGCACTGTGTTAACATCTTGGATTAAAGGAATTCAATTGCTTAGCCAATGTTACAAGCGAAGGAGCTGGCTTGCACCCGGGATCAACACGAGTTGTTTTCAGGGCTAAATTTTAGCATCCAGCAAGGACAGATTATTCAGATTGCCGGTGTCAACGGAGCAGGTAAAACCAGCTTGCTACGCTTGTTGGCTGGTTTATCGTTGCCAGCCTCCGGAGAGGTGCTCTGGCAAGGCGAGTCTATTCAACGCTTCTCCCAACGCTACCATCAGCAGCTTCTCTATCTTGGCCATCTTGCGGGTATCAAATCAGAACTTAGCGCGCTGGAGAACCTGCAGTTTTTTAAAGGCATGGATAGCATGCAAACACCTGAGCCAGATTATTTCGAGATCTTAGCGCGAGTGGGTCTTGCGGGTCTTGAGGACGAACCCTGCGCGCACTTGTCAGCAGGGCAACAGCGGCGGGTGGCACTGGCGCGCCTGTGGGTGAACCAGCGCTTGTTATGGATCCTCGACGAGCCGTTTACCGCCATCGACAAGCAGGGCGTTGCTTACTTAGAGAAGATACTCCTTCAGCATTGTGAGCGGGGCGGCATGGTCATCCTTACCACACACCAAAGCCTACAAATGCCTGCGGAACACTATCGAGTGATTGAGCTGTCCGCGAGTCGGGAGCTGATGTGAGAGCTGCATTCAACGTTGTTCAGCGCGAGCTGCTTATTGCGATGCGCCGCAAATCGGACATTCTCAATCCGCTGTGGTTTTTGCTGATTGTTATCACCTTGTTTCCACTGGCGCTCGGCCCAGAGCCAGAGCTACTGGCCCGCGTTGCCCCAGGTGTGCTATGGGTCGCAGCGTTACTCTCCTCACTGCTATCGCTCGAGCGTTTGTTCCGAGATGATTATCTGGATGGCTCGCTGGAGCAGTTGCTTCTTTCAGGGCACCCGCTGGCCGCACTCAGTTTGGCCAAGATCGTGGCTCATTGGCTGCTCACTGCCTTACCACTGCTACTGCTATCACCGCTGTTTGCCGTGTTACTCGGCCTGAGTATGCCCATCTTCAAAGCTACCTTTCTCACCTTGTTGATTGGCACACCGGTGTTGAGCCTTATTGGAGGCGTTGGCGTAGCACTAACAGTTGGGCTGCGACGTGGAGGGGTTCTATTGAGTTTATTAGTCTTACCGTTGTTCATACCGGTTCTCATTTTTGCAACATCTGCTATCGAGGCGGCCTCGTTTGGCTTGCCCTATGCGGGGCATTTAGCGATTATGGGAGCCATTGCAATGTTAACGCTTTGTTTCGCTCCTTTTGCAACAGCCAGTGCGTTGCGGGTGAGCATGAGTTAGGGCGCTGGGCCTTTGATAACGGATTTCTGAAGTAGGCGATATTATGTGGAAATGGTTGCATCCCTATGCAAAACCCGAAGCAAGCTTTCGTTTAGCTGGTGCCTTTGTGCCGTGGTTTACTGCACTGGCGGTGCTGTGCTTGAGTATTGGCACGGTTTGGGGGTTGTTGTTCGCGCCTTCTGATTATCAGCAGGGCGATAGTTTTCGGATTATCTATGTGCACGTGCCAGCGGCCATTCTCTCCATGGGGGCCTATCTGACCATGGCCATTGCCGGCTTTATCGCGCTGGTGTGGCAGATCAAACAGTCTGAAATCTACGTGGCAGCGGTGGCGCCCATTGGTGCCGGCTTTACCTTTATTGCATTGCTTACCGGCGCGGCGTGGGGCAAGCCCATGTGGGGCACTTGGTGGGTGTGGGACGCCCGTTTAACCTCCGAGCTTATCTTGCTGTTTTTATATCTCGGCGTGATTGCCCTGTACAACGCCTTTGACGACAAAGCCTTAGCCGGACGCTCTGCCAGTATTCTCAGCTTGGTCGGGGTGATCAACCTACCGATTATTCATTATTCGGTGGAGTGGTGGAATACCTTGCACCAAGGGGCGTCAATCACCAAGTTCGCCAAGCCATCCATCGATAGCGCCATGTTATGGCCACTGCTAATCAACATCGTTGGCTTCGGCGCGTTCTTGGGTGCGCTAAGCCTGGTTCGTTTTCGCACCGAGTTGCTCAAACGCGAGCAGCGGCGGCCTTGGGTTAGGCAGTTATTGTTAGGCACGGGAGAGGCCTGAGATGCAGTTTGATAGTTTTGCAGATTTTGTGGCGATGGGCGGTTATGGCTTTTACGTTTGGTTGTCATTTGGTTGCACCTTACTCACGTTGGGAGCGGTTGTAGTCGACAGTATTTTGAAACGCCAGGCGCTTACCCGCAGTATTTCCCAGATAAAAGCAAAACAAGACAGGATGTTAGCGGCAAGAGAGGTTAAAGAACGGCTATGAACCCTAGAAGAAAACAGCGTTTGCTGGTTGTAGTATCTATTGTTGTCGGTTTGGGCTTTGCCACAGGTTTGCTGCTCTATGCATTGCAACAAAATATCGATTTGTTCTACACCCCCACCGAACTGGTTCAGGGTAAAGGACCTGAAAAGGTAAAACCGGAAGTTGGCCAGCGTCTGCGTATTGGCGGTTTGGTGTTGCCCGGCTCAGTGGCCCGCTCGCAGACCAGCCTAGAGGTGAGTTTCGACTTAATCGACGCCGGAGGCGGTATGGTCACCGTCGCTTACGAGGGGATCCTTCCCGATCTGTTCCGTGAAGGGCAGGGGATTGTCGCAACTGGCGAGTTGGTTGCAGCCAACCGTATCCAAGCTCATGAAGTGTTGGCCAAGCACGACGAAGAGTACATGCCACCAGAGGTCGCGCAGTCGCTCAAGGGCATGGAACATTTCAAACCCGAATATACCGAGCAACAGTTGCACGGCTCCGCGCAGTAGAGGCTTCTTATGATTCCAGAGTTAGGACACTTTGCGCTTATTGTCGCACTGGCGGTGGCGATTCTTCAGAGCGTCTATCCGCTATGGGGGGCCTCGGCGAATCGGCTCGGTATGATGAACCTGGCTCGGCCACTGGCGTTGCTGCAGTTCCTTTTAGTGCTGCTTTCACTAGTGGTGCTTTGTAATGCCTTCTTAGCCAACGATTTCTCGGTGGCCTATGTGGCCAACAACTCCAATAGCCAACTTCCATGGTACTTCCGCTTGTCGGCGGTGTGGGGCGCCCATGAAGGCTCATTGCTGCTGTGGGCCGCGATCTTGGCGGGCTGGGGCGCTGCTGTAGCAATGTTAAGTCGCGGGCTGCCTATAGAGGCGGTTGCGCGGGTACTAGCGGTGATGGGTATGATCTGCGTCGGCTTCTACGCCTTTATTCTTTTCACTTCCAATCCCTTTGAGCGGACCTTGCCGTTCTTCCCCATCGATGGACAGGACTTGAATCCACTGCTGCAAGACATCGGGCTGATCATTCACCCGCCGCTTTTGTATATGGGTTATGTGGGCTTCTCGGTTGCCTTTGCGTTTGCCATTGCGGCGCTGCTGGCAGGTCGGCTGGATTCGACTTGGGCACGTTGGTCACGCCCCTGGACGATGGCTGCGTGGGTGTTCCTTACGTTAGGCATCGCGCTGGGCTCATGGTGGGCCTATTACGAACTTGGTTGGGGCGGTTGGTGGTTCTGGGATCCGGTTGAGAATGCCTCGTTTATGCCTTGGCTGGTCGGTACTGCGCTACTGCATTCATTGGCGGTCACCGAGAAACGCGGTGTGTTTAAGGCATGGACTGTGCTTTTGGCTATCTCTGCTTTCTCCTTAAGTTTGTTGGGTACCTTCTTGGTGCGCTCTGGCGTGTTGGTGTCGGTGCATGCCTTTGCTTCCGACCCAGAGCGAGGGCTGTTTATTTTGGGCTTCTTACTGGCGGTTATTGGTGGTTCGTTAACGCTGTTTGCCGTGCGAGCCTCTCAAGTAAAAAGCCGAGGCAGTTATGAGCTGTTCTCTCGCGAAACACTGCTGTTGGTGAACAATATCCTACTGGTAGCGGCTTTGGTGGTCGTGCTGCTCGGTACCTTGCTGCCATTGGTTCACAAAGAGTTGGGGATGGGCAGTATCTCCATCGGCGCGGCGTTCTTTAACCGTATGTTTTCCTGGATGATTGTACCGTTTGCCTTGGCATTGGGCATTGGCCCGCTGGTACGTTGGAAGAAGCAACAGTTTGGCCCCTTGCGCAAGCAACTGGCCCTTGCCTTTGCTGTCAGTGTATTGGTGCCGCTGTTACTGATGGTGGTATTCGCGCCAGAGTTTTATTGGCTAGCCTATATGGGCTTGGTATTGGCCTTTTGGGTGATTGTGTGTAGCGCTCTCGAGGTATGGCTGCGCGCTACTCATCGTCATACCTTCTGGCAGGGGGTGACCAAACTGGGCCGCTCGCATTGGGCGATGGTCTGGGGGCACATTGGTTTAGCCGTCACTATCATCGGTGTAGCGATGACCAGTCATTACAGCATCGAGCGCGATCTAAGAATGCTACCGGGCGATAAAGTGGATTTCGCCAGCTATCAGTTCACCTTCCGTGAGGTTAACCAGCTTCAGGGCGCCAACTATCAAGGACATGTGGGCATTATCGATGTTCAGCGCAAGGGGCAGCCGGTTGCCACACTAGAAGCGGAGAAGCGTTTTTACACGGTTCAGCGCAGCATGATGACAGAAGCGGCGATTGATGCGGGGCTTTGGCGAGACTTGTATGCAGCCTTAGGCGAGCAGTTACCCGGCGGTGCCTGGGCGGTGCGTATCTACTATAAACCGTTTGTCCGTTGGATTTGGCTGGGGTCGATTTTTATGGCGATTGGTGGAGGCTTTGCTTTAGCCGATAAACGTTACCGGTTTAAGCGAACCAGCGATCAAAGCAAGGTTGATGAAAATCCCGGTGGGAATAAAGAGAACACTCGCTTAGAGGAGTCTCAGGTATGAATAAGCGTCTGCTGTTGTTTCTGCTGCCACTGATTTGTTTTTTGGCAATCATTCCATTTTTTAAGTCTGCTCTGAACTCTGATCCTACTGAGTTGGAGTCGGTATTGGTGGGTAAACCGGTGCCGCAGTTTGAGCTTCAAGATATCTATGAGCTGGACAAGCAGCATCATAGCAATATCTTTGAGGGCGAGCCGCTATTGCTGAACGTATGGGCGACCTGGTGCCCGACCTGCCGGGCCGAGCATGAGTTTCTAAACACCTTGGCTGAGCAGGGTGTGAAGATCATCGGCCTGAACTACAAGGATGATCGAGGAAAGGCGATTAACTGGCTGGCGCAACTAGGTAATCCTTATGTCATTAACCTTTATGATGAGAAAGGGCTGCTGGCACTCGATCTTGGCGTATATGGTGCGCCGGAAACCTACCTTATCGATAGCCAGGGAATCATCCGCTACCGCCATGTTGGGGATGTTAATGCCCGAAACTGGCAGCAGGAGTTAGCGCCAATTTTTAGTGCAATGGAGTAGCTATGCGGGTTCTCGTTTTTTTACTTGGGCTAATTAGCTCTGCAGCGTTCGCTGCCATCGACGTTTACGAATTTGATAGCGAGCAGCAGGAAGCCTTGTTTCGCGAACTTACCCAAGAGCTGCGCTGCCCGAAGTGTCAGAACAATAATATTGCTGACTCCAATGCCGGGCTCGCTCAAGACTTGCGCGAAAAGACCTACCAACTGGTGAAGCAGGGTAACGATAAGCAACAGGTGCTGGACTACATGGTCGACCGCTATGGCAACTTTGTGCGCTACGATCCGCCGCTAACGCCTGCGGTGCTGATATTGTGGCTATCGCCCTTGCTGGTGATTGTGTTTGGCGGGATCTACCTGCTGGGCCGAAATCGAAACTCAAGCTCGAATGAGCCGCTAGTTGAAGAGGGCGAGCGTGAAAGACTTGCCAAGTTGATTGAACAAACGGAGCGAGACAAACAATGATGGTTTTTTGGATAGTCTCTATAGCATTGCTGGTGCTGTCAGGTCTGGTATTGCTACTACCGCTGTTCAAGCGACAAGAAACAGGTATTTCTCAAACCAAACTCAACCAGACCCTTTACAAAAATCGCTTAAATGAGCTGAGTGAGGAAGATGCCCTGGGGCTAGCTGACGACAGCCAGCAATTGGTCAGCGAGCTGCAATATAACCTGCTCGATGATGTGATCGACGAGCCTGAATCTGCGCACCGCAACGTGAATGTGTGGCAGCTAGTGCCAGGTTTGGCGTTCTTGGTTGTGGCAAGTGTTGGCCTGTACTTCTATCTGGGGGCAAAAGAGCAGGTCACACATTGGCAAGCGGTGCAGCAGCGCCTGCCGGAGTTGAGTGAGCGCATACTCAGCGGCCAAAGTGAGGTCAGCGATCAAGAACTGCAAGACTTTGCACTGGCCTTACGCAGCAAGCTGCAAGCGGAGGGAGATGATCCTCGCGGCTGGTTTATTTTGGCAAAAGTCGGGCAAGCGCTTAATCGTCTGGACATTATGACCGACGCCAGTGAAAAGGCGCATCGCCTGCAGCCGAACGACCCCAGTATCATCGCTGTTTACGCGCAATCGCTGCTGTTTAGTGGCGACCCAAACGACCGTGCTCGCGCAGAACGCATGTTAGTGCTAGCGTTACGCGAGAATACACAGAGCTTGGAGCTGTGGTCGATGTACGCGTTCTTGGCTCTCGAGCAGCAAGACTACGCCAGTGCCATCGGCCGTTGGGAGCAAATGCTTAGCCTGCTGGAGCCCGGTTCTCCGCGTGCCGAGGTACTACAGCAAAGCATCGAGTTTGCCCAAGCTCAGCTAGCGGAGAGTGGGCAAGATGCCAGCGAGCAAGCCCCAGTGGCGGCTGCGCCGGTCGCCAGCTCGGGGCCTAGTTATACCATCACTGTGGATGTTGATCAGGGCTTGAGTGTTCCATCAAGCAGCTTCTTGTTCGTTTACGCCAAAGCCGTCAATGGCCCTCCGATGCCAATCGCTGCGCGCAAGGTTGCAGCGCCAGTATTTCCTGTTACAGTAACGCTCTCTGATAGCGACAGCATGATGGAAGGCCTGAAGTTATCCCAGCAGGGCGATTTCTTCATCACCGCCCGCTTGTCCTATGATGATAATGTGCAAACTACCAGTGGCGACTGGGAAGGAACCAGTGATCCTGTGGCACAAGGCGAGGCAACACCCATACGTCTAACCATCGATCAGCTGCTGCCCTAAGGTGTTCAAGCGGTGCAAAGAGGCTCCGCTTTCAACGGTCAAAGGATGACTAGTGTTACGTCGTATTCTTATTCTGACAGTGTTTTGTTGGTTTGCTCCGGCCATTGCCGATGAGCAGGCTTCTCTTCAGCAAGAGGGCTTCTCCGACCCATTCGAGGGGTTCAACCGCTACAGCTGGCAGTTTAACTATGAAGTGTTAGATAAGCCATTGTTTCGCCCAGCGACCCATGCCTATGCCCGCCATGTTCCCTTCGGTGTTAGGGAGTCGGTCAACAATGTGATTCGAAATCTCGAAGAGCCTGCTAGCGCTATCAATCACTTGCTGCAGTTAAACCCACAGGGGGCGGCTAACAGCGTTGTGCGGTTCTTGTTTAATTCTACTTTCGGTATCGCCGGTATCTTCGACATTATGGGATGGAGCGGCGTGCCGCGCGATATTGCGGAGTTCAGTGACACGATGGGTTACTACGGCGTCCCAGATGGCCCATTTTTGATGATCCCGGTATTTGGTCCTTCGACAGTGCGTAACGAAGTGGGCGACTTTATCGATGGATTCGCCTCTCCGTTGTCGTTAACCTGGGCTGAGCGGATCATTCGTTGGGGCTTTGACGGATTGTATAAGCGCGCTGCTGTGATTGACCAAGAGCCGTTGCTCGATAACTCACTAGATAGCTACACCTTTATCAAGGATGCGTATCTACAGTACCGGCTTTACCGGTTCTATCGGGGGAAACCACCCACCGCCGAGCAGAGTGACATCGATGCAGCCCTTGACGATTACCTAGATGAAATTGATAACTTTTAGCCTTTGCCTCCAAATTAAGCCAGAACAACCAGATATTGCTGGTGGTTCAGTGACCATATAACTGATATCTTCCTAGTTATTGGTAAAAATCGTCAGTTTAGCCTCCTATTGACTAAGCTTTAGCTTAGAAGTTCAGTAAAAATCAAAGTTTTGACTGGTATTTGAGCAATTAGACTCATTGTTCGGCACTAATACTAGCGATAAGTATCTGGTTCACATATAGTTTTTGTGAGAGTTATGAGGTTAGGCTACAACGTTCCATGGAATTAGGTGACATCCCCCCGCTAGATGGCATTTCAGTACTTATCGTTGAAGACGAGTTAGTGTTTCGCCGTCAGCTCTCGGCATTTTTAACAAAGCTTGGTGCGGCTGTGACCGCTGCTGGTGATGGGTTAAGCGGTTTGGAGTTACTCGGCCTGCAACGCTTTGACATAATTCTGCTCGATGTAGTGATGCCCCAACTCGATGGTGTCGGATTTTTGCAACGCGTTTCGCCGCCTCAAGTACCCGTGATTGTTATATCGGGCAAAAGTAACTTAGATGACTTACGCAAGGTAATGACTCTGGGAGCTAGCGACTTCTTGGTTAAACCAATTGCTGATTTTAATGAACTCGCAACCACTATTCTCACTGCGATATCCGACAAAGAAGACACAGAGTTACAGCTTGAATTAGCTGAGTTGTCAGATCATAAGCAGGCTCTACGTGAGCACGATTCTCAAGCTACCAGAGTGTTTAATGACCTACAGCCTGTTGAATCAGCTATGCTAGCCAACTATTTCTACCATTATCAGGTTGTTGGTTACTCATTGCTGCCCCTGTTTGGTCAAGTGGGAGAAAACCGAATTGCTGTCGTGGTATTAGACCTGAGCACTCTCGCTCAAGACGCCGTGATAGCTGCTGTGATTGCTAATGGGTATTTTCAAGACCTGTGGGAACGCTATGAGAAAGGCACCGACAAGCGTGCCGAGCTTCCAACAGAGGCGCTAGGGGGCCTAAATCGAATTATCTGTGGTGCTGATTTAAAAGCCCCTCTTTGCTGCTTTTACGCATTGTACAATAGTCACAGCGTCACGTTCGCGAATGGTGGCGTACTTGGGTTAGAGGCCCCGTTCCAAGATTTTTATCCAGATCTACCACTAGGCTCGAGCTTAAGGGAGACTTGGGATACCCACATGTACGAGGTACCGTCTTCTTCATTGGTCATATCTAAGCACAACCTGATTAACGACAAGTTGAAAATTAAGTTACTTCCTTCTTGAGAATGCTGGACAACTTGCATCAAGCTAAGACTAGCTAATTGTCTCGTATTTTGGCAGGGTGGTGATAAGTCTTTGAATTAGTTGGAATGTGTGTTAGTTGCTGACTAGTCTGGGCGGAAAGGTTTTAGCCTTCTGTGGCAGGTACTTCCAAGGATCATACAGACAATGTAGGTGATCTGAGTTGATGTAAAAGCCTAAAGTACATCAACGGACGATGATATTTTGTGCGACTATTCGCCGTAGGGGATTACTTTTGTCTGCTCTTTTGTTATTGTTGCGCCAATTATATGCCGCTTCGTACATTGGAAGTTAGAAGCAAGTTTCATGAGGTTTTAATGGTATCCTCCATATTTTCCTTGGTCATTGCTTATCTTTGTACCTATTCTTCGATTAAGCTTTTAAAGCCCGTCGCTCTTCGGATAGATCTTGTCGACCGCCCAAACTCTAGAAAGCTCCATAATGGAGCTGTTCCATTAGTTGGTGGAATATCTGTGTTTTTGGGACTTTGCGCGGGTTTACTAGTTGTAGAGCAACCTTTCCAGCACAGTACTCTCCTTTACGTGATCGCTTCAGCGGGTATGGTAACGATTGGAGTTATCGATGACAAAAGGGACTTGCGTGTAAGCACCAGAATCTGGGGGCAGCTATTAGCTGCTAGCATTATGGTGTTCGCATGTGGGCAAAGTATCTCAGAGGTAGGTAACCTATTTGGTCAGGGCTCAATAAGCTTGGGAGTGTTGTCTGTTCCCTTTACCTATTTGGCAGTCTTAGGGGCTATTAACGCTTTTAATATGGTAGATGGGATAGATGGATTAATTGGCGGATTGACAATAAGTTCAGTAATGTCAATGTCTATTCTTTTTCTATTGGCAAACCAGTCTCCTCAGGCGATGTTTTGCTTGATATTGGCGTTTGCGATACTGCCTTACTTACTGTTCAATCTTTGTCGAGCCGACCACCCCAAAAAGCGAAAGATTTTTATGGGGGATGCCGGCTCGATGTTCATTGGTTTGACAGTTGTATGGCTGCTTTGTATCGGTAGTCAGGGGGATGCAGCTGCTTTTTCTCCTGTCACCGCGCTTTGGATTATCTCTCTTCCCCTTATCGATATGGTTGGCGTAATGCTTAGGCGGCTGCGAAAAGGTCAATCACCATTCTTGGCTGACAGAGATCATTTGCATCATATTTTTCTGCGGGCAGGGTTTAACTCAAAGCAGACTCTAACCGTGATCACTTTGGCTAGTGTTGCTTTGGGTTTAGTAGGAATTGCTCTTCAGATAACTGGAGCGCCAGAGTCAGTATCTTTTGTCGCTTTTATTGCTGTTTTCGCTATGTACAGTTACGGACATAAGCACATATGGCAAGTTTTAAAAGTTGTGCGGAAGATAGACGCTGTAAAACGACTACGCCGCCAGAACCGTATTCAGTATAGGTAGGCTTGCAGGCTGCCGTAGGCAAAGCGGCAGGTTCGTGCTTTAGCTTATTGAGCGCCCGTCCCTGGGTTGTAGATTTGCGCGTAAGAGGATTTGCATTTTTACGCGTCCTGTCATCTACTCTGCTTGGAACAGCGATAAAACCGCTCATTCGTTTGTCGTTATTCGTTTTGGCTCTAAAACATACTGATTTCATTTCAAAATACTATGGCGTAAAGGATCTACTTCACATATTCTGGCTTCAACGGACAAGGAGAACCAGAAGCTTTATGAACAGTTATGACCTTACCCACCTAAAAGCTCTCGAAGCAGAGAGCATCCATATCATTCGTGAGGTTGCCGCTGAGTTTGACAACCCAGTCATGCTGTATTCCGTCGGAAAGGACTCTGCGGTAATGCTTCACTTGGCCCGTAAGGCCTTCTACCCCGGGAAGATTCCTTTCCCGCTCTTGCATGTCGATACCGACTGGAAATTCAAAGAGATGATTCAGTTTCGCGATCGCATGGCCGAGGACTACGGCTTTGAGCTGTTGGTCCACAAGAATCCCGAAGGCCTAGCCCAGGGCATTGGTCCCTTTACTCACGGCAGTGCGGTTCATACCGACGTGATGAAAACGCAAGCGCTAAAACAAGCGTTGGATAAGTATCAATTTGATGCAGCTTTTGGGGGCGCGCGCCGCGATGAGGAAAAATCGCGCGCGAAAGAGCGTGTTTATTCGTTTCGAGATAAGAGCCACCGCTGGGATCCTAAGTCTCAACGTCCTGAGCTTTGGAACACCTATAACTCCAAGGTACACAAAGGCGAGAGCATTCGGGTGTTCCCGCTTTCTAACTGGACCGAGCTGGATATTTGGCAATACATCTACTTGGAAAACATTGAGATTGTTCCGCTGTATCTTGCTAAAGAACGTCCTGTTGTCGAACGCGATGGTACCCTGATTATGGTCGATGACGACCGGATGCCAGTGGACCCAAGCGAAATCCAACAGAAAATGGTGCGCTTTAGAACACTAGGTTGCTATCCACTTACCGGAGCCGTTGAGTCTGAAGCGACTACGCTACCTGAAGTGATTCAGGAAATGCTTCTTACCAAAACCTCTGAACGACAGGGACGGGTTATCGACCACGACAGCGCGGGGTCGATGGAGAAGAAGAAAATGGAAGGCTACTTCTAAGCCCAGAAGCTATTCCCACCACACCATAGATTATTTGCTAGTGCCACATGGCGCTAGCGGGATGAACAAAGTCCGGAGGATTTGATGTCTCATCAGTCAAGTTTGATTGCGTCTGATATACAGGAGTATTTGGCGCAGCACGAAAGAAAACAACTACTTCGCTTATTAACTTGTGGCAGTGTAGATGACGGTAAAAGCACCCTAATTGGTCGTTTGCTGCATGACTCGAAGATGATTTTTGAAGACCAGCTCGCAACCATCAAGAATGATAGCAAGCGCTTTAATACCACCGATGGTGAGTTTGATTTGGCTCTGCTGGTAGATGGCCTTCAGTCGGAGCGAGAGCAGGGCATTACCATTGACGTCGCCTATCGTTATTTTTCTACCGACAAGCGTAAGTTTATTATCGCCGATACGCCGGGGCATGAGCAGTATACTCGTAACATGGCGACCGGGGCCTCTAATTGCGAGCTCGCGATTTTGATGATTGATGCTCGCTATGGGGTGCAGGTGCAAACCCGTCGTCATAGCTTTATTGTCTCTTCGCTGGGCATCAAGCAAGTGATTGTGGCTGTGAATAAGATGGACTTGGTGGACTTCTCTGAAGAGCGCTTCAATGAAATCAAAGAAGAGTATGAAGCGTTCGCAGCGAATCTAAACATTGAAGACATCAAGTATGTTCCAATCTCTGCGTTAAATGGCGATAACGTGGTTGAGCGTAGCGAGCAAAGCGCGTGGTATCACGGTGATACACTAATGGGCATGCTTGAGAGCGCGCCGATTACCTCCGGTCTTAACTTCGACGACTTCCGTTTCCCAGTTCAATATGTGAATCGACCAAACCTCGATTTCCGCGGCTTCTGTGGCACGATTAGCTCGGGTATTGTGCGTAAAGGTGATGAGGTTATGTCGTTGCCTTCAGGTAAGGTTTCCAAGGTGAAGAGCATCGTCACCTTCGACGGTGAACTCGAAGAGGCGTATGCCCCTATGGCGGTGACCTTAACTCTGGAAGACGAAATCGATGCGAGCCGCGGTAACATGTTGGTGCATACCAACAACCAGCCAGAGGTCAGCTCTGCAGTAGAGGCGACCATTGTGTGGATGGCTGAAGAGCCGATGATTGCCAACAAGCAGTATGACTTTAAGTTGGCCAGCAAAGCAACTGCAGGCTCGGTCGAGAGCATTGACTATCAAATCGATGTGAATACCTTGGAGCAAAAAGAGGCGGTTCGCCTTAACTTGAACGAGATTGGTCGCTGTCAGGTGCAGTTCAACCAAGACGTGTGCTTTGACCCTTACGACAAAGTGCACGGTACCGGTTCGTTTATCATTATCGATCGCATTACCAACGTCACCGTTGGTGCGGGTATGATTGTCGGCAAAGGTCGCGAGTCAGAAAAGAGCTCATCGGCTCACTTCTCTGCCTTCGAGCTGGAGTTAAACGCGCTCATCCGTAAACACTTCCCGCATTGGGATGCGAAGGACCTTCGCGACTTCCTCAAATAATGGACTTCGATGTAGTCTTGGTGCTGGCGACCTTTGTCGCCACCATCATCGGATTAGTCCGTTTTCAGCAGTACCCCGCCCATGTCTTCGGTGCATTGCTGCTGTTTTTACTTGCCAGCGGCCTAGTTGGTGAGGAAGCTATGCTGCGCAGTATGGCAAACCACGGTCTAGTTACCTTGGTGCTGCTGATGATTTGCTCGTTGGCGCTAGAGAAAACGCGCTTGCTGCGTGTGGTCACCGCTAAGATTATCCGACCTGATTTTCGCTTAACCTGGCTAAAGCTTTATGGCTCGGTGACTTTTCTGTCGGCGATACTCAACAACACCGCGGTGGTTGCAACCCTGCTGAGTCCGATCCGCAACAATCCTTATCACCCCTCAAAACGCCTGTTAATACCCTTATCGTTTGCTGCGATTTTTGGTGGCACGCTTACCTTGGTGGGAACCTCTACGAACTTGATTGTTAACTCAATGTATCTCGAGACGACAGGGGAGAGCCTGAGCTTTTTTGACTTCACTCTAACCGGCTTAGTGATTACCGTAGTCTGTGGTGGCGCATTGTTTTTGTTTTCAAAAAGTTTACCCAATCAAGGGGTTCAAGAGGGGGACTTCCATCGCTATTTTGTTGATGCCAAGGTCCAGCCTGAGTCTAAGCTGATTGGGCAAACGGTGGAGCAAGCAGGGCTGCGCCATCTTGAGTCATTCTTCTACGTGGAGATCGTTCGGGATGGACGCCTTATCAGCCCGGTATCTCCTCAACAATTGATTGCTGAGGGTGACAGGTTGGTGTTTGCTGGTGATGTGAAAAAGCTTATGCAGCTCACGCAATTCGAAGGTCTTAAGCTGTTTGCTGACCAGAATGGTTTACTCGGCTCCAACCTGCGTGAAGTGGTGGTGCGCGAAGAAAGCGTGCTAGTGCGTAAAACCCTAAAAGATATGGGCTTTCGAGCGCGCTTCGATGCAGCGGTGGTGGCCATTCGCAGGAGCGGAGAGCGGGTCTCGGGCAAATTGGGTGACTTCAAGCTACGCGCTGGTGATTTCTTGGTACTGGCTGTGGGGGATGACTTCGATGGCCGGCAGAACCTCGATAAGAACTTTATCATGCTGACCGACGTTGAAGCGGAAAGCCGCCTGACCGGCTGGCGAGAAACGGTCGCAGTTGGAGGCTTTTTAGCTGCAATTGCCGCATCTGCAGTCGGGCTTATGAGCCTGCTAAAAGCGACAACGCTGTTGCTTGGAGTGCTGTTTGCCACCCGCTGTTTAACGCCGAACGAGGCATTGCGGCGTTTTCCTTTGACTATTTGGCTGATTGTTTCGACTTCACTGATGCTGTCATTTGCTCTTATCGATACGGGCTTGATCCAACAGCTCTCAAGTCAACTAGATGGAAGAGTAGGGCCTGAGCAGGCCATGCTTGCCTTGGTAGTGATCTACTTTCTGACCTATGGGCTTACCGAGTTGGTTACCAACAATGCTGCAGCTGCATTGATGTTTCCCATCGCTTATGGGGTTGCGCAGGGGATGGGGCTCAATCCACTAACCTTTGTAATGGCGGTGGCTTTTGCGGCCAGCTCGAGCTTTATAAATCCCTTTTCTTATCAGACAAACCTGATGGTGTTTAACGCAGGGCGTTACAAACTAAAAGATTTTGTGAAAGTGGGTCTGCCGATCTGTTTGTTTTATAGCGCTTCGGTATTATTGACTCTTCCGGTAATTTTCCCGTTCTAGTTCGTGGCTTTAGGATCCAAAAAGGAATGACTATGGATAACATCAGTGAAAATGTGGTCTGGCACGACCACAGTGTATCTCGCGATAATCGTATTGAAGCCAAAGGCCACCGGCCCTGTGTATTGTGGTTTACCGGCCTAAGTGGCTCAGGTAAGTCGACGGTAGCTAATGCTGTGGATCATCTGTTACATAAGCAAGGCGCTCATACCTACGTACTGGATGGGGATAACATTCGCCACGGCCTCAATGGCGATCTGGGTTTTACCGATAAGGACCGAGTGGAAAACATTCGTCGAATCGGTGAGGTGTCTAAACTGTTCGTGGATGCTGGACTAATTGTTTCTACGGCGTTTATCTCACCGTTTAAAGCAGATCGTGAGCTTGTTCGAAAACTTTTGGGAGAGGGAGAGTTCTTTGAAGTGTTTGTGGATACCCCCATCGAAGTTTGCGAGCAGCGCGATCCAAAAGGCCTCTATAAGAAAGCGCGAGCCGGTGAGATCCGCAACTTTACCGGTGTCGATTCTGCCTACGAGTTGCCTGAATCACCGGATATTCATATCAAGACTACTGAGCACGATATTGAAGGTTGTGCCCAGTTGGTTCTGGACGCTCTCCGTAAAGCTGGCGTAATTGGCGCTTAAGGGGGCCAAGTGACCTACATCGATGTTTTTAATGGCGACGCCGATGGTATTTTGGCGTTGCTACAACTGCGCCTCGCAGAGCCTCGTAATAGCCGCTTAGTGACGGGCGTAAAACGCGATATTCAACTGTTGGACAAGCTTGATTTTGATGGTGAAGAAGTGATCACCGTGCTGGATATCTCCATGGAGAAAAACCAACAGGGCTTGAAACGCGCACTCGCAGCGGGCGCCGAGGTGAGTTATTTCGACCATCACCGACCGGGCGAAGTCCCGGTTGACCCAAGGCTCTCCGCTACTATCGATATGAATCCTGAAGTGTGTACCGCATTGCTGGTAGACAAGCACTTAGGCGGGCAGCATCATCTTTGGGCGATTACCGCTGCTTATGGCGATAATCTGATTGCAGTGGCGGATCGTCTATCTGAAGAGGCCGGGCTAAGTAAACAGCAAGCTCAGCAGCTAAAAGAGTTTGGCACCTTGATTAATTACAATGGCTATGGTGCCAGTGTTAGCGATCTCCATTATGAGCCTGCTGAGTTATTTAAAGCCTTACTTTCTTTCTCCAACCCTTTTGATGTAATTGCCCAAGCTGATTCACCTTATCATCGCCTCAAAGATGCTTACAGCGAAGATATGGCTAACGCGCAAGCACTGGGACTGAGCTATCAGTCTGAGTGGTTAGAAGTATGTACGTTGCCTAATCAGCCCTGGAGCCGCCGCGTTAGCGGTGTGTTGGGAAATGAGCTCGCTAATCAGCAGCCAGAGAAGGCTCATGCCGTGTTTACCGAGCTGGGGGATGGAAATATGTTGGTTAGTTTGCGCGCACCACTGGTGAACAAGACCGGCGCAGATGAGATTTGCTCCTCGTTTGCAACGGGGGGAGGGCGTAAAGGGGCCGCAGGGATTAACTCCTTGCCGAAAGAAGAAATTCCTAGGTTTATCCAGGCAGTTGAAGCAAAATACAAGTAATGCAGATAAAAGAAAGCCGATGTCGAATCGGCTTTCGCACGTTTGATAGACTGGAAAAAGTATGAACATAACCGTTGTCGGGACAGGCTATGTAGGCCTGTCTAATGCTGTTCTTTTGGCGCAGAAGAACCCTGTTTTCGCATTAGATATAGACCCTGATAAGATTGCGCTTCTAAACCAAAAAAAATCGCCGATTGTCGATGCCGAGCTTGAGCAGTATTTACAGTCCAAACCGCTCTCTTTAACCGCCACAACTGACAAACAACTCGCGTATAAAAATGCTGAGTTGGTTATCGTCGCAACGCCAACCAATTACGATCCTCAAACCAACTTCTTTGACACCTCCTCAGTGGACGCAGTGATTCAAGATGCTAAACAGTTAGCTCCAGATGCACTGATTGTAGTCAAATCGACGGTGCCTGTGGGCTTTACGCGCGATGCGCGGCAGCGCTTTGAGCATAATAACGTCATCTTTTCTCCAGAGTTTCTACGTGAAGGCCGCGCACTGTACGACAATCTGCACCCATCGCGGATAGTTGTGGGAGAGAAAAGCGAACGAGCAGATACCTTCGCCCGCCTACTAGCCAGCTGTGCAGAAAAGCAAGACATCGAGATCTTGCTCACCGGCTCCACTGAAGCAGAGGCTATCAAGCTGTTCGCCAATACCTACCTAGCAATGCGGGTAGCCTATTTTAATGAGCTCGATAGCTACGCTGAGACCCATGGCTTGGATACTCGCCAAATCATCCAAGGGGTAGGGCTCGACCCGCGTATTGGCACTCACTACAACAATCCATCGTTTGGCTACGGTGGTTACTGTTTGCCCAAAGACACCAAGCAGCTGTTGGCCAACTACCAAGATGTACCCAATAACTTGGTTCGCGCTATTGTCGATGCCAATACCACTCGGAAAGACTTTATCGCGGAATCCATAATTAAACGTAAACCTAAGCGGGTAGGTGTTTATCGCCTGATAATGAAAGCTGGGTCTGATAACTTCCGTGACTCTTCGGTACAAGGCATTATGAAGCGCATCAAAGCCAAGGGCATCGAAGTAGTGGTGTATGAGCCTGTGCTTGATCAGTCAGAGTTTTTTCACTCCCGGGTTGTAACTGACTTGGGCGAGTTTAAAGCGGAGTGTGATGTGATTGTGGCTAATCGCTTGGTAGATGAGATCCGTGATGTAAGCGAGAAGGTGTATACTCGCGACCTGTTTGGTAGCGATTAAGCGCATCCATGGGTGCACTCCTTGATGATGAGGAGTGCAACCTCTCACTCAAGTCCACAGTTCACGATCTGCCGTATCGTCACCAATTTGACGTGTTTCCTTGGGCACATAGATTGCTTAGAATGACAGTATTGTCGTTTAGTCCCCAGCGTTGCTAGCAAGAGCGGCAGGGGGTAATGGAAAGCATGAACATTTTGGTCACCGGAGGAGCCGGGTTTATTGGCTCCGCATTTATTCGCCACGTCATAAACAGTACTCCCCACAGCGTTATTAACCTTGATATGCTGACCTATGCGGGTAACCTTAGCTCGCTGCAAAACGTTAGTCGCTCTTCCCGTTATCAGTTTGTTCAAGGCGATATAGCGGATGAGCGGTTGGTCTCTAGTTTGCTCACAACGCATAGCATCGACAAGGTGATTAATCTGGCGGCAGAAACCCATGTGGATCGCTCGATTGATGGTCCAGCTGCTTTTATGCAGACCAATATTATGGGGACTTATAGCTTGCTCGAGGCCTGCCGGAAGTACTGGCTTTCTCTTTCTTCAGGCGCACGAAAAGCGTTTCGCTTCCACCATGTATCCACCGATGAAGTGTTTGGTGATTTGGCCAGTGATGCGCCGGGCTTTAGTGAGGCAACCCCCTACGCGCCGAGTAGCCCATACTCTGCCTCTAAGGCCTCAAGTGATCACTTGGTGAGAGCTTGGCATCGCACCTATGGTCTCCCGGTGGTACTCAGCAACTGTTCAAACAACTATGGGCCGTATCAGTTTCCTGAAAAGCTAATCCCCCACATCATCCTCAAAGCCTTGTCGGGTCAAGCGTTGCCGGTGTATGGTGATGGTCAGCAGATTCGCGATTGGCTACATGTTGAAGACCACGCTGATGCGTTGTACCAAATCTTAACTCGTGGGCAGGTGGGCGAGAGCTACAATGTGGGTGGGTTAAATGAAGTGTCAAACCTGACTGTTGTCGAATCTATCTGTGATGTGCTGCAGCAGCTCGTACTGAGCGGAGAGGACAAGCTAGACTATCGCCAGCAGATTAGCTTCGTTGAAGACAGGCCCGGCCATGACCGGCGCTATGCGATTGATGCAAGCAAGATCTCCAGCGAGCTTGCTTGGGTGCCGAAACATGACTTCGCGACAGGTTTAGCCAACACGGTGAGTTGGTACTTAGACAATCAAGATTGGTGGGCTCCCTTGCTTTCCGATAGCTATGCGCTGCAACGCTTGGGCGGTAGTAAGCTAAAACGCTAGCTACTACACGGTAGTAGCGGCCCCAGAGGGTTTTAACTTGCGCGGCTGCTTACACAACGCTAGCATCGCGCTTTTGATTCTCTATAGGTGGCAACATGGCAAACCGCGCTGCAGCATTACACATTCTGGTAAAAACTCGTGAAGAGTGTCTGGCGATTAAAAAGAAAATCGACAAAGGTGCGTCTTTTCAGGAGATGGCCAAGCGTCACTCTACCTGTCCGTCTAAAAAGAAGGGCGGGGATCTCGGTGAGTTTCGCCGTGGGCAGATGGTGCCTGCGTTTGATAAGGCGGTATTTTCAGCAAAAGAGCTTACCGTGGTAGGGCCGGTGAAAACTCAGTTTGGTTTTCACCTAATTAAGGTGCTCTACCTTAATTAGCAGAACAGAACCAATAACAGGCGCAACAGGGAGTAGGCGCCTCTTAACAGAATCCCACCCAGCACTAGCAGCATAGCGCCTAATGCTACCTCCATTAGTGGATGCCAGCGTAGATCATCAACCCCCACACTTGCGGCAACCAGCAACACACCGAGAATAAAGCTCATCAGTATCGGGTTGCGGTGTTCTTGCAGATTGTTCTTCCCTGAGAGGGTGAGCATTTGTGGGTTTCTTCTAAGTTGTTGCGGCATTTAGGTCTTCCGGTGTTGCAAAGATGTACATCGTGTAACAACTGTTTGAGTGTTTAGTATCTAATTAGTTCATGTCATTTTTATTTCTTTAGAGAAGAACAGCTGAGCTGTGGGAACTATTCGCAAACTAGGCTAAAGCTTGAACGTTGCCAGCCGATAACAAGCTACCCAAGCGTTCACAGTTTAGCTAGCGCTCTGGGTAACATGCATTTGATTGATTGGAGATATCATGCAAGTAGGTGGTTCATCCGTAGCGCAAGCGCTAGAAGTTAAGTCACTGCAAATGGCACAAGGTCGTCAGCAACAAGAAGGCGCCGCAGCACAGGAGCTGATTGCAGCATCTGAGCCTCAGGCACCCAAGCCTTCTTCTAACCTTTCACTAGGTCAGAACGTTGATCTGATGGCGTAAGCGTGTCAGCCAAGCAAAAGCAAGCCCAGCGATATGCTGGGCTTTTTTGTGAGTTACTCTTCTTGAAGCAAACTGAGATCGAGTTTGACGAACTCATACAGTAACAGTGAGAGTGCGGCGTAAAGGCCAGTGTGTTTTTGACAGGCTTCACACCAAGGCTTGAGCGCAGGGAGCAACAGTGTTGTCACCAAATCCAGCTGGGCGGTAAGCGCTTGGCGACTTTCCAGGCTCTTGATAGCGAGGTTGCCCATAAGATCCAACACAATGGCGAAGTGATCGGCAGGCTCGTTGAACTCAAGGGTGATACCCAGCTGCCATTGGCTAAGCGCTTCGAGCATCTGTTGGTGAGGCTCTTGGTACATCAATGCGCTGTCATTGGCATATAAGCTCGCATAGGGTGGGGCGGAGCTGCGATGGTCGCCGAGCAGGGTTGCCGCGTAGTCGGCGGCCAGCTCTAACTGCGGGTCTTGCATTACCCTTAGTTTTGCCAGCTCTTGGCTTACCTTCTCACAGGCCGGGCGAAGACTGGGTTCGGTGGCCAGTTGACTGAGTAGCGAGCTCCCTTGCTCAGAACAAAAAGCCTGTAGCTGTTCGTTGGTGAGCTCTCGGATCAGCAGTGATGAGAACCACCAGTACAAACCGGCGCGTCCTTCCATGGCTTGCTTTATCGCTTGTTGCTCTAAGTTTTTTTCCATCTATAAGGCCACTGTTTTTTAGGGCAATCGTTTACTTAAGTCGGGGCTACTTCACTCGGTCCACCGAAGGCGGTCACAGCGGGCGCAGTACCTTGGAACTTCTCAATGCTGACCAAACAGGTGTTGGCCGAGGTTGCCTGCGCCAGCTTGGAGCTACCAAGGTCGAGCGTCACGGTATTGGGATCGCCATAGGTGTCTAGTGCGCCCATTTTCTCATCCTCAGGCCCATACCAAGCCCCTTCATGGATGCGCACGACGCCTTGAGGGTAGTTGTCGCTAACCACTGCCCCGGCAACTAGTTGTCCCCGGTCATTGAACACCCGCACCAAGTCGCCATCACTGATGCCGTATTGCTTGGCATCTTGTGGACTCATATAGACTGGCTCGCGCCCTTGTACGGCATAGCGTTCGCGCATCGGCTTGGATTCGCACATCTGTGAGTGGAGGCGGTAGTCGGGGTGGCAGGACTGCAGCCACAGTGGGTGCTTGTCTGAGCCTGGGCCGCCGTGGGAGCGTTCGGCTTTCTCCATCCAGGTGGGATGACCTTTGCAGTCGTCGTAGCCGAAGCTGGCGATCTTGCGGCTGAAGATCTCGATAAAACCGGACGGGGTACCGAGCGGATTAATCTCTGGGTCTTCGCGAAATGCGGCATGGTGTACGTAGTTGTTCATACCATCGAACAGCACGATGCCATCTTGCCAGAACTGCTTGAACTCCGGCATCACATAGCGGTCTTTGTTGGCTTCCCTGCACTCTTGGTAGAGTGACTCCACCCATTCCATCTCATCCATGCCCCGGGTGTACTGCTTGTGTTTGTCAAAGCGGCGACATAGCTCGGTCATTATCTCGAAGTCGGTGCGGCTTTGATAAAGCGGATCAACCAGCTTGTGCATGGCTATGACGCCGCGCACGGAGTATGAACCGTACACATCGATATCGTTACGCTCGAATTGCGTGCATGCAGGTAGCACGATATCAGCATGGCGGCAGGTGGCGGTCCACGCAAAGTCGATGGCAACCACCGTTTCGAGCTTCTCGAACGCTCGCTTCATACGGTTGCGGTCCTGATGGTGGTGCCAGGGGTTATTCCCTGAGAACACCATCATCTTGATATCGGGTAGGGTAGAGGTTGTGCCGTTGTATTGAATCTTTTTACCCGGCTCGAGGATAGCATCCACCCAGCGGGCGACCGGAATGGTCGAGCTGTAGCCCTGGTAATCGCTGTTTTGATGGACTCGGTCTTCGGGCCGATCGGGATTAAGCGGAAACGCCCCCGGTGCACTGGCGCCGGAATATGGCACGCCAATTGAGCTGTAGTGGTGGGCGTAGCTTACCCCGCCACCGGGCAGTCCAATCTGACCGAGCATCGCAGCAAGGATTGCTCCCATCCAGTAGGGCTGTTCGCCGTGTTGCTGGCGTTGTAGCCCCCAACCAAAAATCAACTGGGTGCGCTCTGCTGCCATTAGTCGCGCCAGCTCTTTGATGCGCTCTGCATCAACCCCACAGATCTGGGCCGCCCATTCGGGGGTTTTGGCGATCTTATCTTCTCCTTCGCCCATCACATAGGGGATGAAATCCTCAAAACCGAGGGTGTAGGTGTCGAGGAAGTCTTTATCGTGCAGCTCTTCGCTGTAGAGGGTATGCGCCATCGCCAGCATCATGGCCACATCGGTCTGTGGATGAACGTATTGCTGCTCGCAGTTAAGTAGGTGCTGGGTCTTGGACTTTACCGGATCGATGGAGATAACCCGGATGCTGCCGTCGGCCACTTTGGCCTGCAGCTGCTTGAGGTAATCGAAGCTTTCGTGGGTCTCGCAGTTCCAGCCTACTTGCAGGTTTTTCGCAAGATCGGTGGCCCACAGGACGATGACTTTGCTGTTTTCCAGAATGAGTGGCCACGAGGTGCCTTGGGCATAGACCTCCGTAGAACCGGTTACGTAGGGCATAATGGTCTGCCCGGCTCCGGTGGAATAATCGCCCACCTTGCGGATGTAGTTGCCGTGCATGCCCACCGCGCGCTGCATATGGTTATTGCAGCTGTGCATTTGTCCGGTCTGCCGCCAGCCGGTTTGGCCGGCGTGCAGGGCCCAGGGGCCGTAAGTGGTTTGTATGCGCTCTAGCTCTTGGTAGAACAGATCCAATGCTTGGTCCCAAGTGACCCGAATAAAGCGGTTGTCGCCACGAGTGCTCGGCTTGGCTTTGCCGCGGTTCTTGTACCATTCATAGCGCACCATGGGATAGCGGATCCGCGATGAGCTGTAGATAATCCCCTTGATGCCTTCGATCATCTCGGTGGGGTTCTGGTCAAACTCCAAGGGCTTAATCTCTACCACTGTGCCGCCAGCGATGCGTGCGCGAAAGGCGCCCCAATGCGAGCCGCTAATCTTCCAGGTCTCTTCAGCCGCTTTGGCGCTAAGTGGTGCTAACAGGCTGGGGCCCACCATGGCGGCCCCGCCGCTACCCAGAATCCCTTTGAGAAAACTACGTCGTGAAAGTGCCATAGTGTGCTCCCTAGTGGTGACCGTCTGAGTAATCGGAAGAGTGTTTTTGCAGGTACTTGAGTACCAGCTCTTGGGTATCGCCATCGAGATTGACGAACGACAACATACCCGCCCACATACCCGGCCAGGTGTTGGTGTCGAAGTGGGCTTCTTCTGGTTGCGAATGACAGGTGCTGCAGTTTTTCACATACAGCTCGCTGGCTTCTTGCCAGAGGATTTCACGGTCATCGACCAAGTCTTCTTTACCCATCCACAGCTGGAAGCTGACCCGTTGCCATGGCAGACCGGTTAGTGGATCTTCTTGCACCTCGAAGCCTTGGATCATGCTGTCGTCGGTGGCAATCTCTTTCTCCAAGGTGACCTCGCGAATATTCTGACCAAACTCTTCGTTGATCACCCGGCCGAAGCCTTTGGTTTTGCGCCAGCCGTCGATTTCGACCTGTAGTGCATCGCCTTGTTGGGCCACTACAGTAATGACACTGCCCGAGTTAAGGATGCCCGCCTCTTGGCTGAGCGCGCTGTCGGTGAACAGTGGCAGCTGGCGGATACTGAAGTATTGTTGTCCGGGGTTAAAGCGGCTGGTCGCCTGGCGCTGCAGCCCCGCCAATGCGCCAGATGCGGCTGCCATATTCTCCGGTAACTCATGGGCGATGCCTTTGTGACAGTCGATACAGCTTTGGTCGCGCTCGGCGGCTTGCTCCATCTGAGTACGGGCCACTTCCGACATGGCATCCCAGTCCATACTGGCGTACTCATGGCAGTTCTTACACTCAAGCGAGCCGTTGGCCGACAGCCGATCCCACTCATGGGTGGCGAGCTCTAGGCGTTTGGCCAAGAACTTCTCGCGGGTATCGATGGTGCCGAAGATGGTGCCCCATAGCTCTTTGCTGGCTTGCATCTTACGGGCGATTTTGTCGGTCCAATTATGCGGCACATGGCAATCGGGGCAGGTTGCGCGTACCCCTGAGTGATTTGACCAGTGAACCGTTTGCTGAAGCTCCACGTAGACGTTATCACGCATTTCATGGCAGCCGATGCAGAACTCTTCGGTATTGCTTGCTTCCAAGGCGGTGTTAAAGCCGCCCCAGAAGATGACCCCAGCGAGGAACCCGCCTAAGGTCAGCACCCCCAAGCTAATGTGTTTGGCCGGACGCGTCATGGTGCGCCACAGCGCTTTCAGTTTGCTGAGCATAGAGACTCTCCTTGATATGGCTTGGCTGGCTAGATGCTATGGCCGGGGGGACCGTATATCAGCTGTAGCATCCATACGATAAAGCCATAGCCGCCGACAAAAACGACGCTGAGAATCGGGAACAAAAACACACAGATGATTAAAAACGATAACCATTCCGAGCGTTTTGACTGTTCTTGAGGATTAGTGCTTTCCATGTTTCACCCTAAGGAGGTAAGGCCTTAGAAAAGCCTAGCAGGCATCATCGATTTTGCCGCTCAGCAAGGAAAATCGACTCTTTGGGAGCTGGAAACTTAGGCTTCAACAGGGTGTTTTCGGCAAGACTTTGTGGCGATTGTCGCTCGCGGACTGCTTGCTAAGGAGATAGCCTATTCCCAGCGAGAAGTCAGCGCGGCACTTTTATCACGGTGGCTGTATTCACGATGACTGTAAACGCGATGTTAAGGGCCCGCCTTGTAAATTCGGTGGCAGGCACAGCGGTTGGCCTCCGATACGACAGATTAATGAGCAATTACTTTTACTATCTTGGCGAAGTGGTTAAATTTGCGGCAAAACCTGATTGGACCAGTAACCTTTCAATACTTTTTGTTATAGAAAATAGCTAAATGGCTATGTACATCCAGCCGCAAATTCAGCACATTATCTGGCAATGCCTATTAAACATTTTTGATTGTACGATAAATGTTCAATGCGGTAGGGCATGCTTCTACATGATTAGAACATTCCTCGCTCAAATTCGTAACAACTCGCAGTCATTCAGCGCTTAATAATCAACGACTCCTTTGAAGAGAGTCGCAAAGGACGCTGTATGTCAGGCAATAGGTCAGGGTACTGGGGAAAGAGACGGCCCCGGTTGACCACAGAACGGTTCAACAAAAAACAATATTGGAAAACGCAATGCAGATTGGTATCCCTAGGGAGAGTGTGAGCGGTGAGACGCGGGTGGCGGCAACGCCAGCCAGTGTTCAGCAGCTAATCAAACTGGGCTTTGATGTTCTCATTGAGGCCAGCGCTGGCAGTAAAGCCAGTTTCGACGACCGTGCTTATGAAAACGCCGGTGCCAGTATCTCGGCAGACAGCGCCGCGGTGTGGGGCAGCGACGTGGTGATGCGCGTGAACGCGCCAAACGACGACGAGATCGCGTTACTCAAAGCAGGGTCTACCCTGATTTCATTTATCTGGCCTGCCCAGAATGAAGAACTCCTCAACAAGCTGGCTGAACGCAAGGTGAATGCCTTGGCGATGGATTCTGTGCCGCGTATCTCGCGTGCGCAATCGCTGGACGCGCTGAGCTCGATGGCCAATATTGCCGGCTATCGTGCGGTTGTGGAAGCGGCCAATGTGTTCGGCCGTTTCTTTACCGGTCAGATCACCGCTGCCGGTAAGGTGCCACCTGCCAAGGTGCTGGTGATTGGTGCTGGTGTGGCTGGTTTGGCAGCCATTGGCGCAGCGGGCAGCCTCGGTGCGGTTGTTCGCGCCTTCGATACTCGCCCTGAGGTGAAAGAGCAGATCAACTCCATGGGCGCTGAGTTCCTCGAGTTGGATTTCGAAGAAGAAGACAGCGGCAGCGGTGATGGCTACGCCAAAGTGATGAGCAAAGCCTTCATCGAAGCGGAAATGAAGCTGTTTGCCGAGCAAGCGAAAGACGTGGATATCATCATTACCACCGCGTTGATCCCCGGCAAACCAGCGCCGCGTCTGATCACCAAAGAGATGGTTGAGTCGATGAAGCCGGGTAGTGTGGTTGTCGATTTAGCGGCAGCCACTGGCGGTAACTGTGAGCTGACCGAAGCCGATCAGCTGGTGACCACCGACAACGACGTGAAGATTATCGGTTACACCGACTTGGCCGGCCGCTTGGCGGCGCAATCTTCCCAGCTCTACGGTACCAACCTGGTTAACCTGCTTAAGCTACTTTGCCCAGCCAAAGATGGCGAGATCACCATCGACTTCGAAGATGTGGTTCAGCGCGGCGTGACCGTGGTGAAAGAAGGTGAGATCACCTGGCCTGCGCCACCGATTCAGGTAGCTGCAGCGCCACAACCGAAGATTGAAGCCAAGCCAGAGCCGGTAGCAGAAGAGCCGAAGAAAGCCTCGCCATGGCGCAAAGCGGCCGTAGCCCTAGGCGGCGTGGCGGCCTATGCCGCGATGACCAACATCCTGCCAGCCAGCTTTATGAGTCACTTGATGGTTCTGGCACTGGCCTGCGTGATTGGTTACTACCTGATTTGGGATGTGACGGCATCGCTGCATACCCCGCTGATGTCGGTGACTAACGCGATCTCGGGCATTGTAATCCTGGGTGCGCTTCTGCAGATGGGCTCACCGAGCGTGATAGTGGTGATCTTGGCCTTCCTGGCCACCTTCGTTGCCACCATCAATATTGCCGGTGGTTTTGCAGTAACCCAGCGCATGCTGAAGATGTTCCGTAAGTAGGAGGCGAGCAAATGTCTGAACAATCAATCAATGCCGTCCAACAAGCGGTAGAGCAAATTAAACAAGCTGCAGACGCCGCCGAGGTGGCTGCTGCAAATCTGGCAATCCAAGGCGGCGCAGTCGAAGCTGCCAGCGCGTGGGTTGAGTCGAGTTATATCGTTGCGGCGGTATTGTTTATCTTGAGCCTGGCGGGGCTGTCTAAGCAGGAAACTGCACAACAGGGCATCTATGCCGGTATTGCTGGTATGTTGGTGGCGCTGAGCGCGACCTTACTGGGCGATGTGGCCAACCTTGGCTACATTCTGGCGGCCATGCTGGCCGGTGGTCTGCTCGGTGTGCGTTGGGCTAACAAGGTTGAGATGACCGCTATGCCAGAGATGGTGGCGATCCTGAACAGCTTTGGTGGCTTGGCCGCAGTGTTCATTGGCTACAACAGCTTTATCGAGCACAGCATCTACGACCCCATCTTGCTGGGCATCAACAACACCTTGGTGTTCCTCGGTGTATTCATCGGCTTGGTAACCTTCGTGGGATCGCTGGTGGCCTGGGCAAAACTCAATGGCAAGGTCAAATCCTCAGCACTGATGCTGCCGCACCGTCACAAGCTAAATCTGGTTGCACTGGTTGCCACTATCGTATTGCTGGTGAACTTTGTGGCTGCCGGTAACAGCGCGTCTATCTGGCCGCTGCTATTTATGTCGGCTATCGCGATTGCCTTTGGTGTGCATCTGGTGATGTCTATCGGTGGCGCAGATATGCCAGTGGTCGTGTCAATGCTGAACTCCTACTCGGGTTGGGCCGGGGCGGCGACCGGTCTGCTGCTGGGCAACGACCTGCTGATCGTTATCGGTGCGCTGGTGGGCTCATCGGGCGCTATCTTGAGCTACGTAATGTGTAAGGCGATGAACCGCTCGTTCATCTCAGTGATTGCGGGTGGCTTTGGTAGCGACGAAGGCAGCGTAAGCGCGGAAGCGGTTGAAGGCGAGCATCGCGAGGTCGACGCAGAAGCCGTGGCCGAGATGCTGAAGAACTCGAAGAACGTGATCATCACCCCGGGATACGGCATGGCGGTAGCGCAAGCTCAGTACCCCGTGCAAGAGATTACCGATCAGCTGCGTAAGCTGGGCGTCAACGTGCGCTTTGGTATTCACCCGGTTGCCGGTCGTCTGCCGGGCCACATGAACGTACTGCTGGCGGAAGCCAAAGTACCGTACGACATCGTACTGGAAATGGACGAGATCAACGAAGATTTCAATGATACCTGTACCGTACTGGTAATTGGTGCCAACGACACCGTTAACCCAGCCGCCACCGAGCCGGGCTCTCCGATCGCTGGCATGCCAGTGCTAGAGGTGTGGAACGCCGACAACGTAGTGGTGTTCAAGCGCTCTATGGCTACCGGCTATGCCGGGGTGCAAAACCCGCTGTTCTTCAAAGAGAATACGCAAATGCTGTTTGGCGATGCCAAAGAGAGTGTGAGTGCGATAGCTAAGGCGATTGCTGCGTAAATAGAACAATCGGCAAAACAAAAAACCGGTCAATCGACCGGTTTTTTTATGCTTACATTTTATGCCTGTTTAGGGGAGTGGCTTGCGAATCGTTAAGAGGCTTGCTCAAGCTCCAAATACGCTTGGGTCGCCTTTTCAACCTGCTCAAGGGCGGTCACGGCGCGATAGGTTGCGCGCTCCAGCCGCTCAGTTTGCTTGACCACTTCGCTGGCGGCGCGAGGATTCGGGTTACGCTCCAGATACTGCTCGCTGTTTTTAAGACGACTTAGCAACTCTTGCAAGGTTGCATCGGCATAGTGGGCCGAGCTTACAGTGCTGTCGAAGCGGGCGTGCGAGTGAATATACGCCAGGTTCGGGTCGATGCCTTGGGTGTTGCTGCTTAGCGCATCGGGGAGTTGGGTGCGCCAGTTGTCAAACAGCTCTGGACCACGGTGCTCGAGCTTACTCAGGCTTACCTGATAGCGCTGAATCGTTTGTTCCAGATAGGTCCGTTGCTGCTGGATGTGCAGATGAAGATGTTGAGGCTCCCACTGTCCGTGCGCGACCAGCTGTTTCTTGCTATCGAGAAGTTGCAGGTAGTGCTGGCGCACATCCTGAAGCTCTTGCTGGAAGCTGGCCACTTCGGCCATCAAAGATTGTCGGGGAGTTACCTCGGCTGTGGTGTTGCTTTGGCAACCCGTCAGCAATAGAGAGAAGACTAAGCCTAGATACCGCATTATTTTATTATTCTCCTGATTTATATTTAGCGGCGTCGATGATTGCCCATAAATGCGCTATCGCCGCAATAATCGCGGGGATAATCAGCCACCAAAGTGCGTAGCCAACTGCAGTGATGAGAAAAAAGCCGATAGCCGCCAATATCCTGGCCTGTACCAGTTGGCCTAAGCCAGGGATAAACAAGCTGCATAGGGCAGCGATAACGTTTCCTGCGGATCCTTGTCCAGACATAGAAAACCTCGATTATGTATTCCGATGAAAGTGAACTGAAAATAGGTCTTATACCCGATCAACCCCAAGATGCATGTTCAGCGAGATTTACCAGTCCCTCAGGCAAGGCACTGCTCCGCCGATCTAGTAATCTAAATCAAGGAGCAGTAACGCAGTATGAGGGACTGGTAAACTCGCCCTTCGGGAGGCGCTCAATATCCTTTGGTCTTCGTTGAAAACACTCGAAATGAATCATCATTCCTTCGTATTTTCGCCTCGCCCAATGGACATTGAGCGCCTCTGAATCCTGCATATTGAGGTTGTTCGGGTATATCGTACATCTCACACAGATATCGCGCAGGCATCAACGCTATATTCAGTATCGGCATGATCGCCCAAAGCTTCAGCTAAGTCGATGGTTCTGCAGCACTTCCAGCGCGACTGTCGAATATCCGAGCAATTTGGCTGCACCAAAGCAAGGCGTTGCGGCTTTATCTTCTGGTTCAAATTGGTGCAATGACATTTGCTGCTAATCACATCAATTCCGGCTGAGCGCAGGTCGCAACAGGCTTGGCGAGTATTGGCACGTCAACTGCTATCGCTTAATTGCTACAAGCCAAGATTTGCTCTGCCTGTAAGCAGTATTCGTTGGGCGGACACACAATTTGCGTCGGAGTCTTTAATCAGCACCGCCGAGCGCAATATACCAATAGACATCTAGGGTTCCGGCCGAAAGGCGCCTGGTCCGAGAGTTGTCAACCTCGATGGAGGTCACACGGAGGGACAAAAGCCCGGGAGATGATACTGATTGCATCTCTTGGCTTGTTGCTCTGGATAACCAAACATTGAGGTGATACATGAAATCATTTGCTCGTTTTGCTCGCTCTTTTAGCCTGGCCCTAACCGTTGGCCTGGCTACCACCCTGAGCACCCCGGCTGTCTCCGCCGACAAACCCTCCTACAAACTTGCTTGGACCATCTACGTGGGCTGGATGCCTTGGGACTATGGCGCGGCCAGCGGCATCGTTGATAAATGGGCCGATAAATACGGCATCGATATCGAAGTGGTGCAGGTCAACGACTACATCGAGTCGATTAACCAGTTCACCGCCGGCGCATTCGACGCCACGGTAATGACCAATATGGATGCGCTGACTATTCCAGCGGCCAGTGGCGTGGATTCCACCGCACTGATCGTTGGCGACTTCTCTAACGGTAATGACGGCGTGGTACTAAAAGGCACTGACTCACTGGAAGACATTAAAGGCCAGCGCGTGAACCTAGTTGAGCTAAGCGTTTCCCACTATCTGCTGGCGCGCGGCTTGGAAAGCGTTGGCCTGAGCGAGCGCGACCTGACCGTGGTGAACACCTCCGATGCTGACTTGGTAGCGGCCTACGCAACCAGCGATGTGACAGCGGTAACTACTTGGAACCCGCTGCTAAGCGAAATCACCGAAATGCCAGATGCGAACCTAGTGTTTAACTCCTCCCAGATCCCCGGCGAGATCATCGACCTGCTGGTGGTCAACACCGACACCTTAGCCGCCGACCCGAAACTGGGTAAAGCGCTCACTGGCGCGTGGTACGAAATCATGGCCACCATGTCGGCCGACGATGACAAGGGCGTGGAAGCGCGTAGCTTTATGGCCGAAGCCTCTGGCACCGATCTGGCCGGTTACGATGCCCAGCTAGCCTCAACCAAGATGTTCTACCAAGCCGATGACGCGGTGGGCTTCACCAACAGCAGCGAGCTGATGCAAACCATGGCCAAAGTCGCGGAGTTCTCCTTCTACCACGGCCTGTTGGGTGAGGGCGCGCCAGATGCGGGCTTTATCGGCATCGAAACCCCAGCCGGTGTCTATGGCGACAGCGCCAACGTCAAACTTCGCTTTAACCCTAGCTACATGGATATGGCCGCTAAAGGCGAGCTGTAAGGACTGCTATGACGCGGATAATCAACCGCCAACCCGCCCCCTTGGGGCGGCTGGTACTGGCCACATTGCCGTTTATCCTGCTAGCACTGGTTTATCTGCTGGCATCGGATGCGCGGCTGGCTGAAAACCCCAGCGACAAGCTACTGCCATCGATGCAAAGCTTTGTCGAAGCCATCAATCGCATGGCCTTCGAGCCAAGCCGCCGCACCGGCGAATATCTGCTGTGGGTCGACACCTGGGCCAGTATTAAGCGCCTGTTTACCGGTGTGGGCATCAGTGCCGCGATTGCGCTGTTGATTGGTGTGGCGAATGGGATGATCCCCTATGCCCGTGCGCCATTGTCGCCGCTGGTGAGGGCGCTCTCCTTGGTGCCGCCGATGGCGATCCTGCCGATCCTGTTTATCGTGTTCGGCTTGGGTGAGCTCTCCAAGGTGATGCTGATTATCATCGGGATTACCCCGATTATGATCCGTGACCTGCAGCTACGCACCGATGCGCTGCCTGAAGAGCAGCTAATCAAAGCGCAAACCTTGGGGGCGAACTCTTGGCAGCTCATCTTGCGGGTGGTATTGCCGCAGCTATTGCCTCGGCTGATTGAAGCGGTGCGTCTGACCTTGGGCAGCGCTTGGCTATTCTTGATTGCCGCTGAAGCGATTGCCTCTACCGAGGGGCTGGGTTATCGCATCTTCCTGGTTCGCCGCTATCTGTCGATGGATGTGATTCTGCCATACGTACTGTGGATTACCCTGCTGGCCTTTATCACCGACTACCTGCTGCAGCTACTGTCGAAAAAAGCCTACCCGTGGTACCACGCCCAACTGGGAGAGAAGTAATGAGCGAGATCCCATCCATCCAACCGATAATCGAGGCTCGCCAGTTGTGGAAGGAGTATGGCGAACAGGTGGTGCTGGAGCGTATCAATCTGAAGGTAATGCCAGGGGAATTTGTCAGCATCGTTGGCGCCTCTGGCTGTGGTAAAACCACCTTTTTAAACCTGCTGCTCGGCACCCAACAAGCTACCCGCGGTGAGCTGCTGCTCGACGGCCAAGCCCTTGACCCCGAGCCCAGCCCTGAGCGCGGTATCGTGTTCCAAAAATACTCGGTGTTCCCACATATGACCGCGCTGGAGAACGTCATGTTGGCCGATGAGTTTGCTCAATCTGCGTTGTTCGGCCGGGTGTGGGGCAGTGCCCGCAAGGCCCTTGGCAAGAAAGCCATGGCAATGCTGGAGCGGGTCGGCTTGGGCCATGCCGCTTCGCGCTACCCCAGTGAGCTAAGTGGTGGTATGCAGCAGCGTTTGGCGATTGCACAGGCGCTGATGAAACAGCCGCGGATCTTACTGCTCGATGAGCCCTTTGGCGCGCTCGATCCAGGCATCCGCAAAGACATGCACGGCCTGATTCAGCAGCTCTGGCAAGAGCAGCAACTGACTATTTTTATGATTACTCACGACCTGCAAGAGGGCTTCAAGCTTGGCTCTCGTTTATGGGTGTTCGACAAGGTGCGTCACGATCCGCAGCAGCCGGAACGCTTTGGTGCTCAGGTCACCTTCGATCTGCCCTTGGCCTCTGAAGGCGCCAAGCAAGCCGCCGCTGAGCAGCTGCAGCAGGTGAGTAATCCTACGACTATTTCTAAGGAGCAACAGCATGACCTTAGCAACGCTGTTTAAAAAAGACGCTTTATTCAAACATGAATACCAAGGCGGCCAACACGGTTCGCTGGAAGTCCCGGCAGGTTACAGCCTGCGCTTTACCGATGTGACTGGCGGCGCCAACTGCAGCCTGCTGATGTACAACCCACGTAATCTGCTGGAGCGGATTAACCTGCCTGATACCTTAAAGTGCCAGCACACCTTTAAGATGACCACCGGTAACTGTGTATATAGCGATATGGGGCGGATCTTCTGCTCCATCGTGGCCGATGACACCGGCTGGATTGACAGCGTGGGTGGCTTTAGTAACAAGGCACTGGTGGAAAAGCGCTGGGGTAAGCGCGACTATCAAAACCACCGCAATGCCTGGCGCCAGAACGGTCAGGATAGCCTGCTGACCGAGTTGGCTAAGTTTGGCTTGGGCCTGCGCGATCTGGCCGGCTCGCTCAATCTGTTCTCGAAAGTGGTATGTGAAAGCACTGGCCAATTGGTGTTTACGCCCGAGCACAGCAAAGCAGGCTCAGTGATTGAGCTGCGCTTTGAGATGGGCACCGTGGTGGCCTTCTCAACCTGTGCCCATCCCATGGACAGCAGCGAAGACTATCCACGTAATGCGGTATTGGTCGAGATGGTTAAATCGGCCCCGGTGGCGGAAGACGATGCCTGCCTTAACCACTGCGACGAGAACCGCCGCGGCTTCGAAAACACCCTTCAATACCAGCCAAACCTCAGCGGCCAAGCGCTGTAGCCACCTAACAAGGAGCCAATCATGATTAAGGAAAGCACACTAAGACCGGTCGATGCAGTGGTTCGCGATGTGGTCGATGCCGGCGATTACTACTTTAAGGTGGTGAAAAAAGGCCAGCGTTTTCGCATTCTCGATTTAGAGGGCAACCAAGCCGCCGACTGCTTGTTCTACTCCGCCGATGATACCGCAGAGCGTTACAGTGCCATGGACACTCTGCGCGAGCAGGGCCAAGCCTACCTCAGCACCGGCTCGATGCTGCTCACTAACCTAGGCAATCCACTGCTGGAGATCGTCGCCGACACCTGTGGTCGTCACGATACCTTGGGTGGCGCCTGTTCCACCGAGAGTAACACCGTGCGCTATGCACTGGAGAAACGCTGTATGCATGCATGCCGCGACTCGTGGCTGCTGGCGGTGACCGAAAACCCCGAGTATGGCCTGAGCAAACGCGACCTGACCCATAACGTGAACTTCTTTATGAATGTGCCAATCACCGAAGAGGGCGGCCTGACCTTTGAAGATGGCATCAGCGCACCGGGCAAGTACGTGGAGATGGAAGCTAAGATGGACGTCATCGTGCTGATCTCCAACTGCCCACAATTGAACAATCCGTGTAATGCCTACAACCCAACGCCCATTGAGGTGCTGGTGTGGGATGCGGCCTAGTCTGGCCGACTGTAAACAGACTAACGGTACTCAATAAAAGCAAAAGGCCAGGGACGACCCTAGCAAGGCCAAGGTTTCCGCCGGGACGACCCGGCTAATGAGCCAACTCTCATGTTTAAAAAAGTTCTGATTGCCAATCGCGGCGCGATTGCCTGCCGAATCATCCGCACCCTGGAAAGCTTAGGCATTGCCAGTGTGGCCATTTATCACCAAGCCGATGCCGATAGCCTGCATGTGCGCCAAGCCAGTGAAGCCGTCTGTTTGGGCGAGGGCGCGGTGGCTGACACCTACCTCAATCAACAGCGAATTATCCAGATTGCCAAAGACACCGGCGCTGAGGCGATCCATCCCGGCTATGGCTTTTTAAGTGAAAACCCTGAATTCGTCGAAGCCTGTGAGGCCGCCTCCATCGTATTTTTAGGCCCAACCGGCGAGCAGATGCGCAGCTTTGGCCTGAAACACCAGGCCCGAGCATTGGCAGAGCAAGCCAAGGTGCCCTTGGTGCCTGGCACGCCATTGCTGGACAACTTACAAGACGCGCTGCAAGAGGCCGAGCGCATCGGCTATCCGGTGATGCTAAAAAGCACCGCCGGTGGCGGCGGCATTGGTATGCAGCGCTGCGACGATGCGCAAACCTTGAGTCAGGCCTATGACTCGGTGGTGCGCTTAAGTGAGAACAACTTCAGCCACGGCGGCGTGTTCTTAGAGAAATTTATTGTGGCGGCCCGCCACATTGAGGTGCAGATCGTCGGCGATGGGCAAGGCGGCGTATTGGCCTTGGGCGAGCGCGATTGCTCAGCCCAGCGGCGTAACCAGAAAGTGATTGAAGAGACGCCCGCGCCCAACCTAAGCGATGCCCTGCGCAGCGAGCTGCATAGCACTGCGGTGCGCTTGGCTAAACTGGTGAACTATCGCAGCGCCGGTACGGTGGAGTTTGTATTCGACCAAGACGCCCAGCAGTTTTACTTTCTTGAGATGAATACCCGCCTACAGGTGGAGCATGGCGTGACCGAGCTGGTGTTCGGCGTCGATATTGTGCGTTTGATGTTGGAGCTGGGCTGCGAAGAGCATCAGAGCAGTTGGCAGCAGGCCGAGCAGGCCAAAGCTTGCGGTCATGCCATCCAGCTACGCTTATATGCCGAAGATCCCAACAAGCAGTTCCAGCCCTGCGCGGGGCTGATAAGCCACCTAAGCTGGCCCGAATCAGTGGCCGATGGTCACCTGCGTATCGACAGCTGGATTGAGCCCGGGCTGGAAGTCAGTCCACTGTTCGACCCCATGCTAGCCAAGCTGATGATACACAGCGACTCGCGCGCCAAAGCCCTAAGCGGCTTGAGCGAACTGCTTGAGAACAGCGAACTATATGGCTTGGAGCACAACCTGCGCTACCTGCGCCAGCTATTAAACGAGCCAGCGGTTTCGAAAGGCGAGGTACTCACCAGCAGCCTGAACCATTTTCACTACCAGCCGCTAAGCGTGGATGTGTTAAGCGGCGGTACCCAAACCACCATCCAAGATGTGCCCGGTCGCGTTGGTTACTGGGACGTGGGCGTACCACCAAGCGGCCCGATGGACAATCTAAGTTTCCGCCTCGGCAATCAACTATTAGGCAACACCGAGTCTAGCGCCGGTCTGGAGATTGCGGTGAGCGGCCCAACCCTGCGTTTTAACAGCGATTGCCATATCGTGGTTAGCGGCGCGCCGATCAGTGCTAAATTAGACGGCGAAGCGCAGGCCATGTGGCAAGTGGTTCAGGTAAAAGCCGGACAAACCTTAAGCCTTGGCCAAGTAGGCGAGCAGGGCGCGCGTAGCTATCTACTGTTTGCTGGCGGCATCGATTGCCCCGAGTATCTGGGCAGTCGCTCTACCTTCACCTTGGGGCAGTTTGGTGGGCATGCTGGCCGCGCTTTGCTAGCCGGTGATGTAGTGCACCTAAATGCCTATGAGGCAGAGCCGGATTGCGGGCAAGCTATTAGCGCACCAGTGATTGAGCGCGAGTGGGATATTCGGGTGATCTATGGCCCCCATGGCGCGCCGGACTTTTTCACCGAGCAGGATATCAGCGAGTTCTTTGCGGCCGAGTGGGAGGTGCATTTTAACTCCTCGCGCACCGGCGTTCGCCTGATTGGCCCTAAGCCCGAGTGGGCGCGTAGCGATGGCGGCGAGGCGGGCTTGCATCCGTCTAACATCCATGACAATGCCTATGCGGTCGGCACCATCGATTTTACCGGCGATATGCCGGTAATCTTGGGCCCCGACGGCCCCAGCTTGGGCGGCTTTGTCTGCCCAGCCACCATTATCAAGGCGGATCTTTGGAAGATGGGTCAGCTTAAAGCGGGTGATAAGGTGCGCTTTAGCCCGGTCAGCTTGAGTGATGCCGAGCGTGCTGAACGTGCCCAGCTTAAACAGCTGGCACAGCTAAGTGGTGACGAGTTGGCTTTACCTGCCAGCGAGTTAGGCTCCCCGATCATCAAATCCTTGGATAAGGCCCAATATGGCGAGAAGGTGGTCTACCGCCCAAGCGGCGAAGACTATCTGCTGGTGGAGCACGGCGAGCAGATCCTTGATATCAAGCTGCGCTTCCGCGCCCACGCCCTGATGTTGAAACTGCAGGAGTGGGCACTACCGGGCGTGCAGGAGCTAACCCCAGGTATTCGCTCATTGCAGATCCACTATGACAACCTAAGTTTGCCGCGTAGCCAACTGCTCGACACGCTCGAGAAGGCGGAAGCGGAGCTAGGTGATGTGTCATCCTTGCAGCTACCCTCGCGCATCGTGCATTTGCCGCTTTCTTGGGATGACGAGGCGACCCGCTTGGCCATCCAAAAATACGATGAAGTGGTGCGAAAAGATGCGCCTTGGTGCCCGGACAACATCGAGTTTATCCGCCGGATCAATGGCCTGGAGAGCATGGAGCAGGTCAAACAGATTGTGTTTGATGCCAGCTACCTGGTGATGGGGCTGGGGGATGTGTACCTCGGTGCGCCGGTCGCTACGCCTATCGACCCGCGCCATCGCTTGGTGACCACCAAGTACAACCCGGCGCGTACCTGGACGCCTGAGAATGCGGTGGGTATTGGCGGCGCCTATCTGTGTGTGTATGGCATGGAAGGCCCCGGCGGCTACCAGTTTGTTGGGCGCACCCTGCAAATGTGGAACAAGTATCAACGCGGTGCGGCCTTTAGTAAGCCTTGGCTGCTGCGCTTTTTCGATCAGATCCGTTTTTATCCGGTATCTGGCGATGAGCTCAAGCAGATCCGCCGCGACTTCCCCCGCGGCGATTTCGCCCTCAAGGTTGAGCAAACCAGCTTTGGTTTAAGCGAGTATCAAGCGCTGCTTGACGCCGAGCAACAAAGCATTAGCGACTTTAAGGCCAAGCAGCAGCAGGCCTTTGAAGCGGAGCGGCAACGCTGGGAGGAAACCGGCCAAGCCAACTTCGTAGTCGAGCAAGACACCCAAGCGCTAGAGGACGAGCAAGTTCTGTTGAGCGATGACCAGTTTGCGGTAGACAGCCAGCTCGCCGGTAACGTGTGGAAGGTGCTGGTAGAAAGCGGCGAGCAGGTCGAAGCCGGACAGCCGCTGATGATCTTAGAGGCGATGAAAATGGAAATCGAGGTGCTGGCGCCCCACGCTGGCACTGTAGTGAGCATAGAGCGAGCGAGTGGGGCGCAGATCAAGGCCGGGCAGCGCCTGTTTGTAATGGATCAATCTGTAACAGGGGCGGGCTCAGCAGTTGCTGGTTCTACGACTAAAAACGCCATACAAAAGGAATGCATTTAATGGAATTTGCTTCAATCAAAGCCCTGTTGGCGGCCTATCAAAGTGGTGAGCTAACGGTGGCTGATTACTTGCGTCAGCAATGGCGTGCCGCCCATAACGATCAAAACAACTGTTGGATCAGCCTGATTGGCGAGTCGCGCTTAGAGGCCTTTATCTTCGACCTCAGCCATTACAGCCCGGCCGACAAACCACTCTATGGCGTGCCCTTTGCCATTAAAGACAATATCGATCTAGCCGGCCTGCCAACCACCGCGGGTTGCCCGGACTATGCCTATGAGCCAAGCGACTCGGCCTTTGTCGTCGCCAAACTAATTGAAGCCGGTGCGGTGCCGCTGGGGAAAACCAACCTCGACCAGTTTGCCACTGGCTTGGTGGGCGTGCGCAGCCCCTATGGCGCCTGCAAAAACAGCATCGACCCAAATTATGTGTCAGGCGGTTCCAGTTCGGGTTCAGCGGTATCGGTGGCGTTAAAACAGGTGTTGTTCTCACTGGGCACAGACACCGCAGGTTCCGGCCGGGTGCCCGCCGCCTTCAACCGCTTGGTGGGCATGAAGGCCTCCAAGGGCCTGCTGAGCTGCTCCGGCGTGGTTCCCGCATGTCGCAGCCTCGATTGCGTGACCTTATTCGCCCACAGCGTTGAAGATATTCAAACCCTGCTGCCGATTGCCGGGCAGTACGATGAGGCTGACAGTTATGCCCGTGAGAAGCTGCCGGCACCAATAAATGCAGCTGGTGGCAGCGGCAAGCTGCGTATCGGCGTGCCAAAGAAAGCCCAACTGGCTTTTTTTGGCAACCATGTCTTCGCCGAGCGTTTTGAAAAGGCCAAGCAAGACTTCTCCGCACTAGGCGCCGAGCTGGTCGAGGTGGACTTCCAAGACTTCCTCGACGCTGCAACGCTACTTTATCAAGGCCCATGGGTGGCTGAGCGTTACGCCGCCATTCAAGAGTTCTTCGAAGCTGACGCCAGTCGCTGTCTGCCAGTCATCCAAACCATTGTCGGGGGCGCGACCGAACACTCTGCCGTGGATGCCTTTAAAGCTAGCTACCAGTTGCAGGCGTTTAAAAAACGCTGCGACAAGCAACTGAGTGAGCTGGACTTGATGCTCACCCCAACTGCCGGGAACATCTACACCATTGCAGAGCTTGAGGCTAATCCCATCGAGCTAAATAGCAACCTCGGTTACTACACCAACTTTATGAACCTGCTGGACTATGCGGCAGTGGCGATCCCCGATGCATCAAGCGATGGCGGTATGCCTTTCGGTATTACCCTGTTTGCGGCGGCGGGCAGCGACGACAAGCTACTGCAAATCGCCCGTTGTTTTGAGAGTCAGCAGCCGCTATCTACTGAAGAGCAAGGCATGATGACCGTAGCGGTCTGTGGCGCCCACTTAGAAGGCCTGGCGCTTAATCATCAGCTATTGGAACGCGGCGCCAGTTTGCTGGAGAAGTGCCAAAGCGCCGCTGCCTACAAGTTCTATGCACTTGCCGGTGATGGCCCGGCTCGGCCTGGCATGGTACGGGTAGAAGAGGGCGGCCAGTCGATTGCCATGGAGCTATGGCAGCTGCCCCAAGCGCGAGTCGGCGATTTCCTTGAGGGCATTCCTGCGCCACTGGGGCTCGGCAAGGTAGAGTTGGCCGACGGCCGCTGGGTCACCGGTTTTATCTGTGAGGCGATTGGGGTTGCTGGCGCTACTGATATTAGTGAGTTTGGTGGTTGGCGCGCGTATCTCGACTCGCTTAACTAAAAGAAAGCCTCCATTGGTTGCAGCTAGGCTATAGTGGGTGCACAACTATCAGTAATTAAGGCTATCAGCTACGACAGGGCGGGCTTTGCTTTTGGTCAGTGGCCTCATTCTGGGGCTCAATGCTTACGCTACTCAGCGCCACGAAGTATCCAATGTGAACTGCGGTGGAACGTGGATAAGGCAAGGCAGTAGCTTGTTTGATGTGCTTGATAGCTGTGGTACACCTCTAGCCCGCGAAGAGCTAACAGGCGGTGGCGCAGAGATAAAAGTCGAGACGCTGTTCTACAAACTGGCAAATAAGAAGACTTATATAACCGTCAGAGCTGGCTCGGTTTCAAAGATTGAACTCAGTCGGCGCTGATTCTTTCATTGGCTATCCAGCAAAAGAGTAGGGTGTTTTTACGCCCTTTTTCCTTTCAATAAGCGTTAACCGGCTATCTATATCAAACCAGTTTCTTTCCCACCTTATATACTCTACACTCCCGCACCAACTAAGTAGCTACAGCCGATTACCATGTCAGAAAAACGCCTCAACAAATTTATCAGTGAGTCCGGTTACTGTTCACGCCGAGAAGCCGACAAGCTGATTGAGCAAAGCCGTGTCACCATTAATGGTCAGCGCCCGGAGCTGGGTACTAAGGTTCAGCCTGGCGATAGTGTTGAGGTCGATGGCAAGCCGATTAAAGCGACTGCTGCCGATAAGCGTGACCGCGTTTACATCGCGTACAACAAACCGGTTGGGATCACCTGTACCACCGAGCGCGATGTACGCGGCAATATCATTGATGCGATTGGCCACAAACAGCGGATCTTCCCGATTGGACGTTTGGATAAGCCGTCTGAGGGCCTCATTCTACTGACCTCCGATGGTGATATCGTCAACAAGATCCTGCGCGCCGAGAACGCCCACGACAAAGAGTATCTGGTCACCGTAGACAAACCGATCTCAGAGCGTTTTGTCGAACGGATGAGCCGTGGCGTGCCGATTCTTGGAACTATCACCAAACCCTGTGTGGTGACCCCGGCGGGTAAGTTCCAGTTCAAAATCGTTCTTACCCAGGGCCTTAACCGTCAGATCCGCCGGATGTGTGAGCATCTGGGCTACGAAGTCACACAGCTTAAACGTTCGCGCATTATGCATATCGACCTCAAAGGCTTGAAGTCTGGTCAGTGGCGTGACCTCACCGAGCAAGAGATGGCAGAGCTAAACGCAGCCGTTGCCCACTCAACCGGTACTGCTGATCCTGCTAAATTGCGCGAAGTGAAGCGCAACAAGCCTAAGCAAGGCGAGCGCAGTGGTAACCCACGCCGTCCAAGTGGTCAGGGTGAGGGACGTGGCGCGCTAGCTCAAAAGGGCAACCGTTCTCATAACGATAACAGCCGCTCGGATGCAGACAAACGCCGCAGCGGTAAAAGTGACAACCGAGGCAAGTCATTTAGCCGCAACGATGACAGCAAAACCAAGAGCTGGAACAAGGAGTCGGAGCGCCCTGAACGCAAACACTCAGAGGGTAAAGCGGGTGGGGCATCCACTAACAAAGGTGGCAACAAGCCAAGTAAAAAGGTGTATGTAAACCCCAATGCAAAAAGCGCAGTTCCAAAGGTTAAACCGAAGAAGAGTGGCGACAATACGCTGAGTCTCAAAAGAAAACCAAATTAGTGGCTTGGAATAACAAAAGGGATGGCATTGCCATCCCTTCTTAGATCGAAAATGGTTAAATGGCTAAGCCTTAAACCCACGCCCCGAGCGCTGACTGGAATGCTTCTTACCATCTTTGTCATAGGTAGATGTGTCTTCGAAACGCAGTTGGTCTACAACGCGGCGAAGTTGCTCTACATTTTCTTGGCTTTCGTTAACTAGTGCGCCATTGACTTCGTTATGCTGTTGGCATTCGCTCAGCAGGGACTGGAGCACTTCAACACGCTTGGCGAGGTCGCTGTCGGTTTTTAGCTGTTCGGCGTGTTGGGCGAGGGCTTGATCGGTTTGTTGGATGGCGTCAAGCAGTTCGTGTTTTTGCTTGGTGACGGCTTGTAGTTGGCTCATGTCGTCTTGAACCAGTGATTGATTTTCTTTTTCCAACAAGGAAAGCAGCAACGTGAGTTGCTGCTCTTGAGTATCCAGTAGCTTACTTAACATCACCAAGGCCGATTAGAAAACTTTATTGAGTTCGCCTTCGAAAGCGCCCATTTTCTTGGCTACTTGGTCGGCATCGACTTTGTAGCTGCCGTCAGCAACGGCTTGCTTGAGCGCTTCAACCTTCTCACTACGGTTAGCTGGGTCGCTAAGTAGATTCTGCTGAATACGAGTCAGTTGTTGAGCTTCATCGGTCAGCATTACTGAATCCTGGGCGGCGGTAGACCCTTTTGCCTCGGCTTTATCTAGGCCAGGCTGTCCTTTTTCAGCGCTTCGATTGGTATCGAGCTGGTTTGGGCGGTTTCCGCTTAAGTTGTTAATATTGATAGCCATTATGGCGCCCCACAGTTTATATGTACTTCGTATTCAGTAAAGCTATCGGCCTTGCCTCAATTAACTTTACTACTTTTTTGAGAAAAACCTAAAAATTAACGCTGACCCGGCCCAACCCGACAACACGCCCTGTAACGATGCGCTGTGACTGGTTGTTTCTGATGCGTATGTTATCACCCAAGCTGCCGTCAGACAAAGCTGTCCCTTCGGTCGAAACGCTGAGTCCGCCAACGCCTGCAGAGATGTTGACGATGTCGTCTTTGCAAACAATGCAGATGTCGCGGCCGGTAATTACGCGGTCTTTACGCAGCTGTCGCTTCACCTTGGCGCCGAACAGATCGGATGGGTCTATATAGTAGTTGCCACGGGCCAGGTTACTTGGCACGTAGTTGAGTTCAACTGTTGATGCGTCGAGGGTCGTGCCGGGATCGAGATTCTTGACCACCGTGACCGCCGCAACCAACTGAGTGATACGCACCGGAATATAGAGTCGCCAATTAATGTCTTCAGCACAGGTAACTAGCACACTGGTGTTACGGCGCACTTCGCCGCTGGCCAGCTCAAATTGAAAATCTGAAGGGCAGTCAATGATTTGGGTGCGCGGGTCGAGGGTGTTGGCGGTGAGCTCGGTTTTTGTGGCTGGGTCTTGCTCGACGAACTCCGCCACAAAGGCTTCGGCACGAGATTGCAGCTCTACATGCTTGTCAGAGGCGATACTAACGAAACTGGTTAAAAGACCAGCGACAACCACTAAAAAATTAATCATATCCGCACTGATTCCGATAAATCACTAAAAGCCCTTTGGTTTTTGTCTATGCTTAGGTAGTCTGCAACACATTGAACGAACATCTTCGTCAAAGACTCGACGTTCTGAGCATGGACGATGAAATCAACAAGGGGCTTGCAAATATAGTGCCTTGTTTAGTCAGGAGAGACCTTTAATATGGCCGGGATTCTGGATTCAGTTAATCAGCGTACGCAACTCGTGGGGCAAAACCGCTTAGAGCTGTTGCTGTTTAAATTGGTTGGGCGTCAGCGTTATGGTATTAACGTGTTCAAAGTAAAAGAGGTGCTGCAATGCCCCCCTTTAACAGCCTTACCTAAGTTGAATTCAGTTATTCGTGGGGTTGCGCATATTCGTGGGCAAACCATCTCGGTTATCGATCTCAGCCTTGCAACCGGCGGCCCAGCCATCAAAGACTTGAGCAAGTGCTTCATTGTTATCTCTGAGTACAACCGCAGCGTACAAGGCTTCTTGGTCGATTCGGTTGAGCGCATCGTAAATATGAACTGGGAAGATATTCTGCCACCGCCACAAGGCGCGGGTAAGTTCAACTACCTAACGGCTGTTACCGAGGTCGACAACGAGCTTGTTTCTATCTTAGATGTAGAAAAAATCCTTGATGAGATCTCGCCGGTTGATACCACGGTAAGCGAAGAGATCGTCAAAGAGGCCGCTGAGAACGTTCAGCTGGACAAGAAAATCTTGGTGGTTGATGACTCATCGGTGGCGCGGAATCAGGTTAAAAAGGCGGTGGTGTCACTCGGTGTCGATGTGATTCTTTGCAAAGATGGGCGAGATGCGCTCGATATGTTGCTAAAGATGGCGCAAGACGCGCCGATTACAGATCAGATTGCCTTGGTGATATCGGATATCGAGATGCCGGAGATGGATGGTTACACCCTTACCGCTGAGGTACGCGCCAACCCTGACCTAAAAGATCTGCACATTATTTTGCACACTTCACTTAGTGGTGTGTTCAACCAGGCGATGGTGACAAAAGTAGGGGCCAACGACTTTATCGCGAAGTTTAACCCAGATGAACTTGCCGCTGCCGTGCGCAAGTCTATATAGATGTTAATGCCTAAGTTTCGGAATTCCGCATCTTGAGAAATTTAACCGAAGATGTCTACAAACAGTTCTGCGCATTCCTGGAACAGCAGTGCGGAATTGTTTTGGGGGCAAATAAGCAGTACTTGGTAAAAAGCCGTCTTTCGCCTTTGATGGCTAAGTTTGACATTGCCAGCTTGAATGAGCTGGTTCAGCGCTCGATGAGTCTGCGTGAGCGCGATCTGCGCGCCGCTGTAGTCGATGCGATGACCACCAACGAAACGCTGTGGTTTCGTGATACATATCCCTTCCAATTGCTAGGCGAAAAGCTACTGCCTGAGTTTAAAGGCTTGGCGCGGCCGGTGAAGATCTGGTCTGCGGCGTGTTCGTCGGGGCAGGAACCATATTCTATCGTGATGTCTTCGATGGAGTTCCAAAGCAAGCGGCCAGGTATGATTAAGGGCGTGCAGGTGGTGGGAACCGACATCTCTCCGTCGATGCTCGATCACTGTAAACAGGGTATCTACGATTCTTTGGCGCTTAACCGTGGTTTGTCGCCGGAGCGCAAGCGTCAGTTTTTTGAACCTGCCGATAATGGTCGTTATCAGGTGAATGCGAAAGTTAAACAGCACGTAAACTTTCGAGCCTTAAATTTGCTGGATAGCTATGCGCTAATGGGCAAGTTCGACATTATCTTTTGCCGCAATGTACTGATCTACTTTAACGCCGAAGTGAAATCGAAGATCCTTAATCAGTTCGCTAAGGCCTTAAACCCCGGCGGTTACTTGATGCTTGGGGCGTCGGAGTCGATTACCGGCCTGACTGATGCCTTTGAGATGATCCGTTGCCACCCAGGCATAGTTTACAAGCTAAAATAAGCGATTACCTATCAGGGGCAATGTTTGCCGCCCCTTGCCGCTTCCCCCTCCTTCATCAGACTAGGGTGGGCGGCACATCCTGCTAAACCCCCAGAAATACAGCGTCAATAAAACTTGGCATAACGGTTGCTAGATATACCTCGAGACACAATGTGAGGTAACTATGGCAATTTCATTTGATAAAGCACTTGGCGTACATCAACACACAATTGGCGTGCGAGCCCGCCGCTCAGAAGTGCTAGCGAGTAACATCGCCAACGCCGATACCCCACATTACAAAGCGCAAGACATTGACTTCAAAAAAGCGATGGCACAGGCGAAGAGTGGGCAGCAAGCCTTTCGGTTAGCGACTACCCATGAAGGCCACCTGACTGCTGGCAAGATGCGTCCTCTGGATCAAGGCTATCGGGTTCCCGATCAGCCAGACACCGGTGATGGCAACACTGTCGATATGCAGCAGGAAAAGGCCATGTTCATGCAGAACGGTTTGGAGTACCAAGCGGGTATTACCTTCCTGAATTCCAAGTTCAGTGGTTTGCAAAAGTCAATTAAAGGACAGTAATCATGAGTTTTTTCAGAGTATTTGATGTAAGTGCTTCAGCGATGAAGGCGCAATCTGTTCGATTGAATACCACCGCCAGTAACTTGGCAAACGCCGACTCGATCAGCAACAGCACCGAGGGCACCTATCGTGCGCGCAAGCCAGTGTTTGCCGCTGAGCTGCAAAATGCCCAGCACAGCGCTGACTCTGTGGGTGTACAAGTGGCCGGTATCGTTGAGAGCGATGCGCCGCTGCGTATGGAGTACTACCCCGAGCACCCGCTGGCCAATGAAGAAGGCTACATCTTCAAACCGAATGTGAATGTGATTGAAGAGATGGCCGACATGATGAGTGCGTCGCGCAACTATCAGGCAAATGTTCAGGTCACCGAAGCAGCCAAGCAGATGCTAAACAGCACCTTGACCCTTGGTCGCGGTAACAGTTAAGGAGTAGGGCGTGTCAACAGTATCACCTCTTCAAAATAGTGGATTGTATTGGGAGCCGGAATCAATTGTTCCGGAGCAACAGAGCCAGCAGCTTGACCAAGAAGACTTCTTCTCGCTGCTGACCACCCAGTTGCAATACCAAGATCCGAGTAAACCGGTGGACAACGCCGAGATGATTGCCCAGATGTCGTCTTTCCAAACCTCGGAAGGGATCGTTGAGCTTGGCAAGAAAATGGATGACTTGAACTCCATTATGAACTCTCAAGCCGCGTTGCAAGCATCCACCTTGGTAGGCCAACAAGTACTGGTACCTCTGGATTACGGCTATAGCGATGGCACAGGCTTCTCGGGTGTGGCGGTGGCCAGCTCAGATGTCAGTAATGTGAGCGTGACCGTCGAGAACAGCGTGGGTGAAACGGTGGCGACCATTCCGATGGAAGGCGGCGCCGGCAACCTTAAATTTGAGTGGGACGGCACACTGGCCGATGGCAGCGTCGCTCCTGCAGGTATTTACAACGTAACGGTATCGGCAACCCAAGGTGGCAAGCAAACCACTTTGCCAACGGCTACCTATGCAGATGTGGGTAGCGTGAGCCTGGGTAGTTCGACCTCGGGTGTAGTAGTGAATCTAAATGGCTTGGGCGGCATCTCTATGAATGATGTGCTGGAAGTCGCGAAGGGATAACCCCAATAAAAGAAAGATAGGAGATTGAGAGATGTCATTTAATATCGCTCTAAGTGGGGTAAACGCCTCGCAAAAAGATCTGGACGTTACCGCGAACAACATCGCGAACGTTAACACTGTGGGCTTTAAGGAGTCGCGTGCTGAGTTTGCCGATGTGTACGCCACCTCGATTTTTACCAACGCCCAAACCGCGGTAGGTAACGGTGTAAAAACCATCGATGTGGCCCAGCAGTTCCAACAAGGTAGCTTGCAGTTCACCCAGAACTCGCTGGATTTGGCGATTAGCGGCGAAGGCTTCTTTGTTACCGCGTCTGACCTAACCACTCAGACTCGCGAGTTTACCCGCGCTGGTGCCTTTAAGCTGAACTCGGAGAACTTTATTGTTAACTCGCAGGGTGATTTCTTACAGGGGTACACTGTAAACTCTAGTGGAACGCCATCTGCGGTAAGTATGGCGGCAACACGCCCCATTCAGATTAGCGCTGAAGTGGGAACGCCCACTATGACCACAGACATTGGTATGAGCTTTAACCTGCCATCCAATGGAACCAGTCATGATGTTACATTTTTTAACCCTGCTGATAGTGATACTTATACATCTGCAACTTCGGTCACAGTGTATGACAGTCAAGGTGGGGCCCACGTTGCAGAAACGTACTTTGTGAAAGACCAGACTACTGCAAATACTTGGTACAAGTTTGTCTATGTTGATGGGGAGCCCGTAAACATCGATAACAGTACTAACAATATTACCCCTGACCCTGGCAACCCTAATACAACTATTCCTGATGCAGCTGTGTTGACGTTTGATAGCTCTGGTCAGTTAGCAAACCAAGATCCAGCGGTTATCGAGACTGAGGAGTTAGGTAATATTGGTGGTGTTTGGGACCCGGTGACTGGTTCTGTTGAATCTACCCAACAGCTCCTGTTTAACTACGGCAACGTAACCCAGTTCAACTCCGCCTTTGAGGTTAGCGACCTATCTCAAAATGGTTCTACCGTAGGTAAACTGACCGGTATCGATATTAGCCCAGAGGGTCTGGTGGTAGCTTCTTACTCAAATGGTACCACGACCAATATCGCCAAAGTGGCGGTGGCTCAGTTTAACAACAACCAAGGTCTGGGCCAGATTGGCGACACCGCATGGCAGCAAACTCAGCGAAGTGGTGAGGCGATTGCTGGTGAAGCGAATACCGGTACCTTTGGTAAGATCAACTCGGCCTCGCTAGAGCAGGCCAACGTTAATCTGACCGAGCAGCTGGTAAACCTGATTAGCGCCCAGCGTAACTTCCAGGCGAACTCGCGAGCGCTGGAAGTGAACTCCACCTTGCAACAAACCATCATCCAGATCCGTTAATCTGACTGTAGCGACGAATAGCGGGAGGCCTCGGCCTCCCGTTTGTTTTTTCTGGCGCCGTAAGTTATTAAAAACCCTAAATAATTCCAGTAATTACTATTCCTTTCTCTCCTTGGCATCAAGCTTGCATTTTCCATAAAAAAGTCAGTCATTTGACGAAGGAAAAAAAATGGACAACTTGCTGTATATCGCGATGACCGGGGCAAAGCAGAACATGCATTCGCTTTCGGTAAGGGGTAACAACCTTGCCAATGCGAATACCACCGGTTTCAAAGCGGACTTGGAAAACGCCAGAACCATGCAGGCCTTTGGGCCGGGCATGCCTTCTCGGGTATTTGCTATGACCGAGCGTCCCACCCAGAACTTTGAAGGGGGAGGGATCCGAACCACTGGTCGAGATCTTGACGTTGCTATTAAGGGCGATGGTTGGATTTCGATTCAGGATAAAGATGGTCAGGAAGCGTTAACCCGCAACGGTAACTTTACTATCTCGCCAGCCGGGGTATTGCAGACCAGCTCAGGGCAGCCGGTACTGGGTAACCAAGACGCGCCAATTATCATTCCTCTGCCGGTTGAGAAACTGCAGATCCACGAAGACGGTACGGTTGAGATCCGCCCTGAAGGCGCACTGCCTGATGCGCTGGAAGAGATCAACCGCATCAAGCTTAGCCGCCCAGACTATGCGGCGTTGACCAAAGGGGAAGATGGCTTGTTCCGTCGTACCGATGGCCAAGGCATTGTACCCGATGCCACCGTGGGGGTGATTAAAGGCGCGTTAGAAGCAAGTAACGTCAATCCCGTTCAGGAAATGACCCACATGATTAGTTTACAGCGGCAGTTTGAGATGCAAGTAAAAATGATGAAAACCGCCGATGAGAATGACCGAGCAGCAAGCAGCCTGCTGCGTCTAACCTAGGATCAAGGAGTAAATTATGCATCCTGCACTTTGGATTAGTAAAACAGGGTTAGATGCCCAGCAAACCAACGTTTCGGTAATTTCGAACAACCTGGCGAATGCCAGCACCGTGGGTTACAAAAAATCCCGCGCCGTGTTTGAAGACTTGCTGTACCAAACCATCAACCAACCGGGCGGTCGTTCTTCGCAAAACACCACCATGCCTTCGGGCCTGATGATTGGTGTGGGTGCCAAAGTTGTGGCCACCCAAAAAGACCACCAACAAGGTAACGTGCAAACCACCGATAACGCCTTTGATTTAATGATCAACGGCCGTGGCTTTTTCGAGATTTTGATGCCTGATGGCAACATTGCCTACACCCGCAATGGTCAGTTCTCGCTTAACGAAGATGGCACCATCGTGACTCCGGGCTTTGGCTATCCGCTGCAGCCTGAGATTCAGGTACCAGAAGATGCGCAAAGCTTTACCGTGGGTGAAGACGGTGAGGTGAGTGTGCAGGTGGCCGGTCAGGCAGCAAGCCAGGTGATTGGCCAGATTACTATTACCGATTTTGTAAACCCTGCGGGTCTTGAGCCAGTGGGACAAAACCTTTATTTGGAGACCGGCTCGAGTGGTGCCCCTCAACAGGGTATTGCTGCCGAAAACGGACTGGGTGGTATTCACCAAGGGGCCTTAGAGACCTCGAACGTGAATGTCACCGAAGAGCTGGTCAATCTTATTGAAGCTCAGCGGGTCTATGAGATGAACTCGAAAGTTATCTCTACCGTGGATCAGATGCTGAACTTTGCAACTCAACAGCTATAAGCATTGAGGTGTTGTATGTACAAGTTAACCTTTTCTCTGTTGTGCCTGGGTCTAGCCGGTTGTGCCAGTGTCAACAACGCGATTGTGCCTGACGATCCTGCGTTTGCCCCAGTTTATCCAGAGGAGCCCGCCATGGATGCGCAGGTCACAGGGTCGTTATTTACGGAAAACTACGCCAACGACTTGTATGCTGATCGCACTGGTATCTACCTGGGTGACACCCTTGTGGTAAACCTGCAAGAGCGTACCCAGGCCAGCAAATCAGCGACCAACGAATCCAGTAAATCGAACAATATCAACGTCGGCCAAGTCACCACACCGTGGGGGCCTGCCACTATTAATGGCGCGCCGATTGAATTTGGTTACTCCGGCAATAACGATTTTGCCGGCGAAGCTGATGCTGCCCAAAGTAACAGCCTAAGCGGCTCCATCGCGGTGAACGTGGTGAAAGTGCTGAATAACGGCAACCTGGTTATCAGCGGCGAGAAGTGGCTGATGTTGAATAACGGTAACGAATACATTCGTCTAACCGGTATTGTTCGCCCGGAAGACGTGGGTCCTGATAACACCATCCCTTCACTGCGTGTGGCAAATGCCCGCATCCAGTACGGCGGTACCGGCGATTTTGCCAATACCACCCAGAAGGGATGGCTAACGAAATTCTTTAACAGCCCGCTGTGGCCGCTGTAAACAGAGGCCCGCAAGGGGAGTAACACTATGTTGAACAAACTTCTAACCGCATTGGTACTGGCACTGACGCTAAGCCAAATTAACCTGGCGCAGGCCGCTCGGATCAAAGATGTGGCCAACGTGCAAGGGGTTCGCTCGAACCAACTGATTGGCTATGGCTTGGTGGTGGGTTTACCCGGCACCGGTGAGCGTAACAGTGAGTTCGCTGAGCAAAGCTTTGCCACCATGCTGCGTAACTTCGGCATTAGCATGCCAGAGGGCAGCAACTTGCGGATCCGTAATGTAGCGCCGGTGGCGGTACATGCGGAGCTGCCGCCATTTGTAAAGCCCGGCCAGACTATCGATATCACGGTATCGGCAGTGGGCGAAGCAAAAAGCTTACGCGGCGGAAGTTTGTTGCAGACCTTTTTGAAAGGTGCCGATGGTGAGGTGTACGCCTTGGCGCAGGGTAACTTAATTGTTGGTGGTTTTGGCGCCGAGGGGGCTGATGGCTCGAAGGTGATCTCTAACACGCCAACGGTTGGCCGTATTCCTAACGGCGCGATTGTAGAGCGCGAAGTCCCATCGCCTTTTATGCAGGGCGATACTATTACTTTTAACTTGAAGCGTTCTGACTTCACCACCGCGAAGCGCATGGCTGACACGATTAACGCCCTAGTTGGCCCCAATACGGCGATGCCGTTGGATGCTGCTTCAGTACGGGTGTATGCACCGCGTGACCCAGGTCAGCGGGTCGCCTATCTGTCTACGCTGGAAAACCTGACCTTTGAGCCTGCCTCGGAGTCGGCTAGGATTATTGTTAACTCGCGTACCGGCACGATTGTGATCGGCAAAGATGTGCGCTTGTTGCCCGCGGCGATTACTCACGGCGGCTTAACTATTCGTGTTTCTGAAACACCGTTTGTCTCCCAGCCCAATGCCTTGGGTAATGGCCAAACGGTGGAAGGTACCGTCACCGATATTCAAACCGAGCAAGCGGATTCACGTATGTTCCACTTCGACCCAGGCGCGTCGCTCGACGACTTAGTGCGCGCGGTGAATCGGGTAGGGGTTGCACCGGGCGATTTGGTATCTATTCTCGAAGCGCTTAAGCAAGCGGGTGCCATCCAAGGCGAGTTGATGGTGATCTAAATGGTAATGCGTCCCCTAGAAAATACGGCTGGCAGTAACTACCACGACATCGCAAGTCTTGATGAGCTGCGTAGCGCTGCGCAAAAAGATGAAAAGAAAGCGCTGCAACAGGTTGCTGGCAAGTTCGAAGGTATGTTCATGCAGATGCTGCTAAAGCAGATGCGCCAAGCGAACGCGATGTTTGAAACCGACTCGCCGCTGAACAACCGACATACTCAAACCTATCGGGATATGTACGATAACCAGTTGGCCACCGAGCTGTCGTCTTCCGGCGCGCTCGGCCTGGCTGATTTGATTGTTGCACAGCTCGACCCTGATTCTTCCGATATTAAGCCAGCGGCCTACGTTCGTGGCGATGAACTCCACTATCTGACCCAACGAGCACGTGCTGAAAAACAGTTTGTCCCCGCAACTGAAATTGTTGGCACGAATACTGAATATTCTACGGTGTTGGCTACGCAAGCAGCTGAAAATCAAACTAAAACTACGAATATTGCCAGTGCGGACGGCAACCCGGCTGAGGTAGGCAAAGCAGAAGGGCAACAATTTGCCTCTCCTGAAGAGTTTATCAGCAAGATGATGCCGTTAGTGGAGAAATGGGCACCCAGGCATGGACTCGATCCTGCTGTGGTGGTCGCACAAGCCGCACTGGAATCGGGTTGGGGGCAACGGGTTATGGCAAAGGGTGACGGGAGCAGTAGCTTCAACCTGTTCGGCATCAAAGCGGATCGTCGCTGGGATGGCGACAAAGCGATTGTCAGTACTCTGGAGTACCGCGGTGGTGAAGCTCGACGTGAAACCGCCTCTTTCCGCGCCTATGGCTCGTTCGAAGAAAGTGTTCGGGATTACCTTAAGTTTGTTCAGTCGCCGCGTTATCAACAAGCCTTAGCCAATGCTGGCGATGGCGAGCGTTACGCCGAGGAACTACAGGCGGCAGGTTATGCCACCGACCCTCAGTACGCGAACAAGATAATAAGCATTATGAATGGACGGTATTTCCAGAGCTTCGGCTCGGCCAGTGACAATGTGGAGTAACGATCACTATGGCGATGAACGACTTACTAACGATAGGTACATCCGGGGTTGTCAGTAGTCAGCGTTTGCTAACTACTACCAGTAACAACATTACTAACGTCAATACACCAGGCTATACACTGCAGCGGACGTTTTACAGCGCCGATGTATTGGGCGGGGTGCGTGACGGCTACACAGAGCGGGTAATTAATAACTTTGCTCAGGCACAAATGTTCCGCGACCTTTCCACTTACCGCAACCGTGAAGCGTACTTGCAGGAAGCGAGTAACATCGACACTATTTTGAGTGACGATGCGCTGAACATTAGCCCAAAAATCGACGACCTGTTTACCCAGTTACATGCGGTAACGGATAATCCCACTGCCCTGTCAACGCGTGAGTTGGCCCTATCTCAGTTTGGCGCGCTATCCGATCGATTCAGAGCCTTGTCTGAGCAGTACACCATTCAAGAGAACGCAATCAATGAGGATCTTGAAGTTAAAGCTGACGAGGTGAATGTGTTGCTGCGCAACATTCACGAGATAAATCAAGAAATCCAAGCCTTGGGTGGTAGTCCGCTGGATGGGGACAAAGCGACCTTGGCGGACCAACGGGATCAAGCCATTCGGGAACTCTCTGAGTTGATGTCGATTAACACCGTTGACGAGCCTAATGGTACACGTTTGGTGTTTCTACAGTCAGGTCAGGCTCTGGTGTTGGCTGGTGATGTAGCTCAAATCAATATGGTTCTTGGGGACCCGGACAACACTCAACGTGATATGACCCTTAGCCTTGCTGGGGTACCTCGAGTGATCGGTTATGATGATATTGGCGGGAAAATTGGTGGGCTTTTGGAGTATCGTAAAAGCGCCATGGACGTCAGCCGAAATCAGCTAGGGCAAATGTCGATCGCCTTAATGGACGCATTTAATCAGCAAAACCGCTTGGGTATGGACCTCAATGGTGACCTTGGTTTGGATATTTTCACCTTGCCTACCTTTGACGGTAAAGAGCTCAGCTCTAACACCGGTACAGGGCAAATACTAGGAAGCTTTGTGCCAGGTGAAGGTGACCAAGTCACTCCTTACGATTATCGAGTCACTTTTACCTCGCCTACTAATTTTGAAATTCAGCGCTATGAAGGTGATAAGCCAATTGATGCTGTAATAGCAGGCACAACCCCACCGACCAACTTCCAAATCGATGGACTGGACCTTGATTTAAGTTCAGGCGGTTTTGCGGCGGGTGACCGGTTCATCCTGCAGCCCACTAGAGATGCAGCAGTCCAAATGACGGTTTCGATGACTCAGCCGGAAAAGCTTGCGTTTGCAGCCCCCATTCGCGTTGAAAGAGAACTGAATAACCGAGGTAACGCAGAAGTAACGATCGATGATATCTACGATACCGATCCAGCCTCCAGTTATTTCACTTTGCCCGGTGGCTACGATATCAATGGTCCGCATGAAGTGCGGATCAACGCCGCTGGCGATTATGAGGTATTCGATGGTACTGGTGCACTTATGGGTACAGCACCGGCTGCTTCCGCCGGTCAGCAAATCTTTGCGACGGCAGGTCTAGTTCCTGATCCGGGTTTTGATATCAATATTGACGGCGATGCGATGCAGGGTGATGTGTTTACCGTTGGTTACAATACCGAGGGTTTCAACGACAACTTCAACGCGTTAGAAATGGTAAACCTTCAACAAGACGACCTTGTACGGAAAAGCTTGGCGACCACCGGCGACAACAAAATGACCTTAAACGATGCTTATGCCAGTATCGTGAGCTTCATTGGTGGTAAAACCAGTGAAGCGAGGACGTCGGAAGCGGCTGCCAAGTCTCTGTTTGAGCAAAGTGAACAGCGTCACTTGTCGATATCTGGGGTAAACCTCGATGAAGAAGCTGCGAACTTAGTCAGATTCCAACAAGCTTATGCGGCTTCTGCACAGGTAATTAGCGTAGCGCAAGACACTTTCAATACGCTACTTAGCTCAGTGAGGTAATGACTATGATGCGCGTATCAACTCCAAATATCTATTTCAGCTCACTAGCGGGCGTACTCGATGGTCAGGAGCGAGTGCAAAAGACCAATCAACACTTGGTCACCAATAAACGCTTACTCACTGCCGCTGATGGTCCGTCAGACATGACCAAAACAATGTTCTTGAGTACTGAAATTACATTGACCGAGCAGCATTTGAAAAACGGAACAGTCCTTGAGAGTGCTCTTAACTTTGAGGAGTCTGTACTGGAAGGGATGATCACTGCATCGCAACGGGCTCGAGTGCTCGGTATTCAATCTGGTGATGGCATTATCGGTGATACTGAACGAGCTTCTTTGGCGCAGGAACTGAGGCAAATTCAAGACCAGCTATTGGACTTTATGAATAGTAAAGCGGCTGATGGCTCATACATTTTCGCGGGTTTTCAGACCCACAAGCAGCCATATGTTTACGATGGCAATGAATACAACTATCAAGGTGATAATGGCAAGAATGACATTAAAGTGTCTTCTTCGGTGTTTATTCAAAGCTATGACACTGGTCAAGAGGTCTTTGATAATGTACAGAAGCGTTTGATAAGCAATGACCTAACAGCCGGCGTAAACACAACCGTTAGTGATCAGGCTGCTTATGATAGCTTTCATAATAACAACTACGATCCATTTGTTGCGGCAAACAATGCGTTTACAGTGACTACAACTGCTGGTACTCCAGATACTTACACTATCCAAGATAGTGGTGGGACGGTGCTAGACACTGGGAATTTTGTAGTCGGGCAGCCAATTTCTTTTGCTGGCTTGGCTATTGACGTAACCGCGGGGGTTCCCGCGGCAGAGCAGTTCGAATTAGCGGTTCCAGAAAAACGGAATATTCTTAACACTTTAGGTGACTTTATTGCTGCACTCGAAGACCCTTCGGTACTTGGCGAGGACTACACCGAAGCGCAAAATGATTTTATTGTTGGTCTCGATAACGCACTCGAAAAGCTCAACTTAACTCAGGGCAGTGTAGGGGCTAGGGGGAACTCGCTGGACTCGGTACGAGATGCGGCGAGAGCTATGGATGTGATCAATCAGCAGTCTCGAGCAGCACTCAGTGAGGTGGACTTTGCTGCCGCCGTGACAGAACTACAGCAGGCTGAGCTAGCGCTAAACACCTCTTACGCGTCATACAGTCGAATAAGTCAGTTAACGTTATTTAACTACATTTAAGCCTAAAGATTTTTCATATCGAGCCGTTATAAAGGGTGCTTCTATTGAGAAGCGCCCTTTTTGTTTTAAAAGATTAAACGGTAAATAAAAAGTGCTAAAGAAAACAAAAGTGCTGCCGTTAATAAAGTTAAGTCAGACAAAAATACAAAACTGACAGCTAGATAAAACCAATTAATGGTATAAATCGATAGGAGAAGAATCATGGGTTTGTATGTAAACACTAATGTGTCGTCAATCAACGCACAGCGTCAATTGTTCAACTCAGGCAACGGCTTGGATACCGCGTTCCAACGTCTATCTTCTGGCTTCCGTATTAACGGTGCAAAGGATGACGCCGCAGGTTTGCAAATTTCTAACCGTATGACCACTCAAATTCAAGGTCTTGATCGTGCAGTGCTTAATGCGCAAGATGGTATTTCGGTCGCCCAAACTGCAGAAGGTGCAATGGACGAAGTGACCAACATGCTTCAGCGTATGCGTGTACTGGCGGTTCAGTCGCAAGATGGTGTGAACAACACCGATGACCGAATCGCACTTCAAGCTGAAGTGTCACAGTTAAAAGCTGAGATTACTCGTGTTGGCACCACGACCAAATTTGGTGGTATTGATTTATTAGATGGTAGCTACAGCGCCGATTTCTTGGTGGGGGCGAATGCTGGTGAAAAAATCAATGTGGCGATTACTCAAACCATTACCGCGAGTGGTTTGGCGGTAGATGGTATCTCTGTCTCGTCTCCTGATGATGCGTCAGATGCGATGGCTGATATTGACGCCGCGCTGAAGCTCGTGGACGAAGAGCGAGCAAACTTGGGTGCGATTCAAAACCGTTTCGAATCAACCATTCGCAACTTGTCGAACATCTCTGAGAATGTGACTGCTGCTCGTTCGCGTATTAAAGATACTGATTTTGCAAAAGAGACCGCAGAGCTGACTCGCTTCCAGATTCTGCAGCAAACATCTACTACGATTTTGGCTCAAGCAAATCAACGTCCTCAGGCTGCACTGTCTCTACTAGGTTAATAATAAAAAGAAAGGACGGTGGGGTTCAATCCACCGTCCTCAGACTGCATCAGCGCAATTTACTCTTAGGAGGCTCAATTCCAAAATCAAATAAGTTGCGCCTTTAGTTTCGCTCTCAATCTCCTATCGTTTCGAGCGATTCGGTCAAGTGTGTAGGTTGCACACTTGGCCTTTTTTTGCGGTGGTTCATGCCGCATTAAATATAAAGCAAAGCGTGTGCCAACAATGAACAACAGAATTTTGGCACATGTGAAAGTAACTCACTGCTTGAAAAACATCTAAATTATGGCAATACATACTGCCAATTACTAGTTAGCTATACTCGCTGAGCCCTTGCCTGCAGAGCGTTGTTGCCCCCCTAGCCTCAAAAGCGGCAATTTTTTTCCGCTTTTTTCGAATTTTTCCTAAAGCTCTCTACTCACATGCCGTTAAAGAGTACGAAGTTACTACAACTTTGGTCCATTAAAAGTTGTCTTGGCATAGGTTCAATGCCAAGGGTTCAACAACTTAGGATGGTTTTTAGCTCAACCTGTACAGGTTCAAAGCAGGGTGAGTAAATCTTAGGAGGCTCAAATTATGGCATTAGTTGTCAATACCAATGTGTCGTCACTGAACGCACAACGCCAGCTGTTTAACTCTGGCAACAACCTCGATACCGCTTACCAGCGTCTATCCTCTGGTTTCCGCATCAACAGCGCAAAAGATGATGCTGCAGGCTTGCAAATTTCAAACCGAATGACATCTCAGATCCAAGGTCTGGACCGTGCGGTAATGAATGCGCAAGATGGTATCTCGGTGGCTCAAACCGCAGAAGGTGCAATGGATGAAGTGACCAACATGCTACAGCGTATGCGGGTACTGGCAGTTCAGTCACAAGACGGTGTGAACAACACTGATGACCGTATTGCGCTACAAGCTGAGGTATCACAGCTTAAAGCAGAAATTACCCGTGTGGGCGAAACAACCAACTTTGGTGGCACTAACCTGCTAGATGGAGCATACAGTGCTGACTTCCTAGTAGGGGCAAACGCGGGTGAGAAGATCAACGTTGCTATTACTCAAACCATTACTGCTAGTGGTTTGGGTGTAGACGGTATTTCAATTTCTTCGCCTGATGATGCGTCCGATGCAATGGCTGATATTGACGCGGCACTGAAGTTAGTAGATGAAGAACGCGCTGGTCTGGGTGCGATTCAAAATCGTTTTGAATCTACCATTCGTAACCTGTCGAACATCTCCGAGAACGTTAGCGGTGCTCGCTCACGAATCAAGGATACTGACTTTGCAGTAGAGACCGCTAAGTTGACTCAGGCACAGATCCTACAACAAACCAGTACTTCTATTTTGGCTCAGGCAAATCAACGTCCACAGGCTGCACTAGCGCTCGTGTAACAGTTCGCTGGGAAATAGATTAAGTATGCAGCCACACTTATACTGATAGGTGTGGCTCTTTTCGTTTAGGGGGGGTTAGAATGGATAGTAATGTCACAACTTTAACTAGTTCTATTAGCTACCAATCTGGGTCGGTGTCACCTACTTCAGCACAAAGCGGTTCCCGAGTTGACAATCCGGCGCAAAATTTGCAGAGGAATGAGCAGCTTAACCCGCAAGCTGAAGGTGCTGCGCAAGCTAAAATCGAAGAGCAACTAAAAGAGACACAACAACTTCGAGAGCAGCAGCGAGATAGCCTTGCTGAGCAGCGGGAGCAGCTTAAAAGTGTTGTGGATTCTCTTAATCAGATTCCAGATGTGCAAAAACGCGATGTAAAATTTGTAGTAGATGATCGCAACGGTGAGCTTTTTACTTCAGTTTTTAATAAATCGACCGATGAACTAATACGAGAGATCCCTACTGAAGAGTTTCGTGAACTACAACAGCGCCTGGCTAACTTCCAGGACGCCATAAGCGAAACGACGGGATTGTTTGTCGATCAAATGGTGTAAATATAGGTAACAGACTATGTCAGGTATCAGTGCAGCAGGTATTGGTAGTGGACTCGATCTAGAAGCCCTAATCGAAGTATCGATTGAGGCAAGACGGGTACCGCAACAGGCGCGATTGGACGAGCGTAAAGATACGCTCGATGTAACTTTATCTGCGGTTGGTGCCGTAAAGTCAGCTATGAGTGCTTTTCGTAAGCAGTTGGATGTGCTTCGGGATGCTGACAAACTATTTCCTCGCATGGCATTGGTCGATGGACAAATTGCTAGTCGGGTTGACAGTGCTATCCCTGATGAGGATGAGGATGAGGACGATGATGACAACCAAGATAGCTCGTCATCAAGCAGCAATGGCTACAACGGACCTTATGATGTTTCAATGAACAATCGTGCCGCAAACGGCACCTACGACGTTGATGTTCAGCAAATCGCTCAAGGCTCGCGCTTGTCAAGTTCGATGGTGTTTGCTAGTGACTCTTCTGTGGTTAGTGATGTTGATACCCAACTTACATTTTCAGCGGGGAGTGGGGACAACGAAGAAACGTTTACCGTAGAAGTAACTGCGGGTATGACATTGCGGCAGTTACGAGAAGAGATTAACAATTCTGCCGGAAACTTTGGGGTGAGTGCTAACATCATCAACAGTGGCGGTGGTTCACAGTTAGTCATTGATTCGGATAAAACCGGTGTTGATGAGTTAGGTAACGCCAACAATTTGACTATATCTAATACCGGCGCTGGCGATACTACGCTTGATGGCTTGCTTGGCAGTATGACGTTAACCAAAGAAGCATCGAATGCCATTATCGAAGTGAACGGTATTCAGGCCACCAGCGATACCAATCTATTTAGAGAAGTGATCTCGGGCATCGATATCACGGTTAATCGCGTTACCGACAGTGCAACTGAATTGGAGGTTAAAGCCGATGACAGTACTGCGGTAGAGAATATTAAAGCATTTGTTGACGCTTATAACCGTGTTATTACTGAACTTGACAAATATAGCCGTGCAGAAGAAGTCGCGAGGGACGAAGAGAATACTGACCGTAAGGTGTTGAGTGGTGATGCTATGTTTCGCTCAATGAAAAACTCGCTGTCGCGCATGGCTACAGTGGGTTACTCGCACCCAACAGAGCCTGATCGCGTGATAACTTTTTATGCGCTAGGTATACGATGGCCCACCGATGAAAAAGATAACCCCACAGACATTAATGACCAAAGCCTTGAGGTAAATACTCGCGAACTTAGAAAATGGCTAGAAGAAGATCCAGAAGCTCTCAAGCATGTTTTTTCTGGTGAAGGGGGAGTGGTTGATACCTTTTACGGGTTTGTTGAATCGTTTGAACAAACGGGCGGTATCTTGGAGCAACGCTCAGACAGCGTTAAACAGGAACAGCGTCGGGTCGATAAAGCCCAGATTGCGCTTGACGATCGAATGGCTGATTACGAGAGAACGCTCCGAGCCAAGTATACTGCTTTTGACGTTACCATGGGACAAATGAACAGCCAGATGAGTTGGATCTACGCCAACCTCGGTTAAATATAAAAGCCGGCTCAAATAGTATGGCCAGCAACTAAGAAACGATAGGAATTGAGTATGTATAAAGGTATTAACCAGTACCGTCAGGTGGGTATTAAAGATCAAATAAGTACCGCTGATCCTCACCAGATAACCTTGTTACTGATGCAAGCGGCCTTGGAGAATCTGTCGGTTGCTAAAGGATGTATCGAGCGTAACGATTTAGTTAATAAAGGCAAGCCATTGGCCAAAGCTACGTCAATTATCGCCAACCTTCGTGATACCTTGGATCATGAAAAAGGCGGTGAAATTGCGACTAACTTGCATGACCTTTACACCTATGTGCTAGAACTTCTGTCTGAAGCGGCTACTAGTAATGACCCTAAGCCTGTATCAGATGCGATAGAAATATTTCTACCCATCAAAACCGCTTGGGAGCAAATTCCCGAGTCAGCGAAACAAGAAGCGTATAACGAGAAACAAGGCTAACGATGCCTCGCCCTTCACTGACTTTGCTGCTCCGCAGCGCAAGCGACCTGCTCACGTCTTTACGTGAGTTGCTTACTCAAGACAAGGTCGAACAGGAAGCCATCGACAATATACTGAGTGAACATGACCAATTGTTCAAAGAGTTCTTGCATGGCAAGCCTGTGCTTTCCATTGTTGAGCGAAATCTGGTCAAAGAACACCTTGAGCTGATGCAGGATTTGGTCGACTTCTGCAAAGATCAACGGGAAGACGTTGCATCGAAAATGGGAGAGCTTGCTCGGGGTCGAAAAGTGACATCTATCTACCTTAGCTACCAAGATAAGAATAACTAGTATGCTAAAAAACCTAAATTACCAAACCTTTTATGACAGTGCTGAGCAAGAGACTGCTGAGGCGACGTTGTCTAGAGTAGTGCTGCGTAGATTTAATCAAAATCAACGCATTATTCAGCAGCTGTTTCCCGACTATGCCGAGAACATTATCGCTCAAACATTGGCAGAGTATAGCCCTATTGTTACGCGAACTAAGCATATCAATATAAGCAACATAGCTCGGGGGCGTACGCTATACCATATAAACCCGGATAAACAGGTAACTAAGCAGGTTGCCTGTTTTCAGCAGCGCGCCCCCATGATCTCGCACAGCTGCTCTAGCTCAGCACCTATTGAATTGGTGCCAGAGACATTGGGGACTATAAATTCCCTATACCCTGGGCTTAGCAGTAAATTAGCGCCGTTGTCCGAGGACGCTGATTCATTGGTGGTGCTAGGATGTGGTTTAGGCCTACATATAGAAAAGCTATTGCAGCTGAAGGATTGGAAGCGGATACTATTAGTGGAACCCTCTTGGGAGCTGATGCATAGTTCTCTCTTTGTTGCTAACTGGGCATCAATCCACCGCCGATTGGTGCAATCTGGTATCCAATTGGAGTTGATTGCAGGGCTTGAGGGCGCAGCTAATAACCGCGCTATCGAGCGATGGATGGCTGACAATGCCCCCTCAGCCTATCTTTTCCGCCATTATCATTACGCTCCTTTTAATCAGCTGGAGCAACAGACTGTTATTCATGGCATCAGCGTGCAAGAGTGCGCACAGCAGCGTATAACGCTAAACGATGATGACCTTAGCTTTGAATGTGAGCTCCCCCTGTGGAGCTATTTGCTTGATGAGGAGCAAAGCGATGAGCTAAACAGTTCTCAGAAAGAGTGTTTTGCACGTCGTAAAGCCAACTTAGCGTCGATGAAGCAAGCCTTTCCAGATATCGTGTCTGAGTTTGAACACTACGAGGCTAAGCGTTGGCTACCTTTTTTAATGGTGAGCGGAGAACTAAATCTTCTTGATGTCGAAACCGGTTCGGTGCTCTATCAAGATAGCCCGCGTCAGGAAACTGAGCAGTATTTTGAGTTTTACAGTCGCTCTCCAAGAATGGATACCCTTGATGCCCGGTACACGCTCAGGAAGCCAAGTCCATTTTTGCACTACGAGTACTCTGATAAGCTACGTGAGCTTGTACTTGCGCTTCCCGAAGTATCGATAAGCCTGCCGGAAAAAATCCCTTCGTTCATTATGTATGGTGGGGGAATAGGTATTCAAGTCGAGCGCTTGCTACTAGACCACAGTGTCGACAATTTCATCCTATACGAGCCTAATTGGGACTTTTTCAGTGCCAGCTTAATGGTTGCTGATTGGAGTCAAGTTCTCGAGAAGGCGAAGCAGCAAGAAAGCCGGCTATACCTAAACATTGGGGACGATGGAAGCAATATGTACGCTGATATCCATCGACGCTTGCTCTCTACTGGCATTAATATTCTCTCTTACACCTATTTTTTTGTTAGCTACCATACGCAGCAGATGCACGCCAGTATCAATGATACGAGAGAGCAGCTGAAGATACTGCTGAACATTAGCGAATACTACGACCATAGCTTTTTCAACATTACCCACACAACGGAAGCGCTGCGTCAAGGGCATTGCTTGATGTTAGAAGACAAGCCAGAATCCATAAGAAGAGAGCTTGCAGAAACACCGGTGTTTATTGTGGGTAATGGCCCTTCGCTAGACAAAAGTATTGAGGTCTTACGCGAGCATAGAGAGAAAGCCATTATCATATCCTGTGGTACAAGCCTGAAAGCCTTGTATGAGTTTGGCATTCAACCGGATTTCCATGCCGAGGTGGAACAGACTAATGCGACCTCGCTTTGGATTAATCAAGTGCCTGATAAGCAATGGCTTAAAGAGATTTCTCTGCTGTCGGTTTGTGGCGTTCACCCTAATGTGGTGTCGTTATTTAAAGATGCGTATCTAGGCTTGAAAAGCGGTGAGGCATCCACCGTTTGCTACTCTCAAATTTCCCCCGAATTCGCTAATCTGCAATGGATTTATTATTCGTTTCCTACGGTGTCAAACTGTACATTATCAACAGTTATTAAACTGGGCTTCAAACAAGTCTACCTTTTTGGCGTCGATCTCGGGTTTGTCGATCCCAAATTCCACCATAGTCAACAGTCTGCTTACTACAAAAAAGGTGGTGAAGAGCTTTATGACTATTCACGCCATGGGGTTGGTTTTCGGGTTAAAGGTAACTTTGAAGATCAAGTTTTTACTAAGCAAGAATTTAAGCTATCCGCCGAAATTATTGGCCGCTCACTTGCGGAAGTAAGCGGCGTAGAGTGTTTCAACACCAGTAATGGTGCCTTTATTGAGGGGACGTACCCACTCAAGCTCGAAAGTGTATTATTGGTTAATGGTGTAATAGACAAGAACGGCTTCAAGAAGCGACTCAAAGAACAGGCCTATAGCAGCAACCTTCAATCGGTTGCCGAGTCATTCGACTTGCACTTTCGAAAAGAGGACTATGAAGCAGACCACCAGACAATTCGCGCGCTTTGGAATGAGCCTTGTGAGTCGTGGGAGTCGGTATTAGAGCTAATGGATGAGCATAACCATCAGGTAAAGGAGACAACACGTGGTAAACATTCATTGTACTTTTATCTAATGCGTGGTTCGAGCGCGTTCACTCTTAGCTATCTAACTCGCCTTGCGTTCTCCAGTGATGATGAGGAGGAGTGTATGAAGCGATTTGAGCAAGGAGCAAAGGTCTGGCGCGACTATATGGATGATGCTCGGGACTTTTACATGGAACACTGGGGGGAGTTTGATAAAACAAATGCTCCGTTAGCCGGAACCTCGTTTTAGTGTTATCCATTTCTGCAGTGCCTTACGGTACTTGTTAAAAAATCCGCAGGACAAAAACTTTGTATAGATTGATTAAGCAGAGTCAGGTACTCAATGAGGTACTATCTGACGTAACAGAACAGCATAGTTACTCGGACATAGCTAAACGCTTACAGGCTTTTTTTTCTCACCTTGAGGAACAGTCTGTCTCTAATAGTGAGCATGCTAATAAATTATTCAATATGGTGTTGTCGGAAATCGAAAGGTTAGCGCATCAGCATGATGATTTCTATCTTTGCTTTCAATCTATCCTATTGCTTTACGGCGACAAGAAAGCAGCATTTGAAAGCTTAGCTGAATACACTAAGAATCCTAAATTGCCTTTCGAACAACGGTGGTATATCCATTGGCAGTTGTGTTTGACATACTTCGTTAACCCTAATGAGTTTGAACGGAGGTACAGAGATGAGTTACTTTTATCTTCATATCGAAGTTCACTCTCTAGTTACGCTAAGGAGTTTGAGCAGCACCATGCTTCAAGCCGTGCCTTGGCTAGCATGTTAGTTGGAAATGACTTTGCCAAACAAACACTCACAAGCCAAAAAATAGTCATCGTTACCAATCAGTTTATTGGCTTGAAACATGCGCCTACATCCTTATGTCTTAACATGGCAATGAAATATATTGAACTAGGTTATGATGTTTCTATAGTTAATTTGGCTGTCTTGCCTGAAAATCAAGATGCTCTATTTGTAGGAGGCTGTGGCTTCAATAGTTTGTCTGAGTTAGATAATACAGGTATTGACTATATGATGGATGAAGCTCGATGCAGATTTATTCCTAACTCACTTAGGTTTAATCAAATCATCTACCGCCATCACAAGATCCCATTCAGCCAGGTCTCCGATAGAAACAAGCATTACTCTGCTATTGAGCTGTTATTGAATCACAATCCCCAGTTGGTCGTATCTGTGTCCGATAATAATTTGTTTGCGGATGTACTTGGTAAGTACTCGAGGGGGGCATTCCCCGTGGTTATGTATCCCACTTCTTCTGGTACTCCTCTAACTCTATTTTCGACTCCCCTAAACATGTCTCACCCTTACCTTGAAAAGGAAACACCTAGTCACCCAGACTCGATAGAGTTATTACGTAGTTACGCTAAGCCTTTTACCTATAAGTCTTTAGGGCGAGAGTCGTTAGGCTTGCCAGCTGAAAAATTTCTTATCTCATTAGTAGGGACTAGGATATGCGAGGAGCTCGATAAGGCTAGTTTGAATGCACTTTATGTTTTGCTTGAATCTGACGAGAGTATTGACATCGTATTTGTAGGCCCCCCTAAAGAGCGTTTTGAAGCACTTGGACTGCATTACAAGGAGCGGATTCATCATCTACCTTATGTTACTGATTTGTCTTCAGTTATCGCAGAGATGGACTTATTTTTCAACCCTGACCGGGCTGGAGGTGGAACGAGCGCTGTAATGGCTTTAGGCGCTGGTGTGCCAATTGTAACATTATCGAGGGGATACAGTGATGTTGCCTGGTGGGTTCAAGATAAGTTTTCATTTAAAACGCTCGATGATGCGATTCGATTTGCTTTAAGGTGCAGTAGTGACCAAGCGTATTATACAGAGCAACGACAAGTCGCTTTGAGTGAATATCAGCAGGTATCTACCTGCGGCTGCTCGTTTGAAAAACTACTCAAAGATGTTGGGTTGACTTAAGTAATACCAAGTTCACAAGGCGTTAAGTTTGATTTCATTTTGTCAGCCGACCAAAGTCGGCACAGAAGCTAAGTATATCCAACAGGCTTTAGAAAGCGTTAAGTTATCGGGTGATGGTGCATTCTCAAAAAAATGCGAACGCTGGTTTGAAGATTCGTTAGGGTGCGATAAGGCGTTGTTAACGCCGAGCTGTACGCAAGCTCTAGAAATGGCCGCATTGTTAATAAACCTTCAGCCTGGTGACGAGGTTATCATGCCCTCCTTTACATTTGTCTCTACAGCGAATGCGTTCGTATTGAGAGGAGCTAAAGTCGTTTTTGTTGACATTCGACCTGACACGCTAAATATAGATGAGTGCAAAGTAGAAGCCGCCATTAACTCACGTACTAAAGCGATTGTAGCGGTCCACTATGCTGGAGTCTCATGTGAAATGGATATGCTTAGGGAGGTGGCTGATCGAAACAGCATTTACCTTATTGAAGATGCTGCTCAAGCTATAGGAAGTCGCTACATACAGCGCCCTTTAGGCACCTTTGGGCATATAGGTTGCTATAGCTTTCATGACACAAAAAACATTACAAGCGGCGGAGAGGGGGGCTTACTTATATTGAATGACGTATCGCTTGCTGAACGAGCTGAGATCATAAGGGAAAAAGGGACTAATCGTTCGCAGTTTACTCGAGGAGAGGTCGGCAAGTACACATGGGTAGACCTCGGAAGTAGTTACCTACCATCTGAATTACAAGCAGCTTACTTGTGGGCGCAATTGCAAGAAGCCAGCTATATCTGTGCGACCAGAAAGGCTATATGGCTCCGTTACGATGAAGCGTTTAGGCCGTACAAGGATAAATGGCAAGTTTTGCTCCCCGAGATCCCTGCACACTGCGAGCATAATGCTCATATCTATCATTTTCGCTTCAGAGACCAGGAACTAAGGGACAGGTTCATAGCACATCTTCTTCAACAAGGGATAACAGCGGTGTTTCACTATGTGCCACTGCATAGCTCAGTTGCAGGCAAGAAGTTCGGTGTTTTTCACGATCAAGACAATTTCACCACTAAAGCTAGTCAAACTCTTGTGAGGCTTCCCCTTTTCTTCAACATGACATATGACGAGGTTAGTCAAGTTGTTAGTACGATCATGTCTTTTTTCGAAGAGCATTCCTAACCTTGAGCACACTAGATCTAGTAACATTTCGCAAGTTAGGTTCTATGCAGAATTAGTCGGAGGTACCTACTTTCGTGGCATATCAGAAACTGGATTGGGATACTGATTTTTTCGGAGTATCGGTTGCTCGTATCAACGAGCCTGGTTTAGTTGACCAGGAATTATCTAAGGTCCTAATTAAGCTCAGAGATAAAGATGTTGACTTGGTATATTGGTCATCTAACCGGAAAGTAGGTTCGAAACTTTTGGGTAGGTTTGGAGGACTGCTGTCTGCCGAAAAGGTTACCTTTATCATCGACCTCGCATGTGTAGACCAAGGAAAATTTACTTCTAGCTGTATAGTGGAACCATTTTCTCAGTCAATGCGTAACATTGATTTTCAAGCTCTAGCGATTCAAAGTGGCGAGTTCTCTCGTTTTTCTGTTGATAAAAACATTCCTCAAGAGAAGTTTGACCAGTTATATCAGAAGTGGATTATACGCTCTTTACGTAAAGAGATTGCAGATGAAGTGTTAGCAATTCGTGAAGGAGAGTGCGTAGTTGGAATGGTAACGCTAGGGACTAAGGGTGACAGAGGAGACATTGGTTTACTTGCCGTAGACTCTCAATATAGAGGGAAGCAACTCGGGGTTAACTTAGTGAATGCTGCACTAAAATGGTTTATAGCGCACGGTTATAATGTCGGCCAGGTTGTAACTCAAGGAGCAAACATACCTGCGTGTAATCTTTACAAGAAAACTGGCTATTCAGTCGAATCTGTGGAGTACTTCTATCACTTTTGGTTATAAGAGATGGGCCCCTAGTTTATATTTTTTCATGTAGTGGCCGATTGAACTTGACCACTACAATGGCTTTAAGTCTAAGATTAGAGATCGCTTTCAATGAGCGCGTTCAAATAACGTCCATAGCTACTTTTCTCTAGAGGTGTTAAGATTTCTGAAATCCTTTCTTTTGTCAGCCAGCCCTTTCTAAGTGCAATTTCTTCTAGGCAGGCGATTTTGTAGCCTTGGCGTTTTTCAATTGTTTCTACAAACTGAGCTGCTTCCAACATGCTTTCGTGGGTGCCAGTGTCAAGCCAAGCAAAGCCGCGTCCTAGTTGCTCAACATGAAGACATCCTGCTTCAAGGTACATTTGATTGATGGAGCTTATTTCTAGTTCACCTCGTTCAGAAGGCGTTACTTGTTTAGCGAGCTCAACAACGCGGTTGTCATAGAAGTAGAGGCCTGTGATGGCGCAATTTGACTGAGGACTTGTTGGTTTTTCTTCAATAGAGATGGCTCGGCCTACTTTATCGAAATTGATGATACCAAAGCGCTCAGGATCCTTCACCGTGTAGCCGAAGACAGTTGCGCCTTCCTTGCGTGTGCTGGCTCGAGTCAGTTTAGGGGTAAAGCCTTGGCCATAGAAAAAGTTGTCACCTAAAATCAGAGCAACATTGTCATCTTCAATAAATGACTCACCAATAGTAAAAGCTTGAGCTACACCTTCTGGTTCGGATTGTGTGGCATATTGCAAGTTAATACCAAAATCACAACCATCGCCGAGTACCTGTTTGAAGTGGATTAAGTCTTCTTTGGTAGTAATGACAAGTATTTCACGGATCCCCGCAAGCATCAGAACTGACAGTGGGTAATAGATCATTGGCTTGTCGTAGATCGGAAGTAGCTGCTTAGATACGCCACGGGTAATGGGGTACAAGCGGGTACCGGAACCGCCAGCTAGTATTATGCCCTTCATAGTCACATCCTTACTGGTTTCTTTGGCCAGTTTGGTTTATTGGCTTAACTTGCTTCAGTTTGGTGGCTATGAATCAGTTCGCAGTAGTACTCATCTAACGCTTGGTCATCGCTACCCAGTAGGGCTTGGTAGACTTTCCCTGGGAAAGCGATAGTGCTATCACCAATAGCGACGAAGGTTTGCGGTGGCTCATCTTCTGTTTCTTCAAGGTAAAGCCAGTTTCCGCCTACACGTTGTATAAAAACTTCACCTAGATACGCACCAAACATGAATGATAGGGTGAATAGCTGGTTGTCATCTAGTGCAAGGGAGTCGATGCTTGCCACTATTGATTGAACTAAAGAGACGCTTTCTTCAGAAAAATCTAAGGTGACATTGTATTCCTGATCAGCGAAACCGATGGCATCTTTGGCTGTAGCTTTCATCAGTTCAGTAATGTTGATTGATTCACTCATCTTGGTACCTAAATTGTTTATTTCTTTGAAGTGCTCCGCCATGTCAACACGACATGAGCACGCTTATTACTTATTTTTCAATTGGTTCTAGCTGTTCCCATGCACATGGCGTGCCAGCTTCTATAGTTTGCTTAACCTTTCTGCCAACCAGCTCATTAAAGTACTTAGGCTCTAGTCCAAGGCCTGGGCGGATCCGTCGGATATGCTCTTGCCTAATTCGTTCGCCGGCTTTGAGTGCCTTAACAAAGTAGACCGAACGACGGAACTGCAGGTTAGCTTTTTCTGATTCTTTACGGGTATAGTCTACTTGGCCGACAGCCAGCCAAGCTTGCCTTGTTTGCTCGCACAAATCTGTGAGCTCTGCGGGCTCTAGTGAGAAGGCTGAGTCGGGGCCTGGCTCGTTACGATCCAGAGTTACATGCTTTTCAATCACCGCAGCACCAAGCGCTACCGAAGTGGTTGCTACGGCTGTGCCTAGGGTGTGATCAGAGAGCCCAACCACGCAATTGAAACGTGTTGCTAAGTCTTGAATGGTTGCTAAGTTTGCTTGTTCTACAGGTGCTGGATAGGCGCTAATGCAGTGAAGCAGGACTAGTTCATTACAACCATTTTCGCGGGCGCAGGTAACGGCTTCTTCGATCTCTTTAAGGTTTGCCATCCCTGTTGAGATAATCATAGGCTTGCCAGTTTTCGCGATATAGGCAATCAGGGGGAGATCGGTTGCCTCAAAAGAGGCAACTTTGTACGCTGGTGCGTTCAAGCTCTCCAGCAGATCGACAGCACTTTCGTCAAAGGGACTGGAGAATAGCGTCAGCTCAAGCTCTGCGGCTTTGTCAAACAGAGCTTGATGCCACTCAAAAGGCGTATGGGCTTCTTGATAAAGCTGGTAGAGGGTGTATCCACCCCACAGACCCCCATGAATCTTAAACTCGGGTCGGTCACTTTCAATGGTCATAGTATCCGCGGTATAGCTTTGAATCTTAACCGCATCGGCACCGCAGGCTTTAAATACTTCTAAGCTACGCAAAGCGTTCTCGGGACTGCCGTTATGATTAGCAGAAAGCTCGGCTATTACGTAGGGCTTGTGGCTCTTGCCAATTGACTGACCATTGATGGTTATAGTTTGGTTCATCGTCTTTTCTCTGGAGTATATAGCCATTGGGTTGGTGCTGTTTGAACAAACCCTGCTGAAGAAAATAGTTGGATTGATACGGTGTTCTCAGGCTTGATGGTTGCACTGAGAGTAACATGGGTAAACACCTGCTTAGTTAGTCTCAATATCGCAGTTGCGATACCTTCCCGGTAATGCTGGGGCGAGGTGTAAATGGATACGACTAGCTGTCCGTTGCGCTGCTTATCTAGCCGCAAACTCCCTAATGATTCATCGCCACTATGGGCGATGAATAGGTATTGACTGTCGTTAGCCAGTACACCTTTGAGCCATTGGATATGCTCAGGGAAACTGGGCTGCTGTGGATTTATGGCAAAACGACGAGTACCAGGGTCAAGTTGCCATTGATACAACAGTTCGGCATCTTCGATGCTTGCAAGGCACAGTGACACGTGTTTGTGACGTTTGCTTGGCGCGGTGGGTAAAGCCATGGTGATGCGTATCGCACCTCGAGCATCAAACAGCCTACTAGCATGCGCGGACAAGTCTTGGCTTTTCTGCAGCAACTGAACCAGCAACCGATCTACTGCACTTGCCTGCAGCCCATTACGTAGGTCAAGGGTGAGTGCTGCGCCTGCTTCGGCCAGATTATTTAAATTTTGCTGCTGGTTGTCTGCAACACAGCAGTTGATGCTGGGTAAGCCCATCGCACAACGTTCAAACGCGGTACCGCCGGCAGCGCCAATGGCGGCATCGGCATTGAACATCAGCTCAGCCATATTGGTGGTGTTGATGTGGATCTGGTACTGGAAACGGCTGCGTCTACAGCTTTGTTCCACTGATGCTACGTTAGGGTTTGCCGCACCCAACACCACGACTAGCTGGCACTTGTCATTCAAACTACTAGACTCAAGTGCCTTGACGATATCTGATGTCAGGTTTTGCTTATCGCTACCGCCAAGGTTGATAAGAAGCGTAGAGATTGAAGTAAGGGCGCTTCGACGTTGCTGAGTTTGCCGAGCAAAATGCTGAAAGCTCTCACCAAGTATGCAGTAATGGCTACCAATAAGTAACCGGCAGTCATTCGGGACTTTATCTTGGTATTCACTAGGCTGGCGTGAAAGCCCCTGATCAACTAACACATCACAGTCGTACTGTCGGTTTGCTAGATCGTCAATAACAGCAAGATTAACGCAGTGGCTGCGCATCTCCTTGTGCCAGGCACTATCGATGGCGTAATGATCGACAATCAGCCAATCAACAGTTGATGGTAAGGCTTGTTTGCATAGTTGAGCATCGTCGGTTGAAGCTCTGCCCAGCCAAGAGTGAGTGTCCTCCGGCGATACCTCGCCTGAAGGTGAGGGAAGGCGATGAAGCGGATAGTTGCGAGCGCGGATCAAATGGTCCAACTCTTCGCCATGGTCACAGAACAAGAAGCTAACCTGCCATCCGATAGCACGCATGCTATCGGCTAAGTTGAGGCAGCGCATAACATGGCCAGTGCCAATAACCGCAGATGCGTCGCAACGAAAAGCGACTCTCATTCCCGACGCCCCTCGTTGCGATAATGATATAAGGCTTCTGCCATCGCCCAGTCTTCGTGTTCATCAATATCAACAGCGGCACCTTTGGGCAGCACTATTGCTGATGTGTTGCCATTCAAAATGCTTTGCTCATGCCTAAACGCATGTGTGGTTCCCCAGTAGAACTGCCCACTATCAAAGTAGGCTTTAGCCAAATCCTGACTGCGGGTGTTCTGGTGCTCAGGGTGAAACATCGATACCTCGCCCGAGCCACTTAATTGCAGTGCGCGTTGTATTGGCGCACTGTGCTCAAGGACTGGCATGACATAGTTTGCCCCGCTTTGCTTTAGCTTTGTAAAAGACTCTGCCAACTGCCGGGCTGTAACGAAAGGGGCTGCTGAGTATATGCAACAGGCAAAGTCGTAGCGATTTGCTTCTGGGTCAACGTGCTCAAGGGCATGACGGATAACCGGTAGCGTAGGCGTGTGGTCGTCGCTGAGCTCTGCTGGGCGCATAAACGGCACTTGTGCCCCCCGGCGCTGCGCGACTTCGGCAATCTCTGGGTCATCGGTAGACACAATAACTGCATCGAAACAGCCGCTCTGTAGGGCCGCTTCGATAGGATAGGCGATGATCGGCTTGCCCAGAAATGGTTTAATGTTCTTGTGTGGGATCCGCTTGCTGCCGCCTCTTGCGGGTATAATCGCGATGTTAGCCATGGAGCGCTTCCTCTAACACCGAAATGACGTGATCTTGCTGAGCGTCGGTCAATTGAGGATGCAAGGGTAGTGATATCGCACTTTCATAGTACCGCTCTGCGTTGGGGTAGTTGCCGACCGCAAATCCCATCTTTTGGTAATAAGGCTGCAAGTGCACCGGAATGTAGTGAACGTTTACCCCAACACCCTTCTCGCGCAGAGCATTAAACAACGCCTTACGCTTCTCTTTGGCAACCTGTACAACATACAAGTGCCAAGCTGATTTACAGTTATCAGCACGATGCGGCAGGATGAGTGGCAAGTGCTTTAGCTTCTCGTCATAGCGCTGGGCCAAGGCATCTCGCTGCTCCACCCACTGACCAAGCTTAGGTAACTGTGAAAGGCCTAACGCGCCCTGAAGTTCAGTCATTCGGTAGTTGTAACCGAGACTGACTTGCTGATAGTACCAAGGGCCGTGGCTCTCACATTCCATGAGTTGTTGGTCGCGCGTCACACCATGGCTGCGCGCAAGGTGCATCTTTTGTTGAAGCTCTGCATCGTTGGTAAGCGTCATACCCCCTTCGGCGGTGGTAATGATCTTGACCGGGTGAAAGCTGAAAACTGTGATATCGCTGTAACGCCCGCCCCCGACCATCTCTCCGTTGTAGCGCGCGCCAATCGCATGGCTAGCATCTTCTATTACTTTGAAACCAAAGCGCAGGGAGAGAGCATGAATCGCTTGCATGTCGCAACTTTGGCCGCTCATGTGAACGGCAACTACCACCTTGGGAAGGCGTTGTTGTTGCTCGGCCAGTATTAGCTTTTGCTCCAACTGCTTGGGGCAAAGGTTGAATGTTGCAGGGTCGATGTCGACAAAGTCAACGTGAGCACCACAGTACAACGCGCAGTTTGCAGAAGCGACGAAGGTAATTGGGCTGGTCCAAAGCCAATCGCCGGGTCCTAGATCTAAGGCCAGACAAGCGATATGCAGTGCGCTGGTGGCGGAGTTACAAGCCAGCGCATAATGAGCGCCAACTTTAGCCGCTAGTGCTTGCTCAAAACGCTCGACGACCGGCCCCTGAGTGAGGAAGTCCGATTTAAGGACATCGACAACCGCGTCAATGTCCTGTTGGCTGATTTGCTGCTTTCCGTATGGGATCATTCTGCCGCCAAGCGATCAAAGTCAAGAATTTCCTCCTCGGTGAGGAAGTGAGGGTTGGTGCCTGAGTGATACTCGTACCCTTGTGCTACTGGCTTTCCAATTTCGTCAATAAGATTACGCGAGTAGTTGTGTTCCTGGTTGTGGAACTTGATGCTTGGGCAAATGACGTAGTGGTCATCAAACTCGAGAGTCAGGTGCGAGTCATCTGCAGGGCACATGATCTCATGGAGCTTCTCGCCCGGGCGAATGCCAATGATTTTGATTGGTAGATCAGGTGCGTAAGCGCTAGCGAGATCGGTAATGCGTACCGACGGAATTTTAGGAATAAAAATCTCACCACCGAACATTCGAGCGAAGTTTTTCAGGACGAAATCGACACCTTGCTGCAGAGTGATCCAAAAGCGGGTCATCTCATCATGCGTTACTGGGATGTGGTCGGTGCCATCGGCGATTAACTTCTTGAAGAAGGGGACGACCGAACCACGCGAGCCGACGACGTTACCGTAGCGAACAACGGCAAAACGGGTTTTGCCTTTACCTACCATGTTATTGGCCGCGACAAACAGTTTGTCTGAAGCCAGCTTGGTGGCGCCATAAAGGTTGATTGGCGCAGCTGCTTTGTCGGTGGACAAAGCGATCACTTTCTCCACATTGTTCGCGATAGCCGCTCGAATAACATTTTCTGCACCGTGCACGTTGGTTTTGATGCATTCCATCGGGTTGTATTCAGCCGCTGGCACCTGCTTTAGGGCCGCAGCGTGAATCACAAAGTCAACGCCATTCATTGCTTGTGTCATACGCTCTGGGTCGCGTACATCACCAATAAAATAACGCATGCACGGAGCGTTAAACTCTTGCTGCATCTCGTATTGTTTTAGTTCATCTCGCGAATAGATAATCAAGCGTTTAGGAGAGTACCTCTCCAAAATGGTTTTGGTGTATTTCTTGCCAAATGAGCCAGTACCGCCGGTTATTAATATAGTTTTATTATCAAACATACTTGTTCCCAAAAACGCGTGAATTCGCTGGTTTCGTTAGATAAAGCAATTATTGAACCAGAATGCTTTAAGTATTAAACATTTATAGATTTTAACCAGTTTCAGGCCGTGAAATGGGATGAAGGGCGCGAAGTGCCTGTTTATCGAGCTGTTGGGTAGAAAAAGCGATTTCGCGAAAAGGATGTTTTTGCCGCTCCGGCAATAGCTTGGAATGAGATTATCTATGCTCCGTCATATTTTTGTCGTTTCTCCGCTATCTTTGTTGCGAAAAATTGACGCCTGTTTACAATGACCCATCTCCAAACCTATCGCAGGCAAGCGAACAATAATAAAACAGGGGTAACGGATGCGAGCATCCAATGTGGTTCTGGTGTGTGACGGTAACCCAGAACGTTCAAAACAACTAACTACTATCCTTGGCTTTATCGGCCAAACCATACGCGAATGTGACTCGGGCAAACTGGCTGATATCGTGAGCGCTGAACCTGAGCACACCTATAGCTGTATCTTGTGTGCCAGTGATCCAAACTTTGACAGCAGTCTGCAGGCCTTGCCGCAGGTTGCCTTTGTTGCTATTAACGGCGAGTTCGAACCCAAGCAGAATTTGATCGGCTGTCTGGCAGAACCTTTCGGTTATGAGCAACTCACTCAGCTACTTCATCATTGCGACACCTACCTTAGCCACTTACCCGGCAAGCAAAGCCAACCTAAGAGCGAGCGCTTGCGCCAAAACTTGATTGGTAAAGGCATCGCGATGCAGGAGATCCGCCATCTGATTGAACAGGTCGCCGATAAAGATGCCAATGTTCTCATATTGGGTGAGTCTGGCACCGGTAAAGAGGTGGTGGCCAAAGCAATCCACGACCACTCCAAACGCAGTGAAGGGCCGTTTGTGCCGATCAACTGTGGCGCTATTCCGGCTGACTTGCTGGAAAGCGAGTTGTTCGGTCATGAAAAGGGCGCGTTCACCGGGGCGTTTGCGGCCCGTAAAGGCCGGTTTGAGCTAGCTGAAGGTGGTACGCTATTTCTCGATGAGATTGGCGATATGCCGATGCCGATGCAGGTCAAGCTGCTTCGGGTGCTACAAGAGCGTCAGTTTGAACGGGTAGGGGGCAGTAAGCCCATTTTGGCCAATGTCCGGGTTATTGCTGCGACTCACCGTAGTCTTGAGCGGATGATTGAAAAAGAGAAGTTCCGCGAAGACTTATACTACCGCCTGAATGTGTTCCCCATCGAAATGCCCGCTTTGCGTGAGAGGCAAGATGATATCCCACTGTTGCTACAAGAGCTGGTAAATCGCCATGAAGAGGAGCACAACGCGGTGGTGCGCTTCACTCAGCGCGCGCTTGAATCTCTTATGCAGCATACCTGGCCGGGTAATGTGCGCGAGCTCTCTAACCTTGTCGAGCGCTTGATGATCTTGCACCCCAATCAGATTGTGGATGTGCAAGACCTGCCAATGAAATATCAGCTGATCGACGCCGACACCTTCGAGCCAAGCTACAGTAAAGAGCTGGCGGAGCGTGAAGCACTGTTGGCAATCTTCGATGATAGCCCTGAACCTACCGAGCCCGATGAGGAGCCGCTGCCATTAGACGAAGATGCCGACTGGGGGGCGTTCCCTCAGCAGTTGCCTGAGTCGGGGGTTAACCTCAAAGAAATGCTGGCCGACTTGGAAGTGGAGTTAATCCGCCAAGCGCTTGACCAGCAGGATGGGGTAGTGGCGCGGGCAGCAGAGCAGTTAGGCATGCGCCGTACCACGCTGGTTGAGAAGATGAAAAAATACGGCTTGTCGAAAGGCTAATCGGCTTTTCGTTACGCCTAAAAAGCCAAGGTTAAGCCTTGGTTTTTTTGTGCCTGCGCGAGGGTAGCTCAGAGGTGACATCGTGTGATTCGCTGTTCAGTTTCGCGCTGTTATTATGAATTCTGGTGTTTATAAAACATCCAGATGCCAATCATGTGACGTTATAAGTTGCTGTATATAAAGAAAAATATATTTGGCACATAATTTGTATTATTAGGCTGGTAACAAAATAGTGACGCGGAGTCATCGATGCCACAGTGCAGCCAGGATAGTAGTACAGCAGATTTGCAACACACCGATCTCAGCCAGATCTTTGAGGTAATGCCCTCGGGACTCATCTTGCTCGATTATCGTGGGTTCGTGACCAAAGCCAACAAGGTGGCAAAATCGCTATTGGGCGAGCCGCTTGAAGGGCAACGCTGGATTGACCTTATTCCCAGTCGTTTCTCGCCGCAAGCCGATGATGGCCACGAGTTAAGCTTGGCCAATGGGCGTAAGGTGAAACTCGAGATCTCCCCACTGGCAGACTCCCGCGGCCAACTTATTGTGCTGACCGACCTAACCGAAACCCGCGCGCTGCAAAACAATGTGGCGAAGCTGCAACGCTTGTCAGCGCTGGGCAAGATGGTGGCATCCTTAGCCCATCAGATTCGAACGCCGTTATCGGCTGCCATTTTATATGGTTCCAACTTGGCAAATCGCACCTTGGCTGAACCGGCACGCAGCAGCTTTCAGGGCAAACTGATGGATCGGCTTAATGACTTGGAAGCTCAGGTTAACGACATGCTGCTATTTGCACGTAGTGGTTCTGAGCTGCAGCTTACCGATTTTTCGGTAGACGACCTGCTGGTCCGGCTGGAGCGAGCGATGGAAGCGGCGGCTAATACCCGGCGCGTTAACCTCAAAGTCATTATGCCGGAGGAAGAGGCTACCATATTGGCGAACCCGCACTCCTTGGTATCCGCACTTTGCAACATTGTCGATAACGCGATAGCAGCAAGTCAGCCTCAACAACAGATTTTAATCCACGCGCACTGCAACGACTCACAACTGAATGTGAGTATCGAAGATCAGGCGGGTGGTATCGCCGAGGCCGATCTGCCTCGGATATTCGAACCTTTCTATACAAAAAAACAAAACGGTACAGGCTTAGGGCTCGCGGTGGTGAAGACGGTCACCCAGGCCCATAACGGGCGTGTTACAGCAACTAACACAGGGAAGGGAGTGCGTTTCGATGTTCAACTTCCTCTTAAAGAAGTATCGCCCCGTTTAACTGCAGTAGGAGAACAATAATGACAGCGTCCACTATTCTCATCGTCGAAGATGACGCGGGCTTGCGCGAAGCCCTCGTTGATACCCTTATGTTGTCCGGTTATTCGGTGGTGGAAGCCGATTGTGCCGAGCAAGCACTGATCCGGCTTAACGAAAGTGAAGTTGATCTGGTGATCAGTGATATTCAAATGCCGGGTATGGACGGGTTAAACCTACTGAAGAACATCAAGAAACGCTGGTCCACTGTACCAGTGCTCCTGATGACAGCCTATGCCAAGATTGATGATGCGGTAAACGCCATGCGCGATGGCGCGGTTGATTATATCGCTAAGCCGTTTGCGCCCGAGGTGCTGCTTAACCAAGTGAGTCGTTACGCTTCGCCAAGCAAGCCTGAGAACTACTCGCCGGTTTACGGTGACCCGAGCACCGAAAAGCTATTGAAGTTGGCTGAAAAAGTGGCCGGCTCGGAAGCGTCGGTACTTATTAGTGGCCCCAGTGGAACGGGCAAGGAAGTGCTGTCGCGTTTCATTCACAACAACTCGCCACGTAAAGACGCCCCGTTTATTGCGATTAACTGTGCCGCCATCCCCGATAACATGCTCGAAGCCACCTTATTTGGTTACGAGAAAGGCGCCTTCACTGGCGCGGTTAAAGCTTGTCCGGGCAAGTTTGAGTTGGCCCAGGGCGGCACTATCCTTCTCGATGAGATCACCGAGATGGACATTAACCTGCAAGCCAAGCTGCTGCGGGTGCTGCAGGAAAAAGAAGTTGAGCGCTTAGGCGGCCGCACAGTAATCCCACTCGATGTTCGGGTACTGGCAACCAGTAACCGCGATATGCGTAGCTATGTGGACGAGGGTAACTTCCGTGAAGATTTATACTACCGCTTGAACGTGTTCCCACTGCGCTGGAACGCACTTAAGCAGCGACCCGGTGACATTATCCCGCTGGCAGAACACTTGTTAGTCCGCCACCAACCGGAGCAACACTATAGCTTCAGCCCCGATGCAGTACAGAAGCTACTCAGCCACAGCTGGCCGGGCAATGTGCGCGAACTCGATAACGTTATGCAGCGCGCTTTGATTTTGGCCTGTGGCGAGTTGATTGAGGCAGATGATTTGATTATCGAAGGGCTAGGGGATGACGAGTTTCCGACAGCCGCGAGCATCGAGCCGGCAGATATTATTGCAGAGCAAAGTGCTGGCGCTGAGGTGCTAGGGAACGAGTTAAAGTTCCAAGAGCAGCAGATCATTTTGCAAACCTTGAAAGCCTGCAATGGCAAACGTAAGGATGTGGCCGAGCGTTTAGGCATCAGCCCGCGCACCTTGCGCTACAAGCTTGCCCGAATTCGCGAATCAGGCGTCGAACTTCCAGCCTAACTGGGCGTCTACAATAAGGGCTTACTTACTGTTTAGTAAAAAAAAGATCCCTCAACTATAGTTTCGCGTATAATGCGCCTCGTATTTTATCGGGCGCATTTCGCTTATTTTTCCTACGGAGGTTCCATGCCCCATTCTGCTCCTGTTGTCACCGTCGACGGTCCAAGTGGCTCAGGCAAGGGCACCTTGTGTCAAAAGTTGGCGCAACACTATCAATGGGCGCTGTTAGACAGCGGTGCTATTTACCGAGTACTGGCACTCGCAGCGATGCATCACAATGTAGCGCTGGACAACGAAGAAGCGCTGAGCTTGTTGGCTTCCCACCTCGATGTTCGCTTTGAGATCCACGGCGATGAAAACGTGGTACTCCTCGAAGGCGAAGACGTCAGCCGGGAACTACGCACCGAGACCACCGGTAACGCTGCATCCAAAGTCGCTGCCTTCCCCCGCGTTCGCGAAGCCTTACTGCGCCGTCAGCGCGCATTTCGTGAAGCGCCAGGCCTGATTGCCGATGGCCGTGATATGGGAACGGTGGTATTTGTTGACGCTCCTGCCAAGATTTTTTTAGACGCCAGTGCCGAAGAGCGTGCCCAGCGTCGCTATAATCAGTTGCAAAGTAAGGGTTTTGACGTTAGCATTGAGCGCCTTTTGAGCGAGATCAAAGAACGCGACCATCGCGATCGCAACCGTAGTGTTGCCCCTTTGGTACCCGCTGAAGACGCATTAGTTATTGATTCAACATCGCTTTCTATTGAGGAAGTGGTGCAGGCGGCGATAGAACATATCGACGCCAAACTAACCCGGTAATCTCCGGGATTTGGAGCACCTGCACAAGGATGAGTGGGTGTATATTAATAACCCCAACTGGCCGGATAGCCAGGTGGACGTTTTTATTTATGTATATTAAACATGACTGAATCTTTTGCTCAACTCTTTGAAGAGTCACTACAGGATCTGGAATTCCGTTCAGGTTCTATCGTTAAAGGTACCGTTGTAGGTATTGAAAATGGCATGGTACTGGTAGACGCAGGCCTTAAGTCTGAGTCTGCTATCCCTGCAGAACAATTCAAGAACGCTGCTGGCGAACTTGAAATTGAAGTAGGTGCTGAAGTAGATGTTGCCCTTGACGCTGTAGAAGATGGTTTCGGTGAAACTCAGCTTTCTCGTGAGAAAGCTAAGCGTCACGAAGCTTGGATCCAGCTTGAAAGTGCTTACGAAGAGCAAGCGACTGTTACCGGTGTAATTAACGGTAAAGTTAAAGGCGGTTTCACTGTTGAAGTTAACAGCATCCGTGCTTTCCTACCTGGTTCTTTGGTTGACGTTCGTCCAGTTCGTGACACTGCTCACCTGGAAGGCAAAGAGCTTGAATTCAAAGTAATCAAGCTAGACCAAAAACGTAACAACGTAGTTGTTTCTCGCCGTGCCGTTATCGAAACCGAAAACAGCGTTGAGCGTGATCAACTTCTTGAGAACCTGCAAGAAGGTCAAGAAGTTAAAGGTATCGTTAAGAACCTTACCGACTACGGTGCGTTCGTTGACCTGGGCGGCGTAGACGGCCTGCTGCACATCACCGACATGGCTTGGAAGCGCGTTAAGCACCCAAGCGAAATCGTAAATGTTGGCGATGAAATCAACGTTAAAGTTCTGAAGTTCGACCGTGAGCGTACTCGCGTATCTCTAGGCCTGAAACAACTGGGTGAAGATCCATGGGTAGCTATCGCTAACCGTTACCCAGAAGGTGCTCGTCTGGAAGGTCGTGTAACTAACCTGACTGACTACGGCTGCTTCGTTGAAATCGAAGACGGCGTTGAAGGTCTGGTACACGTTTCTGAAATGGACTGGACCAACAAGAACATTCACCCATCTAAAGTTGTTAACGTGGGTGACCTGGTTGAAGTTATGGTTCTGGACATCGACGAAGAGCGTCGTCGTATTTCTCTGGGTCTTAAGCAGTGTAAAGCTAACCCATGGGAGCTATTCGCTAGCACCCACGAGAAAGGCGATAAAGTTGCTGGTAAGATCAAGTCTATCACTGACTTTGGTATCTTCATCGGTCTTGACGGCGGCATCGACGGTCTGGTTCACCTGTCTGACATCTCTTGGGATGTTCAAGGTGAAGAAGCGGTTCGCGACTTTAAGAAAGGCGACGAAATCGAAGCTGTTGTTCTGCAAGTTGACGCAGAGCGTGAGCGTATCTCTCTAGGCGTTAAGCAACTGGCTGAAGATCCGTTCAACAACTTCCTGAACGACCTGAAGAAAGGCGCTATCGTAACCGGTACCGTTGCTGAAGTAGACGCGAAAGGCGCAACCATCGAGCTGGCTAACGGCGTTGAAGGTTACCTGCGCGCTGGCGACATCAGCCGTGACCGCGTTGAAGATGCTTCTCAAGTTCTTTCTGCTGGTGAAAGCGTTGAAGCCAAATTCGTTGGCGTTGACCGCAAGAACCGCGTAATCAGCCTGTCTATCCGTGCGAAAGACGAAGCTGACGAGAAAGAAGCAATGGCTAGCCTGAACAAGCAAGAAGACGCTCAGTTGGGTAACGCTATGGCTGACGCATTCAAATCTGCTTTGAAAGGCGAATAATCAATTTCTCTAAATTGATTTAAGCAATTGAATTATAGGGGGGACTTGTCCCCCCTTAGTTCATTATCTACACTGATTATAGTTTTCTTTAATCATCCGGAGCGTTTTGATGACCAAGTCAGATCTGATCGAGAAGCTTGCCAGTAAACACATCCAGTTCACCAGCAAAGAGGTGGAACTGGCGATAAAGGAAATTTTAGAGCAGATGACTGCCTCCCTGCAGTCTGGAGACCGTATCGAAATCCGCGGTTTCGGCAGTTTTTCTCTTCACTATCGTGCGCCACGTGTTGGCCGCAACCCTAAAACCGGTGAGAAGGTAGAGCTCAACGGTAAACATGTACCTCATTTCAAACCCGGCAAAGAGTTGCGCGAAAGGGTAAACAACTTCTAGCGCGTATTATTCGCGTTGATATGCTGGTTTAATTTAGCGTCATGCTGCATAATTTCCATGGCTTATTTTTAGCGACGGAGTCAGTGTGAGAGCAATAGTTTCACTTTTTCTGCTCGTTGTATTGTTTGTATTAGCGCTGGCCATTGGCGCACAAAATGATGCTGTTGTACGAGTAAACTATCTAATCGCCGAATCAGAATTACGCCTTTCTTGGCTGATGGCTGGCTTGTTTATCGCCGGCTTTCTGGCGTGTATGGGTTTTATGTTCGCATTTTATACCAAGTTCCGAGTTCAACAGCTTGGCCTCAAGCGTAAGCTTGCCAAGCAGCAAAAACATATTGCTAAGTTGGAAAGTAGCGCAGCCAAGGGACACTAATGCTCGGTCTGCTGTTCCTGCTTTTACCGGTTGCGGTGGCTTATGGTTGGTATATGGGGCAGCGCAGCGTTCGTCGTGGACAACAGCACCAAGCCACCCAAGTTTCCAAGCAATATGTCGAAGGCCTCGACCTCCTTCTCTCAAATCAATCTGAAGAGGCGCTCGATCGTTTTATCGAGTTGCTGCAAGTTGACGACGAGGCCATCGACACCCATCTAGCACTTGGCAATCTTTTTCGCCAACGCGGCGAGGTCGATAAAGCCATTCGCATCCACCAAAATCTCATTTCCCGGCAAAACATCTCCATTGAGCAGCGCAACCTAGCTCAACTCCAGCTTGCTCGAGACTATCTAGCCGCCGGCTTGTTTGACCGCGCTGAGAAGATCTTCCGCATGCTCTTAGAAGAGCCCGAGCAGCGCGCCACCGCGTTATCTGAGCTGCTCAACATCTACCAGCAAACGCGAGATTGGCGGATGGCCATTGATGTAGCGCGTAAGATCAGTGCTAAAGACAAGCCTGAGATTACCAACGATGTTGCGCACTTTTACTGCGAGCTGGCGCTAGAGGCGGAGCGGGCAGGGGATTTGCCTCAGGCCAAGAAACATCTAAAGAAAGCATTGTCGGTTGATATTGACTGTACCCGTGCCAGCTTGCATTTAGCGCAGCTATTAGTCGAAGAAAAAGATGACAAACAAGCGCTAAAAGTGTTAAATCGCGTCCCAGAACAAGATCCTGAGATGTTGCTTGAAGTTGTCCCGCTCTACCAGGCGATTTGCGAGCGCCTAGGGCAGCAGTCACACTACCGGGATTTTTTGGAGTACTGCTGCGGCACACTGGATGCCGGCGCCACCGTTATGCTGGCCTTAGCCAGCGAGATACAGCAGCAAGACGGTATCGAGGCCGCGTTAGCGTTCGTTGATCAGCAGATCAAACGCCATCCGACCATGCGCGGTTTCCATCGCCTGATGCAGTATCACAGCGAGTTACTTAAATCGCGCCAGGCTAAGCAGAGCTTGCAAGCCCTGAGTGACTTGGTTAACCAACAACTTCGAGAACGCGCTCAATTTCGTTGTCAGCATTGTGGCTTCTCAAGCCATGCTATTTATTGGCACTGTCCTTCCTGTAAGTCTTGGGGCAGTGTAAAACCAATCCGCGGATTAGACGGAGAATAACCATGCAAGATCCAAAAGTTATTGTGGCACTCGATTATGCTGCGATAGAGCCCTGCCTGAGTTTTGTCGATCAACTAGAGCCCGGCTCTTGTCGACTAAAAGTGGGCAAAGAGATGTTCACCTTATTCGGCCCAGAGTTGGTTAAACAGCTACACGCCAAAGGCTTCGACGTATTCTTGGATCTTAAGTTTCACGATATCCCTAACACCGTAGCAAAAGCTGTGGCCGCTGCGGCTGAGTTGGGCGTATGGATGGTCAACGTTCACGCATCAGGTGGCGAGCGGATGATGAAAGCTGCTGCTGAAGCTCTAAAGGCTTATGAGAAGGCGCCGAAGCTGATTGCGGTTACTGTGCTTACCAGCATGGAACAACAAGATCTTGAGGGCATTGGCTTGAACGTAACGCCTGAGCAGCAAGTTCGCCGACTGGCTGCGCTAACCGCTGAATGTGGCTTGGACGGTGTGGTGTGCTCCGCCCAGGAAGCCTCAATGCTCAAAAATGGGCTAGGTGCAGAGTTTAAGCTAGTGACGCCAGGTATTCGTCCAGAAGGCTCAGAAAAGGGCGATCAACGCCGCGTGATGACGCCGGTCACCGCCGTTGAAGCTGGCTCTGATTATCTGGTTATTGGTCGTCCGATTACTCAAGCGGAAGATCCGGCTGCGGTTTTGGCGCAAATCAATCAAAGTCTTGCTGGTTAGCATTAGCTTGATTAAGCCATTGCACCAAGAATAACACTGCGCCTGTTATGGCGAATATAAGATGCGCGTCGATTGCAACAGGAGCGGCAATCAGACGCGTAATTTGTTCTGAGCCACCAAATAATTGCTCAGCGATTAATTTGCTCGACAGCCCCACTACGATCAAGCTTCCAGTCAGGTAACGCTTAAGCCTTAAATCGTTTAGCCCCCAATAGGCGATTAAACCGTGTATCACGCCAGAAAAGCCCACATAGTTACGATAGCTAGAAAATAATAGTGCAATCCCACCGATTAAGATCAGTACAGCCGTTACGCCCGGCCAATGCAAAGGATGCTGGTTGCGTATATAAAACACAGAAAACACCAGCACGAAGGTAATCATGTTCATCAACCAGTGGTTTAAATTGGTATGCACGAGATGACCAGAAAACAAACGCCAATACTCACCTGCATGGATAGCATTGCGATCCCAGCTTAGTTCTTGGGCAAAAGGCAGCAATGCCAAGGTAAGAAAAATAATAGCGAGGAGATAGATATAGCGGCTAAACATATGGCTGGATGCCCATCTGGAATAGGGAATTATTCAGCGGGGAAGTCGAGATATTATGATTCATGTCACTAATTTGTGACGCGCATAAAAAAGCCCCTTAAAAGCAGGGGCTTTTTCGCAAGCGCTTAAATCAAGAAGTCTTCTAGTTTCTTCTCGCCAGCGTCTACGGCTGATTTAATCACCGATGGAGTACGACCTTGGCCGGTCCAGGTTTTTTCCACACCATTGTCGGTGTAGCGATATTTAGCGGGCAGAGGTTCGCGTTTCTTGCGAGTACCGGTTTTAGCGGTTTCCAGCATTGCCATTAGCTCGTTAGGGTCAATGCCATCGCTCTCTAGCATCTCTTTGTACTTCTCAAGCTTCTCACGGTGCTCACGCTCGGCTTCTTCTTTCTCAGCTTCAGCGGCGCGACGCTCGTCCAAGATAGCCTCTAGCTTGGCAAAGCTTGCTTCAAGCTCTTCAATGCTCAGATCTTTGGTTGCGGCTTTTAAACTACGTGCGTTTGTAAAAACTTTTAAAAAGTCACTCATGATTTACCTTTTTGTCCTTATAGTTATGAGAACATTAATCTCTAAAACAAAGTTAATTCTAAACCTCTATATCTAGATGTCAAACAACACGAGAAGTTCATTTTAAATAAATTTAGATTGTTATTCTTTAAAAGTAGAATGCGCTGACAATATTCGTGTCAGGGTAGTGAATGCACACATCGCTGAAAATACCCATGCAAAAACAGGGAATTTATCGGGCAACAGGCAACAAAGCACAAAAAATGCGATGGTTTCTAGGCCCTCAGTTAGACCTCCGAGGTAGTAAAGAGACTTATGCGGATAACGTACACTCTTTATATCTTTTTTGGCAGCGAGGATGGCAAAAGCAAGAAAGCTAGACCCAGTTCCCATAAAGCTCCAGATAAGCACCGTAGCAGCAAGGGCGTTGGCTTCAGGGTCGGCTAACGCAAATCCCACTACTACCGCTGAGTAAAAAATAAAGTCACAGACAATGTCCAGGTAGCCACCATAATCAGTCACGCCGATTCGCCGTGCGAGCGCACCATCTAAACCATCTACAATTCTGTTAATAAGGATAACAAACAGTGCAGCTATATATAGCTGCATGGCGAGCAACGGGACAACCGTCAGTCCGATTAAAAAGCCACTTAAGGTTAATTGATTGGGAGTAATCGATGATTTTTGTAGAAGCGCTGCGGCGTTATTGAGTGGAGTTTTAATAACCTTGATGGCGTAACTATCTAGCACGTTTGTTCCCTGTAAACTAAGCTGCGTTATTAGTACGCAACATAACACACTTCATTAAGGGGAGTGTGGCTGTGTATCTGCTTTCTCACAGGAAAGTGTTTTGAGACAGAAATCACAAATAGTAAGAGACTTTTTGTGATCAAACGCGTATAGTTCGCCTCTTTTTTTCAAAAACGGGTAAAAAATGTCTGAAACCAGTCGTGTGACGTTTGAGCAATTTGCTTTGCCGCACTCCATTCTAAAGGCGATATCTGAAATCGGATTTGAGACGCCATCTCCCATTCAGGAAAAAACCATCCCTTTATTGTTGGAAGGCAACGACGTACTCGGATTGGCACAGACTGGTACCGGTAAGACCGCAGCCTTTGCCTTACCGCTGCTGGCAAATATTGACTGTCAAAGCAACGATGTGCAACTACTTGTATTAGCGCCTACCCGTGAACTCGCTAATCAGGTGTGTGAAGCCATCGAAAGCTTTAGCCAGTACTTAAAGGGTCTGAAAGTCCTAGCGCTATACGGCGGCTCTGACTATGGTTCACAGCTGCGCGCCTTGCGTAAGGGCCCTCAGGTTATCGTGGGTACCCCGGGTCGTCTAATTGATCACTTGGATCGCGGCAAGCTTAAGCTAAACAACTTGAAAGCGCTGGTACTTGATGAAGCCGATGAAATGCTACGCATGGGCTTTATCGACGACGTTGAGCGCATTATGCGCGATACCCCTGAAGATCGTCAGACTGCACTGTTCTCTGCCACCATGCCGCCAGCTATTCGTAAGCTGACCAGCAGCTACATGAGCGATCCGGTAGAAGTTAAGATTGCTGCCAAGACGCAAACCGTGAGCAATATTGAACAGCGCTACTGGCGTGTGGGTGGCCTGAACAAGTTCGAAGCACTGGCTCGCATCCTTGAAGTACAAACCGAAGGCGCTAGCATCATCTTCTCTCGCACCAAAAGTGGTACCGCTGAGCTGGCTGAAAAGCTTGAGGCTCGTGGATTCCGTTCGGCAGCGCTAAATGGTGATATGAACCAGCATTTGCGTGAGCGCACCGTAGAGCGCCTAAAAAGCGGTCAGATCGATGTGGTGGTAGCGACCGATGTAGCTGCCCGTGGTTTGGACGTAGAGCGCATTACCTTGGTGGTGAACTACGACATTCCCTTCGATGCCGAGGCTTATGTACACCGTATTGGCCGTACCGGCCGTGCAGGTCGCTCGGGCAAAGCGATTTTGTTTGTTGGTGGCCGCGAACAGCGCCTGCTGCGTAACATCGAGCGTACTACTCGCCACCGCATTGAAGAGATGCAGTTGCCTTCACGCGAAGAGATTGAAACCCACCGCATTAAGGCGTTTGAAGCCAAACTGGCTAGCATTGCTGAGCAACAGCAAGATCTGTCTGACTACCAAGAAATTGCTACCAACTTGGCAGCTAGCTTGAACATCTCAGAGATTGAGCTGGCGACCTTGCTACTGATGAAGGCGCAAAGCGGTCGTCCGTTTAAGCTGCCACCAGACCCACAGCGTCGCGACAAGCGCGAGCCGCGTGAAGGTCGAGGCCGCCGTGACGAGCGTGCACCACGCCGCGAGCGCAGCGAACGCGGTGACCGGAATGAACGCGGCGGCGAGCGCGGTGGCGAACGCGGTGAACGCCGCAGCCGTCGTCGCTCTGATATGGATATGGAAACCTACCGCATCGATGCAGGTCGTTCACACGGTGTTCAAATCAAACATATTGTGGGCGCCATCGCCAACGAAGCGGATATCAGCAGTGAGTACATCGGCCATATCCAGCTGTTTGATGAGCACTCAACCGTAGAGCTGCCTACCGGCATGCCAGAAGGTGTATTCAAGCACCTGCGCCGCAGCTATGTGCGTTCGCGCCCAATGCGCATTGAGAAGTACAAGCCGTAACAAGCGCTAAGTCTCAGAGAAAAAAGGTGGATCTTGATCCACCTTTTTTTATACTGCGATTAACTCATTCCTAGCCCCAGACTCTGATGGCCCTTATTAATCGCGCTCGGCTATTACTCTTCTTGTTTATTCTCTCTCCAGTGTTCGCCGCTGAGCCAGTCCCTGAACCAGTCGTTGAGCAGGCTCTGATTGCCTACATCGGTCCTTCTGGCAGTCAACACAGTCAGTTGTTGATGACGCCAGCCAGTACCCTCAAGCTGTTAACTGCTACCGCAGCCACCAAAGTGCTTGGCAGTGATTTTCGTTTTACCACCCAGCTGAGCTATCAAAACCAGCAAGTGCATTTGCATATGTCTGGTGATCCCAGCTTCAGCTCTGACGCACTAGGCAGTCTGCTTCGCCAATACCGGGACAGCTCGGGTAAGCAAATCAAGCGTTTGTTGGTCGAGACCGGTCGCTACCAAGGCCACACCCGTGCCAGAGGTCAGCTTTGGAACGATATGGGAATGTGCTTCGCCTCACCGGTATCGAGCCTGACCATCGATGGAAACTGTATTGATGGCAGCGTGACACCGGCAGCGGTTGGCCAACCGGCCCGACTTAAAAGCGGTGATGCAGGCGTGGTGGACTTGGTGGGGGAGGTGATGACGGTGGCCAGTGAGCAGCGTGATTGCGAGGTCAATTTGCATATCGAGCCCGATAACCGCTATCGCCTCAGCGGCTGTCGAAATGTTGATAAGGGTGTCTTGCCATTGCGCTTTTCGATAAACGATGAACGGGCATACTTTGTCACCAAGCTGCAGCGTCAGCTGCGCGCCTTAGGTATGAGTGTGGGCAGTGTGGAGTTTGTAGACTCGCTGCCGGTGCTTACCCATACCGTGACGCATCATTCAGAGCACCTGCCGGTGTTACTAGAAGAGGTACTGCAGGATTCAAACAATCTATATGCCGATGCCTTGTTCCGTCAGCTTGCTAATCAGCAAGGCAGGGCGAGTACTTATACAGCGGCGGCCGATGTGATGAAAACCTCCCTTGCGGAGTTGGGCCTTCCGACGGAGCGCTTGGTGATCCGCGATGGTTCAGGCCTGTCGCGCGAGAACTTGGTCAGTGCTGATTTCTTAGTTGCGCTGCTGCAGACCTGGCAACACGACCCTGAGCTAAAGCCCTTGATTGCGCTGCTGCCAGTATCCGGTGAGTCAGGCACATTGAAGTATCGCCGTAGTGTTCGTTACGAGCCGCTTAAATCTGCGATCTACGCCAAAAGTGGCTATGTGGATGGGGTCATTAACCTGGCTGGCTTTATCAAAGTGGGGGAACAATTACTGCCCTTTGCCCACCTTTCAAATGGCGTGTCGCTCAGTCGTGCGCTGCGCGATGATGTACGCGCCCGGCGGGTGGTTCATCCAATCTTGCAACAAGAGCGACGTTGGCTTGAAAAACAATTGTCATACAATAGCGAGCTGGCTGCTTCATCAAATAAATCAAATCTAGATTAAATAAACGCTAATTCGCTTATTTTTCGACTAAAAATTCAGGGTTTTTGCTCGAAAGGTAGCAATTAACACTGCGGTTTGAAGATCGAGTGGCGTATATCACTTATTATTTTCTTTGCAGTTAGGGATAAATCTGTAAACACAACATAAGAGAAAATAATGAGTAACAACACATCTGTAAGCGGCCGTTGGTCGAGTAACTTTGCTTACATCTTGGCGGCGACGGGTGCCGCAGTCGGCTTGGGGAACATCTGGCGTTTCCCTTATATCATGGGCGAGCACGGTGGTGGCGCCTTCGTTCTGGTTTATCTAATCTGTATCGCCCTGATTGGCGTGCCAGTGATGATGGCCGAAGTGTACATCGGTAAACAGGGCCGCTCTACGCCCGCCAACGCTATGGCAAAAGTTGCCGAGGCGCATGGTCGTTCACGCCATTGGGGCATGATTGGCGGTATGGGTGTGCTAGCAGGCTTCTTAATCCTCAGCTTCTACGTAGTGATCGCCGGTTGGGCGGTAGCCTATGTCGGTAAGTCGGTTACTGGTGAAATTGCCGCTGCAGCAGGTGATGCGGATGCTGTAGGCGCGTTGTTCGGTGCACTGCTAGCTGACCCTTGGCAGCTGATCCTGTGGTCAAGCATTGTGACCTTCGGTACTGCCGGCATTCTGGCTAAGGGCGTAAACAAAGGTCTGGAGAAGAGCATCTCCATGCTAATGCCTGCACTGTTCATCCTGTTGGCTATCGTGATGGTTTACGCGGCGGCCACCGGTGCTTTCGGTGAAGCTGCGCGCTTTATGTTCTACCCTGATTTCTCCAAGCTCACGGTACAAGGCGTGCTGATTGCCTTGGGTCACGCGTTCTTCACGCTGAGCCTGTCTTCAGGGATCATGATCATGTACGGCGCCTACCTGCCAGAAGGTACCTCTATCACCAAGACCTCGTTCGCAATTGCCGCAATGGACACCTTGGTGGCGCTGATGGCGGGCCTGGCCATCTACCCAATCGTATTCGCCAATGGCATTGAGCCTGGCGCCGGTCCGGGTCTGCTGTTCGTATCACTGCCAATCGCCTTCGGCACCATGCCGCTGGGTAGCCTGGTATCAACTCTGTTCTTCGCCATGATTGTAGTGGCTGCATTTACCTCAGCGATGGCGCTGATGGAATCTGCGGCGGCTTATCTGGTAGAGCGTCGTGGCTTTGAGCGTGCTAAAGCGAGCTGGACTGCCGGTACCGTAATCTGGGTAATGAGTCTGCTAACCGTTGCCTCGTTCACCGAGCAAGAGTGGGTGAGCATTACCCTAATGGGTTGGGAGACTAACTTCTTTGGTGTTATCGACAAGCTGACCGAAGCGGTGATGTTGCCATTGGGCGGCTTGCTTGTAGCGGTATTTGTTGGCTGGGTAATGTGTGAAGATCGCTTAGAGAAGAGCATGGCGATGAGCAAGAACAACTGGAATTACTTCTTCGGTTGTCTGAAGTACGTGGCGCCAGTTGCGATTAGCGTTGTGTTTGTTAACGCCTTCCGCTAAACCAAGCCGTATTTCGATAAAAGCCTGCGTTTTTGCGCAGGCTTTTTTTGTTATAGTGAGCGCCTAAGTGTTTCTAAAGGAATGATCATGCAGCCAAAAGCCAAATATCGTGCTGATTATCAGGGCCCCGCGTTTACCATCGATAGCGTGGCGCTGGACTTCTATCTCGACCCCGCTTCGACCCGGGTTACAGCACGTTCCTTGGTTCGTCGTATCGCTGACGGTCCGCTGTGCCTCGATGGCGAACAGCTTCAATTGCTAAGCCTGAAAATTGATGGCCAAGATTACAGCGAGTTTGAACACAACGCCCAAGGGCAGCTAGAGCTTAAATCGGTGCCCGAGCAGTTTGAACTTGAGATTGTCACCGAGATAGCCCCGGCCGAGAACAAAGCGCTGGAAGGGCTGTATCTCTCTGGCGATGCCTACTGCACCCAATGTGAAGCCGAGGGCTTTCGCCGGATTACCTACTTCCTGGACCGCCCTGATGTGCTGGCCAAGTACACCACCACCGTGCACGCACCCAAAGCGGGCTTTCCGTTATTGCTGTCCAACGGCAACAAGGTAGATAGCGGTGAAGGGGAGAACGGCTATCACTGGGTACGCTGGGAAGACCCGTTCCCGAAACCAAGCTACTTGTTTGCGCTGGTCGCAGGCGATTTCGACCTGCTGGAAGACCGCTTTACCACCCGCTCTGGCCGAGAGGTAGCGCTGCAACTGTTCGTTGATCGCGGCAACCTGGATCGCGCCGATCACGCTATGTTGTCGCTTAAAAATGCCATGGCCTGGGACGAACAGCGCTTTGGTCTGGAGTACGACCTCGACATCTACATGATCGTTGCGGTGGACTTCTTCAACATGGGCGCCATGGAGAACAAAGGGCTTAACGTCTTTAACTCCAAGTATGTGCTGGCCAACAAAGCCACTGCGACTGACAGCGACTTCTTGGGTATTGAGGCTGTAATCGGCCACGAGTACTTCCATAACTGGACCGGCAACCGAATTACTTGCCGTGATTGGTTCCAGCTGTCACTCAAAGAGGGCTTAACGGTATTTCGCGATCAAGAGTTCAGCTCTGATCTGGGCTCACGCGCGGTTAACCGCATCAAGAACGTTCGGATCTTGCGTGGCCACCAATTTGCCGAAGACGCGGGGCCAATGGCGCACCCGATCCGCCCCGACAAAGTTATCGAAATGAATAACTTTTACACCCTGACCGTATATGAGAAGGGCTCGGAAGTGATCCGCATGCTGCACACCTTGCTCGGCGAGCAGGCCTTCCAAAAGGGCATGCAGCTATATGTGAAGCGTCACGATGGGCAGGCGGTGACCTGTGATGATTTTGTCGCGGCGATGCAAGATGCCAGCGGTGTGGACCTCACATTGTTTAAACGCTGGTACAGCCAAAGCGGTACCCCGGTGGTGAGTCTATCGGGTCACTACGATCTGGCCAATAAGCGCTACACCCTTGAGCTTAGTCAGCGCACGCCAGTCACTGCCGATCAACAAGATAAACTGCCGCTGCATATTCCGGTATCCATCGAGCTGCTCAGCGCCGATGGCGAGAGCATTACGCTATCGGTGGATGGCGCCGAGGTATCGCCGGTGCTGCATCTCACCGAAGAGCGTCAAAGCTGGGAGTTCGACAACGTTGGCAGCAAGCCGGTGGTCGTCGCGCTGCAGGATTTCTCCGCGCCAGTGCGCTTGGAGAGCAACTACAGCTTTGCCGAGTTGATGCATATCGTGGAACACGCCCACAACAGCTTCGCGCGTTGGGATGCCATGCAGAGCATTGTGGTGATGTGGATGCAAGAGGCGGTAGGCGTATTGCAAGCCGGTGAGCAGCTACGTATTCCCGCTGAGCTTATCAGCTTGGTTGAGAGTATCCTGCAGCAATCGATGGACGCTGCCTTTAAAGCGGAGCTCCTCACGCTACCGAGTGAATCGGAGCTGGCAGACAGCTTCGATGAGGTAGATATTGATGCGATTGCCACCGCGCGCGACTTCTTGTTTGAGAGCCTGTCTGAGTCGCTGGATGCCCAGTTTGAACAGCTAGAGCTAGAGTGCCAAAAACACGATCAGCAAAGCCTGAGTCATGCCGATATGGGCTGGCGCGCACTGCGAGGCGTTTGCCTAGCTTATCTGGGCTTTAGCAAACCGGGTCTGATTGTCGATGTCTACCAAAATAGCCATCTCATGACCGATAAACTGGCGGCGCTGGGCGCGGCGAACCGGGCGAAGATTGCCGAGCGTGATGCCATGTTTGGCGATTACGAGCAGCAGTGGCAGCACGATGGGCTGGTGATGGATAAGTGGTTTAGCCTGCAAGCCTGTCAGCATCGCGACGATGTGTTGCTGCGGGTGCGCGAGCTGATGAGCCACCCGAGCTTTAGCTTCGATAACCCCAATCGCTTGCGCTCGCTAGTAGGCGCATTCTGCGCGGCCAACCCGCGGTACTTCCACGCGAAGGATGGTTCGGGCTATGCATTTCTCGGCGAGATCCTGACCCGTTTGAACAGCAGTAACCCGCAGGTAGCAGCGCGTTTGATTACTCCGCTAATTCAAACCAAGAAGCTCGATGCAGCCCGTAAGGCGCTGATTATCAAGCAGTTGAAGAAACTGCTAGCGCTGCCCGACCTGAGTAAAGACCTGTTCGAGAAAGTCGATAAGGCACTAGCTCAGTTGCAGGAGTAGGCGCGGCGTTTACGCTTAGCGAATAGTAAGTAGCAAATAAGGGGGAGCGTTGCTCCCCTGGATTATTCCATGAAGCAATTTCATTTCTCTATACGCATCTCGTATCAGGATTTTGAAGCGGTCTATACCGGTGCTGCCAGTAATGTATTGGTCACCGATATTTACGGTAAACGTATTCAGATCCCGGCGCTGCGTTTTTTGCCATTTTTGGCCCCCACTGGCATTGTCGGTTCGTTCACCTTAACGGTTGATGACAACAATAAGTTTGTCTCCCTTAAACGCCGCTAAGCCCCTGATTCAAATATACTTCACACTTTAGTATCAGGGCCGGGAAAAACCTCGCTCTCATCACTTCCAAGCTAAGCAATTGTTTCTACAATCTAAGCAGTGACTTAACTAACGTTAGACCACACTGTCTTTCGTTTTGACAAGGAGGGTTGAATGACCCGCTCACAGCATTCCCGCTCTGTTCTATTGCAAAACGTCTATCAAACTATTGCTGACAAAATGCCAGCGGCTTCGGCCCCGTTGGTGGAGAATTTTCTCAGCCGCCTGTTCTCTGGTTTGAGCCTTGAAGATCTCACCCAACGCAACCATAGCGATCTATACGGTATGGGAGTGGGCTTATGGAAGGCGCTCAATCGCACCTCAACCTGTGAGCGGCATATCAAGGTGTATAACCCGGAGCTGGCGAAGCATGGCTGGCAATCGACCCATACCATCATCGAAATCATTGTGCCGGATTCGCCGTTCTTGGTGGATTCGATCCGCATGGCGCTCAGTCGCAGCGGTATCTCAACCCACGTACTGCTACACCAACCAATGCGCCTCGACCGGGACGACAAGCAACATATCAGCGCGGTGCACGATGTTGAGCATCAAGAGCTTGGCAACCAGACGGTGTTTATGATTGAGATCGACCGGCAAAGCGATGTCGCCCAGCTACGAGCGTTGAGTATGGAGCTGTCCAAGGTGCTCGATGAAGTCGCGGTGGTGGTGAACGATTGGCAGGGGATGCTCAGCCTGCTCAAGCAGGTTTCCGATGAGCTGGCCAAAACCAAGGGCAAAGCTGATACCCATCAACTGGCGCAGGCGGTGGCCTTTCTCGATTGGCTGGCTGACAACAACTTTACCTTGATGGGCTATCGTCGCTACGAGCTTAAGCAAAGCAAGGGCGACTTGAACTTAGTGCCTAACGACGAGAGCAGCCTTGGGCTTTACCGCAGTATCTACAAAAGCCATAGCGTGTCTCTGTCGAGTTATACCTCGGCGGCGCGCGATCTTGCTACCAACACTACGCCGCTGCTGCTCAACAAGAGCAATCATAAGTCGCGGGTGCATCGTCCAGCCTACATCGACCATGTGGGTATCAAGATATTCGATGGTAAAGGCAAGGTGGTGGGCGAGCACCGCTTCATTGGCCTGTATGCCTCGTCGCTATACAACCGCAGCGTGATGGAAGTGCCCTTAATCAACCAAAAGGTTGAGCGCTTGATGGTTAACTCGGAGCTGCCACGCGGCTCCCATGCCTACAAAAGCCTGCTCAACATCATGGAGACCTTCCCGCGCGATGAGCTTATTCAAGCCTCTGAGGAAGAGCTGCTGGCCACCGGCATCGGCGTGGAACAGATCCAAGAGCGTGATTTGATCAAGCTGTTTGTGCGACGCGACATCTACGGGCGCTTTTATTCTTGCCTGATTTATATGAGCCGGGATCGCTACAACACCGCCTTGCGGCAACAGTGTCAGGCCGTGTTAAAAGAACATTTTCTCTCCAACGACGAAGTGGAGTTCGCCACCTATTTTACCGAGAGCATGCTGGCGCGTACCCACTATCTTGTCCGTGTCGATAACCAACACCAGGAGTATGACTTGAACGAGCTCAATCAAAACCTGATGGAGGCCGCTCGCACCTGGGAAGACCGGCTGCTGAACTCCTTGGTTGCCAGTTTTGGGGAGGAGCGTGCCAATGCGCTGGGTAGCCGTTTTCAGTATGCCTTCCCGCGCTCGTACAAAGAGAATATCCTGCCTGGCTCTGCGGTGGCCGATATCTGCCAGCTAGAAGCGCTTGGCAGTGAAACCGAACTGGGGATGCTGTTCTACCGCCCGCAAGAGGAGCCGGAAGACAGCAACCATGTGCGCCTTAAACTGTTCCACTTAAACGAGCCGCTGCATCTCAGTGACATATTGCCAATGCTCGAGAACATGGGCCTGCGGGTGATTGGTGAAGCGCCGTATCCGATTAAAACCGCCGATGGCAGCAACTACTGGGTGTTGGATTTCTCCATGCTTTACACCGGGGAAGGGCGGCTGGATATCGAGCAAAGCCGCGAACGCTTTCAGCAGGCCTTGGCAGAGATCTGGGCCGGTTCGTTGGAAGACGATGGCTTTAACCATCTGGTGTTGGCCGCCGATGCCAGCGGGCGCGATGTGGCTCTGCTGAGAACCTACGCCAAGTATATGCGCCAAATAGGCAGCACCTTTAGCCAGCGTTATATTGAGCAGGCGTTTATTAAGTATCCAAGCATTTCGGCTTCGCTGCTCGATCTGTTCCGCCGCCGTTTTGACCCTGGGCTCAAGCGCTCACCAGCGATTGAAAAGAAACTGGAGGCCTCGCTTAACGAGCAGCTAGACGGGGTGAGCAACCTCGATGACGACCGGATTATCCGCCGCTTTATGGAAATGATCAAAGCGACCCTCAGAACCAACTTCTACCAGCGCAATGGCCAAGGAGAGATCAAAGAGTATATCTCGATGAAGATCCAGCCAGAGGCGATTAGCGATATGCCCAAGCCACTGCCGGCGTTTGAGATCTTTGTTTATTCCCCACGGGTTGAAGGTGTGCACCTGCGCGGTGGCAAGGTTGCCCGGGGCGGTCTGCGTTGGTCAGACCGCCGTGAGGACTTTCGCACCGAGGTACTGGGCCTGGTGAAAGCCCAGCAGGTGAAGAACACTGTGATCGTGCCAGTGGGCGCCAAGGGCGGCTTTGTCTGTAAGCAACTGCCGTCACCTAGCGATAGAGAGGCATGGCTCGAGGAGGGCAAGGCCTGCTACCGCACCTTTATTCGCGGATTACTCGATATTAGCGACAACATCGTACAGGGTGAGATTGTAGCGCCCGAGCAGGTGGTTCGGCGCGATGAAGATGACCCTTACTTGGTGGTTGCCGCTGACAAAGGCACCGCCACCTTCTCGGATATCGCCAACCAAATCAGCGCTGAGTACAACTTCTGGATGGGCGACGCCTTTGCCTCGGGCGGTAGCAATGGCTACGACCACAAAGGCATGGGCATTACCGCACGCGGTGCCTGGGAGTCGGTCAAACGCCACTTCCGTGAGATGGGCATCGATTGTCAGAGCAGCGATTTTAGCTGTATCGCGGTGGGCGATATGGCTGGCGATGTGTTCGGTAACGGTATGCTGCTCTCAGAGCACACCTGCTTGGTTGCTGCATTCAACCATATGCATATCTTCATTGACCCAAGCCCGAATGCCAAGGCCAGCTATACCGAGCGCAAACGGCTGTTCGCGCTGCCGCGCTCGAGCTGGAAAGATTATGACGAATCACTGATATCCGCGGGTGGTGGCATCTTTGAGCGCAGTGCCAAGTCGATCACCCTGAGTAAAGAGATCCAAAAACTCGTGGGCACCCGCGCAGAGAGCGTCACACCCAATGAGCTGATCAAACTGCTGCTAAAAGCTAAGGTCGATCTGTTCTGGAATGGCGGCATTGGCACCTATGTGAAGGGCTCGACTGAGAGCAACATCGATGTGGGCGATCGCGCCAATGACGCGGTGCGGATCAACGGCAGTCAGTTGGGGGCTAAGATCGTCGGTGAGGGCGGTAACCTTGGTATTACCCAGCTAGGGCGTATCGAGATTGCGTTAAACGGTGGCCGTATTAACACCGATTTCACCGATAACGTTGGCGGGGTGGACTGCTCAGACAACGAAGTAAACATCAAGATCCTGTTGAACGCACTGGTGAGCAATGGCGATCTGACCGAGAAGCAGCGCAACCGTACCCTAGAAGAGATGACCGATACCGTGGCAGGTATTGTGCTCACCAATGCCTATCGGCAGAGCCAGAGTATCAGTATTAGCCAGCGCTCCGGCGCAGCGATGGTCAAAGAGATCGTGCGCTTCCTGCATTGGCTGGAGCGCAGCGGCCGTCTCGACCGTGGCCTGGAGTATCTGCCCAGTGATGAGGAGTTGTTTGAACGCCAAGCGGCTGGTGTTGGGCTAACCCGTCCAGAGCTGGCGGTATTGGTGGCCTATGGCAAGATGGCGCTCAAAGAGATGTTGTTGGATCCGCAGGTGACAGCGGATCCGTTCTTAAGCAAACAACTGGTCGCCTCCTTCCCCGAGCAGCTACAGAAGCGCTACAGCGCGCAAATGCACGAGCACCCGCTGCGCAATGAGATAGTCGCGACCCGTCTAGCCAACCAAATTGTTGATGATGTGGGCTTTAACTTTGTTAGCCGCTTGATGGAGGAGACCGGCGCGATGCCCGCCGAGATCTGCGCCAGCTACGCCACTGCCAAGCAGGTGTTCGGCCTTGGCGACTTGCTCGCCGCCATCGAGGCGCTGGATAACCAGGTGAGTGCAGAGCTGCAGCTGGAGATGATGGACAGCATCCGCCGCATGTTGCGCCGGGCAACACGCCGCTTCCTTACGCTACGTGATCGCAGCTTGAGCATCGCGCAGCAGGTGCAGCGTTATCGCCCCGGTTACTTGGCGATACAGCAGCAGCTTTCCAAGGTGCTGGCCGATGATGAGGTTAAGCAGATCAACAAGCACATCGCGCAGTTGGTGAAGCAGCAAGTCCCCGAGGCGATTGCCACTGAGTTAGCGCAAATGAGTTCTGCCTATTCGGTGCTCGATCTTGCCGAGATCGCCGAAGAGCTCGAGGCCGATGTGAGCGAGCTAGCACCGGTGTACTTCAATCTGGGATCCCAATTGGGCCTGCATTGGTTCTTAGAGCAGATCAACTTGCTGGCAGTGGACAATCACTGGCAAGCCTTGGCGCGTGCCTCGTTCCGTGAGGATCTCGACTGGCAGCAACGTCAGCTTAGCCAAAGTGCTTATCGCTGGGCAAAACAGCAGCAAAGTCAGGCGCCGTTGGAGGATTGGTTGGCCAGCCATAGTGCTTTGACCGAGCGTTGGCATCATATGCTTGCTGATTTTAAAACCAGTAACACCCATGAATTCGCTAAATTCCCAGTTTTATTGAGAGAATTAAACCTTCTTAATTTAAATTGTGCCGCGAAATAGTATAGAATCACGCCCCCGAAGCCCCGCACCTTCGGGGGAGATTCTAGGAGCCGGCATGTATTACCCTTTAGCACGTAAACTCATCTTCCAACTTAACCCAGAACGCGCCCATGACATGATCATCGACATGTTCAAGCGCACCGGTGGTACCCCACTGGATCTAATGTATCGCCAGCGGATCAAGGATAATCCGGTTGAAGTCATGGGATTGACCTTTCCTAACCCAGTTGGTCTGGCTGCAGGTTTGGATAAAAACGGTGAGTGTATCGATGCATTTGGTGCCTTAGGCTTCGGTTTTATTGAGGTTGGAACCGTAACGCCACGCGCCCAGGATGGTAATCCCAAGCCACGTATTTTCCGTTTGGTTGAAGCCGAAGGTTTAATTAACCGCATGGGCTTTAACAATAAAGGGATCGATTATTTGGTTGAGCAGGTAAAAGGATCCAATTACAAGGGCGTGCTAGGGATCAATATTGGTAAAAACTTAACCACCTCGGTTGAAAATGGTAAAGACGATTACCTTATCTGTATGGATAAGGCGTTTGAGCATGCTGACTACATTACCGTAAATATCTCTAGCCCAAATACTCCTGGCCTACGTACTTTGCAATATGGTGAGGCGTTGGATGATTTGCTGGCTTCATTAACTGAGCGTAAGCAACAACTTAGCGCTAAGTTCAATAAGCATGTGCCCTTGCTAATTAAAATTGCCCCAGATTTGGATGAGTCAGAAATTGAGCAAATTAGTGACTCATTGATTCGCTATCAGCTTGATGGGGTTATCGCCACCAACACTACGCTGGACCGCAGCATGGTCGACGGTATGGCCCATGCGGCAGAGGCGGGTGGCCTGAGTGGTCGTCCAGTGCAGTTGAAGTCCACCGAAGTGATCCGCAAATTGGATCATTATTTAAATAAAAAGATCCCAATCGTTGGGGTGGGTGGAATTGATTCGGCCATGGCTGCCAAAGAAAAGATCCAAGCCGGTGCTCAGCTAGTTCAGCTATATAGTGGCTTTATTTATAAAGGGCCAAAGTTAATTAAAGAGATTGCTGAACTGCTCTAATTTTATTCAAATAATCGTTGTCTTTGCCTAAATTGCGTAGTAGTTTTATACAGCAACTAGGCAAGGACAATTATTGAGCATTATGCTTATTCACCCAAACAATCAATGGCACTGGCTATTTGATCCTGACAAAAGTGCAATGACACTGGAGTTGGGAGATGAGCTATTGTTTGTTTCTGCCTTGACTACTCAGCGTTGCGTTCCTTATGCGCAAGGCGACCAACCTTTCTCTACTGAGCACGCCGAACTCTATTATGCCTTCTTGGAAGGTCTGGATTCATTCGAGTGGCCAGCACCGGTTAAAGTGCATGTGGTGCTCAATGCCGTTGCGATGGTGTTGTTCCACAAGCCGATGATGCCGCAGAGTTGGTTTTTTAAACCGATTGCTCATCAGTACTTCACCAAGCTCACCGTGGGCGAAGTGGTGGTCTGTCAGGGGCAAGAGGGGAATGGTCGGTTTGTGTTGCTGGAGAGCAACGAAAAGAGCTACACCTTGATGTACATCGACAAGCAACTGAGCTTAGATGGCATTAAACACCTGCAACAGTTTGATACCATCAAAGTGATGCACGATCGCGTGCTGCCGCTGCGTACTGCCCAATCTCTCGGCTTTGCCCGCAGCGCCTAATTTTCTGTTCTCGCTAACTTCTCTCTCGCTAGTGTTTTAGCAGCTCTAGGATGTGATCCTTCATATCGTCGGCCAAAAGCGGCTGAGCCTCGGCGTTTGGGTGGATGCCATCGTCCATCATCAGCTCGCTATCCAGGGCTATCTCCTCGATAAAGAACGGCAGCAGTGGCACGTCATAGCTATCGCTGATGCTCGGGTAGAGCTTTTCAAAGCCTTCGGTGTAGCGACGACCATAGTTGGGAGGAATACGGATCTGCATCAGCGCCACGTCAGCCCCGGCATCTTGCGCCAATTCGATCATCTCGCTGAGGTTGGCCTCCAGACGCGCCAAGGGAAAGCCGCGTAGGCCATCGTTGCCACCGAGTTCAATCAATACCCAATCGGGTCCATGCTTATCGAGCAGGGCGGGCAAGCGCGCCAAGCCGCCAGCGCTGGTTTCCCCACTAACGCTACCGTTAATTAGTTCAAAACCCGGATGCTCAACCCGCAGTTGCTGCTCGGCCAGTGCCACCCAGCCTTGGCGGGTATCGAGGCGATAGGCTGCACTGAGGCTGTCGCCTACAATCAGCATTTTTGTTGGCGCAGCAACCGATACACTGATACAAATAAAACAGAGGGCAAGAGCAAGCCCACTTCTAACTAGCTGATTTTTAAAAGCAGTCTTTTGGGCTACGGCGAGCGTAACTAGTGACAATCTTATTGCGCAGACAGACAGCTGCAACCGCTTAAGCATACCGAGGATCTCACTGTGACAGGGCAGTACCAGACACCTAACATAATCATAAATGCCGAAGGACTCAATCATCGGGTCGACTCTGGCAGCGAACAACTCACCTTGTTAAAAGACATCAACCTGCAAGTTAGTCAGGGCGAAAGCGTGGCCATTGTGGGGGCGTCTGGCTCGGGGAAAACCACCTTGCTGAGCATGCTGGCCGGCTTGGACTCGCCCAGTGAGGGCGAGATTGCAGTATGCGGCGCTAATCTCAAACAGTTGGATGAGGAGCAGCGCGCCACGCTGCGCCGAGAAAAACTTGGCTTTATCTTCCAGCAGTTTCTGCTAATTCCCAGTCTCTCGGCCTTGGACAATGTAATGCTGGCCGCTCAGCTGCGCGGTCTGGATGATGCCAAAGCGTTAGCTGCCGAGTGGCTTGAGCGAGTCGGCTTGCGCGAGCGAGCCAGTCATTTTCCCAACCAACTCTCTGGTGGAGAACAGCAACGGGTGGCCATCGCCCGCGCATTTATTTGTCAGCCAGAGGTGCTGTTTGCTGATGAGCCTTCAGCCAACCTTGATGCAGATAATGGTCATCGCATCGAAGAGTTACTGTTCAGCTTAAACCAACAACTGGGTACCACTTTGGTGCTGGTGACTCACGACCCAAGTTTGGCCGCACGTTGTGACCGGGTGCAGCAGATGGCGGGCGGCGCTTTGTCTGAGGCGCGGCCATGAACGGTTTAAGCTGGCGCCTGTTTATCGCTGAGCTGCGCCGCGGCGAGCTGATTATTGTCTGTTTGGCCATCATCTTGGCGGTGAGTTCGGTTTGGCTGTTCTCCTCGGTCACTTACCAGGTAGAAGCTGCGCTGGTATCTCGCAGTAGCGACTTCTTGGCGGCTGATCGGGTGGTGCGCAGCGCCCATCCAGTTGATTTGCCGCTTGAGCAGCAAGCCTCGCAGCGCCAACTTAACTATGCAGAGCAGCTGCTGTTTCCCACCATGGTGTTCGCTGGCGATGAGATGGCGTTGGCCAATGTAAAGGCGGTGAGCGCTAATTACCCGCTGCGTGGCGAGCTGTTAATCAGACCTGCGCTGCTAGCGCAAGGCGAGGTCAGCGAAGCGCCGCTGCCGGGCGAGGCCTGGCTGGCAGAGCGGCTGTTCTATCAGTTAGGCATTGATATCGGTGCTGATATCGAAGTGGGCGACAAGCTGCTGCGGGTCAGCGGCGTGATTGAGCGCGAACCCGACGCACCGTTTAGTGTGTTTATGACCTCGCCAAGGGTGTTGATCAACCTCCAAGATGCCGAGGCCACCGGCGTTATCCAACCGGGCAGCCGCCTAAGCTATCGCTACCAGTTTGCGGGTGGCGAGGCGTCGCTCACGCAGTTGGATGAGTGGCTGCGACCGCGTCTGGCTGACAACCAGCGACTGTTGGATGTGCAATCTGCTGGGAATCCGTTGAGTGAGGCCTTGGAACGCGCGCAACGCTTCTTGTTGCTGGCCGGCTTGATTGGTGTGCTGCTGGCATCCTCGGCGATTGCTGTAGCTAGTCGGCTATACTGCCGCCGCCACTATGATGTGGTCGCCATCTTTAAGGTGTTGGGAGCACAACGTCGCCAAGTCCAGCGGGTTTATCTCACCCATTGGTGTTTGATTGTACTCACCGCCGTATTGTTGGGGTTGGCCTTGGGGGCGGTATTGCAGCTGCCGTTAAGTCGTGTCGCGAGTCAGGCCCTGGATTTGGAGCTGCCAATGGTGTGGTGGCGGCCGCTGCTGGTTGCCGGTGGCACCGGCTGGTTGTGCGCCTTGGCGTTTACTTTGCCCACACTGGCACAACTGTTTGGTGTTGCGCCGCTTAGGGTGATTCGGCGTGACCACGATGCCTCGGTGGTGGCGCCTTGGCAGGTGGCGTTATGGATAGTGCTTGCGGTGTTTGTGCTGCTGTACTGGTACAGCGCATCGTTGCAGCTCAGTTTGCTGCTGATGGGCGGCGGTATGCTGGCGGTACTGCTGATTGTCGGCTTGCAAACTTTGGTGCTGCGAGGCTTGACCCGTTGGCGCGAGCATTCGCGCTCGCTGGGCATGCGCCTTGCGATCTCTTCGCTCTACCAGCGCGCCAGTAGTAACCAGTTACAACTGCTGGGCTTTAGTATTGCCATCATGCTGGCGCTGCTGATTTGGGTGGTGCAACGCGATTTGATTGCGCAGTGGGAGCAGCAAGTACCCGAAGGTGCGCCCAACCATTTCGTGTTGAACATAGCCCCCAACCAACTACCCGAGATCCAACAGCAGTTTGCTGATGCAGAGCTTAGCGTGAGTCAGCTCTATCCCATGGTGCGTGGGCGCCTGATCAGCGTCAACGATGAGGCGGTGTCTCAGCGTGAGCGCAGCGATGAGTTCGACGAAAAGCAAAGTGAGCGACGCCCCGGGCCCGGCCGCGAGTTGAATCTGAGCTTTGCTGACACCCTTGATGACAACAATAAGATCGTCGCGGGCAGTTGGCATGGCAGTGAGGTAGGGGCGCAAGCCTCGGTTGAGCAAGAGTTTGCCGAACGCCTTGGCCTGCAGTTGGGCGATCGGCTGTTGTTCCGGGTGGGCGGACTGGAAGCCTTAGTTACGGTGACCAGCTTGCGCAGTGTCGACTGGAATAGCATGCAACCTAACTTTTACGTGCTGATGAGCACCGACGTACTGGATAACTTCGGCCATAGCTATATGGGCTCCTTTCATCTGCCGGAGGGCAACAGCCGCTGGCTAAGTGGTTTGCTACGCGAGTTTCCAACTTTAGTAGTGATTGATGTTGCCGCCTTGATCGCCCGCTTGCAGGGCGTGGTCGAGCAAGTCGGCTTGGCGCTCAAGCTGGTGTTCGCGATTGTGCTTGTGGCAAGCTCGCTGGTGCTGCTGGCACAAACCCAAGGCTCATTGGATGAGCGTAAGCGCCAGTTGGTGGTGCTGCGTACCTTGGGCGCGGGCAGGGCGACGCTGCGTGCCAGTATTGTGTGGGAGTTTGTACTACTCGGTGCGGTGGCTGGCGTGGTGGCGGCGTGTTGCTCGCAGCTACTGCTTAATGCCCTTCAGTATTGGGTGTTTGAAAGCCCGCTCACCCTTGCCTGGTCGCTGTGGTTGGCCGGGCCGATTAGTGGTGCGTTGGTGGTGGCATTGGTTGGCGCCTTGCGCACCTCTGCATTACTAAAACTGAATTCTGCACAATTAGTTAGGCGCATTAGCTAGTGCGATTTCCCAGTTCCGTGTTAATCTTATAACAAATGGATCTATACCCATACGACTAACAATAAGCCCTTAACATGGGCAAAAAAGGCGACGGAGCCGGAATGAAACTACAGCAGCTGCGCTATATCGTGGAAGTAGCTAACAACAACCTAAATGTTTCAGCTACAGCAGAAAGTCTCTACACCTCACAACCGGGGATCAGTAAGCAGATCCGCTTGCTTGAGGACGAGTTGGGGGTACAGATATTTAAGCGCAGCGGTAAGCACCTCAGCCAGGTGACGCCCGCGGGTAAGGAGATTATCCGCATCAGTAACGAGATCATGGGCAAGGTTGAAAGCATTAAGGCGGTTGCCAGCCAGCATACCCATCCCGATCGTGGCTCGCTGAACATCTCTACCACCCACACCCAAGCGCGCTATGCGCTGCCCTCGGTGATCCAAGACTTTATCAAGCGCTACCCCAATGTGTCGCTGAATATGCATCAAGGCACCCCAGCGCAAATCAATGAAGCGGTCTCGAAAGGCACTGCCGATTTTGCGATTGCCACCGAGGCGATGCACTATTTCTCGGATATGGTGATGCTGCCATGTTACTACTGGAACCGCAGTATTCTGGTGACCAAGGAGCACGAGCTGGCTAAGCGTTATCTCTCTGGTGAGCAGATTACCGTGGAGCATCTGGCGCAGTTCCCGTTGGTCACCTACATCTTCGGATTTACCGGTCGCTCAGAGCTGGACGAAGCCTTTAACCAGGCGGGTAAAGAGCCGAAGATCGTGTTCACTGCCACCGATGCCGATGTTATCAAAACCTATGTGCGCATGGGGATCGGTGTGGGCGTATTGGCCAGTATGGCGATTAACGAAGAGCAGGACAGCGACTTGGTGGCCATCGACGGCAGCCACCTGTTCAAGGCAAGCACCACACAGATTTGCTTCCGTAAGGGCACTTTCCTGCGCACCTATATGTACGACTTTATCGAAGGCTTCGCTCCGCACCTGAACCGCAATTTGGTGGACTTGGCGGTGCAGGCGAAGAACCCACGTGAGCTGGAGCGCTTGTTCGCCGATATCGAGCTACCGATTAAATAGCTCGCCCTTTAACACTCGATAATGTTCACTGCGAGGCCGCCACGGGCGGTCTCTTTGTATTTGGTCTGCATATCGCAGCCGGTTTCCCACATGGTCTTGATGGCCTTATCCAGCGACACCTTGTGTTGACCGCTACCGCGCAGCGCCAGACGTGCCGCGTTGATTGCCTTCATTGCCCCCATTGCGTTGCGCTCGATACAGGGCACCTGTACCAAGCCGCCAATGGGATCACAGGTCAGCCCCAGATTGTGCTCGATGCCAATCTCTGCGGCATTCTCAATCTGTGCCGCCGAGCCGCCAAACAAGGCGGTAAGCCCTGCTGCCGCCATGGAGCAGGCCACGCCCACTTCGCCCTGACAGCCGACTTCTGCACCGGAAATCGACGCGTTGAGTTTGTAAAGCGCGCCAATTGCGGTGGTGGTTAAGAAGAACTGGCGGATAGCCGATGGGTCGAGTTTGCAGACGAAGTGATCGTAGTAATGCAGTACCGCGGGAATAATGCCCGCCGCACCGTTGGTGGGGGCTGTGACCACCCGGCCGCCAGCGGCGTTCTCTTCGCTTACCGCTAGGGCATAGAGGTTGACCCAGTCCATCACATTCAACGGATCGCTGCTAGTGCTACGCTGGGCATTGAGTTGACGGTGGATAGCTGGGGCGCGCCGTACCAGTTTTAGGCCGCCGGGCAGCATGCCTTCGTGGTTCATGCCGCCGCTGACACAGGCCTGCATGGTGGCCCAAAGCTGCTCTAGATAGTGGTCTATCTCTTGCGCGCTATGCATGGTCAGCTCGTTATCCAACATTAAGTTGGCGATGCTCTTACCTTCGCGCGAAGCTAGTGCCAGCAGCTCATCGGCGGTGCTAAAAGGATGGGGCAAGGTCTGAGTTTTGCGGGCTGGGCTTTCACCTTCTTCCAGGATATAGCCGCCACCAATCGAGTAATAACTGGCGCTGATGGCGCTGCCACTGTTTAACTGTGCGTGAAAGGTCAGGGCATTGCTGTGCTGCGGCAGGGATTTATTACGGTGGAATAGGATGGCCCCTTCGCGAGGGAAAGGCACGGTGTGAGTGCCTGCCAGCATCAATTGCTCGCTTTGATCAAGTGCAGCCAGATGCTCAGGGATCGCGGCGACGTCGATACTCTCTGGAAGCTCGCCCATTAAGCCTAGAATCACCGCCTTGCCAGTGCCATGGCCTTTACCGGTGGCGCCCAATGAGCCAAACAGCTCCACACTAATCTGCTCGACGGACTCCAAGCCGTGAGTTGTAGCAAGCTCGTCCACAAAGCGCTTGGCGGCGCGCATAGGGCCGACGGTGTGAGAACTGGAGGGGCCGATACCGATGGTGAAGAGGTCGAACACACTGACCATAAAACGCGATTTCCTTATCTGTGGCAAATTCCATTAAACATAGCATCTACCGCTAGAAATAGAATCGGCCCTTCTTACAAAATGCGCTCTAGATTACGATGTGCGTTAAAAAACACTGTTGCCATTTTTGCTTCCCGCTTGGCAGTGAAGGGCGAAATCATGCAGGATGCGCGCGGTTGCGCCCCACACCAGCTCGCCACCTACCACGATAAATAGCACCTTGTGCAACTCGCCGTTACGCTGGATCTCATGGGTGTGATAGGCGCGCTCGTACAGGAAAGGCTGCAGAGGAAGCTGTAAGATCTGCTCTACTTCTTCTGGGTTGTGTCGAAGTTGGTAGTCGCCACTCACCTCGGCGACAAAGGGGGTCACGGTAAAGTTACTAACGGTGGAGCGCTTAGGCAGTTCGCCCAACACCTTTACAAAGCGTGGGGCAAGGCCAATCTCCTCGTAAGCCTCGCGCAGCGCGGTGGCTTGCAGGTCGGCATCTTCTGGGTCGTGGCGGCCTCCGGGTAGGCTGATCTGTCCGGGGTGATGGCGCAGATGGCGGGCGCGGCGCGTTAGCAGCAACTGTTGGCGGGCAACATCGATGGCCAGTAATACGGCAGCGGGCTGCCGAGCCGGATCCGTGGGATGGGGAAGGGCGCTTTGCAATACAAAGCGCTGTTTGTAATGTTGCTCGTCCATGTCGCCTTTTATGTATTAATCGCTTCGAGCTAGGTGCTCAATGCGGGGAGGATCCGACTGAGTTTGTCGAAACACTCCTGATACTCCTGTTCTACTTCAGAGTCTACCACTACCGCGCCACCTGCCCAGCAATGGATTTTCCCCTGCTCGCACACCAAGGTGCGGATGGTGATATTGGTGTCCATATCACCATTGTGGTTGATATAGCCGATAGCACCACAGTAGGCGTTGCGTCGATGCGGCTCCAGCTCTTCGATAATCTCCATGGCGCGGATCTTCGGCGCGCCAGTGATTGAGCCGCCGGGAAAGCACGCGGCCAGCAGTTGCTCCGCACTGACACTATCAGGCAGCTCTGCAGTCACCGTGCTCACCAAGTGGTGCACCGCTGGGAAGCTTTCCACCTCAAACAGTTTAGGTACTCGCACCGTGCCGGGGGTCGCTACCCGGCCGATGTCGTTGCGCAGTAGGTCGACAATCATCAGGTTTTCCGCTTGGTCTTTCTCGGATTGCTGTAGCTGCTGCTTTTGCTGGTGGTCATGCTCGGCGGTGGCGCCGCGTTTACGGGTGCCTTTGATTGGCTTGGTTTGTACGGTGCTGCCACGTTTAGCGATAAAACGCTCTGGCGAGACACTCAGAATGCAACTCTGTGGCAGACGCATAAACGCGCTGAACGGCGCTTGGTTACCCGCCAACAAGCGTTGGTAGGCATCGAACTCATCACCTTGGTAGCGGCTGCTAAAGCGTTGGGTCAGGTTAATCTCGTAGCAATCACCGCTTTTCAGGTACTCCTGCACCTGATCAAAGCGCTGGCGGTACTGCGCTTCACTGAGGTTACTTTGCCAGTCCTCGCTTAGCGCAAACGCCGGCTGCGCTTGTGCTTGTAGTAGCTGTAGCCATTCCAGACGTTTGGCTAGCTTGGCATCAGCGGCTTGCTCAGTAAGGCCCTGCGAGTAGCTTACGAGCAACAGCTGCTGGGCGGCTTTATCATGAATGATGGCCCAGTCGTAGTAGCCCAGTGCCATATCGGGAGTGGCAATATCTTGCTCGGCAATCTCAGGCAAGCGCTCCAGGCTGCGACCTAAATCGTAGCCCCACAGGCCAAGGCAGCCGCCGATAAAGGGCAGGGCGTGATGCTCCGCCTCGCTAAACAGGCGTTGGCGTAGCTGTTGGGCTTGAGTAAAGGGGTTGCCATCGACGGAGGTGACGACGCCGTTTTCAACCTGCGTGCCATGGCCATCTTGGTAGCAGAGGGTCGCGATGGGGTCGGCGACGACAATATCGAACTGGCTATCGGGGTGGTCTTGGCTGGCCGATTGTAAAAAACAACTCCACACTTGTTGCGAAAGTGCTGGAAGAATGTGGTCAAGCGTAAGAGAAAGAGGTTGAATTCGTACCATTCTTTATAAAGATTGTTCAGTTAAAGCTTGCTTATCAAGCACGTCCGACAAAATTGCCCAAAACCGGATGGGCGTCGCTAGCCCAGTGCGGGGCGCAAGGTTATCATAGGCGACCATGGAACACGACCTCTGCCCGCACACAGAGAAGTAGCATCCCCTCGGCAGAGTTGAAATGAATTCATAATTAAAACGACGGAGAGACTATGACTGTCATTCGCAAGCAGGACTTTATCGATAGCGTAGCTGATGCGCTGCAATTTATTTCGTACTACCATCCGCTTGACTTCGTAGAAGCCATGGCCGATGCCTATGAAAAAGAGCAGAGCGTAGCAGCCAAAGATGCTATCGCGCAGATCCTTATTAACTCACGGATGTGTGCTCAAGGTAAGCGTCCAATCTGTCAGGACACCGGCATTATCACCGCTTTCGTGAAAGTGGGTATGGATGTGCGTTGGGAGTCAGACCTGACTGTTCAAGAGATGGTGGATGAAGGCGTTCGCCGTGCTTACACCAACCCCGATAACACCCTTCGCGCTTCAGTGGTTGCCGACCCTAACGGCGCGCGCAAAAACACCCGCGACAATTCACCTGCCGTTGTGCACACCGAGCTGGTGGCTGGCGACAAGGTAGAGATCATGGTTGCGGCCAAGGGCGGCGGTAGCGAAAACAAATCAAAGATGGTGATGCTGAACCCGTCTGACAGCGTAGCTGATTGGGTGGTTAAGACCTTGCCAAGCATGGGTGCTGGCTGGTGTCCACCGGGTATGATCGGCATCGGTATCGGCGGTACTGCTGAGAAAGCGGCAGTGATGGCCAAAGAGTCGTTGATGGATCCTATCGATATCCAAGAGCTGCAAGCGCGTGGTGCCAGCAATGCTGACGAAGAGCTGCGTCTGGAGCTGATGGAGCGCGTCAACAAGCTGGGTATTGGTGCCCAAGGTCTGGGCGGTCTGACGACCGTTCTAGATGTAAAAGTGAAGTCTTGCCCGACTCACGCAGCCTCTAAGCCAGTTGTGATGATCCCCAACTGTGCGGCAACCCGTCACGCGCACTTCTACCTTGATGGCAGTGGCCCAGCTGAGCTGAAAGAACCTAAGTTGGAAGACTGGCCGGAGATTAGCTGGGAAGTCGGTGACAACGTACGTCGCGTTAACGTGGACGAGTTGACCAAAGAGAACATCGCCGAGTGGAAGATGGGTGAGACTGTTCTGCTGAACGGTAAGATCCTGACCGGTCGTGATGCGGCTCACAAGCGCATCAAAGAGCTGCTGGAATCCGGTGAAGGCCTGCCAGAAGGCGTGGATTTCGATGGCCGCTTTATCTACTACGTAGGACCGGTAGATGCAGTACGCGACGAAGTGGTAGGCCCAGCTGGCCCAACGACCTCTACCCGTATGGACAAGTTCTCTGACATGATGCTGGAAGAGTGCAACCTGCTAGGGATGATCGGTAAAGCCGAGCGTGGCCCTGCAACCGTTGACTCTATCAAGCGTAACCAAAGCGTTTACCTGATGGCCGTAGGCGGCGCCGCTTACCTGGTATCGAAAGCGATCAAGAAAGCGCGCGTGGTTGCCTTCGAAGAGCTGGGTATGGAAGCGATCTACGAGTTTGAAGTTGAAGATATGCCAGTGACGGTTGCAGTTGATTCCAACGGTAACTCTGCACACGCTGAGGGTCCGGCTATTTGGCAGGCTAAGCTTGAAGAGCTTGATGCCAAGCTATCTAGCTAACAGCCCGTTAAGCCTTGCTCGTTGAGCAGGCTAGGCGAATAGCAAAAGGCGGCCCGTGAGCCTGTCTCTTGATCACAAGTCCCCGTGCTCAAGAGACATCGCAAGCTCATAGCCTTCAAGGATGGTTTGCAACTTAAACCATCCTTCCCACAACACCTTCACAGACGCTCGGCCTGTTCGTTTTGTATCTTTCCATCCACCTAGTCTGGCGAGGCTCTCGTAAGCCCAGTGCATATCCGGAATGCCCGTGGGTAGTGGCTTTCCTACCGTTTTCATCCACAACAGTTTCCAAGCCTTCGTGCTCATCACGTGTTCGCAGTTCATGGTTGTGCCGTTCGGCTCGACCTCTTTGATAAAACGTAACTGCAGTAAACGGGTGGCAATAAAGGCGAGTATGACGCTCATGCGCTCCA
>NZ_AUBZ01000004.1 GCF_000429505.1 Aliagarivorans taiwanensis DSM 22990 | reverse complement strand
AGAGATTTAAAAAGCCCGGCCTTCGGTTTTGGGTTGCGGCATAGTCGCAGCCGCTGCCCTAAGCGCTTTGACATCATGTTGCTGATCGCATTACTGCTGGAATTGGTCCTGCACTGGGTTGGTCTGTTTGCGTGTAAATCCGGTTGGCATAAACACTTTCAGGCAAACACAGTGCGAGACCGAAATGTGTTGTCACTGCTGCGGCTGGGCAAAGAGGTGCTCAGGCGCGGAGGATGCTATCGGCTAAAAGTTCGAGACATAAAATGGGCGATACTGGCATTTATCCGGCAGCTGAGAAAAAACAGCTATGTTTTCACAGAATTATGAGGGGATCCCTCAGAGTTTTGCCCCAAAACGAGTTGGAGAGGCTTACTAACCCCTGTATAGACACCCAGCCTTTGCCTTTGCCTTTGCCTTTTCCTTTTCCATGTATCCGCATAACCTTTCCATCTTTCGCGTAGACAGGCGAAGTGCTGGATCTGTTAACTGTTTGATTGAACGTAATTATTGTCGATGTTAACTTTAGATTCATTAGGGATATATGGAATTTTTCCATGTTTAAACATTGAAAAATTCCATTGAATAAGATGTTAAAGAGCCAGCGCAAACTTAGGAACTCCATTGATGACAAAGAAGAAACTAGAAGACGTATTTAAGCTATCGGGTGTTCCTGAGCACACATTTGTAGAGCCTAAAGAGTATCCCAGACTGTTTGTTGCTTTGAGGACTCAAGGCAGAGGAGTTGTAATTGAGGGGCCTTCAGGAATAGGTAAAACAACCTGTGTATTAAATGTGCTTGATAGGCTTGGTATCAAAGATAATGTTAAGGTTCTCTCAGGTAGAAAGCGTAAGGACGCAGAGGAAATTAGAGGGTTATTCGATTCCGATGGCTTTGGCACTGTGATTATAGACGATTTCCACAAACTTGATGGCCCTACGAAGAAAGGTCTGTCCGATCTATTAAAAACACTTGCTGATGAAGAGAGTGAAGATTCTAAATTGGTACTCGTGGGGATTAATAAGACTGGTCATTCTCTAATAGAGTATTCCTCAGATCTTAGGAATCGTATTGATATTCTAAAGTTCGAATCCAACTCGGAAGAAAAGATAGAGGAACTACTACGAAAGGGTGAGCAAAACCTGAAAATTGATTTGGTTGTTAAAAGCGAGATTGTATCAGATTCTCAAGGGAGTTTTCACTTAGCCCAGATGCTTGCGCACCAAGCTTGTTTGAGAAGCGAAATATTCGAAGAGTGCGATAATATAAAGCCTACTAATGTTAGCTTCGAAACACTAAAAGAATTTATTCTTGATGATTTGGCTATAAGCTTTTCTACGGTCACTGTAAATTTTTGTAAGGGTCAAAGAGTTAAAAAAGGAAGTCGGGCTCCTTATCTACATGTTCTGTATTGGTTATCGTCTTCCGACAATATGAGTATAAATATTGAGTCAACCCTAATAGAGAACCCAAATCACAAAAATAGTGTAGGACAAATCCTGACAAAAGGCCATTTGAGGGAGCATTTTGAGGGCGACCCAAAATACTCAGAAGTTCTTTTTTACAATAATGATACTACTGAGCTTTCGGTCGAGGATCCTAAGTTTTTTTACTATATAAAAAATATTTCATGGTCAAAGCTGGCGAAAAAAATTGGTTTCCATACTGTAGAGTTTACGTCTGCTTATGACTATGCATTATCATTCGCTGGAAATGAAAGAGATCTTGCGGAGCATATCTACCGTAAGTTATCCGAAAGTGAAATATCAGTTTTCTATGATAATAATGAGCAAGCTAGAATTCTTTCTCAAGATGTAGAAGAGTATTTAGCTCCGATATATAGATCTGAATCTAGGTTTATTATCCCCATTCTTAGTCAGAACTATCCTTCGCGGGTTTGGTGTAAGTTTGAAGCTGATAATTTCAAGCAACGCTTTGGTGAAAAAAGTGTGATACCTCTATGGCTATCTAACTGTCCACCTGGCATGTTTGATCTCTCGAATGGAACTGGAGGTTTCACATTCGATCCTGACAAGGATAAAGAGCCTCAGCTTGATGAGTTTGCAGAACTTTTAATTGAGAAGATACACCAAATTCGTCTTGAGGAAAATTCATAAGTATTGGGCGGTTTATCTTTAACAAGCACATGCACAGGAAGTCAAAAGCGCCGCTTCGCTCTGCTTTTGCCTCCTGTGATGTGAGCGTTAATCACGAATCTTTAGCGCGTTTCTGTCCAGAAACGAGTTAGAAGCACAATAGCTAAAGGCCCTTTTTGAGCCTTTAGCTAGATTGTTAAGCTGTTTTTTCTTAGGCTCGAGAAATCAACAGTATCCTTATCAGCTAACCACAGTCAGCAGCTCATTCTGCGCCTTGTTGTTTCTTGCCTTCTCTTCCACTGGTAGATAGTCCAAATAATGAAACCTCGCCCGATTCTGTTGGCGGTGGTAGTCCTCGCAGAACATGCCTACAAAGGTGCCGGTGAACTTTTGGTAGCCGTACTCGTCGCTTAGGGTTTCCATGGAGAAGGCCTCGCCGATTTGCTGTAGAGCGTGGCCTTGTTCGGCGAAGTGTAGGGTGGCTTTGTCGTGGCGCACTTGCACGCGTAGCTTGAGTTGTTGTGGGTTGCTGATGGGGCTGCGGTAGGCTTTGTGTTCGGTTTTCTTGCCGCCGATGCTGGTAGTCACGCCTACACAAACCTGTTGGACGGCTTCGCTGTAGTAGACCCGCAGATAGATAAAGTTGTCGGCGCAGTAGTACAGGGTAAGGCCTGCGCTGTCGAAGTAGTGCTGCGGGGTGAAGCTGAGTTCGGTTTCGATATCGGCGTGGAAGTGGTTCAGTCGTCTGGCTATCAGGCTGAGGTGGCGGCCGGAGAATAGCGAGCCTTGGCCGCGTAGGGTGAGGCCGTCTGCGCCGGTTTGCAGAACGCTGCTATCCAGCGGTAGGCGGTAGCTTTGGTAATCGTGTGGCAGCCGAGGCGCACTGAAGTTTTCCCTGCCTACTTTGTAGGGCAGTATCGGCAAGCGTTGTGCTACTGGTAAGTCGATTTGTAGCTGGGCTTCGATTCCGCCACTGGCTAAGCGCAGCCAGCCATCGTCGCTCCAGCGGCAGTGCTGGATGGCGGTCTCGCGGCCGAGGGTGCAATACGGGCTGGGAAGCAGCGGGCGGGCGCATAGGTGGACCACGTAGCTTTCGCCTTGCGGTGTTTCAACCAAGCAGCCATGTCCGGATTTTTGCAATATCCGGTTTGGGTCGAAGCGGTGCAGCTTGACCGATTCGTCATCGCCCAGCTCATCGAACTCCTCGGGGTGGGAGGTGAGTACTACGTGTTGCGGGTCGCTCTGGTAAGGGCCGGTGACCGATCGGCTACGCTGCATCACCACTGCATGGCCATAGCCAGTGCCGCCCTCGGCGGTCATTAGGTAGTAGTAGCCTTGGCGTTTGTAGATATGCGGGCCTTCGGCGCAGCCGCGTTGGGTGCCGCCGTAGCCGAGGTTAAACACCGGGCCGGTTAACCGCTGCTGTTGCGGGTCGAACTCCTGAACAATGATTCGACCGGGGTGCTGGTAACCCTGGCGGCTTTCCCATTCTAAGTTAGTGACCCAGATCTGGCCGTTGTCGTCGTGGAAGAACGAGGGGTCAAAACCGGAGCTGTTCAGGTAGCGGGCGTCGGACCACTCTCCTTCGATATCGTCGCTGGTGACGTAGTAATTATTCAGATCGAAGTGTTGTTCCTTCATGCTGAACATGACTGAAAAGCTCAAGTAGAAGCGCTTTTGCTGGGCGTTGTAGGTTAGGCATGGCGCCCATACGCCTTGGGCGGTAGCCACCCCGCTCAGGTCGAGTTGGTCGGCGCGGGTCAGGGCATAGCCACATTGCTCCCAGTGGGCCAAATCGTGTGAGCGATATAGCTTAATTCCCGGAAACCACTCAAAGGTGGAGACCGCCATATAGTAAACATCCTCAACGCAAATAATCGATGGATCCGGGTTGAAGCCAGGTAATACGGGATTGTCGAATAACATCATAACTCCTGATTCTGCGGTGTAATACCAATCTACATAAGTAACTGATCATTCTTGCTGGTTAAAATCATTGATGACTGCGTCAGCGCTTTTGTAATTAGTCCACTAGTTACGGCAAGCGCTTCCTTGTCCTCAATGATTTTCCCTGCGCAATATCTGATTATTTACTTATCCAGATTGGTATAAGGCTCATCTCAATATTCGTTGGTCGATAACATGATCTGGCCAGGTTCTGAAAGAAAGCGACGGAATGCTTTATTAAATTACCTTGTTTAGTTGGTGAGTTAATTGATTGTTTAATTAACTCGCGTTGTTGATGGTCACGATATTTTTTAGCGTGCGGCTTAACAAGAGAACTGGATCACGTTGAACGAAAACTACAAATAACTATGACAAAACCTCTATGTTTGGTTTTGTTGCGATGCCATAACCTTTTTCTAGACGGAATGCTATGAGGAGCAATTCATGGAACAGTCCATTGACGTCTACCCCGAGCAGAAGGGGCTTGGTGGGATGTGGAAGCGCATCAATCAGCAAGGGAAGATGACCACCCTGCTGTTGTTTTTACCCCCTGCGCTGTTTCTTTTCACCCTGTTTGTGATTCTGCCGCTGGGCGAGGCCAGCATATACAGTTTGTACAAATGGAACGGTATTGGTGAACTCGATAATTTTATCGGTTTAAAGAACTATGAGCGGGTCGCTGGCCATTCGGTTTTCAGCAGTGCGGTAGTTAATACACTGAAGATTGTCGGTGTGTCGTTATTTATTCAGCTTCCTTTGGCCATGATATGCGCGCTCTGTGTGTATCAGAAGAAGTGGTCGAATACCGTATTTAGAATGATGTTCTTCCTGCCTTATATTTTGGCGGAAGTCGTCGCCGGTTTGATCTGGCGCTTTATTTACGATGGCAACTACGGACTTATCTCGAGTTTTACCGAGTTCTTTGGTCTTGAGCCCATATTTGTGTTGGCCGATAGGGGACTGGCCTTCACCGCAATCCTAGTGGTGATTGTCTGGAAGTACTTCGGCTTCCACATGATGATCTTTATCGCGGCCTTACAAGGCATCTCCAAAGACCTTATCGAGGCAGCCAAAATTGATGGCGCCTCCACCCTGCAAACCACCTTGCTGATTAAGATCCCGCTGGTGCGCCACGCCATTGTGCTGTCGGTGTTCTTCAGTGTGCTCGGTGCGCTGCAATTGTTCGACCTGATTATGCCGATGACCCAGGGCGGCCCGGGCCACACTAGCCACTCCATCGTGAGCTACCTCTACACCTTCGGAATTAGCCGGATGCATATCGGCTTTGGCTCGGCGATTGGGGTCATCCTGTTTATCGCCTGCGTGATCTTCGCCTTTATCTACCAAAACACCTTTATGAACAACAAAGCCGGAGGCAAGTCATGAAAAGCAGCGTGTTAAGTGACTGGAAACGTTTGTGTTTCTTAATGGCGGTGACCGGCTTTGTGATGTTGCCACTGCTGGCAACGGTACTCGGTGGCTTTAAGAGCATTGGCGAGTTGCAAACCAACCCCTTAGGACTGCCCCAGAGCTGGGAGTTTCAGCACTACGCCTCCATCTTGCTGGATAAACAGCTGTGGGTGGCGATGAAGAACAGCCTGATTATGAGCTTGACTACCCTGGCGCTGACCTTGTTGGGCGGCGCGATGGCGGCCTTTACCTTCTCGCATATTCGCTTTGTGGGTAAGCGTTACATCTACTCCTACTTTATGTTGGGCATGATGTTCCCCTTTGCCACCGGCATCTTGCCGCTGTTTATCAAGATCAAAGACATGGGGCTGCTGGATAGCTACATGGGGGTGATTGTGCCGCAGGTGGCCTTTGGTTTGGCGATGGCGATCTTGCTGTTCCGCTCCTTCTTCGAGCAGTTGCCCGCCGAGTTGTTTGATGCCGCGGCGGTGGATGGCTGCGGCTACTCACGCTTCTTCTTCGAGATTGTATTGCCGCTCTCGACCCCGATTCTGGCCACGGTAGGTGTGTTCGTGCTGGTGACCAGCTGGAACAACTACTTGTTGCCGCTGGTGGTGATTAACAACCCCGATCTCTACCCATGGACCTTGGGCATTATGCAATTCCAGGGTGAGCATGCCATCGCTTGGAACAAGGTGCTGGCCTATGTCTCTGTGTCGGTGGTGCCCTCGGTGATGTTCTTTGTAGTCGCCCAGAAATACATTATCGCCGGCCTGACCGGTGGTGCAGTAAAAGGTTAGGAAAACACTATGGCTAAAGTTGAATTTCATCAGGTACATAAAAAGTACGACCAAACCGCCCACATCGTTAAGGGCATCGACCTTACCATCGATGAAGGGGAGTTTGTGGTGTTGCTCGGCCCCTCCGGCTGTGGCAAGTCGACTACATTGCGGATGATTGCCGGGCTGGAATCGATCAGCGATGGGCAAATCACCATCGGCGATCGGGTAGTTAACGACCTTGAGCCCAAAGAGCGCGATATCGCGATGGTGTTTCAGTCCTATGCGCTCTACCCCCACCTCAGCGTGGAGCAGAACATTGGCTTTGGCCTGCGTATCTCCGGCGAAGACAAAGCGACCATCCGTCGCAAGGTGGCCGATGTGGCAGAAATCCTTGAGCTAACCCCATTACTGGGGCGCAAGCCGGCGGCGCTATCCGGTGGTCAACGCCAGCGGGTTGCCATGGGGCGGGCGATGGTCAGAACGCCCAGTGTATTCCTGTTCGATGAGCCGCTCTCCAACCTCGATGCCAAGCTACGCGGCTCGATGCGCAGCGAGATCCGCCAGATGCACGAGCGGATGAAGCGCACCACCGTCTATGTAACCCACGATCAGGTGGAGGCGATGACCTTGGCCGACAAGGTGATCATTATGAATCAGGGGCATATCGCCCAGATTGGCAGCCCGCGCGAGGTCTTCGCCCACCCTAACAGTAAGTTTGTGGCCAGCTTTATTGGCTCGCCCACCATGAACTTTATCGATGTGCAGATCGCCATTGCCGATAGCGGACAGCTAAGTGTGCAGCTGGGCGATACCCAAGTCCCTATCGTTGGTGACTACCGTGGCCAAGCCGGCGCGGTGAGTTTGGGGATCCGCCCCGGCGATGTCTATATCGATGAACAATCTGGCCCCTTCGACGCCGAGCTGCTTAGCTACGAGCTGCTGGGGGCCAGTGCACTTTGCTGCTTCTCCTTACAGGGGCAGCAGATAAACGCCGAGATTGATGCGGCGATCCCAGTGAAGGTTGGCCAGCGCTGTCGCTTGGCCTTCGATCTGGAAAAGATCCACCTCTTTGATACCCACACAGAAAAAGCTGTGTTCACCCCACAAATAACAATATGAAGTGAGACAAGCTATGAACTACAAGAACCTACTGACTACCGCTGGCCTGACGATGGCGTTTGCCCTCTCGGCATCTGCGTCTGCCAAAGAAAGTGTTACCTTTATGAACAACGTCCCTGAGCTGGTGATTAACAAGGCCTGGGACGATCAAATCGTACGCTTTGAGCAAGCCAATCCTGATATTGAGGTAAGAAAGCTGTTCGTGGCCAGCGAGGCCTTCAAGCAGAAGGTGCAAACCATGCTGCTGTCTAATGATATCCCAGAGATCATCACCAGCTGGGGTGGCCAAGACTACCGTGACCGCGCCCAAAAAGGCCTGCTCACCGACTTAGAAGAGTATCTGCCAACGCTCACCAGTGAGATGCCTGAAGCAGCACTAAATGCCTATCGGGTGGATGGTCGCTTGTACGGTATTCCTGCCTACTCCAAGCCCACCATGCTCTATTACAACAAGCAGTTGCTTGAGCAAGCCGGTGTGGACCCTAAACAGTTGGAAACTTGGGATGGCTTCCTGGCTGCCATCGATCAGCTACACGAGGCCGGCATTACCCCAATGGCGCTGGCGGGCGTGGAAGGTTGGCCTGCCCACTTCTACTTTAGCTATCTGGCGATGCGCATCGGCGGGCCAGATGTGTTTAAGAATGCGCTGGATGAAGGCTTTGAAGATCCGGCCTTTTTGGAAGCGGCCAATCAGCTACTCGCACTGGCCGAGAAGAAGCCCTGGCAGCGCGGCTATATGAGCAGCAACATTGACCAAGCCTATGCGCTGTTTGGTAACGGCGAGGCCGCCATGCAGCTACAAGGTGAATGGCAATACAAGCTGCAGCAAGACTCCTCTCGCGATGGCAAAGGCATTGGCGTCGAGAATGTCGGTTTGGCTCGCTTCCCGGCGGTAGAGGGCGGCAGCGGTCAGCTTACCGACATCATCTCGGGCATTGATGGCTATGCCTTTACCCGCTCTGCGACGCCGACAACGGCAAAGTTTGTGGATTTCTGGCTAAATGAGCAGAACCTTACCCAGATGGCCGAGCAGGCGATGATGTTGCCGGTAACCCCGGGTGCGGTCAGCGGTATTCAGGAGCCAGTGATGCGACAAATGGCGCAGATGGTATCTGAGAGCAGCTACGTGCATGGCTTTGTTGACCAAGTGACCGGTGCCCACTTAGGCGGTGCGATTAACGATGTCTCCAGTGAGTTGGTGGCTGGCAGCATTAGTGCTGAGCAAGCAGTGGCAGCACTGCAAGAGGCCTGGGAGTTTAGATAATACCAATCTACATAAGTAACTGACCGTTCTTGCTGGTTAAAATCATTGATTACAGCGTCAACGCTTTTGTAATTAGTCCACTAGTTACGGCAAGCGTCTCCTCGTCCTCAATGATTTTCCCTGCGCAATATCTGGCCATTAACTTATCCAAATTGGTATAAGTCTCTAACCTTTGGGGCGGGATGCCGCCCCAACACTTAGGCAGGAGTAGTGCCATTGCCCCATTTGTACCGACGTGGCTTTATCCACGTTATCGGGAATGCCAAGCGCCAGCTGGCCTCCAAGCAGCTACACGAGATTGGCTACTTTCCCAATAAGCCGTTTACCCTTTCCTATACCTGCAAAACCATCAACTTCTCGTTCTTGCTCTCGGGTGAGGGGAGCTATCAGGTTAATGGTCAGGATGTGGCGGTTACCGGGCCCTGCGTGCTGGTTCAGCTGCCGGGTGAAGACTATGTCTATGGCCCCAACCAGCGTGGCCGCTGGGAGGAGTTTTATCTTATCTATCACCCCGATGCACTGCAGCGCCTGCGGGACAACCAGATTATTGTCGATGGCCAGTTTAGCTGGCCGATCAACAACATCTTCGCCATCGAAGAGGCGATCAACGCCATGGTCAAAGCGGTAGAACTTAACCTGCCCACCGACGTGATTGATCAGCATTGTGAGATGCTATTGGTGCTATCGAAGATGCCTAAGGAGCTGGACCATCAAGACAAGGCGGTTGCGGCCATTAACGCGATTGCCGCTGCGATTAAACACAACTGCCAGAGTAACTACAGCTTTCAGGAGATTGCCAAAGAGCTGGGCATGTCCTACTCCTCGTTTCGTCGCTACTGGGTGGATATCTTTGGCGTTAGCCCGAAGAACTTTCAGATGGATCAGCGGATGGTGCGAGCGGCTAATCTGATCATCAGCACCAATAGCTCGATCGCCCAAGTCGCCGAGAGTGTTGGCTACGACGACCAAGCCTATTTCTCCACCTTGTTTAAAAAGCGCTACAAGATGAGCCCGGCCCAATACCGTAAGCAGCATGTGGTGACCATTCCTGCTGAGTATCTGGGGCCTTCGACCAGTTGTGAGCAGGAGGCGGGGATTGTGCGCAGTGGCATTGTTGGTAGCTTAGGCGTGCCTGAGGCGAGCTAATAAAAAAGGGCGCTGAGAGCGCCCCTACACATCAACAATTTGCTGGATTAGGCTTCGATCACCGATTTAAGGTAAGCGGCCAACTCTTTGTAGTTCTTACCCGGCTTCTCGGCTTTTTTCTCTTTGCTGGCTTGGCGCACTAGCTGACGCATCCACTGGCGGTCCAGTTCTGGGTGGTCTTCAATCAGTTGGTTGATACCGGCGTCACCTTCTTCTAACAAGCGATCGCGCAGCTTTTCCATGCGCTGTTGGGCTTGGGCAGCATACAGATGGCGGTTGCGGATCTTCTCGATGCCGGCGCGGATAGCGTCGGTGTCGGATTCGCGCATCAGCTTGCCGATGTAGTTAAAGTGGCGGCGCAGGCCTTCGCGCTCTCGTTTGGCCTGCAGGCGCTTGGCCAGCATTAGTGCGTCGAGCAGTTCTTCGCTCATGTCGATGGTGTCGAGTTGCTGCTTGGAGAGGTTAGTTAACTCTTTGCCTAAGTCTTTTAGCTCTTCCGCTTCGCGCTTGATCTGTGACTTACTGACCCACTCGTCGTCGTCAAAGACTTCGTTTTCACTCATTTATGTATAAACCTGAAATAAAAAGCGATATTTGGCTCTATCTTAGCAGATCAGGCTTACCGGGGCTTGAGTTGATTTGGTATGCTAAGAAATCGACTTAGTGACAAGCAGATTATGACCTCTCAACAACAAGTGAGCGCGGAGCTCGAGCAGTTAAAGCAAGCAGTGGAGCTTGCTATCACGGAAGCCAAACGTCTCGGCGCTGATCAAAGCGAAGTTTCCATCTCGAAACAGACCGGTATCAGTATCGCCACCCGCGAGTTGGAAGTAGAAACCCTGGAGTTTAACCACGACGGTGCGCTGGGGATTGCGGTATATAACAATGGCCGCAAAGGCAGTGCCTCGACCTCGGATCTGAGCGCCGATGCCATTCGCAGCACGGTGAAGGCGGCGGTAGATATCTCCGCTTATACCTCCCAAGACCCGGCCGCCGGGATTGCCGATAAGGACCTGCTGGCGACCGATATTCCTGACTTGTCGCTGTTCCATCCGCACTCCCTTGAACCCGAGCCGTTGATTGAGATCGCCAAGCAGTGTGAATCCATTGCGCTGGCAGAAAAGGGCATTAAGGCCAGCGATGGTGCCAGCGTGAATAGCCATTTTGGTATCAAGGTCTACGGCAACAGCCATGGCTTTATCCACGGCTATCCGAGTAGCCGCCACAGCATCAGCTGTATGCTTATTGCCGGCGAGGAAGAGATGCAGCGCGACTATGCCTACACCGTGGCGCGCGACTTTGCCGACTTAGAGTCGGTGGAGTGGGTGGCCAAACAAGCCAGTGAGAAGACCCTGTCACGTATTGGCAGCCGTAAGATCCCTACCTGCGAAGTGCCGGTGGTGTATGACCGCGATGTGGCCAGTGGCCTGCTAGGGCATCTAGTTAGCGCCATCAGTGGCGGCAGCTTGTATCGCCGCTCTTCGTTCTTACTAGACGCGCTCGGTCAGCCGATCTTTCCAGACTGGTTCTCCATCTATGAAGATCCTTACCTGCTAAAAGCCCTGTCGAGCACCCCATTCGATAGCGAAGGGGTAGCTCCTAAAGCCCAACACGTGATTGAGAAGGGCTGCCTGCAGACCTATCTGCTCACCAGTTACTCGGCGCGTAAGCTTGGTCTGCGCAGTACCGGTCATGCTGGTGGTATTCACAACTGGCACATCTCGAACTCGGGCATCAGCCGCGCTGACTTGCTTAAGAAAATGGGTACTGGATTATTGGTGACCGAGCTGATGGGTCAAGGCGTGAACGTGGTAACCGGTGATTACTCGCGCGGTGCGGCCGGTTACTGGGTGGAGAATGGCGAGATCGCTTTCCCGGTACACGAAATCACCGTGGCGGGTAACCTAAAAGATATGTTTGCCAACGTTGTGGCAGTGGCCGACGATGCCAAGCCACAAAGCTCGATCCGTTGTGGCTCGCTATTGTTGGAGTCGATGAAGATCGCCGGTAGCTAACCGGCTTTCTCTCTCGGGCTTAGCGCAGCAATAGCGTTGCCATTCCCAGAAAGGTGAACAGCCCCATCACATCGGTGACGGTGGTGAGTGCCATCCCGCCCGCCAAGGCGGGATCAATATTGTAACGCTTCATGGTGATGGGGATCAGCACTCCGGCGAGTCCGGCGATGGCCATATTGGCGAACATTGCGGTGCTGATAATCAGCCCCAGCATCAAGCTGCCCTTCCATAGCGATACCACCAAGCCAATCGCCAACGCCCAGATCACCCCATTGAGCATACCGATGGCGGCCTCTTTGCCAATCAGCCAGCGGGTGTTGCCCTGACCGATATGCCCCACCGCCATACCGCGGATCACCAGCGCCAGGGTTTGGTTACCCGCAATACCTCCCATGCTGGGGACAATGGTCATCAGTACCGCCAAGGTCGCCAATGCCTCCAAGGTGTTTTCAAACATATTGGAGATCGAGGCGGCAATCAGCGCTGTGCACAGATTGACCGCCAGCCATACGGTGCGGCGCTGGGTACTCTTTAATACCGGGGCGAAGGTGTCTTCATCGTCGTCCATCCCGGCCATCCCCATCATGCTGTGCTCGGCATCTTCGCGGATCACATCGACCACATCATCGATGGTGATACGGCCAAGTAGCTTGCCCTCTTCGTCGACTACCGGGGCGGATATCCAGTCGTGGCGCTCGAACAAGGCAGCTACTTCGCCATCGTCCATAGCCACGGGGATTGTTTCGGCGCTGCGGTCCATAATATCGCCCACCTCACGCTGCGGGTCGACGGTGAGCAGCACCGCCAGCGGTACATCGCCGATTAAACGGTCTTGTTTGTCCACCACGTACAGGGCGTCGGTGGCCTCGGGCAGCTCGCCGCGCAGCCGCAGGTAGCGCAGCACCACATCCACGCTGACATCGGGGCGTAGGGTGATGGTATCGGTGTTCATGATGCTGCCGGCGGTGTCTTCCGGGTAGGCGAGGGCAGCCTCAACCCGGTGGCGATCTTGGGCGGTCATCTGCTCTAGCACCGCTTGGTAGTCATCCTCTGGCAAGCCGCGCAGGACGTAGGCCAGGTCATCGGTGTCCATGCCTTCGGTGACTTCGGCGACCTGTTCGGGCTCGAGCAGCTGCAGCACGCCTTCCATCACATCTTCGTTGAGCTCTTCAAGGATTTCACCTTGCTGCTCGGGCTTGGTGAGTTGCCATAGCAGCTTACGCTCGGCGGGGGGGCTGGCTTCCAGCACCAGGGCGATGTCTACCGGAGGGAGCTCGCGAAGGACCACTTTGGCTTCGGTGATTTGGCCATCATCCAACGCGTCATGAAGCTCTTTAATACGTTGATGCTGTTGGCTTTGCAGCTCCATCTCTTCTGGCATAGTGTCGCTTCCCTGTTACCTCAATGCAGTTTAAAGAATAAGCAAGGTTCAGCGATTTAGGGAGCTATCTGGCGGATATTATTGGAGAAAGGGGAGTAGATATGAATGAGAGAACGCGGGTTAATCTTCTTCAAACTTATCTTCGATAAGCTGCTGCACCGCATCCATCGCCTGCTCGGCATCTTTGCCTTCAGCGACTACGGTGAGGGTGCTGCCTTGGGCGCTGGCGAGCACCAGCAAGCCCATCACACTGTCGGCGCTGGCGCGTTTCTCGCCATCAATGATGGTGAGTTCGGCGTCATAGCGGGCATTTAACTCAACCAGCTTGATGGCTGGGCGGGCGTGGATGCCGAGTTTATTCCTAACGGTAAGTTGGCGACTGAGCTTCACTTGCTCTCCAAACTGCGATGACGGCGCTGTACTTTACGTTGCCCCTTAAAGCGAGCACCGAGCTGCTCGGCCACATACACACTGCGGTGCTGGCCGCCGGTACAGCCGATGGCGACGGTGAGGTAGGCGCGGTTATTAGCCTCTAAGTGGGGCAGCCAGGTTTCGATAAAGCGGTGGATATGGTCGATAAACTCTTCCACCACTGGTTGCTGCTGTAGGTAGTCGCGCACTGGCTTGTCGAGCCCGGTTAGCGGCTTGAGCTCTTTCACCCAATGTGGGTTCGGCAAGAAGCGGGCATCGAACATGTAGTCGGCATCGTTGGGCACGCCGTTCTTAAAGCCGAAGCTCTCGAACACGATAATCAGCTGCTGCCGTTCTTCGCCGGTGACTCGGGCGCGCAGCAGGTTGCTCAGGTCGTGGATCGATAAGCTGGAGGTGTCGATGCGCAAATCAGCATTGCGCGAGATCGGGGATAGCAGCTCGGTTTCTGCTTCGATTGCTTCAGAGAGTGAGTAATCACTTAGGCTGAGAGGGTGGAGCCGGCGAGTCTCGCTGTAGCGGCGCACTAACACATCATCCTGCGCATCCAAGAAGATACTGGTGAGCTTAGCGCCTTTGCCTGCTTGTGAGAGCAGCAGGCTGATGGGGGCTGGGTCGTCTGGAAGATTACGCACATCGACGCTGATCCCAACCTTCTTGTAGTTCTTACCAAGGGTTTTAATCAGATCGCCCCACAGCTCTACTGGTACGTTGTCTACGCAGTAGTATCCGAGATCTTCCAGTACTCTTAGCGCCACCGATTTCCCAGAACCGGAGCGGCCGCTAACAATGATAAGCTCCATGCTTAAACGCCTTTGACTATGCCACCATGATATCGTAGAGCTCGCTGTCGCTGTCTGCCGAGCGAAGCTGCTTACAGATCGATTTGTCGTTTAGTTTCTCAGCAATTTGTGACAGGGTGTTGAGATGTTGCTGGCATTGGTCCTCCGGGACCAACAGCGCAAAAATCAGGTCGACCGGCTGGTTATCGATGGCATCGAAGGCGATGGGTGGATCGCAGTGAAGAAAGACGGCGGTGGCTTGATGCTGCTTATCGATACGGCCATGGGGTATGGCAATGCCTTGGCCTATTCCGGTGGTGCCCATGCGTTCACGTGACAGCAAGCTTTCAAAGATTTCCTTCGACGGCATTTCCAATTGCTTGGCGGCCAACTCGCTAATGATTTCCAGGGCGCGTTTCTTTGATGAACATTGGACTGCACCCTGAGTGCAGTCCAAGCTTAAGACTTTATCCAGTTGCATAACTAGTGTCTGGTTAACTTCTCTTTGTGCTTAATGACTTGCCTATCCAGCTTGTCAATTAAGGAGTCGATAGCTGCGTACATGTCTTGATGCTCTGAGGTAGCAAATACCTCACCACCATTTAGGTGTATGGTGGCTTCAGCGATTTGGCTCAGTTTCTCAACATTTAAAATCACATGCACATTGTTGATTTGATCGAACCGCCTTTCCAACTTAGCAAACTTACTGTGGACGTAGTCACGTAGATGTTCGGTAACTTCGATGTGGTGTCCGGTGAGATTAATTTGCATAGTATCGTCCCCTTGCTTAGGCCCCTAGATGAGGCTCTTCCGTTGGTTGGAAGGTGGGATGCCGAGCGATTCACGGTATTTTGCGATAGTTCGGCGTGCCACCTTGATCCCTTGTTCGGCTAGGATGTCGGCTATTTTACTGTCGCTCAATGGCTTGGCGGTGTTTTCGGCCGCTACCAGTTTCTTAATCAGTGCCCGAATTGCGGTAGACGAGCATTCGCCGCCGCCTTCGGTCGCCACGTGGCTGGAGAAGAAGTATTTCAACTCAAAGATGCCGCGTGGGGTATGCATATATTTCTGGGTGGTCACTCGGGAGATGGTTGATTCGTGCATCTCCACTGCCTCTGCTACATCGTTCAGTACCATCGGCTTCATCGCCTCTTCGCCATACTCGAAGAAGGCTTGCTGATGGTGGACGATGCAGTTGGCCACTTTCAGCAGGGTTTCGTTGCGGCTTTCAATGCTCTTGATAAACCACTTGGCTTCCTGCAGATGGCTGCGGATAAACTGGCTGTCACCAGCGTTGGTGGCAGTTTTGCTCATCGCCGCATAATGGCTGTTCACTTTCAGGCGCGGCACTGCGTCCGGATTGAGTTCCACCACCCAACGGCCCTGTTTTTTCACCACCGATACATCGGGAATGATGTACTGCGCTTGATTAGGCTCGATGGCGTTGCCGGGGCGAGGCTCCAGGCTGTGGATCAGGCGCATGATTTCGCGCAGCTGATCTTCTTTGAGCTTGGTCTTGCGCGCCAGTAGGCGGAAGTCGCGGTTGGCCAGCACGTCCATATGGTTGCTGATCACATCTTTGGCTTCAGCTAGCCATGGCGTGCAGGGCTCGAACTGATTCAGTTGGATCAGCAGGCACTCTTGCAAAGAGCGCGATGCCACGCCGAGAGGGTCGAAATGCTGGATACGTTTGAGTACTGCTTCGACTTCTTCCAGCTCAATCTGGTTGTCGTCTTCGAGGCCCCGGTTTAGGCCTTCCAGCAGCTGCTCGCAGCTCTGGGTCAGGTAACCGGAATCGTCGATGCCGTCGATAATCGCCAAGGCAATCGCTTGGTCGACATCGGAAAAAGGCGTCAGGCGCATCTGCCACAGCATGTGGTCTTGCAAAGAGTCGACGGTTTCGCCTTGGTAGAGGGTGTCGTTGTCGTCACTGACCGGGCTGGCTGCAGGGGCTGAACTGGCGGAGTAGATCTCATCCCAGGTGGAGTCCACTGGGAGATCATCGGAAACTGTATCTTGGTTGATCGCTTCACTGGCTTCAATCTGACTGTTGTCCAGATTGTCTTCGCTTCTTCTGCTTCAAGTAGGGGATTACTTTCCAGCGCCTCTTGGATTTCCTGTTGAAGATCCAGAGTCGACAGTTGAAGCAAGCGAATTGCTTGTTGTAGCTGGGGCGTCATGGTCAGTTGCTGACCTAAGCGCAACTGCAAAGAGGCTTTCATTAAGGTGAAACTTTCCTTCTGTTCTTTTAAGTAGTTATTACACTACCCAAACTTAATTATAGTCTGAATTGCTCGCCGAGATAGACGCGCTTCACATGCTCGTCTTGCAGAATGTCCTCGGGCTTGCCAGAGGCGATAAGCTCACCTTGGCTCACAATGTAAGCGTGTTCACAGACATCCAGTGTTTCGCGCACATTGTGGTCAGTAATCAGAACGCCGAGCCCGCGATCCCGCAGGTGCTCGATAATCTTTTTTATATCGATTACTGAAATAGGATCTACGCCGGCAAAGGGTTCGTCAAGCAAAATAAACTTGGGAGCCGCGGCCAAGGCGCGTGCGATCTCAACCCGGCGGCGCTCACCACCAGACAGGCTCATGCCCAGATTTTTGCGGATATGACCGATGTGAAACTCTTCCAACAGGTCGTCCATCGCCTGCTCGCGCTGGTCGCTATCGAGTTCTTTGCGGGTCTGTAGAATCGCCATGATGTTTTGTTCGACGGTCAGGCGGCGGAAGATTGAAGCTTCCTGAGGCAGATAGCCGATACCGCGGCGGGCACGGGTGTGCATCGCGGTGTTGGAGATATCTTCATCGTCGATTTTGATCTGGCCGTGATCGCGTGGGACCAAGCCGACCACCATGTAAAAGGTGGTGGTCTTGCCGGCGCCGTTAGGGCCTAGTAGGCCAACGATCTGGCCGGTTTTGACCTCGAGGCTGACGTCTTTAACAACCTTGCGACCTTTGTAGGATTTACCCAGGTTGGTGGCGCTAAGTTGGGGCATTACTCTTGATTACCTTGTTGCTGATACTGCTCCAACTCTTCCAGTTGCTGGGGCAGGAAGATGGTTGTGACGCGGGAGTTTTCTCCGCCCTGAGCCACCATTTCCTGAAGATCGATGCTATATCGAATCATTTCGCCGCGTACTAGGCTCTCTTCTTGTTTGAGCTCGGCTTGCTTGGTCAGGGTCAAGGTGCGGGTCGCTAGCTCATAGCGGATCTCATGCGCTTCGGCTTCGATGGGCTTGCCGTTTTCCATCATCTGATAGAAGGTCGCAGGCTGACCTTGGGCGATCATTACTTCGCTGCCAGCCTCTTCGCTGCCGATCACGCTTAGCTGGTCGGCATTCATCTTAATGGAGCCTTGGGTGACTTCGACATCATCATAAAAAGTCACCCGATTTTCCTTAAGGCTAACTTCTTGACGTCCGGCGTCGACCACGATTTTTTGCTTAAAGTCGTCGTCCAGGGCGTAGCTTGCAGGGGCTGCTAGCAAGCCGAGGATTGCGATGGAGCTAAGGTAACGTTTCATAAACCGCATTTATGTCTTTGAGTAAGTGCACCGTTTCTTCAGCCAAGTCACCGTCCATGCCTGTACCAATTAGCTGATAGCTTGGACCTAGCACTGTAACTTGTTGATCACTATGCATGGTTTGCTGATTCAAATCGATGCTAACGAATTCTGTTAGTAGGTCCTTTACATATTCGTTTCTGCTCAAGTTGCGGATAACGACATTGTCATGAAAGGCCACATTTTGCTGTCGGAGTACTTTAGCTTGATCCGCTGTTATTTGCCATACGGGCTGCAGCTGATCGGGATAGACCAAGATAAGAGGCTGCTCAAAGCGAGTAATGTTCGAGTCGGTGTAAAAGTCCATGCTGTTGGCATAGATCCGATACTCCGGCATCCCTTCTTCGCTGTAGCTGACGTTGTATAACCGGCTGGCGGTGAAGTCTGGGCGGCCCAAGCCTCTAGCGGTGGGCGCGTCTGGCTCATCGCCATCGAGCCACTGCCAGAGCGCCAGTGAGGCAATCAGTAGCAGCCAATAAAAGGCATGCTTCCTCATACGCTCATACCCTGTGCGTGCTCCAGTTCGCCGCGGGCTTGCAGGATTAGGTCACACACTTCGCGCACTGCGCCATAGCCGCCCGGCGTGAAGGTGACATAGTCTGCAGCTTGCTTGCAAAGTGGGTGGGCATCGCCAGTGGCAACTCCGAGGCCACAGGGCGTCATCACCGGGGTGTCGATGACATCGTCACCGATATAGGCGCATTGCTCAGCGCTTAGCGACAGGCGCTCAAGCAGCTCGGCGAAGGCGAGGGTTTTATCGCTCTGCCCTTGGTAGATATGCTGCACGCCCAAGGCGCCCATGCGCTGCTCAACAATCTTGGAGTTACGTCCGGTAATCACCGCAATCTCGATGCCGACGTTAATCAATGCCTTGATGCCAAAGCCGTCACGGGTATGGAAGGCCTTGAGCTCTTCGCCCTGATTACCCATGTAGATGCGTCCGTCGGAGAACACCCCGTCAACATCGCAGATCAGCAGCTTTATCGCTTGTGCGCGCTTGATGACTTGTTCGCTGGTTTCGCCGTAAGGGGTTGTAATCATTAATAAACTCCCGCTTGCATCAGGGTGTGTACGTTAAAGGCACCAACCGGGGTGTTGTGCTCATCGACCACAAACAGCCCGCTGATGGCGAACTCTTTCATTTTTTTGAGTGCATCAAAGGCCAGCCAGTCGGCAGTCAATGTGCGCGGGTTGTGGGTCATCACCTCGCGGATCGAGACCTTGCGGATATCAAACACATTGTCCAAGGCGCGGCGCAGGTCGCCATCGGTAAACAGACCCACCAGTTTGCCTTCTGAGTTAACCACACCGACCATGCCCAGGCTTTTTGCAGTCATCTCGAACAGGGCCTGACGTAGACTTTGCTGGTCATCGACCAAGGGCAGCTGTTCGCCGGTGAGCATAATATCGCTCACTCCCAGTAGCAGCTTCTTACCGAGCGTGCCGCCGGGGTGGGACAGGGCAAAGTCATCGGCGGTAAAGCCGCGCGCCTCGAGCAGGGCCACTGCCAGCGCATCGCCCATCACCAGGGTGGCGGTGGAGCTGGCGGTTGGCGCCAGGCCGAGTGGACAGGCTTCGCGTTCGACGGCAATGCACAGGTGGATATTGGCAAACTTGGCCATGGATGACTGTGGCTTGGAGGTCATCGCAATGGATTTTACGCTGAGTTTTTGCAGGACTGGATAGAGCGCCAAGATCTCCGGTGATTCGCCCGAGTTGGAGATGCAAATCACCACGTCGTCGCTGGCAATCATGCCCAAGTCGCCATGACTGGCTTCGCCGGGGTGAACAAAAAAGGCCGGCGTGCCGGTTGAGGCGAGGGTTGCCGCAATCTTCTTGCCGATATGGCCGGATTTGCCCATGCCGGTGACGATGACTTTACCTTTGCACTCCAGCAAAAGCTCACAGGCTTGCTGGAACGAGGCATCGATGTACTGTGTTAAGTTTTCAATCGCTTGTTGTTCAATGGACAACACTTGTTTGCCCGCGGCAATGTAGTCGAACGACAAAATAACCTCTTAACTAAAACTGGTGGTAAACAACAGGTACTGGTAACCCACAAAGCAGGCCATCAGCAGTGCGCCTTCCCATCGGTTGATGCGGCGCTGCTTGCCAAAACCCATTGCCATTAAGAATAACACTGCGGTCAGACCTGCCATCACATAATAGTCGCGACCCGCTGCAAAGGGGTCGATCTCGCTGGGCGCTAAAAAGCCGGGGATCGACAGCACGAACAACATATTAAACATGTTGGAGCCAATAATATTGCCCAACACCATGTCGTCTTCGTTCTTCAGTACCCCGGCAATGCTGGCGGCCAGCTCCGGCAGGCTAGTGCCAATTGCGATGATGGTTAGACCGATAAGTAGGTCACTCATTCCAAAGTAACGCGCAATATTTGACGCAGATTCCACTAATACATCAGAACTGTAGGCCAACACGACGCCGCCAATGGCGATCCACAGCAGCGCTTTTGCGGTGCTGACATCGTGGGGGATCTCCGCATCCACCTCCGATTCCATGGGATCGGGCTGCTGTTTGCTCTGTCTAAGTGTGGCAAAGACCAAATAGGCCATGGTGACGATAAACACCCCAAACAGCAGCATCGCCTCAGTGAGCCCCAAGAGCAGGTCATTGAGCAGATAGCCCACTAACGCGGTAGCGGCCAGTAGGATCGGCAGCTCACGCGAGATCAGGTTGGAAGAGACAGCTAGCGGCCGTAGCAGGGCCGCTGCGCCTAGCACCAAGGCCATATTGGTGATGTTGGAGCCGATGGCATTACCCACCGCGGTATCCACTTGGCCCTCTAAGGCGGCGGTGGCTGAAATCATCACTTCGGGCGCCGAAGAGCCCATCGCTACGATGGTAAGTCCGATTACCAAAGGTGGAATGCCATAGTTATTGGCAATCGCCGCAGCACCGAATACGAACCGGTCTGCGCTCCACATCAAGGCGGCCAATCCCAGGCCAAAAAGTAGCAAATCAATTAACATGGCTGATTACTTGGGTGAAAAAGTGCTGGCATTTTCGGTATTTTCCGCTGAAAAGGGAAGCTTTGCCTTGAGCGATTTGACCAGAAAGAATAAATTATGGCTTTGGTTTTGCCCAAGGAACGGCGTTACGTTGATCGAAGTACAGCAGTTAAGCTTCCATCGAGGTGAGAAAGCGATCTTCTCAGACCTCAACCTATCTATCCCCAAAGGGAAAATCACCGCGATTATGGGACCCAGTGGCATCGGCAAGACCACCTTGCTCAAGCTCATTGGCGGCCAACTGCAGCCAAGTGCCGGTCAAATCCTGTTTGATGGGCAAGATGTTCACCAACTCTCACGCGCCAATCTCTACAAGCTTCGTAAACGCTTAGGCATGCTGTTTCAAAGCGGTGCGCTGTTTAGCGACCTTAACGTGTTCGAAAATGTCGCCTTTCCCCTGCGCGAGCACTGCCAGCTACCCGAATCGGTGCTGCGTAACTTGGTGCTGATGAAACTTCATGCGGTGGGGCTGCGCGGCGCCGCCGAGCTGATGCCTAATGATCTCTCCGGCGGTATGGCCCGGCGGGTGGCGTTGGCCCGTGCTATTGCCCTTGAGCCCGAAGTGGTGCTCTATGATGAACCCTTTGTAGGCCAAGACCCCATCAGCATGGGGGTGTTGGTTAAATTGATTGCCACCTTGGGCAAGAGTTTAAATCTGACCTCGGTGATCGTTTCCCACGATGTCGACGAAGTGATGAGTATTGCCGACCACGTTTTCTTGATTGATCAGCATCGGGTGCTGGCGAGCGGCACGGTGCAGCAGATCCGAGACAGTGAAGACCCAAGAGTGCAGCAGTTTTTGCAAGGCTTGGCCGATGGGCCAGTGGCCTTTCATTATCCGGCCGAGGATTACCTTAGCGCCTTGGGAGGTGAGCAGTGATTCAGGCAATCAGCCAGCTGGGTGCCAGCTGTTTGGCCAACATCGCCGCCTTAGGGCGCGCTTCGATGATGCTGGCCCAAGCGTTGTGGTTTATTCCAACCCGCAAGCTGCTGCGCGATATCGTTCGCCAGCTCTATGTGGTCGGGGTGCTATCGCTGCCGATTATCTTGGTGTCGGGTCTGTTTATCGGCATGGTAATCGCGTTTCAAGGCTATAGCATCTTGGTGGACTTTGGCGCAGAGACCAGCTTAGGGCCGATGGTGGCGCTATCGCTGCTACGTGAACTTGGCCCGGTGGTGACCGCGCTGTTATTTGCCGGCCGAGCTGGCTCGGCGCTGACTGCCGAAATCGGTTTAATGAAAACCACCGAGCAGCTCTCCAGTATGGAGATGATGGCGGTGGACCCGTTACGCCGGGTGATTGCCCCGCGCTTTTGGGCCGGCGTTATCGCTATGCCGTTGCTGGCCTCGATGTTTAACCTGGTCGGTATTTGGGGCGGCTTTTTGGTCGGCGTAGAGTGGCTTGGCGTGGACGATGGCAGCTTCTGGTCGATTATGGGCGCGTCCATCGAGTTTGGTCAGGACATCGGCAATGGCTTAATCAAGAGTGTGGTGTTTGCCTTGGCGGTGACCTGGGTGGCGCTGTTTAATGGCTACGATGCTCGGCCGAGCGCTCGAGGAATTAGTCAGGCAACTACCCGTAGTGTGGTGTATGCATCATTATTAGTGTTGGGTCTGGACTTTATTTTGACCGCACTGATGTTTGGAAGTTAGGGAGAACCTGTGAAAGTAAACAAACTGGAATTGACCGTTGGCGGCTTTGTTTTGTTGGGGCTAGCGGCCTTGCTGGTGCTAAGCCTGAAGATCGCAGACAGTCAGTTCTCCGGCGATGGCCCGAGCTACACGTTGTATGCACGCTTCGACAACATTGGCGGCCTTAAACCGCGTTCGCCTGTCAAAGTTGGCGGCGTTGTGGTGGGCCGAGTCGAGAAGATCGAACTGGATAGCGACGACTTTGCGCCGGTGGTGACGTTGAAGATGTTTGAGCGCTATGGCTACTTCCCTGAGACCAGCTCCGCCTCGATTCTGACTGCAGGGCTGCTTGGCGAGCAATACATTGGCCTCAATCCCGGTTTTATTATGGAGGACATCGAGTCGCTCGAAGCCGGTGCCACCATCGAAGATACCAAGTCAGCGTTAGTGCTTGAAGAGCTGATCGGTAAAGTGCTGTTTTCTCTGACGGAGAAGTAATATGGAATCCTTGAAACGAACCTTTTTAGTGCTCGGCGTGTTGCTTTGCACCTGGGCGCTGCCACTGCATGCGGAAGACCCGACACACGACCCTTATAAGCTGATGCAACATGTGGCCACCAATGCCTTCTCCCGTCTGGCCGAGGTACAGGGCATTGAGGAAGATACTGTGCGCCAAGATGAGGTACGTAGTATCGTCCAGCAAGAGCTGATGCCGCATATCGACCACGTCTACGCTTCGTTTGTGGTGTTGGGCAAACATGTACGCAGCACCAGCAAAGAGCAGCGCGCAGCCTTTGTGGCGGAGTTCGAGCACTACTTAGTGAACACCTATGTGTATGCCTTGGCGCAGTACTCTGGCCAAGAGGTGAAGATTGAGCCCGGCCGCGATTTTAGCAACAAAACCAAGCTGGGGGTTAAAGCCCAGTTTATTGAAAAAGGCCGTGAGCCGATCAACCTCGAGTTCAAATTCCGTCTGCACAAAAAATCTGGCAACTGGCTGGCCTACGATTTAGTGGCTGAAGGGGTGAGCATGCTCACCGCTAAGCAATCTGAGTTTGACTCCTTGCTGCGCCGCCAAAGCATCGAAGATGTGATTGAGTTGCTCAAACAGCGCAATGCTGAGGGCAGTCAAGAGCTTGAGGAAAGCTAAGTGCTTACTATTCAACAAGGAGATGGCCAGACGCTGCAACTGGCTGGCCAGCTCACCAGCAGCGAAATCACCGAATACTGGCCGCAGCTCAAGCAGCACCGCTGCCACAGTTTGCAGCTCGGGGAACTCGCGCGGATTGACTCTGCGGGAATTGCCGCTATTATCACCGCATTCGAGCCAAAGCCAGACGCGCCCCTAGTCTTGCAAGGTTGCTCAGAGCAAGCCCGTAGCTTGATCGAGCTTTACCAACTAGACGCGCTGTTTGTCTTTTCATAAACGCCTACCACGCATTCTGGAGTGCGATTGTAATGCAAGCCGATCAAGTTAAAGAAATTCTTAATCAACAGCTGGATCTCGAGCACCTGGCTGTCAGTGGTGAAGGTAATCATTTCGAAGTCGTCGCTGTTTCTGAGCAATTTGCCAGCATGACCCGAGTCAAAAAACAGCAAGTGATCTACGCGCCACTGAAGGATTACATTGCCAGCAATGAAATCCATGCGTTGACCATCAAGGCTCTCAGCCCTGAAGAGTGGAAAGCGCAGCAGAAGTTCGGCCAGTTGTAAGAGGTTCCCTAGTGGATAAGTTCAAGATTCAAGGCGGTTGTCGTCTCGATGGCGAGGTGGTGATCTCCGGCGCGAAAAATGCCGCACTGCCCATTCTATTTGCCACGCTGTTAAACGAAGAGCAAACGGTACTGCACAATGTGCCGCAGCTGCGCGATATTGGCACCACCTGCAAGATGCTGGAGTTTTTGGGCCGTGAAGTGGTTGTCGAGGGTGAAACCATTACCGTGAAAGCCGGTAAAGCAACCGAGACCAAAGCGCCCTACGAGCTGGTTAAAACCATGCGTGCGTCGATTTTGGCCTTGGGCCCATTGGTTGCTCGCTACGCCAAAGCAGACGTATCACTGCCTGGTGGCTGCGCCATCGGTGCTCGCCCGGTAAACCTGCACATCCACGGCTTAGAGCTGATGCAGTCTGACATCGTGGTAGAAGATGGCTACGTGAAAGCCCGCACCGACGGCCGCCTGAAAGGCGCCCATATCTTTATGGACATGGTGAGTGTAACTGGCACCGAAAACCTGATGATGGCGGCAGTACTGGCCGATGGCCAAACCGTTATCGAAAACGCGGCACGCGAGCCAGAAGTAGTCGACTTGGCCAACTTCCTGAATACGCTGGGCGCCGACGTGCAAGGCGCGGGTAGCGATACCATCGTGATCAATGGCGTAGAAAACCTGCATGCCGGTGAGTACTCCGTACTGCCTGATCGCATCGAAACCGGTACTTACTTGGTTGCCGGTGCGGTGACTGGCGGTCGCGTACGTTGTACCCATACCGATCCTAAGCTACTGGAAGCGGTGCTGCATAAGCTGGAAGAAGCCGGTGCCAAGCTGACCATGGGTGAAGACTGGATTGAGCTAGACATGCAAGGTCGTGAGCTAAAAGCGGTAAACGTGAAGACTGCACCGCACCCGGCCTTCCCAACCGATATGCAGGCTCAGTTCACCGTGCTGAATATCGTAGCCTCGGGCACTGGCCATGTGACCGAGACCATCTTCGAGAACCGCTTTATGCACGTGCCTGAGCTGCAGCGTATGGGCGCAGACATCGAGCTGGAAGGCAACACTGCTATCTGTAAAGAAGCTAAGCCACTGAGCGGTGCTCAGGTGATGGCGACCGACTTACGTGCGTCTGCCAGTTTGGTGATTGCTGCGATGGTGGCCAAGGGCGAGACCGTGGTTGATCGCATCTACCACATCGACCGTGGTTACCAGCGTATTGAAGCGAAGTTTGCTGGGCTGGGCGCTAACATCGAGCGTTTTAACGACTAATCAGCCGTTAAAACACCAGCTCAGATACGGTAACGGGTAGCTCAAGTAGCTGCCCGTTTCTATATAGGCGTACCTGAATCTCACTTCCCGGGCGCGTCTCAGCCACAATATCCATCGCATCGCGTACCGATTCCACCTCGTTGCCATTTATGCTCAGCAAGATGTCATTGGCCATCATGCCCGCGATGGCAGCCGGACCGTTAGGGTCGACGCCAGTGACCAGCACACCCTTCACATTGGAGATGTTCAAGCGCGACGCCACCATGGGGGTGATCCGCTGGCCATCTAGCCCTAAGTAGCCTCGCACCACTTTCCCGTCGCTAATCAGGCTGTTCATAATGCGCTTAGCCAGTTTGAACGGGATAGCGAAGTTAATGCCATAGGTGTCGTTCTGCTCGGAGATATGAAAAGCCGAGGTGTTGATACCGAGGATCTCGCCCCGGGTGTTAATCAAGGCGCCGCCGGAGTTGCCGCGGTTAATCGCAGCATCGGTTTGCAAGAAGTCTTGGCGTCCGGTGGACGACATACCATTGCGACCGGTAGCACTGATGATGCCTTGGGTGATGGTCTGGCCGATGTTGTAGGGGTTGCCGATGGCGAGTACTACATCGCCCACTTGCGGGTTGAGTTGGTCGTTCTGCGGGATAACCGGTAGGTCGGGGGAGGCGTCAATCTTAAGTACTGCCAAGTCGGTGATCCTATCGCCGCCAACCAGCTCAGCGTTGAAGATGCGGCCATCTTGCAGTGCAACGATGATTTGATCGGAGTTGGCGATAACGTGCAGGTTGGTCAGGATATAACCCTGAGTCGACATTAATACCCCTGAGCCCAGTCCCTGATTCTCGATCTGCTGCTCGGCGGTCACATAGGATTGCAGGAAGCTACGGGTGTAGATGTTCACCACCGCAGGGGCGGCCTTACGTGCTGCCGACGAGTAGCTGGCGAGTGGGACCTCGGTGTAGTCATCGATCAGCTGTTTGCCACTCTCCCTGAACTCTGGGAAGGCAAACAAGATCCCGATAGCAATCGCTAAACCAAACAGGGCAGGTTTGAGTAAATACTTGATAACCGACAAAAAATAATCTCCCTACTAGCTTTGGTAGGATAGCACGCTGGTACGGTAAGCCAACTGTTGGTGGGTGAAACAAAAGAAAAAGGCAGCCAATGCTGCCTTTTTTCACTTGATGTGCACGTTAGCGGATAATCCGATACAGGGTTTCTTCACCACGCAGAATGTTGATGGCGAGGATGCTTGGCTCGGTCTCCAGTAGCTTACGCAGGTCGGTGATGGAGGTGATCGGTGTCTTGTTGATTGACACAATGATGTCACCTTCTTCAAAGCCATTGCGGAAGGCGGGCGAGTTACGCGCGACGCTGTCGATCAGTACGCCTTGGGCCTTGGCTTCTTTGGTGGTAGAGCTCAGAGACGCGCCTTCCAGCGCAGGGTGCATCACTTTGGCTTGGATGTTGGTTTCTTCAGCAGGCTTAAGTACCACATCGAAGCTGCGGCGTTTACCGTCGCGGATAACCCCCAGCTCAACCTTTTTGCCTGCACCGATGGTGCCGATCTTGGCGCGCAGTTCACCAAAGCTTTTCACATCTTTACCATTCACCGACACGATGATATCGCCAGCTTCCAGGCCTGCTTCTGCAGCCGCAGAGTTGGGCATTACGCGGTCGACAAACGCGCCGTGCTGCGAGTCGGTGCCCAGCGCTTTGGCTAGATCGCTATCCAGCTCACCACCGGCTACGCCGAGCACGCCACGGCGCACTTCACCGAATTGGGTGATCTGTTCGGTCAGGTTGCGCAGCATGTTGGCCGGAATCGCAAAGCCGATACCGACGTTACCGCCGGTGGGCGCGATAATCATGGTGTTCATACCGATAAGCTCGCCGCGCAGGTTAATCAGCGCACCGCCAGAGTTACCGCGGTTGATGGCGGCATCGGTTTGGATGTAGTTCTCCAAGTTCTCCATGTTCAAGCCACTGCGACCTAGCGCAGAGATAATGCCTGAGGTAACGGTCTGCTCCAGACCAAAGGGGCTACCGATAGCGATGGCGAAGTCGCCCACGCGCAGCTTGTCTGAATCGGCCAGTGGCAGCTCTGTCAGGTCGTCGGCCTCGATTTGCAGCAAGGCAACGTCGGTCTGGCGGTCATGGCCCAGTACCTTGGCGTCGTAGCTGCGGCCGTCTTTCAGGGTCACTTGAATCTCATCGGCTTCGTGGATCACGTGATAGTTGGTAATCACATGGCCTTTCTTGGCGTCGATAATCACGCCCGAGCCGAGCCCTTGGAAGGGGCGCTGCTGTGGCCCTTGTGGCACGTCATCGCCGAAGAAGTAACGGAACAGGTCAGGCACTTGCTGATCATTAACAATGGTTCCCGCCACGGCAATGTTGACCACCGCTGGAGTGGCTTCATCAAGGATTGGGGCAAGGGAGGGGATGGGGGTATCACCAACGGCAGCAGGGAGTACCGCAAAGGATGGGTTTGAAGTAATACTCAAACACATAGCGGCTAAAAGCAATCGCAACGATTTCGCTAGGGTTTTCATCAAATGTCTTCCTCTACATATCACTGATTTAACGACAAAAGCAGGATCTTATGACCCTGCTTTTAAGAGCTAGTTCCGATTAACTTGCTTGGCGTTGGCCTTCTTTGAACAGGCCGGAAGGTTGATTGGCGTAGTCTTTAGGTTGAGCATCACCGCTTTCTTCCTCTTCGGTGTCTTCCAACTCAAGTTTCTGCTGGTACTCGACAAAGAGAGGGTGCTGGGCTTCGTCGTCACCAATCAGCGACTTGCTCTGATTGGCCATGTGCTCGTAGATACTCTGGTACTGCTTAGCCATATCTTCGAGAAGTTGAGCGCTGGTGGCGAAGTGCTCTTGAACCTGCTGTTTGTAGCTATCCAGCTCTTTACGGTTTTGATCGAGTTCCTGGGTAATGGAGCGCTCAGACACTGAAGACTTGCCAAACAAGCGACTAACAAAATATCCAATAGCGACACCAATCAGGAGAAATATCACACTGCTTGTAGGGTCCATAGTCATCCTTATGTGCTGGTTGTAACCTCAATATACTTGAGAATCTCAGGACATGGTACTATCAATTTCGAGCATTCAACCGGCCCAAGGAGTGAGCCTGATATGACCCCAGAACAGCGCTATCAACAGGACTTAGAGCAGGGAATTATCCAGCCCGATCCCGCTCAACTGGCCGCCATCCAAGCGTTGTCGCAGGTTTATCAAGCGCTGATAGCCAGGCCGGAAAGCGCTGAGCCAGAGGTCAGCACTGGCTTTCTCTCCAAGCTAAAAGCACACTTCACGACCCCGACGCCAACTGTAATCAAACCGGTACAAGGCCTGTATATGTGGGGCGGTGTGGGGCGCGGAAAGACCTACTTGATGGACTGTTTTTTTTGCGCCTTGCCGTTCGAAGACAAGTTGCGGGTGCACTTTCATCGCTTTATGCAGCAGGTGCATGATGATTTGGCCGACTTGAAAGGGCAGGTGAACCCCTTGCTTAAAGTGGCAGACCGCTTTGCCCATCAAGCGCGGGTGATCTGCTTCGATGAGTTTTTCGTGACCGATATTACCGATGCGATGATCTTGGCAGGCTTGTTCGAGGCTTTATTCGCCCGTGGGGTGAGCTTGGTGGCCACCTCGAATATTCCGCCAGAGCTGTTGTACCGTAACGGCTTGCAGCGGCCGCGGTTTGAACCCACCATTGCGCTTATCCAACAGCACTGCCAAGTGCTGAATGTGGATGGCGGTGTTGATTATCGCCAACGCACCCTAGAGCAGGCAGAGATCTACCACTACCCCTTGGATCATCAAGCCGACACTAACCTTGCTCATTACTTTCGCCAGCTCTCCAGCTCGCCAAGGCGCTTCAAGTGCAGCATCGATATCAACCATCGGCAACTGTCGGTGCAGGCCGAAGCCGACAGCGTGCTGCAGATAAGCTTCAGCGAGCTGTGTGAGGGGCCGCGCAGCCAGCTCGATTACATCGAGCTTTCTCGCATCTATCACACGGTGCTGCTATCTGGGGTAAAGGTGATGGACAGCAGTAAAGAGGATGCGGCGCGCCGTTTTATCGCGCTTATTGATGAGTTTTATGAGCGTAATGTAACGCTGATCATAGCCGCAGAAGTGGCGATGGAGCAGCTCTACCAAGGCAAGCAGTTGCAGTTTGAGTTCGAACGGTGTTTGTCGCGGCTGCAAGAGATGCAGAGCAAGGAGTACCTATCTCGGGAGCATTTGGCTTAGCAAGCCAGCAAAAGCCAGAAAAGACGGTAAAAACTCCCATCAAGGGGTGTTTTTTTTTTGTACTTCCCCTATAATCTCGCCACCCACGTTACAGGTCGTCGATTTGACGATGCTAACAAGCCCAGCTAACTCGGTATTCGAAGGGATACATTGAGTAGCTTTTTATACGTTTGTGCTCAGTGCACAGACACGGTGTAACAGAATATTTGGGTTCTATACAAATGAAAACTTTTGTAGCCAAGCCAGAAAGCGTAAAACGCGACTGGTACGTTGTTGATGCAGAGGGCAAAACTCTGGGTCGTATCGCAACTGAAATTGCAAGCCGCCTGCGTGGTAAGCACAAAGCAGAATACACTCCTCACGTAGACACTGGTGATTACATCATCGTTGTTAACGCTGAGAAAGTAGCTGTAACTGGTAAGAAAGCCAGCGACAAGATCTACCACTCGCACACTGGCTACCCAGGTGGTCTGAAATCAATCAGCTTCGAAAAGCTGATCGAGAAAGCCCCTGAGCGTGTTATCCAGTCTGCGGTTAAAGGTATGTTGCCTAAAGGTCCTCTAGGCCGTGCAATGTTCCGTAAACTGAAAGTATACGCCGGTCCTGAGCACAACCACGCTGCTCAGCAACCACAAGTTTTAGATATTTAAGTTACGGAATTTGAACAATGGCTGAGAATCAATACTACGGCACTGGCCGTCGCAAAAGCTCTACCGCTCGTGTATTCCTGAAAGCAGGAAGCGGCAACATTCAAGTTAACAAGCGTTCACTAGACGTATACTTCGGTCGTGAAACTGCTCGTATGGTTGTTCGTCAACCTTTAGAGCTAGTTGAACTGGCTGAGAAAGTTGACCTGTACATCACCGTTAAAGGTGGTGGTACTACTGGTCAAGCTGGTGCTATCCGTCACGGTATCACCCGCGCGCTGATGGAGTACGATGAGAGCCTACGCCCTGAACTGCGTAAAGCTGGCTTCGTTACTCGTGATGCACGTCGCGTTGAACGTAAGAAAGTTGGTCTGCGTAAAGCACGTCGTCGTCCGCAATTCTCTAAGCGTTAATTGCAGAGACCAAACTTTATACTGTCAAAAAGCTCGGTTTATCCGGGCTTTTTTTATGCCTGCCGCCCCGCAGAAATGCCCTGAATCCCTTGTTAAATCAGGGGAACTTTATTACCATTCAGCTACCTTATCGTTAACATATTTATAGCTCTTGAGCTACATGTAGCGATAACCTCAGCTTGTGCAGCAAGCCGCAAGGATAAATTAACAATAATTTGTGCGGATCCTTAACGGAGATTCAGTGGATGAGTAACGCTCCTGTCGATGCTGGACGTCGCCGCTTTTTAACTTGGACTACGAGTGTCGTAGGAGGAGTTGGCGCCGCGTTCGCAGCAGTCCCTTTTATTAGTTCTTGGACGCCCAGTGCTAAAGCACGTGCGGCCGGAGCTCCTGTCGAAGTCGATATCAGTAAAGTTGAACCGGGTCAGTTGATCCGGGTTGAATGGCGCGGAAAGCCGGTGTGGGTGGTCAATCGCCCGCAGGCGGTATTGGATAATCTTGAGCAGATTGGCGACAAGCTCGCTGACCCTGATTCATCGGAACCGCAACAACCGCCGTATACCGTGAACACACATCGTTCCATCAAGCCGCAGCTGTTTGTCGGTGTTGGCCTGTGTACTCACTTGGGCTGCTCGCCCACCTACTTGCCGGGCAGCTTTGCTGAGCAGGTACAAGGTGTTGAGTACGGGTTCTTCTGCCCCTGCCATGGCTCGAAATTCGATATGGCCGGACGGGTGTTCTCCGGTGTGCCTGCTCAGTTGAACCTGGCAGTGCCTCCTCATCAATACTTGGACGACAGCACCATTTTGGTCGGTGTGGATCAGGAGGCATAAGCGATGAAAGCATTGATTTCGTGGATCGATGATCGGATCCCAATGACCAAAACCTGGGAAAAGCACATCAGCAAGTACCCAGCTCCCAAGAACTTTAACTTCTGGTACTTCTTCGGCTCACTGGCCATGTTGGTGCTGGTCAATCAGTTGCTAACCGGCATCTGGCTGACCATGCATTACAACCCTACCGCAGAAGGCGCATTCGCCTCGGTGGAATACATCATGCGCGATGTGCCGTGGGGCTGGCTGCTGCGCTACATGCACTCTACCGGCGCCTCGGCCTTCTTTGTGGTGGTATACCTGCACATGTACCGCGGGCTTATCTACGGCTCCTACCAAAAGCCCCGCGAGTTGCTGTGGCTGTTCGGCATGCTGATCTTCCTGGTGCTGATGGCGGAAGCCTTTATGGGCTACATCCTGCCTTGGGGGCAGATGTCTTACTGGGGCGCTCAGGTAATTATCTCGCTGTTCGGTGCAATTCCGGTGATTGGCGATGACCTAACCCTGTGGATCCGCGGCGACTATGTGGTATCGGGGGCAACCCTCAACCGCTTCTTCGCCTTGCATGTGGTGGCCTTGCCGCTAGTGCTAGTGATGCTGGTATTCCTGCACATTATCGCACTGCACGAAGTGGGTTCGAACAACCCTGACGGTATCGAGATTAAGAAAAACAAAGACGCCAATGGCTGGCCGAAAGATGGCATCCCCTTCCATCCTTATTACAGTGTTAAGGACATTGTCGGGGTAGTGGGCTTCCTGTTCTTCTTCTGCTTTGTCATCTTCTTTATGCCAGATGGCGGCGGTTACTTCTTGGAGAAGCCGAATTTCGAAATCGCCAACCCGCTGAAGACCCCTGAGCATATTGCGCCGGTATGGTACTTCACTCCGTTTTACGCCATCTTGCGGGCCATTCCCGACAAACTCGGTGGCGTGATCATGATGGGGCTTTCGATTCTGGTGCTGTTTATCTTGCCTTGGTTAGACCGCTGTAAGGTAAAGTCTTGGCGTTACCGCAGTATGTTGCACCGTATCAACATTGCTCAGTTCATCGTTTGCTTCATTATTTTGGGTGTCTTGGGTGTGTTGCCGCCAACCGAGGGCAGAACCTTGCTGGCGCAGATCACCACCTTCGGGTATTTCGCCTTCTTTGTTCTGCTTTGGTTCTACAGCAAAAACGAAGCGACCAAGCCCTTGCCTGAGAGATTGACCAAATGATGAAGAAACTACTTTTAGCATTAGTGTTCGTTGTTCCCGGTTTGGCTCTGGCAGCGGGTGGCTCCAATGTTCATTTGGACAAGGCGGAGTATGACCTAAGCGACAAGGCCTCACTGCAAAATGGTGCCAAGCTGTTTATGAACTACTGCTTTGGCTGTCACAGCACCCAGTACCAACGCTACAACCGGGTAGCTGAAGACCTCGATATTCCCATCGAGCTGATGGAGCAGCATCTGGTGTTTACCGGTGTGAAATCCGGTGAGCTGATGAAGAACGCTGCCAGCGAAGAGCAAATCGCCAAGTGGTTCGGTGCGCCCGCGCCGGACCTCACTAATGTGGCGCGAGTTCGTGGTGCAGACTGGCTATATACCTATCTGCGCACCTTCTACGAAGATCCAAGTCGCCCTTACGGCGTGAACAACTTGGTGTTCCCAAGTGTCGGTATGCCGCATGTGCTTCAAGAATTGCAGGGCATCCCCCGCGCAGTTTACGAAGAGCCTCTGATCGACGGAGAGCCGCAACAGGTGTTTGTTGGCATCGAATCTGACGGTAGCGGCGAAATGAGTGAAGATGAATATGACCAAGCGGTGTTAGATCTGGTAAACTATCTGGTCTATTCAGCCGAACCCGTTAAGCAAGAGCGTAAGCGCCTCGGCTATTGGGTGCTCGGTTTCTTGGTGATCTTCTTTATCTTCAGTTACTTGCTTAAGAAAGAGTACTGGCGAGACGTTCACTAATATCGCGCTGCACTGGCAGTGTACGGCAACAGTGCTACGCTGTTGCCGTTTAATCGTTGTAGATAAACAGTTTTGTGGAGGGTTCAATGGCTGTAGCTGCCAACAAACGTTCGGTAATGACGTTATTCTCTGGTGCCAATGACTTGTACAGTCATCAAGTGCGCATCGTACTGGCTGAGAAGGGAGTAAGTGTCGAAATCAATCTGGTTGATCCAAACAACCTGCCAGAAGATCTGGTTGACCTGAACCCTTATAGCTCTGTACCTACCTTGGTTGATCGTGAGTTGGTGTTGTACCAATCGCAGATCATCATGGAATACCTCGATGAGCGTTTCCCTCATCCGCCGCTGATGCCTGTTTACCCAGTATCACGTGGTTCAAGCCGCCTGATGATGCACCGTGTACAGAACGACTGGTACAGCTTGGTGCACAAGATTGAGCGCGGTGAAGACGCTGAAGCTTCGCGCAAGCAGCTTAAAGAGAGCCTGCTAGCCATCGCTCCAGTGTTTGCCGAAATGCCGTACTTTATGAGCGAAGAGTTCAGCTTGGTTGATTGCTACCTGGCTCCGCTGTTGTGGCGTTTGCCTGTGCTGGGCATCGAGCTCGAAGGCGCTGGCGCGAAAGAGATTAAGTCGTACATGGTTCGCGTATTCGACCGTGAGTCGTTCCAAGCATCTCTGACTGATTCTGAGCGCGAAATCCGCGACGGTTTTATTGCCTAAGATGAGCACTTCAATGACGCCGAATCGCCCGTACTTGCTACGGGCTTTTTATGACTGGCTACTGGATAACGAGCTGACCCCTCATTTGGTGGTGGATGCGACTCGCCCCTATGTGAATGTGCCGCAACAGTTCGTGGAGAACGGCCAGATCGTGCTGAACATCGCCCCGTCGGCAATCGTGAGCTTCAATATGGATCTGGAGCAGCTTAGTTTCAATGCCCGCTTTGGCGGCCAGCCTTTTGAAGTGTACGTACCGATGGCTGCGGTGATTGCCATCTACGCCCGTGAAAACGGAGCAGGCACCGTGTTCGATTCTGAACCGGCCTATGATCAAGCAGAAGAGCTTATCGAGGAAGTGGAGATGGCCGAGGAGGTTAGCCCCGAACCCGAGACTAAGCCGAGGCGACCCAGCCTACGGGTAGTGAAGTAAAAAAGCGCTCCGAGGAGCGCTTTTTTGTTGCCTTAGGCAGAGCAAAATCAGAGCTAGCTTTCGTCAATTTCCGCCCGTTCAAATACCTTAATCACCTTGCTTACGCCCTTTTCGTGGCGGGCAATATCCACGGCAATATCCTCTTCCTCTTTGGTGACAATGCCGATAAGAAACACTTCCGAGTCTTCGGTGGTCACACGAATCTTATTCAAAGGAATTTCCGGGTTGGTCAGTAGCTTGCTACGGATTTTGGTGGTGATCCAAGTGTCGTTGCTGCGGGTGCTTAGCGAGACTGGCTCTTTGAGGCGCATCTCATTGAGCACTTCCACCACCCCTTCTACGTTGCGGGTGAGCTCGGTTGCGCGATTGGCATAGCGCTGCTCCGGTGTTTGGCCGATCAACAATACCCGGGCGTTGAGTACTTCTACACTGATCTTACTGGCGGTCCACAGCTCTTCGTCTTCAGATAGAACGTGAACAATCTTGAGGTAGAGGCCCTTGTCATCAACCTGGGCGCCCAGGGTGCGTCGGTCCGTGCCGGCAGAGACTGCCACGCCGGTACCAACCACCACTGCAGCTGCACAGGCTTGTAGCAGCAGACAAGCGGTGAGTACTAAAGCTAAGCGTTTCATCCTTACATCTCTTGTTGGGGAAATAGCGTTTGGTCAATTAAATCGCAAAGTATTTCCAGAGCCAAGAGGTGAACTTCAACAATACGGTTGTTTTGTTCTGCGGGCACGCGGATTTCTACGTCTTGCTCACTCAGCAGCCCCGCCATTTCGCCGCCATCTTTCCCGGTAAGCGCAACAATGTGCATATCGCGATTTACCGCGGCTTCCATGGCCTTGATGATATTGCGGGTGTTGCCGTTGTCAGAGATAGCAATCAACACATCGCCCTCTTGGCCAAGCGCGCGTACTTGTTTGGCAAACACCTCATCAAACAGGTAGTCGTCGGCGATGGCGGTTAGCACAGAGCTGTCAGTGGTTAATGCTAGCGCCGGTAGGCTGGGGCGCTCGGTATCGTAGCGATTAACCAAGAAGCTGCAGAAGATCTGCGCTAAGGCGGCGCTGGTGCCATTGCCTGCAATCAACACCTTGTTACCACTTAGCAATGCTTGGGCAATCAGCATGGATGCCTTTTCGATGCCATCGGGCAGCGCTTCAGCGGCGGCGATCTTGGTTTGAATACTCTCTCTAAACAGTTCTTTTATTCGTTCTTGCATGTTATTCCCCAAATGCGTTCGTCAGCCACAGCGGTTGCGCTTGGTCAGGCATTATCGCTATTACGTCGAAACGTATCATGGTGTGGTGTAGGTTTAAGCCTTGCTGCTGAAGGTAGTGCTCGGCGCTGAGGCGTATGCGCTGCTGCTTACGGTGGTCGACCGCGGCGACAGCACCGCCATAATCTGCGCGAGAGCGGTATTTGACCTCGATAAAGAGGATCACATCATCGTGTTGGGCGATCAGATCGATCTCGCCGCGGCGGCAACGATAGTTCTTAGCTACTATCTTGGCGCCTTGTTTCTTTAAAAAGGCAGCGGCCAATTGCTCGGCTTGCTGCCCCTTATCTTGCTTATTGAACGGGAACCAGCCGGCCATTGCGATACTCGTTCCAAGTCAGCTGGCGCAGTACGGTGCCGTCGTCGTCAAGACTCAGGTTGCCGCTCAGTCCAGGCTGTTGGAAGTCGCTGTAGTGGCGCATCTGCACCAGTTTACCGATGAGCTGATAGGCGTCGTAGCCAAGGGCATAGAGGCGGCGCTGCTGCGAATCGGCATTCGGCCATAGCTGCTTGAAGCGCACTGCGTTGGCCGACTGAGAATCCAGTAGCCATGGCATCTCACTCACCAGTAGGCCGTTGAGTTCGTTGTCGCCCACTGCCGTGGTGTAGCCGCGCGAGCTGGTTAGCAGCACCGGTGCACTAGCAAAGGGGCTAACCGTGACATCGATAAAGGGCTTGGCTAACTTGGTCTGGTTGCTATCACCAATCAGATAGACCGCTTGGGTATCGCGACGTGAGCGCACCTCCGACTCGACATTATTAGCCAACACCTGCTTAAGCTGGTTGATGCGTGCTTGAGACTCGGAGGTGAGCATCAAGCGCTGAATTGCCCCTTGTAGCTCCGAAGGAGCGTGGTAAAACACGCTGGTCGCCGGCTCATCGCTGAGCTCTAGCCATTGCTCATCAAAGGCTTCGACCATACGCTTGCCTAAGCTGTTGCCGGGGGCGACCAGCAGCGGGTAGTCAAGCTGTTGCTCATGGATATACAGTGCGGCCTGACGGGCTTCTTCCTCAGGCGACAGCGGGAAGTAGTAGTAATCGCCCGCCACCTCCGAGTCGATATCGTTGAGCGCTAATACCGGCAAGTTAGGGCTGAGCGCTTGTAGCTCACGCAGGTGACTTTTCAGCAGTGGCCCAATCACAAAGTCATAGCCTTGCGAGATAAGCTGCTCATAAATGTCGGCCATACCGGCTTGCTCGGTGTCGAAGAAGCTAAGCTGAACATCGCTCTTATTGTCGAGATAGGCGGCGCTTAAGCCTTGGCGGATGGCATCGGCATTTTGCTGATAGCGACCACTTAGCGGCAGCAGTACGGCGATCTTCTCAGGACGATAAGGGCTTAGGCTCATCGCGGTTTGCATATCTTCACTAATCAGGCTGAGCGCTGGATGTTCTGGGTACTCTTGACGCCACGCCTGTAGCTCGGCGATTAGCGATTCATGGTCGATGTTTTGCTCGTTGTTGATCGCGACGATTTCCAACCAGCCGTTCTTAATGTCGTTGCCCGGCTCTTGGAAGCTGCGCAGCGTAAACGAGGTCATTGGGCGCAACAGCTGCCAAATCAGTTGGCGGTTCACCTGCTGTGGCTCACCTGCTAGATAGCTTTCCAGACTCATACGCGCTTCGGCGCTGGCGATACCGCGGTTTTGCAGCTGGAACAGCTCGGCGCGCTGCTGATAGTAGCTTTGCCAGTAGCTGTCAGGCAGTGACCAGCGTGGGTCGAAGTTCAACTGTTCAATCGCAGCAGCATACTGTCCTTGCAGTTGCAGGCTTTGCGCTTGCACCAACGCCACCCCGGCTTGTTGGCGCTGAGTGAGCGTTTCTTGGCGTAGATCTTTAAGCAGGCCTTCACCGGCTTGGATGCTGCCTTTGCTGATGTAGGCCTTGGCGGCTAACAGCTGCCAGTCGAAGCGTTCAAGCTCTTCTGCACTGCGAGCCTGTTGTAGGTAGAACTCGGGGGATTGGTCAAGAGGAGCACTGAACTCGGGTAAAGGCAGTATCTGCTCCGAAGTGGTTTCGCTGGGCTGTGAGGCACAGGCTGCCAAAAACAGCACGGTGGCCAGACTCGCGGCGCGCCAAGTAAAAGTTAGCAATGCGTTCAAGGTGTTCTTCTTGAGTTTGAGGTTTGCTGCTTATATTAAGAGTCTGGGTGTAAATAATCCAGCGGCGTAACTGACAGATAAGATTGAGATAGCCTTGGGTTTTGATTAAAGTTGCCGACAATTTCTCAGAGGATAGCGATATGAGCAGCGGTCGATTATTTATAGTAGCCACCCCGATTGGTAATTTGTCGGATATCACCTACCGAGCGGTCGAGGTGTTGGGTGAGGTCGACGTGATTGCGGCAGAAGACACCCGCAACACCAAGCGCTTGCTACAGCATTACAATATATCGACGCATTGTGTCGCGGTGCACGACCATAACGAACAGCAAAAGCGTCAGTGGTTGGAGCAAACCTTGCGTGATGGCAAAGACGTCGCGTTGGTTTCTGATGCGGGCACGCCGCTTATCAATGATCCCGGCTATCATCTGGTGGCACATTGCCAAGCTGAAGGCTTGCAGGTGGTGCCTATCCCCGGCGCTTGTGCGGCAATCGCAGCCTTGTGTGCAGCAGGTCTGCCGACGGACCGCTTTAGCTATCAAGGCTTCTTGCCTGCTAAAACCAAAGGTCGTCAGGATAAACTCAATGCGTTGAAGCAAGAGCCGGCCACGGTAGTGTTCTACGAATCGCCCCATCGTATTCTCGACAGCCTTAAAGATATTGTTGCCTGCTTGGGTGAAGCGCGCCGGGTGGTGCTAGCCCGCGAACTCACCAAAACCTTCGAGACGATCCGCTCCTTGCCCGCCGGTGAACTGCTTGAATGGGTTCAGTCCGATGCCAACCAACAGCGCGGCGAGATGGTGCTGATTATCGAAGGCCATAAAAGCGATGCCAGCGAGCTTCCTCAACAAGCGCTGGACACCTTAAAGGTGCTTAAAGCCGAGTTACCATTGAAGAAAGCCGCCGCGCTTACTGCCCAGATCTACGGCGTCAAGAAGAATGCCCTCTATGATTACGGGCTAAATCACCTTTAACGGTTCATTTGCGTTAGCGGCTCTGCTATAGTCCGCCCCCGGAGTTGGCCAGACAATCGCTGCTTCGTCGTTGTGTTCTTCGGACAGACGGGCGAAGGGGAGGAAAGTCCGGGCTCCATAGGGTAGGGTGCCAGGTAACGCCTGGGGGGCGAAAGCCCACGACAAGTGCAGCAGAGAGAAGACCGCCGATGGCCCGGCTCTTAGGAGTGGGTGCACAGGTAAGGCTGAAAGGGTGCGGTAAGAGCGCACCGCGCGACTGGTAACAGCTCGCGGCGAGGTAAACTCCACCCGGAGCAAGGCCAAATAGGCCCCCGTACGGCGCGACCCGCGTTGGGGGCGGGTAGGCTGCTTGAGCCAGTGAGCGATCGCTGGCCTAGACGAATGGTTGTCCACGACAGAACCCGGCTTATCGGCCAACTCCCATCATTTTAAAGCTCGCATCACCCATCGGTGGTGCGAGCTTTTTACTTTTCTTGGAAGGTAGATTCGCAACGGTTGCGGCCAGATGATCCAAGCTGAGAGTTTTTCGCAAGCATTCGCGAGTTCGCGGCGGCTGATCTCCAAGTCGCGCTGGTTGGATCGCTAAAGGCTATTCATCGAAGTTATCGCTCACTCTCTGAGCGATTAGCCGCAGTTGAGCTTTTTTATTTAAAGCTGAAATAAAGCTCGCTTTGTTATCAAGGGATTAGTGATGATCCCGCGCCACCTCTGGCTTTTTTGTGCTGTTTGTTTGGTGAGCTGGCTTGCAAAGGTAACAACTCGTCCTTAAACTTAGTCCAAAGTGGGATAAAGTGGATCATTGTGGATCTCTATCCAATTTCAGTGGGACTAAATGCCTAATTAGGGACAACACCAGCCATGTTGCGCGGAGCCAGTTCAATCAACCTAGACGCGAAGGGGCGGCTAACCATGCCGACCCGGTATCGCCAATGGTTGCTGGACGAGTGCCAAGGGCAGATGGTGTGCACCATCGATATCAATCACCGCTGCTTGTTGCTGTACCCACTGAACGAATGGGAAGACATAGAAAGGAAACTAAGAAAGCTTTCCAGCATGAACCCGGCCGAACGCCGTCTGCAACGTTTGTTGCTGGGCTATGCCGATGATTGCGATATGGACAAAAACGGACGTTTATTGATTCCCCCGCCGCTCAGGCAGCACGCTGAGTTGGATAAAAAAATTATGTTGGTGGGGCAGCTGAACAAGTTTGAATTGTGGTCTGAATTGCAGTGGCAGCAACAGATTGCGGACGACCTGACGCTGGATGAAGAAGTAGACATGTTAAGCGCTAATTTAAAAGACTTTTCACTATAGATGACTAACCAATTCTCACATACCTCGGTGCTGTTGCAAGAGTGCATCGATGGACTAGCAATCAAGCCTGACGGGATCTACGTCGATGGCACTTTTGGCCGTGGCGGTCACTCGCGCGCGGTGTTGGCCGAGCTTGGCGAGCAAGGGCGCTTGATCGCCATCGATCGCGATCCGCAAGCCATCCAAGCGGCAGAGGCCTTGGCTGATGACTCGCGTTTCCAGATCGTGCATGGCGGCTTCTCGGGCATTGCTGAGTATATGGAAGTGTTGGGGCTAAGTGGGAAGATCGACGGCGTATTGCTCGACTTAGGCGTGTCGTCGCCACAGCTCGATGATGCCGAGCGCGGCTTTAGCTTCTTGCGCGATGGTCCTCTGGACATGCGCATGGACACCAGCAAAGGCCAAACCGCAGCGCAGTGGCTGGCGACAGCCGATGAAGACGATATTTGTTGGGTCATTAAAACCTTTGGTGAGGAGCGCTTTGGCAAACGTATCGCCCACGCCATCGTTAATCACCGTGTTGAAGAGCCGATTGAGCGCACCCTGCAGCTGGCGGCGATTATCGACAAGGCGGTGCCGGTCAAAGACAAGTTCAAGCACCCGGCAACCCGTAGCTTCCAGGCCATTCGTATGTACATCAACTCCGAGCTGGAAGAGATTGAAACCGCATTAGCAGGCGCGGTGAAGGTGCTGGCACCAGAGGGGCGCTTGGCAGTGATTAGCTTCCACTCGCTGGAAGATCGCATGGTAAAACGCTTCATTCGCAAGCAAGAACAGGGGCAGAGCTTTCCGCGCGGGCTGCCACTGACTGCCGAGCAACTGTCACAAGGCAAGACCATGAAGAAAGTGGGCAAGGCAATTAAGCCATCAGCAGCCGAGCTAGAGGTTAACCCGCGTGCTCGTAGCTCTGTGTTGAGGGTCGCGCAGCGCCTGGCATGAGTGAGCAAGCTGGTCGGCAGCCCAATTTACTGCGGCTGATTGCCAAAGATGTCTGGCGTTCGCGCGGACATCTTTTGTTGTTATTAGCGGCATTGGTGAGCGCGCTGGCGGTGGTGTGGACCACCCACCAAACGCGCTTACTGGTAGAACAACGTGAGCGCTTGATGTTGGAGCGCGACGAATTAAATGTGGAGTGGCGACATCTGCTGATTGAGCAGAATGCTCTGGCAGAACATAGCCGGATTGAGAGCATGGCGCGCAAGCGTTTGGATATGCATCGACCCAAATTGGAAGAACAGGTGGTGGTCTCAAGACCATGAATAAACGAAATAGCAAACCGGAATTGCTGATCAAATGGCGCTACTACCTGGTAGTCGCTGTGATCTGTCTGGTGTTTGCCTCGTTAGCAGGACGGGCCGCCTATATCCAAGTGATCGCGCCAGAGCGCTTGGTGTATGAGGGCGACCTGCGTTCCATCCGCACTAAAACCAGCCGCGCTGAGCGTGGCATCATTACCGATCGTTTTGGCCGAGAGCTGGCGGTGAGCGTACCGGTCAGCGCCATCTGGGCCGACCCCAAGATCATCCACGACCAAAACAGCCTCTTGAAGCGCCAGTCCTGGCAAGCTCTGGCCAAAGTGCTGGAAACCGATATCGACAACCTGCAGGCGCGTGTCAAAGACCCGCAACGCCGATTTGTCTACTTGCAGCGTCAAGTTAGTCCGGCCGTTGCTGACTACGTAAAAAAACTTCGCATCAAAGGCATCAATGTTAAGCCTGAGTCACGTCGCTTCTACCCAACTGGTGAAGTGAGCGCTCACCTTGTTGGCTTTACCAATATCGATGACCTTGGTCAGGAAGGGGTAGAGCGCAGCTACAACGACTGGCTAACCGGTCAGCCCGGTCAGCGCCGGGTGCGTAAAGACCGCACCGGACGGGTGATTGAAGATCTAGCGATTATCAAAGAGCGTGAAGATGCCCAGCACATTCAGCTGAGCATCGATCAGCGAGTGCAAGCGCTGGCCTACCGTGAGTTGAAAAAGGCCGTGGCAGAAACCAAAGCCACCTCTGGCAGCGTGGTGGTGCTGGATATCGCTACCGGCGAGGTGCTGGCGATGGCCAATAGCCCGTCTTTCAATCCTAATGACCGAGGTCAGCTGCAAAGCTATCGCTACCGCAACCGAGCGCTGACCGATGCCTACGAGCCGGGCTCTACCGCCAAGCCCTTTACTATGTTGGCGGCGCTCGAGAATCACTTGGTTAGCGAAGATACGATCATCGATACCTCACCGGGCTGGCGTCAGATTGGCGGCCAGCGGGTGCGCGATGCACGCAACTATGGCGAGATTGATATGGCCACTGCGATGCAAAAATCCAGCAACGTAGTGACCAGTCAACTGGCCGATGAGGTTGGCGTTGAAGGCATGCTCGATACCCTCTACAAGCTAGGTTTTGGCAACGACAGCGGCCTGGGCTTGGTGGGCGAGTCGGCTGGCTATATGCCGCAGCGCCGTCGTTGGTCTGATTTTGAACTGGCTACCTTGTCGTTCGGCTACGGGGTGATGGTGACGCCGCTTCAGTTGGCGCAGGCCTATGCAACCTTGGGCTCTGGTGGCGTGTATCGTCCTATCTCGATTATTAAGTTGGAGCAGGGCAATCCGGGGCAGCAAGTGTTTAGCGAAGGCTCGGCGCGCAGTGTGTTGAATATGCTGGAGCATGTGGTGCATCCAGAAGGCACCGGCAGCCGCGCGGCGGTAGATGGTTATCGCGTGGCGGGTAAAACCGGTACTTCGCGTAAAGCGGTACGCGGCGGCTATGGCGATGACTATGTGGCGGTGTTTGCAGGCGTCGCGCCGGTGAGCAACCCTCGCCTGGCCATCGCGGTGTTTATCAACGAGCCACAAACCGACAGTTACTCCGGTGGCGCTGTGGCGGCGCCGGTATTTTCGAAAGTTATGCAGGGAGGCCTGCAGTACCTCAACGTCGCGCCTGACGCGCTAGACAGCCGGGTAGTGCAGTTAAACGGGGGAGGCAGTAATGACTCGTGAATTATCCTCGCTGCTAGCGCAGTTCGCGATTGAACAGGCGCCGAAGCAAGCCTTCAATCACCTCAACCTGGATAGCCGTGCCATCCAAACTGGCGATATCTTTGTCGCCATTAACGGCCATCAGGTCGATGGTCGTAAGTACATCGCATCGGCTATCAATCAAGGCGCTGTGGCGATTATCGAAGAGGCCGAGAGTGAGCAGGCCCATGGTCAAGTGCGCTGGATTGATGCAGTACCTGTGATTGCCTTCTGGCGTTTACCTTCGCGCTTGTCCCAGCTGGCCCAGTGTTGCTACTTCCCTGATGGCAATCCGTTGACTGTGATTGGTGTGACAGGTACCAATGGCAAGAGCACCATTACCCACTTGATTGCCGCGTTGGCAGCGCAGCTGGGGGTACCGGCTGCTGTAATGGGCACCTTGGGCAATGGTAAGCCGGGCAGTTTGGTTGAGAGTGCCAATACCACCGGCGATGCGATCTCGGTACAGCGCCAGCTGGCGGAGTTTGCCGAGCAAGGTATCGAGTGGGTGGCGATGGAAGTCTCCTCCCATGGCTTGGTGCAAGGGCGAGTGGCCAGCGTGCCATTCAAGCTGGCGCTGTTTAGCAACCTCAGCCAAGACCACCTTGATTACCACGGCGACATGGCCGAATATGGCAAAGCTAAACAGATGTTGTTTGATTGGCCGAGTCTGGAGCATCGCTTGATCAATGCCGATGATGGCTTTGGTAAGCAGCTGTTACAGCACTATTCCACTGCGAAGTCTTTGTCTCTTGAAGACAGTAGCGCCGACTTCCAATTAACCGAGCTGCGCTTTAGCGCCAGTGGTGCTCAAGGCGAGCTGCTCAGCCCCTATAACCTGCAGCGCGCGCTGAATTGGCAAACCCCGCTACTTGGACGTTTTAACGCCGAGAACATGCTGGCAGCTATTGCGGCCTGTGCCTGTTTGGGGTTACCGCTGGAAGCGCTGCTGCAAGCCAGCGCGAACGCCCCGGCGGTGCCCGGTCGGATGGAGATGTTCCAAGCCGATATCAGCGTGGTGGTTGATTACTCGCACACCCCCGATGCGTTGGACAAAGCCCTGCAAGCGCTACGCCTGCACTGCCTCGGCCAGTTATGGTGTGTATTCGGCTGTGGTGGTGACCGCGATGCCGGTAAACGCCCGTTGATGGCCCAAGCGGCAGAGCGCGGTGCCGACAAGGTAATCATTACCGACGATAACCCCCGTTTTGAAGATCCAGCAGCCATCGTGCGCGATACCCTGGCCGGTCTTAGCCAGCCCGAGTTGGCACAAGTTGAACATAACCGAGAGAAAGCCATTGCCCTGGCCATCACCCAAGCGCAAGCGGGAGACATGATTTTGGTGGCGGGTAAAGGCCATGAGGACTACCAGATTTACGCCAGTGAGAAGATTTGTCTTGATGACCGAGAGGTGGTCAAGTCACTACTGGAGGCGCACCGATGATCCGCTTACACCTTAGCGAACTATTGGATGCGGTCGGCGGCACCCTGATGGGCAACGACTGCGAGGTGGCTGCAGTCTCCACCGATACCCGCCAAGCGATGCCTGAAGCGCTGTTTATTGCGCTTAATGGTGCCAACTTTGATGCCCATAACTTTGTCGATGATGCCGAGGAACAAGGCGCAGCGGCCTTGCTGGTTGAACGTAAAGTAGACTCAACCTTGCCGCAGGTGTTAGTCGACGATACCCGGATCGCGATGGGGCAACTGGCGGCCTACCTGCGCAAGCGTCTGAACGTGCCTTGCTGCGGGATTACCGGCAGCAACGGTAAAACCTCGGTGAAAGAGATGGTTACCGCCATCTTGTCGCAACAGGCTAATGTGCTTTCTACTAACGGCAATTTTAACAACGATATCGGCGTACCGCTGACCTTGTTGCGCTTTGAAGAGCAGCATCAGCTCGGGGTTATCGAGATGGGCGCCAACCACCGTGGTGAGATTGCCTATACCGCGAGCTTGGTCGAGCCAAAAGTTGCGCTGATCAACAACGTGTCTGCTGCGCATATCGAAGGCTTTGGTTCGCAACAAGGCGTGGTGATCGCAAAATCAGAGCTATTCCAACAGCTCGATGCCTCGGGCCTGGCGATCTGTGAGCTACACAGCAGCTACCGCTGCGACCTTGAAGCTGCCGCAGGCGAAGCCTCGCTGCAGTACTTCGATTTCAGCGATACCGCCGCCGATTACTACGCCAGCGACTTTGAAGATTTGGGCGTTGCGGGTAGTCGTTTTGTCATTCACTCCCCTTATGGTCAGGTTGCGGTGAGCTTGGCGCTTGCGGGTGAGCACAACGTCAAAAATGCCCTCGCCGCCAGTGCAATGGCTCTAGCCATGGGAGCCAGCTTGGAGGATGTGCCCGCTGGGCTTGCTAGCCTGCAAGCGGTGCCCGGTCGTTTAGCAAAATCCCAGCTGAGTGAGCAAGTGACCTTGGTGGATGATAGCTACAACGCTAACCCGGCGTCATTTAACGCAGCGATGCAATTACTTGCCGGTTTCGACGGTGATAAGTTCTTGATTGCTGGGCAAATGGGAGAGATGGGCGAGCAGTCGGAACAAGCCCACGAAGATTTGGTCACGCAAGCTCTTGACAGCGGGCTTCGCTTGTATTGTTATGGCCGGTCTTTTTGCGCCCCTCTACGGAAACATGACCGGGAGAATGCGCTTTATTCGACTCATCAAGACTTGTTCGATCAGCTATTCGCTGATCTCAAAAATAGCAGCGCACCCTGTATGGTGCTGGTTAAAGGATCAAGAAGTAGTCAAATGGAGCAAATTGTGGCGCGACTCCAGCAGCAGTATAAAGAGGGGTTCCCATGTTAGTCTGGCTGGCTGAGTATCTTCAGCAGTATTTCAGTGCATTTTCGCTGTTTGGCTTCTTAACCTTTAGAGCCATCGTCAGTGTGCTGACCGCCTTGGTGTTTGGCCTATTGATGGGGCCAAAGCTGATCCGCCGCCTACAGTTATTGCAGATTGGCCAAACGGTGCGTACCGATGGCCCGCAATCACACTTGAGTAAATCTGGTACGCCCACCATGGGCGGCGTGCTGATCTTAGCATCGGTGTTCCTGTCGACCCTGCTATGGGCGCGCCTGGACAACCCTTATGTGTGGGTGATGCTGTTCGTATTTGGTAGCTACGGCGCTATCGGCTTTGTTGATGACTATCGCAAAGTGGTGCGCAAAGACCCGGCTGGTTTGATTGCCCGCTGGAAGTACTTCTGGCAATCGGTTGTGGCACTGGTGGTAGCGGTATACCTGTTCTGGTCAGCTGACACAGCGGCCCAGACCCAGCTGGTATTGCCGTTTGTTAAAGAGATTATGCCGCAGCTGGGCTGGCTGTTTATCCCGCTGACCTATTTCGTGATTGTTGGCAGCTCGAATGCGGTCAATCTCACCGATGGCCTCGATGGCTTGGCAATCATGCCGAGCGTGATGGTAGCGGCAGCGTTTGCCTTTATCGCCTACCTCACCGGCAACATTAACTTCGCCAACTACCTGTTTATCCCCTATGTGCCAGAAACCAGCGAGCTGGTAATCGTGTGTATGGCCATGGTGGGCGCGGGTCTGGCATTCCTATGGTTTAACACCTACCCAGCCCAAGTCTTTATGGGCGATGTGGGCTCACTGGCACTGGGTGCGGCACTTGGCGTGGTAGCAGTGCTGGTGCGTCAGGAATTCTTGTTAGTGGTGATGGGCGGCGTATTTGTGATGGAGACCGTGTCGGTCATCCTGCAGGTGGGCTCGTACAAGCTTCGTGGTGAGCGGATCTTCCGCATGGCACCTATTCACCATCACTACGAACTGAAAGGTTGGCCAGAGCCGCGCGTGATAGTGCGTTTCTGGATTATCTCATTGATTTTGGTACTTGTTGGCTTGGCCACTCTCAAGGTGCGCTAAGCAAAGAGGAATGGATGCAGCAACTTAACCCACAACTAAGTTATGTGGTAATCGGTCTGGGACAGACCGGGCTTAGCTGTGTCCGTTTTCTGCTGAGCAAAGGGGTTACGCCTTTTGTATGCGATACCCGCGCGAGCGCGCCGGGGGCCGACCAGTTGCCTGCCGATGTTGCGCTCCACTGTGGCCCATTGGATGAACAGGTATTGGCCAAGGCCGATGTACTGATCGTCAGCCCGGGGATTGCCTTGAGCCACCCGGTACTGCAGGCAATGGCTGAGCAGGGTAAATCGCTGATTGGCGACGTTGAGGTATTCTGCTGGTACGCCAAGGCACCAGTGATTGCGATTACCGGTTCAAACGGCAAGAGCACCGTGACCAGCTTAGTGGGCGAGATGGCCAAGCAAGCCGGTCGCAAGGTCGAGGTGGCGGGCAACATCGGCATTCCTGTATTGGATGTGGTCGATGACAGCGTTGAGCTGTACGTACTCGAGCTGTCCAGCTTCCAGCTTGAAACCACCCATAGTCTGCGCGCTGCAGCAGCAACCCTGCTGAACCTCAGTGAAGACCATATGGATCGCTACGAGGGGCTGGCGGATTACGCGGCGGCCAAGCAAGTGATCTACCAAGGCGCTCAGCTGGCAGTGGTGAACCTAGACGACGACCAGAGCGCGCCGAGCACCAACGTCAGCACTCAGCGTTGCTTCAGTATCGAGCGCAGCGCTGCCGATTATGCCCTGATTGATGGCCAACTGGTGGTTGATGGTGAGGCGGTGGTCAGCGTGGATGCCTTGCAGTTGGTGGGCGAGCATAACTACGCTAATGCCCTGGCGGCTCTGGCGCTCGCCGATGCAGTAGCGCTTCCGCACGCCGCCGCAATTGAGGCTCTTAAGCGCTATCAAGGTTTGGCGCATCGCTCGCAGCTGGTATCGCGCAAGCTTGGCAAACAATGGATTAATGACTCTAAGGCGACCAACGTTGGCGCTACCCTGGCGGCATTGCAGGGCATGCGAAAACAGGCGGCGCAGCTGTGGTTGATCGTCGGTGGAGACAGCAAGCAAGGCGAGCTCGATGCGCTGCAAGCGCCGTTTGCGCAGCTCGCTGGTGTGGTGGCCTTCGGTCGAGATAAAGCGCGCTTTAAAGCGCTGCATCCGGCCACAGAGCTTGTCGATGACCTGTCGCAAGCGTTGAGCTGGTGTCATAACCACAGCCAGACTGGCGATACCATCATGCTGTCACCAGCCTGTGCCAGCTTGGATATGTACCCGAATTTTGAAAAGCGTGGCGAGCACTTTGCTGCGTTGGTGGAGGCGCTATGAGTGTACTTGCGCGCCTAACTCTGCCAAAACCGCGTCTGCCGCAAATTAGCTTGCCGCAGCTAAGTCTGCCTGGCTGGCTGAAATCAGATGACTCGCGCGCCAGTGAGGTGCTCTACGATCGCGGCCTGTTATGGCTATCGCTGTGTTTGATGGTGATGGGGCTGATTATGGTGGCCTCGGCATCTATCCCAGAAGGGCTCAACTTAAGCGACGATCCGTTCCGTTTTGCTAAACGCCATGTGGTCTATCTGATTTTGTGTTTGTGCGCCATGGCGGTGGTGGTACAGCTACCGATCCGCTGGTGGCAGGCGAGCAGTACTTGGCTGCTACTTGCGTCCTTGGCATTGCTAGTGCTGGTATTGCTGATTGGCCGCAACGTTAACGGCAGTGTCCGTTGGATTGGCCTTGGCCCCGTTAACCTACAGCCGGCAGAGTTCGCCAAGCTAGCCTTGTTGGCCTATCTGGCGGCTTACTTGGTGCGTCGCCAAGAACAAGTGCGTGAGAACCTGAAGGGCTTTTTGAAGCCCTTGGTGGTGTTCTTCCTGCTGGCCTTCTTGATTCTGGCGCAGCCCGATTTGGGCAGTGTGGTGGTGATGTTTGTGGCGACGGTGGGAATGCTGTTCCTGGCCGGTGCCAAGTTGATCCAGTTCTTTAGTTTGATTTTCGTTGGCGGCGTTGCAGTGGTGGCTTTGATTGTGACCGCGCCCTACCGAATGCGCCGTATGACCAGCTTTGTAAACCCGTGGGAAGACCCATTCGGTAGTGGTTATCAGCTTACTCAGTCGCTGATGGCCTTTGGCCGTGGCAACTGGTTTGGCGAAGGGCTGGGGAACTCGATTCAAAAGCTCGAGTATCTGCCAGAGGCCCACACCGACTTTGTGGTGGCAGTGCTGGCCGAAGAGCTGGGCTTTAGTGGCGTGTTGATCGTGCTAGCGCTGCTGATTGCCTTAGTAATGAAGGCGATGAATATTGGCCGTCGTGCACTCGCCCAGCAGCAGGCATATGCCGGCTATCTGGCCTGCGGGATCGCTATCTGGTTTAGTTTCCAGACCATGGTAAATATCGGTGCGGCATCAGGGTTGTTGCCGACCAAGGGCTTGACCCTACCGTTGATTAGCTACGGTGGTTCGAGCTTGTTAGTGATGTCGGTAGCAGTCGGGATTTTGCTGCGGATTGACCACGAACTACGGCTTGAGCAGTGCCAAGCCTACACGAGGGATGGTCATGACTAAACCCGGACGTATCTTAGTGATGGCCGGCGGCACCGGCGGCCATGTGTTCCCCGGACTGGCGGTAGCGAAGAAGCTGCAGTCACAAGGCTGGGAAGTGTTATGGCTCGGCACCGCCGAGCGGATGGAAGCGCAGTTGGTGCCCAAGCACGGCTTCGAGATCGCCTTTATCGATATCAAAGGCGTGCGTGGCAATGGTATCGCTCGCAAGCTGGCTGCACCGTTCAAGCTGCTTAACGCGGTGCGCCAAGCGCGCAGTATCATCCAGCGTTTTAAGCCGGATGTGGTGCTGGGAATGGGCGGCTATGCCAGCGGCCCTGGCGGTATTGCGGCGTGGCTCAGCGGCATTCCTTTGGTGCTGCATGAACAGAACGCGGCGGCGGGTATGACCAACCGCTATTTGGCCAAGGTGGCCGCCAAGGTCATGCTGGCCTTTCCCGGGGCGCTGCCAGACAAGGGCAAAACCCAAGTGGTGGGTAATCCGGTGCGCAAGGAGCTGTTAGAGCTGATCAGTGCGCCGCGCGAAGCGCAGCCCTACCGCCTGCTGGTGATTGGCGGCAGCTTAGGCGCGCAGGTGTTTAATCAGGTGTTGCCCGAGGCTTTGGCCAAGACCGAGCAACGCCCAGAGGTGCGCCACCAAGTGGGGCGCCACAAACTGGAGGATTGCCTAGCCGCTTACACCCACGCTGGGTTTAATGTAGATGCTGACGATAAGCTCCAGGTTACTGAATTTATTGATGATATGTCTGAAGCCTATGAGTGGGCGGATGTGATACTCTGCCGGGCTGGCGCGTTAACCGTGTCGGAAGTGGCGGTGGTTGGTCTACCCGCCATCTTCGTGCCGCTGCCCTACGCAGTTGACGATCATCAAACTAAAAATGCCCGCTATCTGGTGGATGCGGGGGCAGCCAGCTTGCTGCCACAAAACGAATTTGAGCCGCAGCGGATCGCGGACTTGTTGGATGAATTTGCTGATCCCGCGGTGCGCAAGCAGCGTGCGGAACAAGCGAAACAATGTGCAGTGCGCGATGCTACGGAGCGAGTAGCCGCGGCCTGCCAAGCGTTAAGAAAGAGTGCCTAATGACTAAAGTTGAGTTGGCTGAATTGCGAACCATGATCCCGGAAATGCGCCGGGTTAAGCGGATCCACTTCGTGGGGATCGGCGGCGCGGGTATGGGCGGTATTGCAGAAGTATTGGCCAATGAAGGCTATCAGATCACCGGATCTGACCAGGCCGAAAGCCCGATGACCAAGCGTCTGGAACAAGCCGGCGCCACAGTTTTCTTCGGCCATGATGCCGAGAACGTGCTAGATGCCAACGTGGTCGTGGTCTCTACCGCGATCCGTGAAGACAACCCGGAAGTACAAGCGGCGCGTGCAGCGCGTATTCCGGTGGTGCGCCGTGCTGAGATGCTGGCCGAGTTGATGCGCTATCGCCATGGCGTAGCGGTGGCGGGTACCCACGGTAAAACCACCACCACCAGTTTGATTGCCAGCATCTATGGTGAAGCAGAGCGCGATCCAACCTTCGTGATCGGTGGCCTGCTGAATAGTGCGGGCACCAATGCGCGGCTTGGCTCTAGCCGTTACTTGATCGCCGAAGCCGACGAGAGCGATGCATCGTTCCTGCACCTGCAGCCGATGGTTGCGGTGGTCACCAATATCGAAGCTGACCATATGGAAACCTATGGCGGCGATGAAGCCAAGCTACATGCCACTTTTATTGATTTCCTACATAACCTGCCGTTCTACGGCATCGCCGTAATGTGTATCGATGATGAAGGCGTACAGGCGGTACTGTCACAAGTGGGTCGTCAGGTAATTACCTATGGCTTTAGCGAGCAGGCCGATGTGCGCATCTGCGACTTCAGCCAAATCGGCCAGCGTTGCCGTTTTGTGGTTGAGCGCCAAGACGGCGACGCCTTGCAGATCGAACTAAACATGCCGGGCAAGCACAACGCCTTGAACGCCGCAGCGGCGATTGCCGTTGCCAGCGAAGACGGTATCGAAGATGAGGCAATTCTGGCTGCCCTGAATAGCTTTGAAGGGATCGGCCGCCGCTTCCAGCAATACGGTGAGTTTGCCACCGAGCGCGGTGATGTATTGCTGGTGGATGATTACGGCCATCACCCAACCGAAGTGTTGGCCACCTTGAAAGCTGCTCGTGCCGCATGGCCAGAGCGCCGCTTGGTTATGGCCTTCCAGCCGCACCGCTACACCCGTACCCGCGACCTCTACGAAGACTTCGTGGATGTGCTGGCGCAACTCGATTGCCTGTTGCTGTTGGAAGTCTACTCTGCCGGCGAAGATGTGATCCCCGGTGCCGATAGCCGAGCACTGTGCCGCAGCCTGCGCCAGCGTGGCTTAGAGCCCATTTATGTGAAGCAGCCAAGCGATCTGCCTGCAGCGCTTGCTGAGGTACTGCAAGACCAAGACGTGGTGATTACCCAAGGTGCCGGCAACATCGGTGCGCTAGCTAAACAGCTAGGTGCATTGAAGTTGGATATTAAAGCAATGCTGGAGGTGGGCGCATGAGTCAGTTCGGTAAGGTTGCCGTGCTGTTCGGCGGCGACTCAGCAGAGCGAGAGGTGTCGCTGAACTCCGGTAAAGCGGTACTCTCCGGTCTGCAGCGCGCCGGTATCGACGCCCATGGAGTGGATACTCAAGGCTTCGAGTTGGGCGAGCTAAAACAACAAGGCTTTGAGCGCGCCTTTATCGCCCTGCATGGCCGCGGCGGTGAAGACGGCACCTTGCAAGGCGCACTGGAGTATCTGGGCATTCCTTATACCGGTAGCGGCGTGCTGGGCAGTGCCTTGGCGATGGACAAGATCCGCTGTAAGCAGCTTTGGCAAACTCTGGAGCTACCTACTGCGCACTATGCGATTGTTGAGCAAAGTAGCTACCGCCGCGAGCAAGCCGCTGGCCTGATGGCTGAGTTCAGCGGTGATGTGATTGTAAAACCGGCGCTGGAAGGCTCCAGCATTGGTATGGCCAAGGCCAGCAATGCCAAAGAGTTGGCTGAAGCGCTGGATGAAGCCTTTAAGTTTGATTCGCGGGTGCTGGTTGAAGCCTGGATTACTGGTCCTGAGTACACCGTGGCGGTATTGGGTGGCAAAGCGCTGCCTTCGATTCGCATGCAGACGCCACACACCTTTTATGATTATCAGGCCAAGTATAAGAGCACCAGTACTGAGTACTTCTGCCCAAGTGGCCTGAGTGAGCAGGACGAAGCCGAGCTCGGCGAGTTGGCTGTAGCAGCGTTTCAGGCCGTGGGCTGCGAAGCGTGGGGCCGAGTGGACTTTATGCGCGATGAGCTGGGCAATTGGTACTTGCTTGAGGTGAATACTGCGCCGGGCATGACCGAGACCAGCTTGGTGCCGAAAGCGGCCGCGGCTGCCGGGATGAGCTTTGAGAAGCTGGTGGAGAATGTGCTGGAGATGACCCTCTAGCATGGACGCTCAAGCTCAACAGTTTGACTGGAAGTATTGGGCGGGTTTGGGCTTTTTTATCGCTGTATTGCTCAGCGTGTTGGGCGGCTGTATTGCGACCTATCGGCACCTGAGCGATAAACAGCTACAGCCGATGAGCAAGCTGTATATCAGTGGTCAGCGTGGCTATGTGCTTGACCAAGAGTTGCAACAAGCTCTGGCTGAGCTGCCAGAGGCGGGCAACTTCTTTACCCTCGATGTGAATGAGGTGAAGGACAAGCTGGAGCAGCTGCCGTGGGTTAAACAGGTCACGGTGCGCAAGTCTTGGCCCGACAAACTGCGGGTCGGCTTACAGCAACAGCAAGTCGCGGCGCGCTGGAACAAGGCGGCGCTGCTTAACCGCCAAGGGGAGATCTTCGATGCGCCCCATGAACGGATTCAGCAGCCTTTAGCGCTGCTAAGTGGCCCTGATGATCAGGCGCCACAAGTGTTGCAGGTCTACCAAGAGTTGCAGCAGCTGTTAGACACCCGTCAGCTAAGCCTGGCGGCGGTGAGCCTCAGTGACCGACATGCCTGGTCACTCAAGCTTACCGATGGAGTGACCCTGGAACTGGGACAAGACGATCGGGTTAATCGTCTTAAGCGGTTTTTGGCGCTCTATCCGCAGTTGGATAGCGCAGCCATTGCCTACATCGACTTACGTTATGACACCGGCTTTGCGGTCGGTTGGAAGCAAGAAGAAGGTTTATTGGTAGATGACCAAGGTAACGGATAGAAAGCTGATTGTTGGTCTGGATATTGGCAGCGCCAAGATCACCACATTGATTGGCGAGGTACTACCCGGCGATGAGATGAACATTATCGGCGTAGGCAGTCATGACGCCCAGGGAATGGACAAGGGTGGGGTGAACGACCTCGACTCGGTGGTGAAGACGGTGCAAAAGGCCTTATACGAAGCCGAGCATATGGCGGACTGCAAGATCAGCTCGGTCTATCTGGGGGTGAGTGGCCACCATATCCGCTGCCTGAATGAAAAAGGCATGGTGCCGATTGGCGACGAAGAAGTGACGCAGGATGACGTGGACAACGCCATCCATACCGCCAAGTCGATCAAGCTGCCTGACGAGCATCGCATCCTGCATGTGTTGCCGCAGGAGTTCTCCATCGACTACCAGGAAGGCATCAAGAACCCGATTGGCCTGTCTGGCGTGCGAATGGAAGCCAAGGTGCACTTGATTACCTGTCATAACGACATGGTGAAGAACATCGTAAAGTGCGTAGAGCGCTGCGATCTCAAAGTTGACCAGCTGATCTTCTCGGCGTTGGCATCGAGCTACTCGGTGCTGACCGAAGATGAAAAAGAGTTGGGCGTGTGCCTGGTGGATATCGGCTCAGGCACCATGGATATTGCGATTTATACCGATGGCGCACTACGCCACACCTCGGTGGTGCCGTTTGCCGGCAACTCGGTAACCCGGGATATCGCCACGGTGTTTGGCACGCCGTTGGGTGATGCCGAGGCAATCAAAGTACGCTATGGCTGCGCGTTAGGCCAGATGGTAAGTCGTGAAGACACCATTGAAGTACCCAGCGTCGGCGGTCGACCAGCGCGCTGCTTGCAGCGTCAAACGTTAGCGGAGGTGATTGAGCCTCGCTACAGCGAATTATTCAGCATGATTAAGTCCAAGCTGGACGAAGTCTCTGACGATCTGATCGCTCAGGGTGACAAGTTACAGCTCGGGGCTGGTGTGGTGCTGACCGGTGGTGCGGCACAAATCGAGGGCATCGTGGAATGCGCCGAAAGTGTGTTGCAGTGTCAGGTACGAGTGGGAACTCCATTGCGGGTTAGCGGTCTCACCGAATACGTACAGGCGCCCACCTATTCCACCGCCGTAGGTTTGTTGCATTACGGTATGGAAAATCAACAAGTTAGACCTATTGAACAGAAGCAAATCTCTGTGGTGAGCAATATGATGAAACAGCTCCACAGTTGGTTTAAAGGTGAGTTTTAAGTTTTTGCCAGTGCGGCGGAACAAGCGGAGAGAGAACCATGTTAGAAATTATTGATGCGGAAAATCATACCGATGAGGCGGTAATCAAAGTTGTTGGCGTAGGCGGCGGCGGCGGTAACGCGGTTGAGCATATGGTGGCCCAGTCCATCGAAGGTGTCGACTTCATTACCATCAACACCGATGCCCAGGCACTGCGTAACTCCAGTGCTGACAACACCATCCAAATCGGTAGCACCATTACCAAGGGCTTGGGAGCTGGTGCAAACCCAGAGGTGGGTCGTGAGGCTGCCTTGGAAGATCGCGAAGCGATCATGAGCCAGCTGCAAGGTGCCGATATGGTATTTATTGCGGCAGGTATGGGCGGTGGTACCGGCACCGGTGCGGCACCTGTGGTGGCAGAAGTTGCCAAGGAGCTGGACATTCTTACCGTTGCGGTAGTGACCAAGCCATTTAGCTTTGAAGGTAAAAAGCGTACCAGCTATGCCAGCCAAGGCATCGAGATGCTGGCCAAGCATGTGGACTCACTGATTACCATTCCTAACGACAAGCTGCTTAAGGTGTTGGGCCGTGGCGTGTCACTGCTGGATGCCTTCAAAGAAGCCAACAATGTATTGCTGGGCGCAGTACAGGGTATTGCAGAGCTGATTACTCGCTCTGGTCTGATCAACGTTGACTTTGCAGACGTTCGCACCGTGATGCGTGAGATGGGCACTGCGATGATGGGCACAGGTATTGCAAGCGGTGAAGACCGTGCAGAGCAAGCTGCCGACATGGCGATTTCTAGCCCGCTGCTAGAAGATGTCGATTTGGCAGGTGCACGCGGCATCTTGGTAAACATCACCGCTGGCTTCGATATGGGTATCGAAGAATTCGAAACTGTGGGTAATGCCGTTAAAGCTTTTGCCTCTGAGAACGCTACAGTAGTTGTGGGTGCAGTACTTGACCCAGAAATGAGCGATGAGCTGCGTGTGACTGTTGTTGCTACCGGTATTGGCACCGAGCGTCGTCCTGAGATGACTATTGTTAAGCCTCAGCAACAAGCGGTTAACGCACCGACCGTTCAGCCAGAAACTGCCAGCGATGAAGCGCCAGTGATTGAGCAGAAAGTCGCAGTGGGTAACGGTGAGACGCGTAACACTGGAAATGAGGGCGCGTACCTGGATATCCCGGCATTTTTGCGCCGCCAAGCAGATTAAAATATCAGCTTGCGATTAAAATGTAGTCAAAATGTGTGACCAACACATATTTTGTGTTAAGATGTCCGACCATTTAGAGATTCTTTGGTCGTAACGCAGGAGTTAAATCTATGATCAAACAGCGAACACTAGCGAAGTCGGTTGAAGCGACAGGCGTAGGTTTGCATTCAGGAAACAAGGTCACTATTACCTTGCGTCCTGCACCAGCGAATACTGGTGTGCTGTTTAATCGAGTTGATCTCGAGCCTGCCGTGACCATTCCGGCAAGCGCAGAGTTGGTGCGTGAAACCACCCTGTGTACTTGCTTGATTGATGACAATGGTGAAAAAGTTTCTACCGTAGAGCACTTTATGGCGGCGATCGCTGCCTTTGGTATCGACAACCTGATCGTGGATGTGGATGCCCCTGAGCTGCCGATTATGGATGGAAGCGCCAGTCCCTTCGTGTATCTGCTGCAAACAGCGGGTGTCGAAGAGCAAAATGCGGCTAAGAAGTTCATCCGCATTAAACAGCCTATCCGAGTTGAAGCTGATGATAAGTGGGCTGAGTTGCTACCAAGCAACGAAGGCTTCACCGCTGACTTCGCGATTGATTTCGACCACCCGGCCATGAAAGGTCGGAACCAACAGCTGAGCATGCAGATTAATGCTGGTCAGTTTGTGAAGGAACTCTCGCGGGCGCGTACCTTTGGCTTTATGCGTGACATTGAGTTTTTGCAGTCGCGTAATCTGTGCTTGGGTGGCGGTTTGGACAACGCCATTGTTCTGGATGAGTACCGGATCCTTAACGAAGACGGTTTGCGTTACGACGACGAGTTCGTTAAACACAAGCTGCTAGACGCCGTGGGTGATTTGTATCTGGCGGGCTATCCGATTCTAGGCCATCTCCGCGCCTTTAAATCGGGCCACGCCCTAAACAACGCTCTGGTTAGAGAGATGATGGCTAACCAAGAAGCGTGGGAACTGGTCACCTTCGAAGAGCAGGCAGATGCGCCTGTTGCGGTTCAACAAACTGCCTACTCGTTCTAACGCATCAACCTTAGTTTGCGGTGCTGGCTACTTCTCTCCCGCCAGCGCCGCCAATTTCTTAAGCTTTTCAGCTAACTCCCCGCCTACACGCTCTGATACTTCTGTGATGTGCTTCGCCGCCGTCGGGCTTAATTGCTGTTTCGCCGTGCTTTTTGGCGCTGCTTCTGGTTTAATGCTGTTCAGCTTTGGATTAATTTTAATGTCTAGGCTAACCACGCCGGGCAAGGCTTGACGAAAGCGGCTCAAGAGGTCAAAACGCAGCTGTTTCAGGCGGTTTTGCCATGCAGCGCTTGGTGCTTCAATTAATATCACCCCCTGACGGGCATAACTGGCTCTGCAGTTATCTAAGTGAAATTCAGTCAGTACCGCGCCAGCGGCCTGTTGAAACTGCTGTTTGTTATTAATTTGAGCTTCTAAGTGAGAAAACTGCTTCTGATGCAGTAATTTCGAAAGCTCGAGTGGTTGGTGCTGACGTTTAGACATAGTAACGCATATTGGCGATGAAACTCCGTTTAGTATACGCCCATAAGGGCCAGACCAAAACGCTACGCTTGCATCCCTTCAGCATTGTTTGGCTGACGGCACTGTTGTGCCTGCTTGCCGGTGCCGCCATCTACTGGGGTAGTGCGCAGTACCGCCAGCTATCCTCGCAAAATCACGCCTACCAGCTGGAGCTGCAGACTCTTCGACAACAGGTATTGCAGCAAGCAGAGATTCAGCCCGAGCAAGTCAAACTACTGTCATCTCAAGTCGGTATATTGCGCGCCGAAGTCAGCAAGCTAAAACAGGCCGGGGCGCGTTTAGCCGATGATGAAGAGCTAGCAGAGGCGTTGAATCAGCGCCTTGAGTCTTACTCAGACCTCAGCTTCGAGCCTGAACTACCCGACTCCTCGATGGCACAAGGTGGCCCGATGCTGGACTATCGCCAACAGTTTCCTGAGTTAAATAGTATCTACCAAGGCTTGGCGGGGATTGAACTAGATCTCAATCAAAGCAAAAAACAACTGGGGGTGCTTGAATCTTGGCAACAGCGCCACCATCTGCAAAGTGATAGTTATTTGTCTGGATGGCCCTCCTACGGTGAAGGCGTGTGGCTGTCTTCGCGCTTTGGCTCGCGTATCGACCCCTTCACTGGGAGGCAGTCGTTTCACCGCGGGGTGGACATTGCAGGGGCCGAAGGTACCCCCATCTACGCAGTTGGCGCTGGTGTGGTAGTGCGGGCCGGCGATCATTTCGGCTACGGCAAGTTGGTAGAGATTGAACACGGCGATGGGATGGTGACGCGCTATGCCCACGCCAGCGATGTACTGGTTGCTGCTGGCGACACGGTTGCCAAAGGGCAGGAAGTTGCATTAATGGGAAGCACTGGGCGCTCCACAGGCCCACACGTGCATTTTGAAGTATTGCGTCATGGACGTCCGCTGAATCCGAGCAAATATATTTATCGTAAGGCTCGCGGATAGCGACTTGGAATTCGAGAACTAGAAAGTAACAACATGATTAGTAAATTAGTAACCAAAGTAATCGGTACACGCAACGATCGTACGATCAAGAAGTTGCGCAAAGTGGTCAAGCTGATCAACCAGCTTGAGCCGGACTTTGAAAAGCTATCTGCCGAAGAGCTAAAAGCCAAGACTCAAGAGTTCCGTGACCGCCTGGAGAAAGGCGAAAATCTGGATGCCTTGATTCCAGAAGCGTTTGCCACGGTACGTGAAGCTTCTAAACGCGTGTTCGGCATGCGTCACTTCGACGTGCAGCTGGTGGGCGGTATGGTGCTTAACGAGCACCAAATCGCTGAGATGCGCACCGGTGAGGGTAAAACCCTGACCGCAACCCTGCCAGCCTATCTGAATGCACTAAGTGGCGAAGGCGTTCACGTGATTACCGTGAACGACTACCTGGCCCGTCGTGACGCCGAGTGGAATCGCCCATTGTTCGAATACCTGGGCATGACCGTTTCGGTGAACGTGGCCGGTATGGACCACGAGGCTAAGAAAGAAGCCTACGCTGCCGACATCACCTACGGTACCAACAACGAATTTGGCTTCGATTACCTGCGCGACAACATGGCCTTTGTGCCAGAGCAGCGTGTGCAGCGTCCGCTTAACTATGCGGTAGTCGATGAAGTGGACTCGATCCTGATCGACGAAGCACGTACCCCGCTGATTATCTCTGGCCCTGCGGAAGACAGCTCGGAGCTGTACCGCAAGATCAACGACGTTATCCCACTGTTGGTCCGCCAAGAAGAGGAAGATAGCGAAGAAAAGATCGGTGATGGTCACTACACAGTCGATGAGAAGAACAAGCAGGTTCACCTGACTGAAAATGGCCAGGTGTTTGTAGAAGATACCCTCAAGCAGCGCGGTATGCTGGAGCAGGACGATTCGCTGTACAACGCGGCGAACATTAGCCTGTTGCACCATGTGAATGCGGCGCTACGTGCCCACACCCTATTCGAGAAAGACGTTGATTACATTGTAAGCCCTGAGGGCGAGATCGTGATCGTTGACGAGCACACCGGCCGTACTATGCCGGGGCGTCGTTGGTCGGAAGGCCTGCACCAGGCCGTTGAAGCCAAAGAAGGCGTGAAGATCCAGAACGAGAACCAAACGCTGGCATCGATCACCTTCCAGAACTACTTCCGTTTGTACCAGAAGCTAGCCGGTATGACCGGTACTGCTGATACCGAAGCCTTCGAATTCCAAAGCATCTACGGTTTGAACACCGTGGTGGTACCAACCAACAAACCGATGGTGCGTGATGACCGTGGTGACTTGGTCTACCTGACCGCCGAAGAGAAATACGAAGCGATTATCGCGGACATCAACGAGTGTGTTGCGGCGGGTCGCCCGGTATTGGTGGGTACGGTATCGATTGAAAACTCAGAGCTTATCTCAAGCATTCTGAAGAAACAGAAGATCAAGCACCAAGTACTTAACGCCAAGTTCCACGAGAAAGAAGCAACCATCGTTGCTGAAGCGGGTCTGCCGGGTGCGGTAACCATCGCTACCAACATGGCGGGGCGTGGTACCGATATTGTACTGGGCGGTAGCCTGCAGGCTGAGCTGGATGCGCTAGACAACCCAAGCGAGCATCAGATTGCGGACATCAAGCAGAAGTGGCAAGTGCGCCACGACGCGGTGCTTGCCAACGGCGGTCTGCACATCATCGGTACTGAGCGTCACGAGTCACGCCGTATCGATAACCAGCTACGTGGTCGTGCTGGTCGTCAGGGTGATGCGGGCTCTTCACGCTTCTACCTGTCGATGGAAGACAGCCTGATGCGCATCTTTGCCTCTGACCGCGTAAGCGGCATGATGAAGAAGCTGGGCATGGAGCGTGGCGATGCCATCGAACACGTATGGGTAACGCGCGCCATTGAGAACGCTCAGCGTAAGGTTGAAGGCCGTAACTTCGATATTCGTAAGTCGCTGCTTGAGTTTGATGATGTGGCTAACGACCAGCGTAAGGTGGTCTATGAGCAACGTAACGAGCTAATGGACAGTGACGATATCTCTGAGACCATCGATCGTATTCGTGGCGATGTGTACAACGATGTTATCGACGGCTACATTCCGCCTCAGTCTCTGGAAGAGATGTGGGATGTGCCTGGACTGGAAACTCGCCTGAAGAGCGATTTCGGCTTGGAGCTACCGATCCAGAAATGGTTGGAAGAAGACGACAAGCTCTACGAAGAGAAGCTGCGCGATAAGATCCTTGAGTCTGCTGTTGCCGAGTACCAGCGTAAATCAGAAATCGTGGGCGAGAAGGCGATCCGCCAGTTCGAGAAGTCAGCGATGTTGCAGACCCTTGACCAGCTGTGGAAAGAGCACTTGGCGGCGATGGATCATCTACGTCAGGGCATTCACCTGCGTGGTTACGCTCAGAAAAATCCGAAGCAAGAGTACAAGCGCGAGTCGTTTGAGCTGTTCACCGAAATGCTGGAAGCGCTTAAGAGCGATGTCATCAGCATCCTGAGCCGGGTTCAGGTGCAGTCACAAGAAGAAGTGGCCGCTATGGAAGCCAAGCGCCAGGAAGCGGAACGTCGCGTAGCAGCGATGCGCCAGCAGCAACACCAGCAGGCGCAAGCCATGGCTGGAGAAGGTGACGAGCAAGCGCCAGCAGCGGCACAGCCGTTCCAGCGCGAAGGTGCAAAAGTGGGCCGTAACGACCCATGCCCATGTGGCTCTGGCAAGAAATACAAAAATTGTCATGGCAAGCTGAGTTAAGCTGCCGCTTGATGATTTGAAGGGGGAGCGTTTGCTCCCCTTTTTTGATCGTTGTCGCAGGTCGTGTTTGGCGCCCAAGAGGGGGCAGTAACAAGGAGTCAGCTATGGAAATACAGGTACTAGATGCTGAAGCACTGAGCGAGATTGCGCCCAGTGTAGAGGCGTTTTTGCAGCAAACCTTTGGTGAGCCCTTAGCCCTTGATATCAATTCTGAGCTGCTTTGCGCAGCGGTATTGCGAGAACAAGCGCAGCTAATCGGCTTCGGCCTGGCTTATCTGCGGGAGATGCAACAGGGTGATAGTGTGTTTAGCGCAGGCATTATCGGCTCCGTTGCGGTTGCGCCAGCACAGCGAGGGTGGGGCTACAGCAAAAAACTGATGGATGCGCTAGAGCAGCAGCTATGCGCAGCGGGTGCAGACAGTGCATTCCTGTTTGCCTATCAACCGGCTATCTATCGCTCCAGTGGTTTTGAGGCGCTAGAGATTCCGATCCGTTTCTTTGATAAGGCATCGGGCGCGCCGCAACAGTTTGTCTATCGCGGCGGCATGGTTAAGCTGTACTCAGGTAGTTTCTCTCTAAGCACTGAAACCATTGAGTTTAACGGATGTGTTTATTAGCCTGTCGGTGGCGAACGCTAGAGCGTAAATACAAGGATAAGAGATGAAAACTGTGAATGTTGCCGTTGGCGTGATCGTTCAGCAACAACAGATACTGTTGAGTAAACGCCATGCCTCACAGCATCAAGGGGGCCTATGGGAGTTTCCTGGTGGCAAGATTGAGCCTAAAGAGACGGTGCTAGAGGCGATGCAGCGCGAGCTACATGAAGAGCTGGGCATCGATATTGACGTTGGGCAGGCTAGCCATCTAATCGATATCTCCCATGACTATGGCGACAAGCAAGTATGCCTGCAGGTCTATATCATCCCGGCGTTTACTGGCAAGCCTGAGGGGCGAGAAGGGCAGCCTCTGCGTTGGGTGGCAAAGGCTGAGTTACTAACGCTGGCGTTCCCCGAAGCGAATCAGCCAATTGTTGAGTTGTTACAAGAGGCTCTATAACACTGGTTCGATACAGAAGATTAGCCGTCTGCTTGTAAAAGCTTAGAACTCCCAGCTATCGGGCTTGTCTTCGTCTTCTTGAATCGGCTGGCCGGGGATATGTTTCTCTTCGTTGGCCCATTCGCCCAAATCGATCAGCTTGCAGCGCTCGCTACAGAAAGGGCGGAACTGGCTCTGTGGCTCCCAGACAACTTCAGCGTTGCAGGTCGGGCAATTTACTACGGTCTTACTCATTCACTTATCTTGCAGCAGTAGAGTCGGCAAGGAATATCGCCTGGCTCTTGGTGATTGGTGGGCAGGAATTTTATCGCGAAGCGGTGTTTGTGACCACTCACGGTTGGGTAGGCCGCTACTTCATCGGGCACTTCGATACGCAACAGGCAGCAGTTTTCTGCCACCCCTTGGTAGAATCCGCCTGCGGCAATAACATCGCTACTGTGGCTCTGTTGGCGAATAATCAGCATGATCTGGTTAATCGCCTGTAACAGCGGCTGATAGGGAGCAATCCAGCCCTCAACCGAGCTCATAAAGGTTTGCTGAGGTTGGCTTAGCCACCAATGCAGCTGCGGCAGGTCAAAATCACAGTGGCCACCGGGGAGGTTGATGCGTTGACGCACGCTGTTGAGCAGGCGATCTTCTTTGAGGTGATCATTGATACGAGCAATCTTATGGATCTGCTGGCTTAGCGCGGTGAGCTCGGCCTGAAGCTGCTCGATCTTGCTGGTGTCGACGCCGGGCTGTTCTGCCCAGCGCTGAAGTTGTTGGCCATACTTGGTGAAGTCTTTCAGCAGATCGCTGCGCCAATCACAGCGCTCGAGTACCTCGGCGAGATCGAACAATACCTTGAAAAACACCTGCTGGTGCATATCGTCCTGCAACGAGCTGGCCTTTAACAGGCTGTTGAACAGGTGCTCCAACCGTAAGTAGTTGCGGGTTTTTTCGTTCAGTGGATGTTCGTATGTCAGCGTACCCATAGGCCCCAAGTCTTTGCTCAACTTCTAAGCGTTAATGTGAAGTAGTGTAACGACTGAGTCAAATTCTGTCATGGGCTTTTGCCAGCTCTAAGTAGCGCTGATGGAGAGCTAGAGTCTGTTTCTGCAAGTGCTCGAGGTCTCGGTCGTTGCAAATAACATCGTCGGCCTTGGCGACGCGCTGCTCTCGTGGGAGTTGCGCAGCGACAATTTGCTCGATCTGCTCTCGGCTGTTGTTGTCTCTGGCGGCGCCGCGGTTAAGCTGTGCGTCGACGGGCGCATCGATAACCAACACCCGATCAACCATGCTCTCCAATCCGTTCTCTAGCAGCAGCGGGGCTACCAGTAACTTGTAGGGCCCCTGTGCATCATCCAATTGCTTGCGAATAGTTGTGCGGATGAGCGGGTGCAACAGCGCTTCGAGCCACTGTTTTTCTTGGTGATTGTTAAAGATTCGCTGGCGCAGTGCGGCTCTATCCAAGCTGCCATCTGCCTGTATCAGTTCGTGGCCAAAGTGCTGCGCGATCGATACTAGTGCCGGTTGGCCCGGTTCGACGACTTGGCGCGCCACCACATCGGCATCCACCACCGGAATACCCAGTTCAGCTAAGTAATCGGAAACCGCAGTTTTGCCACTGGCGATGCCTCCAGTCAGGCCGACAATCATAGCAGCGCTCCCAGATACCACTGGTAGAGCTCAGGGCCGATATAGAGATAGCACAAGCCGCCCATTGCTAAGTAGGGCCCAAACGGCATCGGCTGTCCTTGCTGTTGGCGGCGGGTCACCAGCAAAATAATACCCAGTACCGCACCGCTTAGCGAGGACAGCAGTACGACCAGCGGTAAGGCTTGCCAACCAAACCACGCACCAATCAATGCTAATAGCTTAAAGTCACCATAGCCCATCCCTTCTTTACCGGTAAGCAGTTTAAATGCCCAGAAGATTGACCATAGAAACAGGTAGCCAGCAGCCGCGCCAATGATCGCATCGATGGGGGAGGCGAACAGGCTTTGCGTGGCTAGCAGCAGGCCCAGCCACATACCCGGCAGCGTTAGTTGGTCGGGGAGCAGCATGGTATCGAAATCAATCAATGCCAGAGTGAGCATCAGCCAGCTAAACAGGCAGGCGAACACGAAGCTGGTGGTAAAGCCAAACACCGACCAGCATGCCAAACACAACAGTGCGCTTGCCACTTCTACCAGCGGATAGCGAATGCTGATCTTGGTTTTGCAGTTCGCGCACTTGCCACCGAGCAGCAGCCAACTGATCACCGGGATGTTCTGCCAGGCACGGATAAGGCTATTGCATTCAGGGCAACGGGAGCGTGGCACCATCAGGTTAAACGGGGCGGATTGCTCGCTAGCATTTGGCGAAGCAGGCTCGCAGCTATCAGTCTGCTGGGCCAGATAGTCGTCGCATTCGGCTTGCCATTGGCGCTCCATCATCAGCGGTAGGCGGTGAATAACCACGTTCAGGAAGGAACCCACGCATAGCGCAAAAACCAAGCAGAAGGCCAAGGCGAGCATGGGGTAGTAGGTAATTAAGTCAGTCATTACAGCGAAATCAGTGTTCTAGCCAACAACGGTGCCCAAGGTAAAGATGGGCAGGTACATGGCGACCACCATACCACCAACCAGCACCCCGAGCACCACCATTATTAATGGCTCTATCAAGCTGGTTAGGCCGTCGACCGCATCGTCCACTTGCTGTTCATAGATATTGGCGACCTTGTCAAGCATACCATCGAGCGAGCCCGACTCTTCACCAATCATCACCATCTGAGTCACCATATCTGGGAACAGGTTTACGGTGCGCATGGCAACGTTCATCTGCATCCCGCTGGTGACCTCGCTGCGGATCGACATGATGGCTTGGCGGTAGACCACGTTGCCGGAGGCGCCGGCTGCAGCCACGAGTGCATCAATAAGGGGAATACCTGCAGCAAACGTGGTCGACAAGGTTCTGGCAAAGCGGGCCATAGCAGCCTTATGCAAGATTGGGCTAATAATGGGAATTCTAAGTACAGCCCGGTCTGTGGCATCGCGCACTTTTTGCGAGCGCTTGAGGCCTTGCATATAAGACCAGATAGCAAATCCAGCGATACCAAAAATCAGCCACCAAGCTTTTTGCATAAAGCGAGATATCCCAATGACCATCTGGGTAAATGCAGGCAACTCCGCACCGAATCCGGCAAAGATATCCTCGAACTGGGGGATCACAAACAACAACAAGATGGATGTGACCACAATGGCGACAATGATCACTGCGGTCGGGTAGAACATGGCTTTTTTAATCTTAGATTTGAGTGCTTCGGCTTTTTCTTTGTAAGACGCAATGCGATCGTAGATCGTTTCCAAAGCGCCGCTTTGCTCGCCTGCTTCTACAAGATCGCAATACAGGTCATCAAAGAAGTGAGGATGCTTTCGCAGGCTCTCACTTAAAGCTGTGCCGGTTTCCACTTCACCGGCTACTTCGCCCATTAATCTACGTAGCGAGGGTTTTTCTGCGCTTTTAGAGATGATCCCAAGGCTTTGCACCAGTGGTACGCCGGCAGTTAGCATGGTGGCAATCTGACGCGAGATCACCGAGATATCCATGGCGTTCACTTTGTCTTGCAAACGTGCCAGAAAGCTCTCTGACTTCTTGCTGACCTTGGTGACGTTCACACCCTGCTTGCGCATCTCTGTTTTAACTTGGATGGTACTTTCCGCCTGCATCTCTCCGCTGACTTTGCTGCCCTTGCGGTTAATGCCATGCCATTGGTAAGTGCTGATGTTTTTGATGGTTTTGGCTTTTGCAGTCCTTGCCTTGGCCATAAGCATCCTTCTCAGAGTGGGGCGGCTTTACATCGCCGGATGAATACTAGATTGAAGTGACGCGTTCTACTTCTGCCAAACTGGTCACCCCATTGCGGGCTTTTTCCAGTGCTGACATTCTTAAGTTATACATGCCTTCTGTCTCGGCCTGAGCAGCAATTTGCAGCGAGTTGCCTTGCTCCATAATCAATCGCGCGATATCACCACTCATCGGCATCACTTCATAGATACCGACGCGGCCTTTGTAGCCACTGGTGCAGTGCTCGCAGCCGACAGGCTCATACACGTTGATGCCAGCATCGATTTGCTGCTGATTGAAGCCTAGCTCTTGGTAGTGCTCAGCTGCTATGTCTGCAGGCTTTTTGCAGTGTTCACATAAACGACGGGCCAAGCGTTGGGCGATAATCAGGCTGACAGAAGAGGCGATATTGAATGCTGGTACGCCCATATTGAGCAAGCGAGTTAGTGTTTCAGCGGCCGAGTTGGTATGCAGTGTAGATAGCACCAAGTGGCCGGTTTGTGCGGCCTTAATGGCGATCTCCGCAGTTTCTAAGTCTCGAATCTCACCGACCATCACTACATCGGGGTCTTGACGCAAAAAAGCGCGCAGGGCGCTGGCAAAGGTGAGCCCGGCGCGGTTGTTGATATGAACTTGGTTGATACCAGGAAGATTAATCTCTACTGGATCTTCCGCGGTGGAGATATTCACTTCGTCGGTATTGAGAATATTCAGCCCGGTGTAGAGGGAGACAGTTTTACCTGAGCCAGTGGGGCCGGTAACCAAAATCATCCCTTGTGGGCGGCTTAGTGCTTTGAGGTATAACTGCTTTTGCTTCTCTTCGTAGCCCAGCACATCGATATTGAGTTTGGCGGCGGAGGAGTCGAGGATCCGCAGTACGATCTTCTCGCCCCACATGGTGGGCAGGGAGTTCACCCGCATATCGATGGCCTTGTTGTGGCCGGTTTTTATCTTGATGCGACCATCTTGAGGCAACCGGCGCTCGGCAATATCCATCTTGGCCATCACTTTTAGACGTGCCGAAAAGCGGTTGGCGAGATTAACTGGTGGGGCCGCAATCTCGTGAAGTATTCCATCGATGCGAAAACGGATACGAAAACGGTGCTCGTAAGGCTCAAAGTGCAAGTCCGATGCCCCCCGGCGGATTGCATCCATCAAAATCTTGTTGATATACACCACGATGGGAGTGTCATCTTCCCGGCTCTGCTCTTCATCGAGGCGAGACTCTTGCTCGCTAACCTCTAAATCAGAGATATCTGCATCGCTAATATCATCAAGGCTAAGGTTGCTGCTATCGTCAACTAGATGGTTGATTGCTTTAGCGAGTTTATGCTCTTCGACCAACAAGGCCTCGACATGAAGGCTAAAGCTAAAGCCAAAGTCTTCCAACGCTGTGACATTGCTGGGGTCAGACATGGCGACATAGAGCGTGTTTTGCCGATTGTAGACCGGGAGCGCATGGTGTTTGAGAATTAGTGAGCGATTAAGGTACTTCTCTGGGATCGCCCCTAGCTCAACCCCATCTAAATCCAGCAGAGGAAGACCGAACTGGACTTCACAAAACTGTGCTAGCTCTTCCCCTGTTAGAGTCTCGCTCTCAACCAGCAAGGAGACAAAAGGGCGATTTTCCTGCTTTGCGCGAGCAGCCAGCTCTTGGAGCCGGCTCTGCTTATCGGGGAAGGCGGTGGCCAAGCTGGGGGCTAAGCCACCTTGTAGGGTACTGCTGGGCATTGATTACTCGCAAAGCTTAGCGCCGGCGCAGCTGGGAGTCCAAGTGACTCCTCCATTTGCAACTGCTCCAGTTAGAGTGTAGGTGTCAGCAGCAGCAATGCCGTTAGAGGCCGCTGGAGTTACAATGAGAACAGGAGCGGCATCGGTATACCCTGTAAAGGCAACAGAAGTGACTTGTGCACGATTTGCTTCTGCTGTCGCTGCTGCTGTTACAGTTGTGTTGGTGTTACAGCCAGTGATTTCGGTCTGTAAGCAAACTTCTAAGGCGGTTTTAACCCCTTGAGCTGCACTGATAACGTCTGAGTAACGAGCTTTTCTTGTGTAATTCTGATAAGCCGGCAGCGCCACAGCAGCCAAAATAGCTACAATCGCGACCACGATCATCAGTTCGATAAGGGTAAAACCAGCTTGTTGGTGTTGGGCCTTGGCGGTTAAGCGGTGTAGTGATTTCATTATTTCATCCTTGTATACAGCGTTAGTGTTTATTTACCTGTGGCGGCCGAAGCCAAAAAAGCACAGCGCTAAGCAACTACTTAACGTAACTCTCGGGCATCCGTGCCACTACGATGCTTTTAGTAAGTAAAGCATACGTTTCTAATTAGTATAGTTTTTCGGATTTTGAGGCAAACTTTGTGTGAAAGTTGTGAGCTGTATGGAAGGATGGCTGTACAAAAAACTGTACAGCCATAATTGATGATTTTAAGAGTTTACAACTCGAATCGCATAGATAGGTCTACGGCTTGCACGTGCTTGGTCAGCGCGCCCACTGAGATAAAGTCGACACCGGTTTGAGCAAAACGGCCGATGGTATCGAGGCTCACGTTACCAGAGACTTCCAGCTCCGCTCGGCCTTGGTTGAGCTCTACCGCTTCGCGCATCATCGCTTCGTTGAAGTTATCCAGCATGATGCGATCGGCACCGGCTTCGAGCGCTTGCTGGAACTCATCGAGGCTCTCGGTTTCCACTTCTACGGTTTTACCCGGCGCGATTTTTTGCGCGTTAGCAACCGCTTGGGCGATGCCGCCGCAGGCCATAATGTGGTTCTCTTTAATCAAGAAAGCATCGAACAAGCCAAAACGGTGATTAGTACCGCCGCCACAGGTCACTGCGTACTTTGAGGCAAAGCGCAGGCCCGGTAGCGTTTTACGGGTATCGAGCAAGCGACATTGAGTGCCTTTAAGGCGCTCCATATAGGCATCCACAGTGGTGGCGATGCCGGACAGGGTCTGAATAAAGTTCAGGGCGGTTCGCTCGCCAGTCAGTAGTGCGCGAGACGGGCCTTCCAGTCGGCAAAGCGTTTGATTGATTTCGACTCGCTCGCCATCTTCGACCAGCCACTCGATGGTGACCTCTTCTCCGAGCTGACGAAACACTTCGTCGGCAAACGGGCGGCCACAAAAGATAGCCGGTTCGCGGCTGATCACTTTTGCTTGGCTGCGTTGCTCAGCGGGGATGAGGTTGGCGGTGATATCGTTATTCGCGTCGAGTCCTTGAAGGTCCTCTTCCAGAGCGGCGCTTACGTTGGCGCGCAATTGTTCTATCTGCATGCTGGTTTCTCAGTTGAGATAAGGGTTGAGGGGCTACGATCCCATCCGGGTCTAGTTCTATTCAGGCGGTTTATAATCATGTTGATGCTTGTGCGCCCGAGGCGTCATTTTATCTGACTTCGCCGCGTTATGGTATCGCTGCTTCTCGCCGCTTGCTGTTTGTGGAGGGCGACGATAGCATCGGAGTTAATCCTCGAAAGCCAGCAACGAAACCTCGTTAGACGATGACTCAGAAACTACCTTCAGAACAGCCCGAACAACGACTTACCGATGCGCTGTGGACGCCGTCTCCCCATTTCGATGATCGTCCCGACCCCTCGGATATCTCGTTGGTGGTGATCCACTGCATCAGCTTGCCCGAAGGACAGTTTGGCGGACCGCAAGTCACCGATTTGTTTCAGGGCTGTCTAGACTGCCAAAGCCATCCTGGTTTTGAAGAGCTGGAAGGCTTGCGCGTATCTGCGCATTTGTTTATCGACCGCGAAGGGCAGTTGCAGCAGTTTGTCGAGCTGGACAAGCGCGCCTGGCATGCGGGTGTGTCTAGTTTTGAAGGGCGTGAGCGTTGCAACGATTTCTCCATCGGCATCGAGTTGGAGGGGACCGACCACAGCCCGTTTACTGACGCCCAGTACCAACGCTTAGCCGAGGTTTGCCAGAGTTTGCTGGCGCGTTATCCCAACTTAAGTAAATCGCGAATAGTGGGCCACAGCGACATCGCGCCTGGGAGAAAGACCGATCCTGGTCGAGAATTTGATTGGTCGCGGCTACTCAGCCAGTTAAGTAAGTAGACGCTGACACTTAGCTCTCGCTAGACTAAGCAGAACAATGCCTTACAGCGCAAAATAGGAATTTCAATGTCGCTGCTGTCTCTTTTGCTCGCACTCAGCTTAGAGCGGATCCGCCACTCGGGAACCCACTGGTTGTGGCAGGCCAGTTATCATCAGTTGATTAAACGTCTGCAGAATCAGTCTTGGCCGCTTCAGGCACTGTTGGGGATTGCCTTACCCGTTGCCTTGTTGGTTGCTCTGCAGCTGTTTTTGCAAGGGCGCTACTGGGGGCTCGGGTCGTTGCTGCTGTGGGTGGCCGTTCCTTTCTTAACCCTTGGCTGCCCCCCGTTGCAATGCTCCTACCGCGACTATTTAAGGGCTGCTGCCGATGGCGATCAGCAAGCCTGTGAGCACTTCAATCAAACCCTGCTACAAGGTATGCACGAGCATCACCGCGTGGACAGCGGCGAGCGCTTGGCTGTAACTACCGGCACTCAGTTGGTGTGGCTCAACTATCGCTACTACTTTGCTATCTTATTTTTCTTCGTGTTGCTTGGTCCTGCTGGTGCGGTGTTCTATGCCTGTTGCCGGGAGCTGCATTGCTACAACTATCGGCTTCAACCAGAACATGATGCCGTTTGGATCCATCGCTTGATGCACTTGGTTGATTGGCTGCCAAGTCGCTTAGCGGGGCTTAGCTATATATTGGTGGGCAACGCGGCCAGCGCCGCAGTGCCTTGGTTGAGTGCCTTAAAGGATCGTCAGCACAGTAACGGCTATTGGTTGGCGAAGGTCGCTACCGCTGCCGAAGACATCGATACCGAAGGCAGTAGCTTGTGCGTGGAGACCACCACCCGTTATGTGAGTTTGGCTAAGCGCGGGATGCTGCTGGCGATTGCGATACTCTCGCTGATGACGATTACCGGTCAAGTGATTTAGGTTAGCGCCGTCGCTGTAAACCTCTGTATACCCATCTCTTTTACTTTCGCCGCTTGCTAGTTTGAGCGGCGTAAAAGCCACGTCTATACCTTCCTCACTGCTCGTCCATTATCTGACTCCACCCGTGGTACTTCGGTAGCTGCTTTACAAAGTTGTTAATCGAAGATTTAACATTTCCGCCTGCAATATCACTCAAAATGTGAAGATTTAGTGAAAATGGTCTTACCTGTCTGGTGATAGACCTATCAAATGGGGTAAAGCCGTTGTCATATCTCGAATAAATTGATATCAATCAATTTAGCTGGACTTTATGTTTACGGTTTGTTAGTTTTTTGCGGTGTAAATTGGTATTACCAATGTTAATGGAATTAAATGAACTACCAACGAGTTAAACCCGCCAAGCTTTCCGACGTCATTGTTGAGCAGTTGGAGAGAATGATTCTGGAAGGCAGCCTGCCCCCGGGCGAGCGCCTGCCTGCAGAGCGTGAGTTAGCTAAGCAGTTTGATGTATCGCGCCCTTCGCTGCGCGAAGCGATTCAGAAACTGGAAGCCAAAGGCTTAGTGGTTCGACGCCAGGGTGGCGGCACTTTTGTACAGCACAAACTGCGTGACGGTCTAACCGATCCGCTGTTTGAGCTGTTAGCCAAGCATGATGAAACTCAACTCGATCTACTGGAGTTTCGCCATGCGGTTGAGGGAATTTCTGCCTATTACGCAGCGCTACGCGGCACTGAAGGTGATCTGGAGAAGATTCAGCTTTGCTACGCGCGAGTTGAGCTAGCGCAGGTAGAGGGGGATAGCGCGGCAGAAGCTAAAGCGGTTGTGGCTTTATACGAGGTAATAGCTGAAGCGTCACACAAACTAGTGCTATTTCACCTAATTCGTGGCCTAGCCCCGCTGTTGGAAGCCAACGTGCTGAGTAACTTTGAGTTGCTGTATCGACGCCCCAGCGTAACCAGCAAGATCCGCCAGCATCGCAGTGCGATGCTAAAGGCCATCCTCGATGGCCAGCCGGATCAAGCCCGCGAAGCTTCCCACCAACACTTGGCATTTATTGAAGAAACCTTATTGGAAATTGAACGCGAGGAGAGCCGGGTTGAGCGCTCGAATCGACGTTTACGGCAACTGAAAATCTAACACGGACAACCCGGTTCGGGATTGTGGGAACACTGTTAATCTAACACTAAGGAAACAGTCATGTCAGACACGCTGAAGCATGATGTAGATTCACTGGAAACCAGCGAATGGATCGAAGCCATTGAATCTGTTATTCGCGAGGACGGAATTGAACGCGCTCAGTTCTTGATGGAGCAAGTGCTGGCCGGCGCTAAGCTACAAGGCTTGGGTCCGGTGGGCGGCGCTATTACCACGGATTACATCAACACCATCAATGTAGAAGATCAGCCAGATTACCCAGGGGATCTGGATATTGAGCGTCGCATTCGCTCTATCATCCGCTGGAATGCCATCATGATTGTGCTGCGCGCTTCTAAAAAAGACTTGGAGTTGGGCGGCCACATGGCATCTTTCCAGTCTTCAGCGGCATTCTACGAGACCTGTTTCAACCACTTCTTCCGCGCGCCGAACGAAAAAGACGGCGGCGATCTGGTGTACTACCAAGGCCATATCTCTCCGGGTATCTATGCTCGCGCCTTCGTTGAAGGTCGCTTGAGTGAAGACCAGCTAGATAACTTCCGCCAAGAAGTGGACGGCAAAGGCCTAAGCTCTTACCCACACCCGAAACTGATGCCTGAGTTCTGGCAGTTCCCAACCGTATCGATGGGTCTGGGTCCAATCTCGGCTATCTACCAAGCGCGTTTTCTTAAATACCTGAACGGTCGTGGCCTGAAAGACACCACCGAGCAGCGTGTTTATGCCTTCTTGGGCGACGGTGAGATGGACGAGCCAGAATCACGCGGCGCGATCTCCTTCGCCGCCCGCGAGAAGCTCAACAACCTGTGCTTTGTGATTAACTGTAACCTGCAGCGCTTGGACGGCCCGGTAATGGGTAACGGCAAGATCATCCAAGAGCTGGAAGGCCTGTTCAAAGGTGCTGGCTGGAACGTAGTTAAGCTTATCTGGGGTAGCGAGTGGGATAGCCTGCTGGCGAAAGATAGCTCAGGTAAACTGCTGCAACTGATGAATGAAACCGTGGACGGCGACTACCAGACCTTTAAGTCGAAGTACGGCGCTTACGTGCGTGAGCACTTCTTCGGTAAGTACAGCGAAACGGCTGAGCTGGTAAAAGACATGAGCGATGACGAGATCTTCGCCCTGCGCCGCGGTGGTCATGACCCGGTTAAACTGTTCGCCGCCTTCGATAACGCCCGCAAGTGTGGCGACAAGCCAACCGTTATCCTGGCCAAGACCGTAAAAGGTTACGGTATGGGTGAAGCGGCAGAAGGTAAGAACATCGCCCACCAGGTGAAGAAGATGGACATGACCCACGTACAGCACGTGCGTGACCGTCTGAAAGTCGCGGTAAGCGATGAAGACTTGCCAAGCCTGCCGTACCTGACGCTGGAAGAAGGCAGCGAAGAGTACGAATACCTGCATGCCCGCCGTAAAGAGTTGAAAGGCTACACGCCGCAGCGTCTGCCTAACTTCACCGGTGAGCTGACTATTCCTGAGTTGGGTGCCTTTGATGCTTTATTAGGCGAGCAGAAGCGTGAGATTTCGACCACCATGGCCTATGTGCGCGCACTGAACGTGATGCTCAAAGACAAGTCCATTGGTAAGAACATCGTGCCGATTATTGCCGACGAAGCACGTACCTTTGGTATGGAAGGTCTGTTCCGTCAGATTGGTATCTACAACCCGCATGGTCAGATCTACACCCCGCAAGATCGCGAGCAAGTGTCTTACTACAAAGAAGACACCAGCGGTCAGGTACTGCAAGAAGGGATCAACGAACTGGGTGCGATGAGCTCATGGGTAGCTGCAGCCACCTCATACAGCACCAACGATGTGCCGATGATTCCGTTCTACATCTACTACTCAATGTTCGGTTTCCAACGTGTTGGCGACATGTGCTGGATGGCCGGTGACCAACAAGCCCGCGGCTTCCTGCTGGGTGCAACGGCTGGCCGTACCACCCTAAACGGTGAAGGTCTGCAGCACGAAGATGGCCACAGCTTGATTCTGGCCAACACCATTCCGAACTGTATCTCTTACGACCCAAGCTTCGCCTTCGAAGTTGCCGTGATTCTGCAAGACGGCCTGAAGCGCATGTATGGCGAGCAAGAGAACGTGTACTACTACCTGACCTTGATGAATGAGAACTATCATCAGCCTGCGATGCCGGAAGGTGCTGAAGAGGGTATCCGCAAGGGTATCTACAAGTTCAAGTCAACCAAGGGCAGCAAAGCCGAGGTTCAACTGTTGGGCTCTGGCACCATCATGCAGCAAGTGCTGAAAGCGGCTCAGGTGCTGAGCGACGAGTACGACATTGCCTCTGATATCTTCAGTGTGACCTCGTTCAATGAGCTGACCCGTGATGGCCAAACCGCTGACCGCTTTAACATGCTGAACCCGACTGCGGACGCTCAAGTGCCATATATCACCAGCGTACTAAGCGACAAGCCGACCATTGCGGCTACCGACTACATGAAGCTCTACGCTGAGCAGGTTCGCGCTTATGTACCGGGCGCTTACCGGGTGCTGGGTACCGATGGCTTCGGCCGCAGTGATAGCCGCGAGAACTTGCGTCGTCACTTTGAGGTGAACAGCGATTACATCGTGGTGGCTACTCTGACCGAGCTGGCAGCCAAAGGTGAGATTGACAAGAAAGTGGTGGTGGACGCCATCGCCAAATACGGTATTGACGCCGACAAACTTAACCCACTTTATGCGTAAGGACAGCAAGCAATGACTATTGAAATCAAAGTCCCTGATATTGGCGCCGATGCGGTAGAAGTTACCGAAATCCTGGTTCAGGTTGGCGATACTGTTGAAGTTGAGCAGAGCCTTATCTCGGTTGAAGGCGACAAGGCGGCAATGGAAGTTCCTGCCAGTGCCGCTGGTGTGGTCAAAGAGATCAAGGTAGCGGTGGGCGACCAAGTTGAAACCGACAGCCTGATTATGATCTTCGAAGCCGCTGGTGATGCGCCAGCAGCGGCTCCTGCCGAAGAAGCTGCGCCTGCTGCAGCCGCTGCGGTAGAAGTGTTGGAAGTGAGCGTGCCAGATATCGGTGATGACGAAGTGGAAGTCACCGAAGTGATGGTCGCGCTGGGCGACCGGGTTGAGCTCGAGCAGAGCCTGATCTCTGTGGAAGGTGATAAAGCCGCCATGGAAGTACCTGCACCGTTTGCTGGCACCGTTACCGAAATCAAAGTAGCAGTAGGCGATAAGGTAAAAACTGGCTCCTTGATTATGGTGTTTGAAGTCAGTGGTGCACCTGCCGCAGCAGCTAGCGCTCCGGCTGAAGCGCCGAAGCCCGCGGCTGAACCGGCGCCTGCGCCAGCTCCAGCCGCTAAGCCAGCAGCAGAAGACGATGGCGATCTAGGCGGCTTTGTCGAGAACAGTGCCTACATTCATGCCTCGCCAATGGTTCGCCGTTTGGCGCGCGAGTTTGGTATCGACCTGTCGAAGGTTGCGGCAAGTGGCCGTAAAGGACGCATCGTTAAAGAAGACGTACAGAACTACGTTAAACGTGCGGTACGTAAAGCGGAGTCGGGTGGCGGCGGTACTGGCCTGAACATCCCAGATTGGCCAAGTGTTGATCACGCCAAGTTTGGTGATATTGAAGAGATCCCACTGTCGCGCATCCAGAAGATCTCTGGTCCTGCGCTACACCGTAACTGGGTACAGATACCGCATGTGACTCAGTTCGACGAGACCGACATCACCGAGCTGGAAGCCTTCCGTAAAGAGCAGAACGTGATTGCCGCTAAACAAGAGCTTGGCTTCAAGATCACGCCATTGGTATTTATGATGAAGGCCGTGGCCAAGACCTTGGAAGCTATGCCGAAGTTCAACTCGGCGCTGTCCGACGATGGCAACAGCCTGATCCTGAAGAAGTACGTCAATATCGGTGTGGCAGTTGATACGCCAAACGGCTTGGTGGTTCCAGTAGTACGTGATGTGAACAAGAAAGGCATCTACGAGCTGTCGGAAGAGCTGACTGAGATCTCCAAGAAGGCGCGCTCTGGCAAGCTGACCGCCAGCGATATGCAGGGTGGCTGCTTTACCATCTCTAGCCTTGGCGGCATCGGTGGAACTCAGTTCACGCCAATCGTGAATGCACCAGAAGTGGCTATCTTGGGTGTGTCTCGCAGTGAGATGAAGCCGAAATGGAATGGCAGTGAGTTTGTTCCTAAGCTGATGTTGCCGCTGGCACTGTCTTACGATCACCGGGTGATTGACGGTGCTGATGGTGCGCGCTTTATTACCACGCTGAACGGCATTTTGAGTGATATCCGTCGCTTAGTGCTTTAGTGGGAAGTATGAGCTGGCCCCCGGGCTAGCTCTTCTTTTTTCCCAACATTAACCGTAAACTCGATTTAGCCGCTTACCGCTCTACACTCAAAAGCGGCAATCAACGATACCAAGAGGTCCACATGACAAAGGAAATTAAGACCCAGGTGGTAGTATTGGGCGCAGGCCCTGCGGGTTATTCTGCTGCATTCCGCGCTGCCGATTTAGGTTTGGAAACCGTAATTGTTGAACGTCACGTAACCCTAGGCGGGGTTTGCTTGAACGTTGGCTGTATCCCATCTAAAGCATTGCTACACGTTGCCAAGGTGATTGAAGAGGCCAAATCTTTGGCTGATCACGGCATCGTATTCGGCGAGCCACAAACTGACATCGATAAGATCCGTACCTGGAAAGAGAAGGTAGTCGGTAAGCTGACCGGCGGCCTGGAAGGTATGGCCAAGATGCGTAAGGTTCAGGTTGTCCAAGGCCTGGGTAAGTTCACCGGCGCTAACAGCATGGAAGTGCAGGGCGACGACGGTGAAACCACCACTATCAACTTTGATAATGCGATTATTGCGGCGGGCTCGCGTCCGGTGCAGTTGCCGTTTATCCCGCACAACGATCCACGCGTTTGGGACTCCACCGATGCGCTGGAATTGCGTGAAGTACCAGAGAAACTGCTGGTTATCGGCGGCGGTATTATCGGTCTGGAAATGGGTACCGTATACAGTGCGTTGGGCAGCAACATTGACGTGGTTGAGTTTGCTGACCAGCTGGTTCCTGCGGCCGACAAAGACATCGTTCGCACCTACACCAAGCGTGTCAAAGACAAGTTCAACATCATGCTGGAAACCAAGGTTACCGCAGTTGAAGCGAAGAAAGATGGTCTGTACGTAAGCTACGAAGGTAAGCAAGCGCCACATGATCCAGTTCGCTATGACGCCGTGCTGGTGGCAGTGGGCCGAGTGCCAAATGGCCTGGGTCTGGATGCCGAGAAAGCGGGTGTTGAAGTGACTGAGCGCGGCTTTATTGAAGTCGATAAGCAGCTGCAAACCAACGTGCCGCATATCTTTGCGATTGGCGACATCGTCGGTCAGCCAATGCTGGCGCATAAAGGTGTGCATGAAGGGCACGTTGCCGCTGAGGTAATCGCCGGTAAGAAACATTTCTTCGATCCGAAAGTGATCCCATCGATTGCTTACACCGAGCCAGAGATGGCCTGGGTAGGTCTGACCGAGAAGGAAGCCAAAGAGCAGGGCATCAACTACGAAGCTTCGGTATTCCCGTGGGCTGCCTCTGGTCGTGCGATTGCGTCTGACTGTGCCGACGGCATGACCAAGATGATCTTCGATAAAGAATCTGGTCGGGTTATCGGTGGTGCGGTTGTGGGTACCAACGGTGGTGAGCTGCTGGGTGAGATTGGTCTGGCCATCGAGATGGGCTGCGATGCCGAAGATATCGCACTGACCATCCACGCTCACCCAACCCTGCATGAGTCTGTGGGCCTGGCAGCTGAAGTGTTTGAAGGCAGCATTACTGACCTACCAAACGCCAAGGCGAAAAAGAAAAAATAGCCAATAGCGCTAGCATTTCTTAGAGTAAAGGCAGCTTCGGCTGCCTTTTTGTTTTTTAGCACTTCTCCAGGAGGGTCAGTGGCTTATCGCGCATTGCTGGTTATCGTACTCGGGTTTTACTCCAGCCTATCGTTGGCGGAGCGGCCCACCGTAGGCTTGGCGCTCGGTGGCGGCGGTGCCAAGGGTGGTGCCCACTTAGGGGTGATGCAGCTGTTGGAGGAGTATCAGATCCCGGTGGATTATGTAGCGGGTACCAGCATGGGCGCCTATTTTGGCGGCATGATGGCTCTGGGCCTGAGCAGTGAAGAGATCGCCCGGCGCACCTATCAGCTGGATTGGAACAGCGGCTTTGTTGACGACGTAGGGCGCGGCGAGTCGGCTCTGCGCAACAAGCAGCAAGCTGATACCTATACCATTGAGCTTCCCTTCGGTGTGTCGTCTGAGGGGGTGCGCTTGCCAAAAGGCGCGGTGCAAGGCCAGACCATGGCGGGGGTTTTGCGCAAGGCGGTGGGCAATCTGGATGCCCTGACTAGCTTCGACCAACTGGCCATTCCCTATCGCGCTATCGCCACTGACATCGAATACATGCAGGAAGTGGTGCTGGACCACGGCGAGCTAAGCCGCGCTATGCATGCCAGTATGTCGGTGCCCGGAGCGCTGCGCCCCATCGAGTGGGAGGGCAAGTTGCTCTCCGATGGCGGGGTGGTGAATAACCTACCCATCGGTGTACTCAAAGAGATGGGGGCAGATATCGTGATTGCCGTGGATATCGGCGCCCAGCTCAAGCCCAAGAGTGAACTAGACTCGGCGGTGGCGGTGGTCGATCAGCTCTCTATATTTCTGACTCGTTCAGGCACCCAGCGGCAGATCGCCATGCTCGAGGGCCATGATTTGCTGATTGTCCCCGATATCAGCGATATCGGCACCTCTGAGTTTGCTGCGATGCCGCTGGCGCAACAGCGCGGCATCGAAGCCGCCCGTGAGCCGTTGGCTGAGCTGGCCAAGTTGTTCGAAGACTTTGATTACGAAAGCCATCAGCAGGAAATCGCGGCGCGGCGTCGCCAGCTGAACGAGCAAGAGCTTATCTATATCAGTAAGATCGCCATCGATAACCAAAGTAGCTATAGCGATGCGGTGCTGCTAGAGCGACTTGGTCTGGAAGAGGGCGAGTACCACTCGATTGCCGAGCTGGAAGAGCAGGTCAAAGAGCTGTACGCCTTGCGCCGTTTCGAGCGGGTGGATTACCAAGTTACCCAGCAAGATGGCGAGAACGTACTGCAGCTTCAGGCCACCGAAAAAAGTTGGGGGCCGGGCTTCTTCGCGCTGCACTTTAGCATTCAAGAGAATTTTGAGGACCGCACCGACGGCAACATGGGGCTGGCCTTCACGCTGACCCAGCTTAATCCTTTGGGAGCTGAGTGGCGCAACGAGCTGGAAGTCGGCACCCACAAGCGGGTATTCACCGAGTTTTATACGCCGCTAGATAACGCGCTGCGCTACTCGTGGGCGCTGGGCTTTGAGTACAACGACGTGGAACGGCGGGTGTTTGGCATCGATGACGAGTTAGAGTATCTCAACACCCGCTTCAAAACCTACAATGTGTTCAGCGAGCTGGCTTATCATTATCGCCCTTGGCAGGCATGGAGCTTAGGTGCGGCTTGGGAAGCGGGCGAGATAACCGCGTTGGGCTTCAATCTTAAGAGTGATTACGAGCTCTATGGCCCTTATCTGCGCTTTGACTACGATACTCTGGACAGCATTAGCTTCCCCACCCAAGGCAAGATGCTGAGTGTTGAGTGGCGCTACAACACCGAAGATGTGTCTGGCTTCTCGCCCAACCGGGTGCCGACCCTGGATGGCGAATGGCAGCTGCCTTTTTCTTATCTGCAGAATACCTTGACCTGGTATGGCGAGTTTGGCGGTTCGGACTCCGACTTCTTAGTACCTACCAATGCCCAAGATCTAGGTGGGTTCTTACGATTGTCGGGCTATCGCAAAGACCAACTCTCCGGTCGCTACAAGGCGATGAGTGGCCTGATGTATTACTACCGCTGGCGCGAGTTCGGTTCTGGCATTACCACGCCGTTTTACCTTGGTGGCTCATTGGAGCGAGGCGGGGTGTGGAACGAGCTAAGCGATCTGTCGTGGGGCACTAGTCAGTTCGCTGCCAGTATCTTTGCAGGCCTGGAAACCAACCTGTTGGGACCGATTATTCTATCCTACGGCCATAATGAAGAGGAGTCCTCCTTGTATCTGTTCATTGGCAATGATTTCTAATTAAATGATGTGAACAAAATGTAACGTGGGGCGGCGCTATTTTGCGAAACTTGACCATTAAGTCGATGAAAGTTATGGCCATGTAAGGGCTGGCTACGACCAAGGTGTGAGCCCGGATATTTTAAAAACTCGTTAATAACTGCTATATTGGCAGGCCGTGAGGCTCCCCGCCCACGCTATTGGACTAGGCCATCAGGCCCATTATAAAAGGAGCGAGTCGTGCTTGAGAGCTATCGAAAACACGTCGAAGAGCGTGCTGCTGAAGGAATCGTACCCACCCCCCTCGATGCAGAACAAACAGCCGCTTTAGTTGAATTATTAAAATCTCCACCAGCCGGTGAAGAAGAATTTCTACTGGATCTAATCGTTAATCGTGTGCCTCCGGGCGTAGACGAAGCCGCCTATGTGAAAGCGGGCTTCCTAGCTGCTATCGCCAAGGGCGACGCGAACTCTCCACTTATCAGTGCGGCCTACGCCACTGAACTGCTGGGCACCATGCAAGGTGGCTATAACATCGAATCGCTGGTGGCCTTGCTCGAGGTCGAAGAGCTGGCGCCGATTGCCGCCAAAGCCTTGTCGCATACCCTGCTGATGTTCGATGCCTTCTACGACGTGGAAGAAAAGGCCAAGGCCGGTAATGCTCACGCGCAAGCGGTGATGCAAAGCTGGGCCGATGCCGAGTGGTTCCTAAGCCGCCCAGAAGTGGCTGCGAAATCAACCCTGACCGTATTTAAGGTGACCGGTGAAACCAACACCGATGACCTGTCTCCAGCCCCCGATGCTTGGTCACGCCCTGATATCCCGCTACACGCCTTGGCGATGCTGAAAAACGCGCGTGATGGTATTGAACCGGATGATGCTGGCACGATCGGCCCGATGAAGCAGATCGAAGCGCTTAAAGAGAAGGGCCACCCGCTGGTGTACGTGGGAGATGTAGTTGGTACCGGTTCTTCGCGTAAGTCGGCAACCAACTCGGTTCTGTGGCTGATGGGCGATGATATCCCTTACGTGCCAAACAAGCGTGCCGGTGGTTTCTGCTTGGGCGGTAAGATTGCCCCTATCTTCTTCAACACCATGGAAGATGCCGGTGCGCTGCCCATCGAGCTGGATGTTGAGCAACTCAACATGGGTGATGTTATCGACATCTACCCCTTCGAAGGTGTGGTGAAGAAAGCCGGTAGCGATGAAGTGCTGTCTAGCTTCGAGCTAAAAACCGATGTGCTATTGGATGAAGTGCGTGCCGGTGGCCGTATTCCTCTGATTATCGGCCGTGGCCTGACTGATCGCGCGCGTGAAGCCTTAGGGCTTGAGCCATCCACCGTGTTTAAACGTCCAGCTGATGTTGCCGATACTGGCAAAGGCTACACCCTCGCTCAGAAAATGGTGGGTAAGGCTTGCGGAGTGGCAGGGGTTCGCCCAGGCCAGTACTGTGAGCCGAAGATGACCACCGTTGGCTCGCAAGATACCACCGGCCCGATGACCCGTGACGAGTTGAAAGACTTGGCCTGTTTGGGCTTCTCGGCGGATCTGACCATGCAGAGCTTCTGTCATACTGCCGCTTATCCGAAGCCAGTTGATGTGAAAACTCACCACACGCTGCCCGACTTTATTATGAACCGTGGCGGTGTATCGCTGCGCCCAGGTGACGGTGTTATCCACTCTTGGCTAAACCGTATGCTGCTGCCTGATACCGTTGGTACCGGTGGCGACTCGCACACCCGCTTCCCGATTGGTATCTCTTTCCCTGCCGGCTCAGGTCTGGTGGCTTTCGCTGCGGCAACCGGTGTGATGCCATTGGATATGCCGGAGTCGGTGCTGGTGCGCTTTAAAGGCGAAATGCAGCCGGGTATCACCCTGCGTGACTTGGTTCATGCCATCCCTTATGCCGCTATCCAGCAAGGTCTGCTAACCGTTGAGAAGCAAGGTAAGAAGAACATCTTCTCTGGTCGCGTACTGGAGATTGAAGGTCTTGAGCACCTTAAAGTTGAGCAAGCCTTTGAGCTAAGTGACGCTTCCGCCGAGCGTAGTGCCGCTGGCTGTACCATTAAGCTAGATAAAGCGCCGATCATCGAGTATCTGCAATCGAACATTGTGATGCTTAAGTGGATGATTGCTGAAGGCTATGGCGATCGCCGTACCATCGAGCGCCGCATTACCGCCATGGAAGAGTGGCTGAAAGAGCCTGAGTTGATGACTGCCGATGCTGACGCGGAGTACGCGGCAGTGATTGAAATCGACTTGGCCGATATCAAAGAACCTATCCTGTGTGCCCCCAACGACCCAGATGATGCGCGTTTGCTATCTACCGTACAGGGTACCGATATCGACGAGGTGTTCATTGGTTCGTGTATGACCAACATCGGTCACTTCCGTGCAGCCGGTAAGTTGTTGGATAAACACAAAGGCGCGCTGCCAACCCGCCTATGGGTTGCACCGCCAACTCGCATGGATCAAAAGCAGCTAACCGAGGAAGGCTACTACGGCATCTATGGCCGAGTGGGGGCTCGTACCGAGATCCCGGGTTGTTCGCTGTGTATGGGTAACCAGGCGCGAGTGGCAGATGGAGCTTCGGTAGTGTCGACCTCAACCCGTAACTTCCCGAACCGTTTGGGTACCGGGGCGAACGTGTTCTTGGCGTCGGCAGAGCTGGCGGCTGTGGCATCTATCATGGGGCGTCTGCCATCTGTGAATGAGTATCTGGAGTATGCGGCGCAGATTGATGTGAGCGCTGCCGATACCTATCGCTACCTCAATTTTGACGAGATCAAAGACTACGTTGACGTTGCTGATGAGGTGATCATTCAGCAGGCCGTCTAAAAAAACAGTAACAACTTATCAATACAAAAAGCGCGGTTATCCGCGCTTTTTTACATTTATTTGTCATAAAGCGATGATCCATTTTGGTGCAAAAATTAACCTGCATAGAGTAAAACCCTAATAAATTCCGCAATTAGAGAAAATATCTCGTTTGATGTCTCAATAGCCACATCAAAAATTTAGAAAGCTGGATAATTAAAGCTATAGCTGGTAAAAATAGGCGCAGGAGATTTTGAGTTAATTCTTACTTGTTGTATGGGAAGACCTATGTCGTTTAATGATGTTGTAAATGTTGGCTCGGTAGCCGTTGATATGAGTCAGAATAGCCTGACTTACCAAGAACAAAGTACTTACTTGGGGCCACTACGCGCTCACTTGCTAGGTTACCTGTGCCAGAACGTAAACCAAGTCGTTGGACGAGATGAGCTCTCTAAAGCTGTGTGGGGCCGCGTTGTTTCGGATCACACCATCAATCAGCACATCTCGCAGTTGCGTAAGATCATCGGTGGTCTGGACGCTAACGACCTGACTATTGCTACCATTCCGAAGAAAGGCTATATCGCACGTTGCGAAGCTGAGTCGCGCAAGAGCGGCGAGATGCCAGAAAGCACCGAGCAACCAAGTCGTGTACTGGTACTGGAAACCAACCCTGAGCTATACAGCGAACTGCAACAGGGCATCGTGACCGAAAGCAGCATGAATATTGAAGTTGTGAATGACCTTGATAACTTCCATATGCAACTGATGACCAACAAGTTTGATGCGCTAGTCGTCGATATTGAGCTGCCAGAGTCTGCAGGCCTGCGTTTGATTCAAGAGATCCGCACCGGCGATACCTAAGCCCGTGCCGATATTCCAGTACTGGCAATGGCCTCGAAGACTCAAAAAGAGTTGATGGGCTTTAACGTACTGATGGACGTGCAATCATTGTTGCTTAAGCGCTTCGATCAAGAGTCGTTCCACCGCCTAGTCCGTGCTGCGGTCGCTAGCTCGTTCTCGCTTAAGCCGAATGCTGCCTACAAGCTGGTGCCAGTGGATTTCATCCAGACTTCGGTGGCTGAAAAGTTGCAGAGCTTTTACATCAACGACTAAGGTTGTCCGATGGAATTAAGTATTCAGCGCACCCTAGACGGTGCGCTTTTAGTTGATTGCGGTGATGAACACCGCGGATTCTCGCAATGGTTGGAGCACGAGCTGCAACACAGCCCTGCTTATGTCGGTGAGTTTCTCTCTCAACTCAAAGCGCTACAACTCGGTGAACAGCTTTCAGTGCAGCGCGCTGAATATCTGATTGTGGCCGACCTCGATGAGGCTTCCATCCAAACTGCACCAATTGAAGGCGAGCAATTACAGCACCTCACACTCAACGAAGGGCTCTACCAAAACAGCTATGACTGCGCCTGCGGTTATGAGGATATGGTACAGCTATTAGAGTCAGTTCAATCATTTATTAACTGATGCTCCACCTTTTCAACAGTTTTTTCCTCTGTTTTTAGCAACATTGGCACGCAGCCTCTCTCGGTTACTGCACTGCATTGGTGCTCGGTTCCTGTACTAAATTCTGACTGCCCATAATTGATGCAAATCAAAAAATAAGCGCACCGTTGTGGTGCGCTGTGGCTGTGGCGTTCTCTTTAATATTTCATCTAATCCCTTGTTCCATAAGACTTTGGTCGCTTTGGCACAGCACTTGATTATGTCTATTCGACACTCAGTTATCGATTACTCTCTGGAGGGAACTCAGATGAAAATAATCAGTGCGATTATCAAGCCATTTAAATTGGATGACGTACGCGAAGCTATTGCCGAAGTTGGCGTTGATGGTTTGACCGTATCTGAAGTTAAAGGCTTTGGACGTCAGAAAGGACACACCGAACTTTATCGTGGCGCAGAATACCAAGTGGATTTTCTGCCCAAAGTAAAACTAGAGATTGCTACCAAAGCAGAAAACGTGGATCGCATCATCGAGGCGATTTCCAGTGCTGCATACACCGGCAAGATTGGTGACGGTAAGATCTTTGTTTACGACTTAAGCAACGTGGTACGTATTCGTACCGGTGAAGTCGATGCGGAAGCAATCTAGAAACGAAACAAGTTTAAAAACGACGGGGTTTTAGAGATATGGAAAATCAAATTTTTGAGCTTCAGTACGCCATCGACACCTTTTACTTCTTGGTGTGTGGCGCGCTGGTTATGTGGATGGCTGCTGGTTTCTCGATGCTGGAAGCTGGCTTGGTTCGTGCCAAGAACACCACCGAAATTCTTACTAAGAACGTAGCGTTGTACTCCATCGCTTGTATCATGTACCTGATTTGCGGTTACCAAATCATGTACGACGGCGGCCTGTTCCTGTCTGGTATCGAAGGCTTCGATCTGGGCGGTATCTTAGCCGACAAAGCCGATGCTGGTTTTGATGGTGATAGCGTATACTCTGGCGCTTCTGACTTCTTCTTCCAGGTTGTATTCGTAGCAACCTCTATGTCTATCGTATCTGGTGCGGTAGCTGAGCGTATGAAGCTGTGGGCCTTCCTGGCATTCGCAGTGGTTATGTGTGGTCTGATTTACCCACTTGAAGGTGCCTGGACGTGGGGCGGTCAAGCGGTATTCGGCCTGTACACTCTGGATTTCTATGACTTTGCGGGTTCAGGTATCGTTCACTTGGCGGGTGCTGCTGCAGCATTGGCTGGTGTACTGCTACTGGGTGCACGTAAAGGTAAATACGGCAAAAACGGTTCTATCAACCCAATTCCTGGCTCAAACATGCCACTTGCTACCTTGGGTACCTTCATCCTTTGGATGGGTTGGTTCGGCTTCAACGGCGGTTCGGTTCTGAAACTGGCTGATGCGGGTAATGCTCACTCTGTTGCGATGGTATTCCTGAACACCAACGCTGCGGCTGCTGCCGGTGCGGTTGCTGCTCTGATTGTGTGTAAGCTGACTTGGGGCAAAGCTGACCTGACCATGATGCTGAACGGCGCTCTGGCTGGCCTGGTTGCCATTACTGCTGAGCCTTCAACTCCGACTGCTCTGCAAGCCACCCTGTTTGGTGCGGTTGCTGGCGTAATCGTTGTTGCTTCAATCGTGTTCATGGACAAAATCAAGATTGATGATCCAGTAGGTGCTATCTCAGTACACGGTGTTGTTGGTCTGTTCGGTCTGCTGCTGGTGCCACTGACTAACTCTGATGCTAGCTTCGGCGGCCAGATTGTGGGTGCCCTGACCATCTTCGTATGGGTATTCGCAGCAAGCTTCGTAGTGTGGAGCATCCTGAAAGCGGTAATGGGTATCCGTGTAAGCGAAGAAGAAGAGATGAACGGTATGGACCTGGCCGACTGTGGTATCGATGCCTACCCAGAGTTCGTAAGCGTAAAAGCGACCAGCTAATCTCAAATAAAATTAATGTCTTAAAAAGCTCGCCAATGGCGGGCTTTTTTATTGGCTTTTTCTCAAACTTTGAAGTAGCATTTAACGCAAATAGAAATGATTCGCATTAAAGGATTTGACTGAATGTTAAACGCTATCCGTAATCTTGCTGTATTTGTTACCGCGCTTGCCACTGCTGTGCCTGCGTTCGCTGCTGGTGAAGTAAACCTATACTCCTACCGTCAGGAAAGCCTGCTAAAGCCGCTAACCGATGCATTTACCGCTGAGACCGGCATTAAAGTTAACGTTGTTCATGCTGAGAAGGGACTCACTGAAAAGATCATTGCCGCAGGTGATAACAACCCTGCAGACCTAGTACTAACCGTTGATGTTGGTCGCTTGGAAGAGGTTCGCGCAGCTGGCCTGTTTGAGCCAGTAGAATCCGAGGTGATTAGTGAGGTGGTCCCTGCCCACTTGCGTCACCCAGAGAACCTTTGGTTCGCTCTGACTACCCGAGCTCGCGTTATCTATGCACATCAAGATGTTGCCGAAGATGCTCTGACTTCAATTCGCGATTTGGCTGACCCTAAGTGGAAAGGCCGCATCTGTACTCGCTCTGGTAAACATGTTTACAACATTGGTCTGATTGCCTCAATCATTGCTGAAGATGGCGAAGAAGCCGCCGAGCAATGGCTGCGTGGCCTGAAAGCTAACCTGGCGCGCAAACCGCAAGGTAACGACCGCGCGCAGGCCAAAGCCATCTTTGAAGGTCAGTGTGACCTGGCTATCGCCAACCGCTACTACATGGGCAAGATGCACTACAATAGCAAGAGCCCCGAGCAGCAACAGTGGGCTGAACAGATCCGCGTCGTGTACCTAGACCAAGAGATCGGTGGCCGAGGCCAGCATATCAATATCTCTGGTGCTGGTTTGCTAAATACCGCGAAAAACCGCGATAACGCAATTAAGTTACTAGAATTTTTGCTTGGCGAAACTGCTCAGGGACTGTACGCTAGCGCCAATTTTGAAGAACCTGTGCGCGAAGGAATTGCAACTGACAGTTACATCGAAAGCCTAGGTAGCTTCAAAGCTGACCGCATTAACCTCCAAGAGGTAGCTGAGCACCGCGCTGCAGCAGCCCGCTTGGTTGACCGAGTAGGTTTCGATCTCTAAGCGCTTCGGGTCTTGATGTAAAAGCTGGCTGTGTGCCAGCTTTTTGTGGTTTATCTGACGCCAAGTAGAACATGCTTAATCTCGCCAGTTTTGACAACCTTCGTTTTACCAGGATTGACCGTTGGGTCATGATTGCCTGCTGCATCGCGTTGTTTGCGTTGCTGCCTTTGGCCACCCTGTTGTGGCTCTCCGCCACACCCAATGCCGAGCTATGGTCCCATCTTCTGGACCGAATATTCTGGGTCTACCTCAACAACACCCTGATTTTGTGTATCGGCGTCGCGCTGCTCACCACCCTCATTGGTACCAGTACCGCCTGGTTGGTGACGCGCTTTAATTTTCCACTGAAGCGCTTCTTGGAATGGGGGCTGTTGCTGCCATTAGCGGTACCCAGCTACATCTTGGCGTTTGTGATTACCGACCAGCTGGAGTATGCCGGCTTTGTGCAGCGCTCGCTGCGAGTGATCTTTGGTTGGCAGAGTGCCCGTGACTATTGGTTCCCTGAGATCCGCTCGATGGAAGGGGCGATCATCGTGCTCTCCTTGGTGCTCTATCCCTATGTCTATTTGCTGGCCCGAGCGGCCTTTGTGGAACAGGCGGCGCGCCTGTTTGAGATGAGCCGCTGTTTGGGTAAGACCCAAACCCAAAGCTTTTTTAAAGTGGTGCTGCCGATGGCGCGTCCCGCCATTGTGGTGGGCCTGACTTTAGCGATGATGGAGACCATCAACGAGTATGGCACCGTGGCTTTTTTCAGTGTGCCGACCTTAACCGCCGGCATCTTCGATGTCTGGCTGAACATGAGCAGCCTCTCTGGCGCGGCGCAGTTGGCCATGTTGCTGGTGGTGGTAGCCATCGTTCTGCTGTCGCTGGAGCGCTATAGCCGTAGCGCCGGTAAGTACTACAAACTAAGCGGTCAATCGCCACGCATGCTGGCCGAAAAGCTGCCGGTGGGGCGTGGTTTAGTCTGCACCTTTTACTGCTTGTTGCCGATTACCTTGGGCTTCTTGCTTCCAGTGGGGGTGCTGGGTAACTACTCGCTGCGTAGCCTCGACAGTGACCTGACAGTGTATTTCCAAAACGCCTGGAACAGCTTGTCGCTCTCAGCCATGGCGGCTTTCTTTACCATGCTGATGGGGGTTGGCTTGGCTTATGGAGTGCGCTTGTCGAAAAGCCCGTGGATGCGTTGGAGCGCGGAGCTTGCCACGGTGGGCTATGCCATTCCCGGTGCAGTGCTAGCGGTGGGGATCCTCTACCCGATGGGGCTGCTTGATAACTTCCTGGATGGCCTGTCTCGTCGCTGGTTTGATTACCCCTTGGGGCTGCTGATTACCGGCTCGGGCGCGGCCTTGGTGATTGCCTACTCGCTGCGTTTTATCGCGCTGAGCTTCCGTACACTCGATGCCAGCCTGACCAAGATTACTCCACAGATGGACGATGCTTCACGCAGCTTAGGCTCTAACTCCGGTAAGACCTTGTGGCGCATTCATCTGCCGCTGATGCGACCGAGCCTGCTAACGGCCATGCTACTGGTGTTCGTTGACACCATGAAAGAGCTGCCGATTACCTTGGTGCTGCGCCCGTTTAACTTTAATACCTTGGCAACGCAGGTGTGGGACCGCGCCTCGCTGGAGCAGCTTGAGCACAGCGCGCTCGCTGCTATCACCATCTTGCTTACCGGGATTATCCCGGTGATCTTTATGAGCCGTAATATCAGCCGTCAGCAATACGCTGGCGCCTAACAGTGAGCCTTTGATGAGTATTTCTCTTAACAATATCAGTCACAGCTATGGGCAGCAGAAGGCCCTTATCGATGTGGACCTGCAGCTGCAAGCGGGTGAGATTGTGGCGCTGCTTGGGCCTTCAGGATGCGGTAAGACCACCCTACTGCGACTAATCGCTGGGCTGGAGCCGCTGCAACAGGGCGATATCTCGATTGCGGGTCTGGCGATGGCGGTGGCCAGTGAAGGCCTGCAAACACCACCGGAAAAACGCGGTATCGGCATGATGTTCCAAGACTATGCGCTGTTTCCCCATATGACGGTGGGTAAGAACCTCGAGTATGGTCTGGCCAAACACCATGATGTGGATGAGCGTCGCGCCTGGCTGCAACAAGCCATGGATAAAATGGGGCTTAAGGATATGTGGGATCGTTATCCCCACACGCTAAGTGGCGGCCAACAGCAGCGCGTGGCCTTGCTGCGAGCGCTAGCGCCTAAGCCCTGTATTATGTTGCTCGATGAGCCGTTTTCAGCACTGGATGAGCACTTACGCCAGCAAGTGCGTGAAGATACCTTGGACCTGCTTAAAAGCATTGGCGCATCAGCAGTAATGGTGACCCATGACCCGCTAGAGGCGCTGTTTATGGCCGATAAAGTGGTGGTGATGGACCATGGGCATATTGTTCAGCAAGGTGCGCCACACGAGATCTATGCCTCGCCAGCCAGCGCGTTTGTGGCAGCGCTATTTGGCCCCAGCAACCAGTTTGAATTGCAAGTGGTGGAACAAGGCCTTGTCACGCCGTTTGGCAATATAAAGCCGCATCAGTTAGCCGATGGCACCAACTGCAAGGTTATCGTACGCGCGAAAGATGTCCGCCTGCATCAGCTAGAGGCGCCGGGCTTGGTGGCCGCCGAGGTGATCTCGGTGCACCCCATGGGCAACGAGACCCACTTCCGCCTGAGGTTGCCGGGTGCACAGCAAGTTTTTCAGGCGCGAGTGCGCGATCACTGGCAGGCTCAGGCCGGGGCGACAGTGTGGGTGGAAGTGCCCAACGATGCGGTGTTTGTGTTTGCCGCGTAAAGATAGGCTTAGTTCTGTTTAAGACAGCACAATCGAAAAGGTCGCCTGCTGGCGACCTTTTTGCTTATCTGCTGCGCTTAAGCAACCTCAAACAACTCTTTAATCGAGGCAAACACTTCTTCGATGCGGGCTTGCTGGGTTGGCGTGATAAAAATGGTGTCGTCGCCAGCAATGGTGCCTAAGATGCCTTCAGCCTTGCCCAGAGAGTCGAGTAGGCGAGCGATCAGTTGTGCAGCGCCCGGGCTGGTATGGATGACGATTAGCGCGTCGTTGTGGTCCATCTCCAGTACCAAGACCTTCAGTTGGCTCGATGCCGTGGGCACGCCTAGCTCGGCGGGCAGGCAGTACACCATTTCCATTTTTGCATTGCGGGTGCGTACTGCGCCAAACTTGCTCAGCATCCGGGATACTTTGCTTTGATTAATGTTCTCAAAGCCCTGTTCTTGCAGCGCGGCCACAATTTCCGCTTGGGAGCCAAAACGTTCCTGCTTGAGTAACGATTTGAATGCTTTAACCAGTTGCTCCTGACGGTCGTTGTACTTCATTGTTTTTCACCTTCATTTTGCTCGCTGCTATTTTGGACAAAATTCAGGTTGTTATCAACTTTAGTCGACAATTTTGCATAGAAATTCATCGGTTTAGTTCACGGTTTTTTTGATTTGCTTTCTTACCTAGCAGCAATTGTTGGCGTATGCTTTGGTAAGTAGCAAAACAACATCCAGCAGGCCATGCCTGAGTCTTAATGATGCGACTATTTAAGATCTTACTTTTTTGTTGGTTAAGTAACGCCGCTCTGGCCGCCGACGAAACGCCGATCCGCTTTGTCACCGAAGCCTCTTACCCTCCCTTTGAGTACTTTGAGCAGCAAGACCTGCGCGGGTTTGATATTGAACTAGCCGAGCTATTGTGCCGGCAGATCAATCGCAAGTGCGAGTTCTATCACCAACCCTTCGATAGCCTGTTACACAGTGTGTTAAACGGCCATTATGATGCCGCCATCTCTGCGCTGGATATCACCGAGGAGCGACAGTTGCTGGTGGATTTCAGCGATGCCTACTTCGACAACTCGGCGGTGTTTGTGGTGCCCAAGGTCGAAGGTGTCGCGGTTGATATCGTCGATGGCAGCGTGATTGCGGTGCAAAGTGGCTCTAGCTTGCAAGAGTTCATTCAAGAGCAGCGTCCCGAGCTGTTCGCCATTGCCTATCCCAGCTATCAAGCCGCGCTGGACGATTTGGCCAAGAACCGCATCGATGGCGTGTTCATCGACAAAGCAGCCGCTATGTACTGGCTTAACAAATACACCCACCTTGCAGCGCGCCCCAAGGACCATAGTCTGGGTAGCGGCTTGGGCATTGCGGTGTCAAAAGACAATCAAGAACTGCTGAATTTGCTCAATCACGCCTTGTCTGTGGTCAAAAACAACGGAAGCTACCGACAGCTTTATCAAGAATATTTTGAGGCTGAGCCTTAAAAGTGTGAAGCACGATGGAGATCTTGGGATTCAGCAAATCGTGCTTTTGTAGCGGTTTGTATTTGCTCCCTATTTTGGCTATCGTGGATGCCAGTCTGGAATCCCCCTCTTAATTACAAAAAATGGAGAACGTCACATGAAAGTTGCGGTATTAGGAGCAGCTGGCGGTATCGGTCAGGCCCTTTCCCTACTATTGAAGAACCAACTACCTGCAGGTTCTGAATTATCTTTGTATGACATTGCACCGGTAACTCCTGGTGTTGCCAAGGATTTGAGCCACATTCCGACTCAAGTTGCGATTGAAGGTTTTGCCGGTGAAGATCCAAGCCCTGCCTTGGAAGGTGCCGACATCGTACTGATCTCTGCTGGTGTTGCCCGTAAGCCGGGTATGGACCGCGCTGATTTGTTCAACATCAACGCTGGCATCGTTAAGAACCTTATCGAAAAATGTGCTGCAGTGTGCCCGAAAGCATGCATCGGCATCATTACCAACCCAGTAAACACCACTGTTGCGATTGCCCGTGAAGTGCTGAAGAACGCCGGTGTTTATGATCCAGCTAAACTGTTCGGTGTGACCTCGCTGGACGTTATCCGTGCTGAAACCTTTATTGCTGAAGCCAAAGGCCTGAGCCCAGAAGACGTGAACATCAACGTGATTGGCGGCCACAGCGGCGTAACCATCCTGCCTCTGCTGTCTCAGCTGGGTCTGGATTTCAGCGACGACGAGATTGCTGCACTGACTACTCGTATCCAGAATGCGGGTACCGAAGTGGTAGAAGCCAAAGCGGGTGGCGGTAGCGCAACCCTGTCTATGGGCCAAGCGGCTGCTCGCTTCTGTCTGTCACTGGTACGTGCAGCACAGGGTGAAGAGGTTGTTGAATGTGCCTACGTAGAAGGTGGCAGCGAGCACGCTGAATTCTTCGCTCAGCCACTGCGTCTGGGTCCACAGGGCGTTGCTGAAGTACTGCCGTACGGCGAAGTTAGCGCGTTCGAAAAAGCGGCCATCGACGGCATGCTGGATACCCTGCAAGGCGACATCCAAAAAGGTGTAGACTTCGTTTAATCGCAAACGAATTCACACGATAAGGGCGCATAGGCGCCCTTTTTTGATCGCGCCAGACTATCGAATTGTGCGCACCACTTTAGTTTTCCCCGCGCTGTCCGATAACATAAGCAGAAATCCCAAGAGAGTGTGCCATGAAAACCCCAATCGCTTTATCACTTGCACTATCGATGATGCTATCTGGCCAAGTAGTGGCAGAGACGGTGGCAGATATATCCGTTGACGATGAAGCGGGCGAGCAGCAAGCCGAAGAAGTCGAATTTGAGCCTCTCTATGAGACCGAGCCCCCGCAGCTCGCGGCCATCGAGATCTATGAGCAAGACGATTTGATTGGATGGATCAACCTAAACCAGCACCTTAACCGAGTCAAAGAAGATGACTGTCAGCTGGTTCAGGATATCGAAGCCCGTGCCGAGAAGGTGGCGATCCCCGCCTATGAGTTTTTATGGGGAGATATGCTGGCGTGGGGCGTTTGTGTCGAGCCTGATCCCGAACTGGGCGTTCACTATATGTGGCAAGCCGCCAACCAAGGCCTGGCTGCAGCATTGGAGCAATTGGGCCGCTACTATGCCAACGGTATATTGGTACAGCGCGACTATGCCAAGGCCATTCCACTGCTGCGCGAAGCCTCTGCCCAAGGCTTTCTGAAGGCGCAACTCCAATTTGTTGAGCTGCTGGTGGCAGGTCAAGGCAGCCCTCTTGATTACGAAGACGGCTATCGCTGGCTGCACCATGCGATCATCGCCGATAGGGCCACCCACAAACAGGCGGAGCAATTACTTGCCGCGCTGGCCAACAAAATGCCTGCCCACGTAGTGGCCAAGGCCAAGGCCAGTAACCAGCCTTACTAGTTGTTTTGGCGAGTGGCCAGCAAGCCTAGTTTGCTGGCTTAAGCTCGGGGGAGGGGTTATCCTTAGCGCTGTAACCTCAATTTTTCCCTCCCTCAGGAGCCAAGATGCACCCATCGGCTAGTTCAGCCTCAATCGAAAAACGCGTACACCAAGCCATTGTTGAAGAGATGGCACCACTCTCTGCCGAAGCCCTCCTCGACGCTTTCGCCGAACTAAACGCCCAACAGCTAAAAACCATTATGTTAGAGCTGATGGAGCAAGGTGAGGTGGTGGAAACCCGCCGTGGCGATTTTACTGTGCCTGAACGCTTGGGCTTAGTGACTGGCAATGTGATTGGTCACCGTGATGGCTTTGGTTTCTTTAAGGTGAAGCAAGGCGGGGTTGATTTGTTCCTGCCACCGAAAGAGATGGCCAAGGTGTTCCATGGCGACTTTGCGCTGGCTGCGCCGTCGAGCATGGATAAGCGCGGACGTCGTGAGGGCAAGATCTTACGGGTGCTGAAACAGCGTAAGCTTGAGCTGGTGGGGCGTTTCTTTGTTGAGGGACAAACCCGCTTTGTGGTGCCCGATGATACTCGCATCAACCAAGATATCGTGATCCCCAAAAGCGCTACCATGGGCGCCCGACAGGGCCAAGTGGTGGTGGTGGAGATCACCGAGCGCCCGGTACTTAACCGCAACGCCATGGGCAAGGTGGTGGACATCCTCGGCGAAAAAATGGAACCGGGTATGGAAGTGCAGGTGGCCCTGCGCAACCACGATATTCCCCACAGCTGGCCAGAGGCGGTGCTCAAATCAGTGTCTTCGCTAAAAGAAGAGGTGGAAGAGAGCGCCAAGCAAGGCCGAGTGGATCTGCGTAAGCTGCCACTGGTGACCATCGATGGCGAAGATGCCCGCGACTTTGATGATGCGGTTTATTGCGAAACCAAGAAGTCCGGCGGGTGGCGGCTGTGGGTAGCGATTGCCGATGTCAGCTACTACGTTCGCCCCGACTCCGCCCTCGATCGTGAAGCCTACAACCGCGGTAACTCGGTGTACTTCCCCGACCAAGTGGTACCGATGCTGCCAGAGCAGCTCTCCAATGGCTTGTGCTCCCTAAACCCGGCGGTCGATCGGCTGTGTATGGTGGCGGAGATGACCATCTCGGCGGCTGGCCGCTTGTCGGGCTTTAAGTTTTATGAGGCGGTGATGCACTCACATGCCCGCCTAACCTACAACAAGGTAGCCGCCATTCTCGATGGCGATGAGGCCTTGGCCAAGCGCTACAGCGATCAGGTGCCGCATCTTAAAGAGCTGCACAGCATGTATCAGGCGCTTAAGAGAGCCCGCGCTGAGCGTGGCGGCATCGAGCTGGAAACCCAGGAGACCCGCTTTATCTTTAACGCCCAGCGTAAGATTGAGCAGATCGTGCCGCTGGTGCGCAACGACGCGCACAAGATCATCGAAGAATGTATGATTCAAGCCAACGTTGCTGCCGCCAAGTATGTGGAGAAGGCGCAACAGGCGATCTTGTTCCGGGTGCACGACAAACCGGGCGATGAGAAACTCAACACCTTCCGCGGCTTCTTGGCCGAGTTAGGTCTGCCTCTCGGTGGCGGCCAAAGCCCAGAGCCGAAACACTATTTTGAGCTGGCTGCGGCGATCCAAGAGCGCCCGGATCGTGAGCTGATCCAGACCATGCTGCTGCGCTCGATGATGCAGGCGGTTTACCAGCCCGACAACATCGGTCACTTTGGTTTGGCGCTAAAGTCCTACGCCCACTTTACTTCACCGATTCGCCGTTATCCGGATCTGCTGCTGCATCGGGTGATCAAGTACCTGATTGCGTTGGAGCAGTCGGAAAAAGCCGGTAAGGCGATGACCAAGCCACATACCAGCACTGGTGGCCGCTGTTATGATCTTGATGAGATGGACGGCTTTGGCGATCACTGCTCGATGACCGAACGCCGCGCCGACGATGCCACCCGCGAGGTGGCCGATGGCCTGAAGTGCGAGTTTATGCTGGACCATGTTGGCATGGTTTATCCGGGTAATATCGCTGCGGTGACCGGTTTTGGCTTTTTTGTGCGCCTCGATGAGCTGCATATCGACGGCTTGGTGCACATCACCTCTTTACGCGGTGATTATTATCATTATGATGCTGCCCGCCAGACCTTGATTGGCGAAAATACCCGCCGCCGCTTCCGTATTGGTGACTCGGTAAGGGTGAAGGTTGCCTCGGTCAATATGGACGATCGCAAGCTGGAGTTTGTGTTGGTCAACAGCCAAGACAACGAAGACGAGTTTGAGCGCCCAGCTAACGAATCCCGTGGACGCGCTGAAGAGCGCCGCGGCTCGGGTAAACGCAGTGGCCGACGCGACGAGGGTAAAACCAAGCAGCGCCATCGCGATACCAAGAATAAGGGTAAGCGACGTAAGACCTCGGCCGAGAAGAAGATGGCCGAGATCAACCCTTGGGATAAGTCCAGCAAGGCCAAATCCGCTGGCGATGATAAGCCCAAAGGCAAGGCGAAATCGAAAGCCAAGGCTAAGCCTAAAGCAAAGAAAAAGCGTAAGCAGCGCGCCGGTAAAAGTGAGCGTGCCGCCAACAAAGCGAACAAGAGTTAAATCATGAGCCAAGAGATTATCTACGGTTTGCACGCAGTGCAGGCCCTTGCCGAGCGCAGCCCAGAGCGCTTTATCGAAGTGTATGCCTTAAAAGGCCGTCAAGACGAACGCCTGCTGCCGCTGCTCAATGAGCTGAAACGCTTAGGCTGCTCGGTACAGCAAATGCCGCGCAAGGCACTGGACGACAAAGCCGGCAACACCCAGCACCAAGGTATCGTGGCGCGTATTAAAGGCGGCCGCCGATACAGCGAAGCCGACTTGGCCGATTTGGTCGAGCAAGCCAGCTCGCCGCTGTTCTTGGTGCTCGATGGCGTCACCGATCCACACAATCTCGGCGCGTGTCTGCGTAACGCCGATGCCGCTGGCGTGGCGGCGGTGATTGTACCCAAAGACAAATCTGCTCAGCTCAATGCCACCGTGCGTAAGGTGGCCTGTGGTGCGGCGGAAACCGTACCGCTGGTGGTGGTGACTAACTTGGCGCGTAGCCTGCGCGACTTGCAACAGCTGGGCGTATGGCTGGTGGGCACCGCTGGTGAAGCCGAGCAGCTTATCTATGATTGTAAGCTGCAAGGGCCGATGGCGATTGTGATGGGCGCCGAAGGGAAAGGCATGCGCCGCCTGACTCGCGAAACCTGTGATGAGCTGGTGAAACTGCCGATGGCTGGTGCTGTGTCTAGCTTGAATGTTTCTGTGGCCGCCGGTATCTGTTTGTTTGAGGCGGTGCGCCAACGACGCTAGCCTCTTTGCTTGCCATCACACGCTAAACGCAGCTGCTTAATCAGCTGCGTTTTTGTTTCAGCGCAAACTTTCGAAACTAAGAAACGCTTCACATTGTTTTTATTTCATACGCTTTTGCTAACCTTATGCTGATGTCAAAACGATAGCCCGCAGATGCGTTTTCTCGACATTGGGCTGAAGGAATAGCTTGGATTCAACGGAACACCGAATAGCGTTAATTGTCGATAATTGTTACGGCAACTACCAAGTCCCACTTAACCGGGAACTGAAAAAAGTAGCGAAACAGCAAGGATGTCAGTTGGTGATATTCGAAGGACGTCCGCTGTCTTCAGAGCTACTTAATGAGAAGCGACACAACAAAGTCTACCAGCATATCAAGCCTCAACAGTTCGATGGTATCTTAACCCTCAGTCCTTGTCTGTTCAGCTACTGCTCCAAGCACATTGCTGAGGATTTTATGGCTCGTCTGTCGGTGGTACCTCTAGTCAGCTTGTTCCAGCCTTACGCCGGTGCCCACACGGTGCTCATCGACAATCAAAGTGCCATGCAAGCGATGGTTGAGCACTTAATCGTTGAGCATAGTTATCAGCGTATCGTATTCGTCACCGGCCCTGAGGGCAATGTCGAGGCGGAGCTGCGCCTGCAAGCCTATCGCCAAGCGCTTAGCAAACATGGACTGGAGGTGGACAAGCGCTATCTGTTTCGCGGTGATTTCCGCCCAACCAGTGGCGCAAGAGCCTTACAGGACATCGTCGACAGCGGCTTAGCGGTGGATGCCATTGTGTTTGCCAACGATGATATGGCACTGGGCGCTTGGAACTACATGAATAGCCAAGCGCCAAACTTAATCGGTAAGTACCCAATGGTCGGTTTTGACGATATGCCCTCGGCTAGCCTGGTGTCACCGGCGCTGACTACCGTGCGTCAGCCCCGCGCCGAGCTAGCTAAACAGGCCTTTCGCCTGTTACTGGGTGACCAGCAGGATACAGAGCAAACCGTAACGCTGCCTGCGGAGCTGGTGATTCGTCAATCGTGCGGCTGTGAAGAAGAGCAGCCCTATGATGATATCCATATGCCCTATTTACAATCGTCTTACCATATCTTTGAGAACATCCATGCATTGGATCGGGAAAGCCTGTTCCGCCAGCTTTCTACGTCTCTGCCCAGCCTGCACCTGCGAGGCTGTTACCTGTGTCTCTATCCAATGCCGGATTTGCGTTTGGACGACCCGATCCCCGAGCAGTGTGAGCTGGTGTTCGCCCACCAGTCTGGCTCGCGGGTATACCTGCCTGAGCCGCTCGCCTTTGCCAGCGCCGATCTGCTACCCGCGCGATTTTATGACGATGTCACCGTCGACTATTGGCTAGTGCGCTCATTGTCGATTAACGACCAGTACATGGGCTATGTGGTGTTCGATATCAGCGAAGGGCAGGAGTCAGAGGTTGAACTGATCCGCGGCTTTATTAGCCTGAGCCTGAAGGTGATCTTATCCAACGAAGCCAGAGATATCGCCCAGCAAGAAGCCAAGGACTACCTGGCGCAATTAGAGCAGGTGCTAGCCTCGGTGACCGAGCGTAACGCGCAATTGCAAGATCTCTCGGTTACCGATGAGCTAACCGAGCTGGATAACCGCCGCGGATTTAAACAGAAAGTGCGCCAGCGCTTGCAAGGCCTCGCGCCCGGAGAGACCTTCACCATCGTCAGTATCGACTTCAATGGACTCAAGCCGATCAACGATACCTGGGGACATGCCGAGGGGGATAAAGCCCTAATGGCAATGGCTCAGGTACTTAAGTCCGCGTTTCGTCGCGACGATATCGTCGCTCGCTTGGGGGGCGATGAGTTTGTGGTGTTCCTAGCCCACTGCGACCAAGCGCAGCTTGAGCTACTTAACGGGCGCTTAGTCCAAGAGGTTAATCGCTTCAACACCGAGAGCGAGCAAGCGTTTAGCATCGACTGCGCCATTGGCTACGTGGGCGATGTGCTGGGAGAGCAACCCGTTGATCTTGACGCGCTGATGCTCGAGTCTGACCGGCAGCTTGCCTACTACAAACGTCAATCGCAGCAGATGCGAGAGTGGGTAAAAGGCAGCGGTAAGGCCAAGCCATAACCTGCTTTTCTTGCTTATCCGTCCAATCGTCTATTTTTTGGTTGTTTAGCGCTCAGCTATCCGCTAAAATCGCGCCTCCTAAAACAGTCACCAACAATTTTGTTTCCTTGCCACCAAGGTTTGACTGTACCGAGCGAGTGGCTATTAACCCGTAAGGAGCAATCATGCGTCATTACGAAATCGTATTCATGGTTCACCCGGACCAGAGCGAACAAGTTGCCGGTATGATCGAGCGTTACTCAGCTGTTATCACTGAGAAAGGCGGTCAGATCCACCGTTTGGAAGACTGGGGCCGCCGTCAACTGGCTTACCCAATCGAAAAACTGCACAAAGCGCACTATGTTCTTTTGAACATCGAAGCTACTCAAGAAGTAGTTGACGAGCTGGAAACTGCTTTCCGCTTCAACGATGCCGTTATCCGTAACATGATCATGCGCACCAAAGCTGCTGTAACTGAAGTTTCTCCTATCGCTAAAGCGAAGGATGAGCGTCCAGCACGCCGTGACGACGAGCGTCCAGCACGTCGTGAAGAGCGTCCTGCTGCTGAAGCACCAAAAACTGAAGAAGCTGCAAGCGAAGAGTAAGAATGTCTGACAACCGTCTGGTGTTGACTGGTCGCCTGCTTAGGGCACCAAAACGAAATACCAGTCCGGCGGGTGTTCCTCATTGCCAATTTTGGCTGGAGCACCGCTCAGCTCAAACAGAAGCTGGGCTCAATCGCCAAGCCTATTGCCAAATGGCAGTGGTGCTAAGTGGCGAGGCATTTGAGCAAGATTCATTGCAATTAACAATGGGGTCTGAAGTACGGGTAACTGGGTTTGTATCCAGTCATAAATTACCCAGCGGCGAATACCGCTTAGTACTGCATGCCCACACTATTGATTTGTTATCACGAGGATAATGTTATGGCACGTTTTTTCCGTCGTCGTAAATTCTGCCGCTTCTCAGCGGAAGGCGTTGTAGAGATCGATTACAAAGATACTGCAACTTTGAAAAACTACATCACTGAAAGCGGTAAGATTGTACCTAGCCGTATCACTGGTACTAGCGCTAAATACCAACGTCAACTAGCACGTGCTATCAAGCGTGCTCGTTACCTGGCTCTGCTGCCTTACACCGACCTACACAAGTAAGTCGAAGGCTCGGCCTAACTCAACCTTTATATTCGAGGAAAGGTAATGGAAATTATTCTACTAGACAAAATCGCTAACCTAGGCGGTTTGGGCGACAAAGTTAACGTAAAAGCTGGCTACGCTCGTAACTTCTTGATCCCTCAGGGTAAAGCAGTTCCTGCGACCAAAGCTAACTTGGAAGTTTTCGAAACTCGCCGCGCTGAGTTGGAAGCTAAACTAGCTGCTGACCTGGGTGCTGCTGAAGCACGTGCTGAGAAGCTGAACGCTCTTGAAGCTGTTGTTATCACTACTAAAGCTGGTGACGAAGGCAAGCTGTTCGGTTCTATCGGTACTCGCGACATCGCTGATGCAGTTTCTGCTGCTGGCGTTGAAATCGCTAAAGCTGAAGTACGTCTACCAAACGGTGCTCTGCGTACTCTGGGCGAATTCGAAATCGCTATCCAGGTTCACTCAGAAGTTACTGCTACCATCAACCTGAACGTTGTTGCTGAAGACTAATCTTCACAACTCGCTTAGTTGATGTAAAACCGCGCTCCGGCGCGGTTTTTTCGTTTTTGTTGAAAGTTTTCACTGTCTTATGCGGTTTTCCTTTAGGGAATTGTTATCATCATGAAGCAAGCTACCGACTAGACAGGGAGACTTATCGTGCGCGGTCTATTCGCATTCGGATTATTTGCGTTAATCATTAGCCTTACAGCGGTGTTGCCGGCTCAGGCAAACTGGCAAGAGATTGAGCAGCAGGCAGACGGTCAAACCGTCTATTTCAATGCTTGGGCAGGCTCGGAGAACATCAACAGCTATATCCGTTGGGTGGCGCAGCGGGTCAAGCAAGAGCATGGCATCGAACTCAAGCACGTTAAGATCAGCGATACTGCCAATGTGGTCAGTCGGATCATTGCTGAACATGCCAGTGGCCGCGAGCAGGGCGGCAGTGTTGATCTGCTATGGGTTAACGGTGAGAACTTTCGCACCCTCAAACAGGCGGAGCTGCTATACGGCCCATTTGCGGAAGAGCTGCCCAATCTGGCGCTGACCGACCAGCAAAGCGCATCGCTACAATATGATTTCAGCGAGCCAGTGGCCGGGATGGAATCCCCTTGGGGCGGCGCGCAACTGACCTTTTACTACGATAGCGAGCGTATCAACCAGCTGCCTCGTTTGATGGCGCAATTGCTGGAGTTTGCCAAGCGGCATCCTGGCCAGTTTAGCTACCCGGCGCCGCCAGATTTCTATGGCACCACCTTTATCAAACAAGCGCTGTGGGAGTGGATGGACGATCCGGCGCTGTTGCAGCTCCCCGCCAACCCTGAGCGCTTTCAGCAGCACACCGCTGCGCTGTGGCGCTTCCTTGATCAACTACATCCACTGATGTGGCGCGGCGGCCAGGTTCAGCCTAATGGCGCGGGGCAGATGCAGCAGTTGGTCAACGACGGCGAGTTAACGCTGGCCTTTACCTTTAATCCGAATGAGCCGGCATCGTCGGTGGAGCAGGGGCGTCTGCCGGACTCGGTGCGTAGCTATACCTTCGCGGGTGGCACCATTGCCAACACCCACTTTGTGGCGATCCCGTTTAACAGCTCAGTTCCTCAGGCTGCGATGGTGGTGGCTAACTTCCTATTGTCGCCAGAAGCGCAGGCCCGTAAGGCGGATCTGAACCATTGGGGGGACCCGAGCATTCTCGATATGCGCAAGCTCGATGCCGAGCAACGGGCGCTGTTCGTCGCCCAGCAGCATCCAGCCATGCTCAGTGCTGAGGACCGTGCCCGCACGCTGGCCGAACCGCATATCTCTTGGTTGGAACTGTTAGAAGCAGAGTGGTTACGCCGCTACGGTAAATGACGCGAATCGATGGACGTTGGCTGGGCGTTTTCCCAGCCCTTACCCTACTGGTGATGCTAGTGCCGCTGTTAAGCGGCTTGTGGTACACCCTACTTCCTTCCTTTGGTTATCTGCCAAGTCTCGGTTTTGAACAATGGAGCCTGCAGGCGTGGCAAGCGCTATTTGCCCACCCGCTAACCCTGCAGGCGAGTGGCTTGAGTGTGCTAAGCGGCGTGCTCTCCAGCGGCTTGGCGCTGATAAGCGCGCTGTATGTGCTCTCTCACTGTTATCACCGCGCCAGTTGGCGCTGGCTGCAACGGGCCTTCGCACCAATGCTAGCGGTGCCCCATGTGGCGCTGGCGATCGGCTTGGTATTTCTGCTCGCCCCCAGCGGCTGGGTACTGCGCTCACTCTCTCCGTGGCTGACCGGCTTTAGTTACCCACCGCTTTGGCAAAGTGTGCAAGACCCTTATGGCTTGAGCTTGGTACTGGCGCTGTGGCTCAAGGAGCTGCCCTTCTTGCTGTTTATGCTGGCGGTAGCGGCCGGCCAGATGCCGCTGAACGCAAGCCTTGCTGTGGGGCAAAGTCTGGGTTATAGCCGGGCGCAAGTGTGGTGGCGAGTGATTATTCCGCAGCTGTTGCCGCGGGTGCGCCTGCCGATGTTAGCGGTATTAGCGTTTGCCTGTTCGGTGGTGGACGTGGCGCAGGTTATCGGCCCCACCAAGCCTCCCACCTTAGCGGTGCTGGTGTGGCAGTGGTTCTCCCATAGCGATGTCAGCTTTCGCTTGATGGGGGCCGCTGGCGCGCTTTGGCTGCTGGCGCTGATTGGCTCGGTGCTGTTGGTGTACCTATGGTTGGAGCGACACTGTTTACGCTGGAGCCTTGGTTGGCAGCTCAATGGTCGCCGTCATCGGCCGCGCAGCGATAAGCCCGCAGGCCTGTTAGTTACCGCCGCGATGCTGCTAGCGGGTCTGGCAATGGTGGTAATGCTTATCTGGTCGTTTGCTTGGCGCTGGCGCTTCCCGGATATGCTGCCGCAAACCTGGCAGTTAGGGACCTGGCAACAAGCGGCCGAGTTTGCCTATTCTCCCTTTAGCCAAAGCTTGCTGTTGGCGCTGTCCTCCGCGCTGCTCAGCTTGCTGCTGTGTATTGGCTGTTTGGAGTACGAGCTACACAGTGACCGCGCCCGTGCGCTGCGATGGTCCAAGCTGTTTTACTTGCCACTGTTGGTGCCACAGGTGGCCTTCTTGTTTGGGCTACAGGTGCAGTTGCTGAAGTGGCAGTTAGATGGACGCTGGCTAGGGGTTATTTGGGCGCATACCGTGTTTGTGCTGCCCTATGTGTTTCTCTCCTTGGCCGATAACTACCGCGGTTTTGAGCAGCGCTATATGCAGGCGGCGGTGAGCCTCAATCACCGACCGCTGCTAAGCTTCGTGCAAATCAAGCTGGCCATGCTGGCCAAGCCGATAGCTGTAGCCATGGCGGTGGGCTTCTCGGTGAGCATTGCCCAGTATCTGCCGACGCTGTTTATTGGCGCCGGGCGCTTTAGCACCCTAACCACCGAGGCTGTGGCGCTGGCCTCGGGCGGCGATCGAAGGATTACTGCGGTGATGGTGATATTGCAGAGCCTGTTGCCACTACTGGTATTTAGTTTGGCGCAACTGACTACGCCCAAGCGGGTGTTTAAGCCTTTTAGTTGGACCTTTCATGTTAGAACTTAATCAGCTGAGTATTCGATTTAGCGGCGATGCTCGCCACCTGTTTTCACCCTTGAGCTTTGAGGTCGCCCCCGGCGAGGTGGCGGCGGTGATGGGACCGAGTGGCTGCGGTAAATCGACCCTGCTGGCGGCGATTGCTGGCACCTTGTCGCGTTGTTTTACACCCTCGGGCGAGATTGTTCTTAATCAGCGGCAACTACTTGAGCTGCCACAAGCGCGCCGGCGGGTGGGGATCTTGTTTCAGGACGACCTACTGTTTCCCCACTTTAATGTCGAGCAGAACCTGCGTTTTGCCTTGGGCGATGTGTCTCGAGATGAGGCTGAGCGACGGATTGCCCAGGTGCTAGAACAGGCCGAGTTAAGCGGCTATCAGCAGCGCGATATCGGCCACTTGTCGGGTGGCCAACGGGCGCGGGTGAGTGTGTTGCGCAGCCTGTTGGCAGAACCAGAACTGCTACTCCTCGATGAGCCCTTTAGCAAGTTAGACAAGGCGCTACGGGCGCAGTTTCGCGAGTTCGTATTTGCTCAAATCAAGGCGATGAACATCCCGGCCTTGTTGGTCACCCATGATCATGATGATGTGCCTCACGGCGCGCAGGTGCACGCGCTGCAGTGATTGGAGAAAAATCAAAGCCTCTGTTAGGCTCAAAGGGAAGTTGGTCCGTAATCAAGGACCTGAGTGATGGAGCGATATAACTAACAATGAGGACGTTTATGAATAAGTCAGTATTGGCACTATGGCTGGTTCTGCCTTCCCTTAGCCTATCTGCAGCGCCCGCCAAGGCGCCACTTTGCCATAGCTGCCATGGCCCTGATGGCATTGCCGTCATCGATGGCTACCCCAATCTGAAAGGGCAGAATGAAAAGTACCTCTACGACTCGTTGGTTGCCTATAAGAACAAGCAGCGTACCGGCACGACCAATGCCACGGTAATGCAGGGGCAGGCTGCGATGTTGACCGATGATGAGATGAAAGAGCTGGCCGCTTATTTCTCGGCCCTGTAATACCTTCCGCTTGAGTGGTGCCGATGGGCACCACTTGCCATCCAGCAACTATCAACTTCCCACCAGTTCTTTTCGCCTCTTCTTCTTGTCTCTTTCTTCTTGCCTCTTGTTTGGGCGACTGAACGCTTTTGTTCACGCAAAACTCGACGCGAACGATAAACAGGCGCTAGCTCAGTAGCGGCTTATCGCGCATAATAGAGGGCCGAATATTTAACGACGTAATTCCATGGCTCCTTCTGCAAACTCAGCTGCCAACAGTAAGCGACCACGCAACAACACCAAAGGTGATGCTCAGGTCGAGCAGCTTAAGGTTCCACCTCACTCCTCGGAAGCGGAGCAAGCCGTACTTGGCGGCTTGATGCTGGACAATAACGCATGGGATGGCGTCGCTGAGAAGGTGGTGGCTCAGGACTTCTATCAACGTCCACACCAACACATCTTTAACGCGATGGCGCGCTTGGCCGAGAAGGGTTCACCGGTGGATCTGGTTACCGTCTCGGAAGAGCTGGAGCGCCAAGAGCAGCTCGAAGACATCGGCGGCTTTGCCTACTTGGGCGAGATCGCCAAAAACACCCCAAGTGCCGCCAATATTCGCGCCTACGCCGATATTGTGCGCGAGCGCGCGGTGACCCGCGAGCTTATCTCGGTGGCCAATGAGATTGCCGACAGTTGCTACGAGCCGCAGGGCCGAGAGAGTGCTGAGCTGCTCGACTTCGCCGAAAGTAAGGTGTTTAAGATTGCTGAGGCGCGTACCAATACCAGCGAGGGCCCGCAGGAAGTTAAAAGTATCCTCTCAGATACCATTGACCGAATTGAAGAGCTCTATAAATCTCCTGACTCTGGTGGTGTGACGGGGGTATCCAGTGGGTTTAGTGATCTGGATAGAATGACCGCCGGCTTGCAACCCTCCGATTTGATTATTGTGGCTGCGCGTCCTTCCATGGGTAAAACCACCTTCGCCATGAACCTTTGCGAATATGCCGCAATGACCCAAGACAAGCCGGTGCTAATCTTCAGCTTGGAGATGCCCTCTGAGCAGATCATGATGCGTATGCTGGCCTCCTTAGGCCGCATTGACCAAACCAAGGTCAGAACCGGCCGTTTGGATGATGACGATTGGGCTCGCCTGTCGTCAACCATGGGTCTGATGGCCGAAAAATCGAAGATGTATATCGATGACTCTTCGGGTTTGACGCCGACCGAGGTGCGTTCACGTGCTCGCCGGGTTGCCCGCGAACATGGCGGTATTAGCATGATCATGGTCGACTACCTACAGCTGATGCAGGTGCCGGGCCTGAGTGAAAACCGTACCCTGGAGATCGCCGAGATCTCGCGCTCGCTTAAAGCGCTGGCCAAAGAGCTTGAGGTGCCGGTGGTGGCACTATCGCAGCTAAACCGTAGCTTGGAGCAACGTGCCGATAAACGCCCGGTAAACTCTGACTTGCGTGAATCGGGCTCTATTGAGCAGGATGCCGACTTGATTATGTTCATCTACCGGGATGAGGTGTACCACGAGGACAGCGCCAACAAAGGTATGGCTGAGATTATCATCGGTAAACAGCGGAACGGTCCTATTGGTAAAGTGCCGCTGACCTTCCAAGGCCAGTTCTCGCGCTTTGATAATTACGCCGGAGAATTCTTCGACGATGAATAACCGTGTGTAGTGGTATGGATGTAGCACAAGCTCTGGTGTCGCGAGCAGCTCTGCGACACAACCTCAAGCAACTACGAAGCTATTCACCCCAGTCCAAGATGATGGCGGTGGTGAAAGCCAATGCCTATGGCCATGGCGTCGAGGCGGTGGTTAACACCCTTAGCGAGGCCGATGGCTATGGCGTGGCGCGGGCCAGCGAGGCGGTTTTGCTGCGTGAGGCGGGGGTGACCAAGCCGCTGCTAGTGCTGGAAGGCTTCTTCAGCGCTGAGGAAGCACTGCAGCTATCCCAACATGGCGTCGCAGTGGCCTTACACAGCGAAGAGCAGCTGCGCTGCTTGGAGCAAAGCCGCCTGCCAGCGCCGCTGGAGGTGTGGGTTAAGATCGATACCGGTATGCATCGCTTGGGTCTGCTACCTGAGCAGTGGCGCGACCTGCTGCCACGTATTCAGGCTTGCCGCAATATCCAGCAGCCGGTCAAACTAATGAGCCACTTTGCCTGTGCCGATGAGCCAGAGCATCCGCTCAATCGCCAGCAGCAAGCCTGCTTCGATGAGCAGCAAGGCGAACTGGCACTTGAAACCTCCTTTGCCAACTCCGCCGGCATTCTATTTCACCCGCAAAGCCACGGCAGCTGGAACCGCCCGGGGATTGCCCTGTACGGGATCTCGCCGCAGGTAGACAGCTTTGGCCGCGACTTTAAGCTCATTCCCGCCATGACCATGCAAAGCACCTTGATTGCGGTGCGCGAGCATCCCAAAGGCGGCTCAGTGGGTTATGGGGCGAGCTGGCAGTCTGAGCACGCAACCCGACTAGGTGTGGTGGCGATGGGCTATGGTGATGGCTATCCGCGTACCGCGCCCAGCGGTACGCCGGTTTGGTTAAATGGGCGTGAGGTACCGATTGTCGGCCGGGTGTCGATGGATATGCTGTGTGTTGAGCTCGGCCCAGAAGCGCAAGACAGGCCCGGCGATCGGGTGGTGTTATGGGGCCCAGAACTGCCTGCGGAAAAAGTCGCGGCCAGCATCGGCACCATCGCCTATGAGCTGGTGACCAATCACACCCAGCGGGTGGCGCTGCGCTACCTCGACGACTAGCGCGAGCGCACTAATCTACTGATTTTCATCAACTAAATATCATTTAGATGAATTCTGTTTTCGCGCTGTTGCTTTTGTATGTTAATTGAGCAATGATCTTGTTAATTGATTGTTTGATAGCACTTGCCTATCGAAATAATCGATTTATTCGATTCGCCATCGGCGTGTCGATACCGCATGATTAGCTACGAAACTTAAGCAACTTCTTAAACAAGGAAATTCAAAATGAGTGTACTAGTAGGTCGTCCCGCTCCTGACTTTACCGCTGCAGCTGTTCTTGGTAACGGTGAGATTGTAGATAGCTTTACTCTAAGCGAGCACATTAAAGGTAAAGCAGCAGTTGTATTCTTCTACCCACTGGACTTCACCTTTGTATGCCCTTCAGAGCTGATTGCCTTCGATCACCGCTTCGAAGACTTCAAAGCTAAAGGCGTTGAAGTAATCGGTGTATCTATCGATTCTCAGTTCTCTCACAACGCATGGCGTAACACTGCTATCGAAGATGGCGGTATCGGTCCAGTTAAGTACCCACTGGTAGCTGACGTGAAGCACGAAATCTGTCAAGCCTACGACGTTGAGCATCCAGAAGCTGGCGTAGCCTTCCGTGGTTCTTTCCTAATCGACAGCGAAGGTGTTGTACGTCACCAAGTAGTTAACGACCTGCCACTTGGCCGTAACATCGACGAGATGCTGCGTATGGTTGACGCTCTGAACTTCCACGAGAAAAACGGCGAAGTATGCCCAGCTCAGTGGGAAGAAGGTAAAGAAGGTATGGACGCAAGCCCAGAAGGCGTAGCGAAGTACCTGTCTGCTAACGCAGAAGAACTGTAAGACTTAGTTAACCGAGTTCCTAAGTGTTTAGCCCGGCTGATGCCGGGCTTTTTTGTGTCTGCACTACGAGCAGTTGTACGAGAGTGCTGATCAGTGGAAGGGGAACAGGAAGCTCATCCACGACGACATACGCAGTAGCATACGCCTGATGATCGCCACATGATGGGCGTGCTCGCTGTAAACCGCTGCCTGACCAAAGGCACCACCGGGCAGTTGATACGCCTCGAAGCGCGGATCGCTGATACTAATAATCACCGGTACCCGACCGGCGGCTTCCGCGTAGGGGTTTACCGTTATCAGCGTGCCGGAGGGCTTAAGCTGCCCCTCAGCCATCATCGGCAACACCTCTTCCACCTTACCGGTAAACACCTTGCCGGGGATGGCGTCAAAGGCGATTTCCGCCTCTAGCCCTGGCTCAATGCGCAGCACGTTGTTTTGCCAGAAGAAGGCCACATAGCGGGCATCTTGGTCGTGCACGAACACCATACTCGGCTGCAGCGGCAATGACACCGCGCGCATCCCCGGATGCAAAATCAGCTGGGTTACGTAGCCATGGCCCGGCGCTCGCACGGTGGTCTCCTCGACGTGAAAGCTGGCCACTTCCAGCTCGCCTTCCAGCCGTTCCATCTCACTGCGGGCGCGGTCTACATCGCGCTCACTACCCACGCCGCGTTTTCGCAAGGTTTGGGCCCGATCCAGATCTTCCTCAGCGGCACTAAGCTGGGTGCGTAGGGCATCTCGTTTGGCGACAAACGGGGCGGCGTCGATCTGAAACAGGATCTCACCCGGCTCAAGGGGATGGTTGGCTTTGATTGGCACGTCCACCACGTGGCCGCTGACTTCAGGGACGATAGGGGTGGTCGGGACATACTTGCGGGCCACCTCTGAGTAGGGGTGGTTGTAGTTCATGGTGACCATGATGGCGCCAAGTAAGATGATGCCGCCAAGCACGGCGGTGGGCACCGTCCATTTGTTGAGCGGGAGCTTGAATACCTTAAAGATGCAGATCGCGCTGTAAGTGAGGATTAACAGTACTTCCATTAGTTATCCTCCTTCTGCTGTAGGGCTTCGATGCGCTCGATCAGTGCCTGTAACTGAGGTTCGGGCCGACCATGGCTAAAGCCCCAGCCGCGATCCTCGCGATACAGGGTCGCCCAGATCCACAGAAACGGCCACAACACATGCAGGGTGAACAGGCTGACCCAGCCTGCCACATGAATCGCATCTTGATGCGGGTGATTGCGGTGTTGGGCGATTTCGTAAGGGATGTCGTGGATGGCGATAATGCCGTAGAAAAAAACCAAGGCGACAAACAGCAGGACGTTTAGGGCCTGTTTATCTCTCGGATTCGACGTTTGTTCACTTTAAACGCCATCTGAGTAAGGAGTGACGCAGCATAGTGGGCCTATGTAAGAAGCGAAGGACGCAGCGCAGATGGCGTTTAAATGAACCCGAAGGGCAGTGACTTGTAGGCCAATCATTCTGCGTCAAAGCCTGTTTATGTAGATGGCTACACTGCACAGTCTTTTCCTTCCTTGATTGGCCTACAAGTCGCTGCAAAAGCGAACCGAAAGATAATCAGGCCCTAATGCTAAATATTCCAACATGGCTCACTCCTTGAGCTCGTGAATGACAAAAATAACGTGGTACTTCGGTAGTTTAGTCTAACTATGCTCGTTATTATTCATCCATCAGGATGTGATTTATGGAACATGCAATGGCGACCCACTCCTCTTTGCCTTCGACCCTTACTGAACTTGCCGGTAAATACTGGCAGCAACTTGCTTCGCTCAACCCGGATGTAGCGCAGCTCGATGGCGCCCAGCGCAGCGCCACACTGCAGGCATTTGCAATGAGTGACTTTATCGCGAAGTCCTGTATTGCCGAGCCGCAGCTGCTGTTGGAGCTATGGCAGCAGCAAGACTTAAGCTCCCCCTTCGATGCCAAGGCGCTTGCCGACGAGCTACAACAGCGCTTAGCCACGCAAATCAATGATATGGCCGCACAAAAGGTGCTGCGCCAATGCCGTCGTAAACAGATGGTGCGTATCGCCTGGAAAGAACTGTGCTTGGGCCAAGCGGCGGAGCACAGCATTGTGCAGTTGAGCGAACTTGCCGACCTGCTGGTACAGCAGGCCAATCACTGGCTCTATCAGCAATGCAGTAAGGAGTGGGGCACACCGGTTAATGCAGCGGGCGAGGCTCAGCCTTTGGTGGTGATCGGCATGGGCAAACTGGGCGGGCATGAGCTTAATTTTTCATCGGATATCGACCTTATCTTTTGTTTTCCCGAGAACGGCGAAACCGAAGGCGCACGTCGCAGCATTGCTAACCAGCAGTTCTTTATTCGCATGGGCCAACGGCTGATCCAGCTGCTCGACCAGCGCACCCGCGATGGCTTTGTGTTCCGGGTGGATATGCGGCTGCGCCCGTTTGGTGATTCTGGTCCGCTGGCGATCAGCTTCTCCGCTTTTGAGGATTACTACCAGCACCACGGGCGGGACTGGGAGCGCTACGCCATGGTTAAGGCGCGGGTGCTCAATGGCCAGTATGAGCTGGATGACGAGCTTAAACAGATGCTTCGCCCTTATGTGTACCGCCGCTACATCGATTTCAGTGCAGTACAGTCGCTACGCTCGATGAAGGCGATGATTAACTCAGAAATCCGCCGCAAGGGCCTGAAGGACAACATCAAGCTCGGTAGTGGTGGGATCCGCGAAATTGAGTTTGTGGTGCAGGCCTTCCAGTTGATCCGCGGTGGTCGTGAACCCAGCCTGCAAACCCGCTCGCTACTGCAAGCGCTGGAGCAGCTGGCACAACTGGGGGTGTTTACTGACCAAGAGGCGCAGATGCTGCGCCGCAACTACCTCTACTTGCGTAGAGTTGAAAACGCCCTGCAGCAGTTCGATGATCAGCAAACCCAGACTCTTCCCACCGACGAGATTAATCAGCAGCGATTAGTCGTGGCCATGCAGCAAAACGATTGGGACAGCTTCTACCAACAGCTACAAACGGTGCATCAAGAGGTTAATGACTTCTTCCAGCAAGCGATTGGTGAGGAAGAGCAGCAGGCCGGGAAAGCTGAACCGGTGTATGAAGACCTTTGGCACTGTGGCGCTAAACGCGAGGAGCTGACGCAGGTAATGGCGTCGCTGGTGGACGAGCAAGAACGGATAAATCCGAGGGTCGAAGCGCTCTATCACTTTATGCATGCCTTGGAGCGCCGCCAGATCGGCCAACGAGGCCGCCAGACCCTCGAGCGCCTGATGCCATGCTTACTGCAACAGCTGCTGACCCATGAACAGGTCGACCTGGTACTGCCGCGGGTGATGCAGCTGCTGGAGCGGATCGTCCAGCGTACCGCTTATCTAGAACTGTTGGCTGAGAACCCCGCTGCGCTGCAGCAGCTGCTGCGTCTGTGTGCCGGCAGTGCGATGTTGGCGGATATGTTGGCTAACTACCCAATCTTGCTCGATGAGCTGCTCGATCCCAAGTTGCTGTTTAGTCCGGTAGAGCCGGAGAGCTATCGCTCCCAGCTGCGCGAGTTTATGTTGCGCATCCCACCCGAGGATATGGAGCAGCAGATGGAAGCGCTGCGCCAGTTCAAGCAGATCCAAACCTTGCGGATTACCGCCGCTGATATCGCTGGGGCATTGCCGCTGATGAAGGTGAGCGATCACCTGACAGCGGTGGCCGAGGTGATCGTTGAGGCGGTGGTCGAGCAGGCGTGGCTTCAGATTACTGAGCGCTTTGGCAAGCCATCGCACCTTGAGCAAGGAGAGCGCGGCTTTGCGGTGATTGGCTATGGCAAGATTGGCGGCATTGAAACCGGCTACGGCTCGGATCTGGACTTGGTGTTCCTGCACAACAGCGAGAGCAGTCACTATACCGATGGCGAGAAGAGCATCGATGCCAAGCAGTTCTACCTAAAGCTTGCCCAGCGGATTATGTTCTTGTTCAACACCCGCACCGCATCGGGAGTGTTGTATGAGCTGGATATGCGGCTGCGCCCATCGGGCAGCTCCGGTCTGTTGGTCTCCTCTTTAGAAGCTTACGCCGATTACCAGCGCCAGCAGGCCTGGACTTGGGAGCATCAGGCCTTGGTGCGGGCTCGGCCGATTTACGGCGATAGCGATTTGTGTGAAGGCTTTGGCAAGGTGCGTGAGGAGATCTTAAGTCGCCCGCGTCAGAGTGCGGAGTTACAAGCCCAAGTAATTGAGATGCGCGACAAGATGAAGGGCCACCTTAGCCGCGAAAGCGAGCATATCTTCGATCTCAAGCAAAGCGCCGGAGGGATGGTCGATATCGAGTTTCTGGCTCAGTATCTTGTGTTGGCCAATGCGGCGGAATCGAAGGAGCTAATGCGCTGGAGCGACAATGTGCGGATCTTCGAGGTAGCAGGCGAGTTAGGGCTGCTCAGCGAGGAGCAGACCTTGGGCTTGATTCAGGCTTACTTAGATATCCGCGACGAAGGCCACCGCCAGTCGCTGCAGGGCCAGCCAAGGCTGGTGGAACGGCAGCGCTTTGATTTGGATTTATCGGTGGTGTGTCAGGCGTGGCAGCAATTTTTGCCACGCGCTAACGCTGATTCGGCGACCTAGTACAAGCTGTCCTGCCCGTCTGGGCGGGATTTAAAGCGCCGGTGGATCCACATGTATTGCTCTGGCGCTTTGGCGATGGCTTGCTCGATATGGCCATTGATGGTGCGTGCGTCTTGCTCGTCATTACCCACCGGGTAGTTCTCGATAGGCGGCTCGATGATCAAGGTGTAGCCGCCTTTGGGTTTGCGCAGGGCGTAGGTGACCAGCAAGTTGGTGTTCTTTACCTTAGCCAGTGTTGCGGTGCCAGTAATGGTCGCAGCTTGCGGCTGGGCGAAGAATGGTACAAACACCGAGGCGTGGTGACCATAGTCGTGGTCCGGTGCGTACCACACCGCGTTTTCTTGGCGCAGCGCTTTAATAATACTGCGCACATCCTTGCGCTCTACCAGGTATTTGTTGTTCTTAGTGCGGCCATGGTACTGAAAGTACTCGTAAACCGGGTTTTTGTTGGGGCGGTAGATGCCGACCCCCGGGTCAAATAAGCCATAGGCGCGGGCGTGACTCTCGAGCGTCCAAAAATGCATGCTGACCAGTAGGATACCGCCGGGGTGTTGGCGGAGCTTTTCGATATGCTCTAGGCCCTGTACGTCAACCACGGCCTCAAAGCGCTTAGTCGACCAGAACCAGGCGTTCGCGGTGCCGATGACCGCATGGCCCATATTGTCAAAGCAACCGTGCAGGATCTGCTCGCGCTGTTGCTCGGTTTTCTTTGGAAAGCAGAGCTCTAAGTTGCGTCGGGCGATGCGTACCCGTGATTTCAACAGCTTCTTGCCCAGACGGCCGATTCCTAGCCCGAGGTAGTGTTGGGCAACCATCGGCAGCACGCTGATACTGAACATCAAGCCGATCAGCAGCCATGCGCCCCAGTTACGAGGATGAAAGTAGTGGGCCTGTAGTTTTGGCGATGAATTATTAGTCATATTTTGAATTATTGGTTGCCAGATTTCCTGAAGATACGATCAATCCCGGTATTCCTGAGAGCCATCCCGCTATTCCTGAAAGCAATCTAGGGCAATACTAAGGGCGACTATGATAAACTCTCCGGGTTTTTTTTTCGACGAGGCAGAACAATGCGCGTGATCCTTCCTGAATTCTCGCAAGCGAAGGTCTTGGTAGTGGGCGATATTATGCTCGATCGCTACTGGCATGGACCCACTGGCCGTATCTCTCCCGAGGCGCCGGTACCGGTAGTTAAAGTTGAGCAAATCGAGGAGCGCCCGGGCGGTGCTGCCAACGTTGCGCTTAACTCGGTGGCACTGGGGGCGCAGTCGACCCTGCTGGGCATGAGTGGTCAGGACGAAGCGGCGGATGCGCTGCGCGGTAGCCTAGAAGCGATCGGTGTTAGCTGTCAGTTTGCTGCCTACGAAGATTATCCGACCATTACCAAGCTGCGGGTGCTAAGCCGTCATCAGCAATTGATCCGCTTGGATTTCGAAGAAGGTTTCCATGGCGTTGATGCCAGCCAGCTGCTTAGCCACTTTGACAAGCAGATCGCCGAGCATCAGGTGGTGATCCTGTCAGATTATAATAAGGGTGCCTTGTCTCAGGTGCAGTCTTTGATTAGCAAAGCGCGCGAGCACAAGGTGCCGGTTCTGGTCGACCCGAAAGGCAGCGACTTCAGCAAATACCGCGGCGCGACCTTGCTCACCCCTAACTTTGGTGAGTTTGAAGCGGTTGTCGGTAAGTGTGTCGATGAAGCCGACATTGTGGCCCGTGGCCTGAAGCTTATCGAAGAGCTGGACCTGCAAGCGCTGCTGGTGACCCGTAGCGAAAACGGTATGACCCTGATCCGTCGCGGTCAGGACGAGCTGCACCTGCCAGCTCAGGCGCAAGAGGTGTACGATGTCACCGGCGCTGGCGATACGGTGATTTCAACCTTGGCGAGTGCGCTGGCCGCTGGCGCCGAACTGGATGAGGCCTGTGCGATTGCTAACGCCGCAGCAGGTATCGTGGTTGGCAAGCTGGGTACGTCTACCGTGTCGACCATCGAGTTGGCCAATGCCATCCATGGCAGCCAAGAAACCGGATTTGGTGTGTTAACTGAACAGCAGCTTAAGTTCGCGGTGGATGCTGCCAAGCGCCGCGGCGAGAAAGTGGTGATGACCAACGGCTGTTTCGACATCCTGCACGCCGGTCATGTGAGCTACCTCAACCACGCTAAAAAGCTCGGCCAACGACTGATTGTGGCTGTCAATGATGACGATTCAGTACGTCGCCTTAAAGGCGATGGCCGCCCGGTTAACCCGGTGGATCGCCGGATGGCAGTATTGGCAGGCCTTGGCGCGGTAGACTGGGTTGTGAGCTTCTCAGAAGACACGCCACAGCGTTTGATTGGCGGCGTATTGCCGGACCTGCTGGTAAAAGGTGGTGACTACAAGCCAGAAGAGATCGCTGGTGGCAAGGAAGTGATCGCCAATGGCGGCGAGGTCAAAGTCCTTAACTTTGAAGATGGCTGTTCGACTTCTGAGATCATCAATGTGATCCGTCAGCAGAACTGAGCCGAATCAGCAACTGCAGGCAATAAAAAAGGAGAAGCTAAGCTTCTCCTTTTTTGCATCAGACAGTCTCAATTACTGAGGCATCAGACCGTTGTTTACTGCAATCAGGTCTTCTTCGCTCAGGGTACCGGCCGCTTGCTTAAGCGCCAGCATATTCAAGATGTAGTCGTAGCGCGCGTCAGCTAGCTGCTGCTTAGCTGAGTAGAGATTACGGGTAGCATCTTGTACGTCAACGATGGTACGGGTACCTACCTCAAAACCGGCTTCAGTCGCTTCTAGTGCACTGTTAGACGACACTACAGTCTGCTCGAAGGCACGTACTGAACCGATGCTGGCACTGACGTTGTTAACTACCGAGCTTACGGTGCTCTGTACAGAGCGGTAGCTTTGCTCTAGGGCTTCTGAGGCCAATACATAGTTAAACTGTGCTTGCTTCACCTGCGAGTTAATCGCGCCACCGGTGTAGAGCGGCATATTGAACTGCAGGCCGATGTTACCGCTGGTGGTGTCGTTGTTGCTCTGGAACAGGGTTTCGTTGCCATAGTCGTTACGGTCGTAGCCAATGCCGGCAGCTAAATCCAGAGTCGGGCCATAAGCCGATTGCGCCAAGTCGATCTGCTGGTTAGCAATCTCTTTAGCGATACGCTGGGCGTTTAGCTCCAGGTTGCGGTCAGTGGCGGTATCCAGCCAGTACTGGCGGCCGTTATCCAGCGGCGCAGGCGTGAAACGCTCAGTGTTCAAGATATTCAGGTTGCGGTGCTCAACGCCGGTCAGCACACGTAGCGCCTCATAGCTGTTCGACAGCTGGTTTTGCGCTTGAATCTCAGAGGCCAAGGTTCGGTCGAATTCGGCTTGCGCTTCGTGCACGTCGGTGATGGCGGTTAGGCCCACATTGAAACGTTGCTTAGTTTGTTCGAGCTGGCGGCCAACCGCTTCTTTGTTGGCTTGTACAAAGCTCAGGTTGTCTTGGGCGCGTAGCACGTCAAAGTAGGCGCTGCTGACACGAATAATCAGGTTCTGCAGCTGAGCAGCATAGGCGGCATCGGCTTGGGTGGCTGACTTTTCGCTCAGGCTCAGGGTGGTCCACAAGGTCTTAGAGTAAATCGATTGAGATAGTCCAAGGCTTGCGTTGGTATTGGTAATGCTATCCACATCGCTGTCTACAGCGGTAAAGCTAAGACCGGCTGATACGGCAACCTGTGGTAACAAACTGGCACGGGATTCACTGATCTGCTCGAAGGCAATATCTCGCTGGGCCTTGCTTTGAAGGATTACCGGATCCTTGGTTTGCGCCAACTGGTAGATTTGCAGCAGGTCATCAGCGTAGGCCTGCCCACCCAGCAAGCCTAGGGCGCAGGCTGCAACAAGAGAGCGTTGTTTTAGGTTCATTACCTTTATCCTTTTCGCCCCATAGACGGGGCAAAGTTGATTTAAGATGGATTGATATCTGAGTCTTTGCTTACACTATCCAGACAGAATCCGCTTCTCGGTGTAAGCACAAAGTGTATAACAGCTTAACTTTTAAAGTTAAGCTGCACTAGCGCTAAACCTCTGTAGAGTAAGTAAAGTTGGGTAAATTATAGAAATATGCAAGGATGAGATAGGAATAGCATGATTGACAAAGAGCAACACGATATCGCATTTACCCGCCAAGACGTCGAAATCAAATCCAAAGAAACGGTGTATCAAGGCTTTTTCAAGATGGAACGCTTTACACTGCGCCATCGCTTGTACGCCGGCGGATGGAGTCCTTGGTTCACCCGCGAGTGCCTAAACCGGGGCCACGCAGCGGCTATCTTGCTGTACGATCCGAAATTGGATAGCGTGGTACTGATTGAGCAGTTTCGTATCGGTGCCCTCGAGAGCCCTAGCTCGCCTTGGCTGCTAGAGATTGTCGCTGGTATGCTCGACAGCAACCAACCTCCTCAGGAGGTGGCGCTACGCGAAGCCGAGGAAGAGGCTGGGCTAAAGGTTGAGCGAGTGCTGCCGTTACCGAGTTTTCTACCGGGCGCGGGCGGTTTAAGTGAGCGAATATACCTGTATGTAGGAGAAGTGGATGCCAGTGAGGCTGGAGGTAACTTCGGTTTGGCCCACGAGGATGAAGACATCCAGGTGAAAGTTGTGAGCCGAGAAGAGGCCTTCGTCTGGGTGCAACAAGGGCGAGTGGATAACGCCGCCGCGGTCATCGCTCTGCAGTGGTTGCAGTTGAACTTAGCTGAGGTGCGAGAGCGCTGGCTGTAAATACATGGATTGTCATAAGAGAGTCGCCCAATGGGGAGAAAATACCATGTCAATCTAGACCAGCTAATGCAGCTCTATTCGGCGAACTATATTTTGCTTAACCGCTTGTTCCCAATGGATGAAAAGGCGGGTAGCCGTTTAGATGTCAGCACCTTGGTGGGGAGCCGCTATCTGCTGCATTATATGGAGCAAACACGGTATACTTCGCTACTTCAAATTACCCAGGCGGGCGAGGGCCAGCTGGCGTATTTGCAACCGCATCTGCTGGTCCGGCTGTACCATGATGCGCGTTTGGCCGAAGTGTGTGCAAGTCAGCAGATTTATCGCCTACAGCCGCGCTATGATTACCCGAATAAGAAAATGCTTCATCGGGATGAAAAGCACCAAGTAAATCAGTTCCTTAACGACTGGTTGGCATTTTGTTTAAAACAACGAATTAGCATTGAGCCGAGTATAGGCTCGGATCATTAAATAGTATTGTGACTTTTGAAAAAATAGAGATTAATCAAACCGATGACGGTGCCGTACGGTTGTTGCAAGTGACCGACCCGCACCTGTTCGCCAGTGAGCGAACCGAGTTACTCGGGGTTAACACCTACCGGAGCTTCTCTGCCGTCATCGATGCCATTGCAAAAGATCAATCGAGTTTCGACTATGTGCTCTCGACCGGTGATCTGTCGCAGGACCATACCGAAGAGTCGTATCGCCGTTTTGCCGATGTGGTAAGCCTTCTTAACAAGCCTTGTTTTTACCTTCCCGGCAACCATGACCAACAACAGCACATGCAGCGCCTGCCCGAGTGGGGCTTGATGCCGCAAAAACATCTGATCAGCGAGCATTGGCAAGTGATCATGCTGGATACCCAGGTGAGTGGTAAGCCTCATGGGATGTTGGCAGACGCGGAGCTGGCGCGTTTGGAAGCGGCATTAAAAGCCCATCCAGACAAGTATGTATTGATTGTGATGCATCACCACACCGTGCCGGTCGGCTGTAAATGGCTGGACCAACACGATGTAAAGAATGCCCAAGATTTCTTTAGCATCATCGATGGTTATCCCAAGGTGCGTGGGGTGCTGTGTGGCCATGTCCATCAGAACTTCGAGTTCCAGCGCGGCAAGTTGGCGGTGTTTGCCAGCCCCAGCACCTGTATTCAGTTCTTACCGCTATCGGCGGCGTTTGCCTTGGATCACCAGCAGCCGGGCTGGCGCTATATCAAGCTGTGCCGTGATGGCTCGATATCGACCCGGGTGCGTCGCTTGCCTGACAAGAGCTTCTTGCCAGACCCGAAATCGAAAGGCTACTAGGTGAGCGCCTCTCCGGTCCTGCTATATCTGCATGGCTTTAACAGCTCGCCACAGTCGCTAAAGGCAGAGCAGATGCGCACCTTGGTGGCGCAGCGGGAAGGCATTGAGTGGTTATGCCCACAGCTGGCCTGTCATCCCATGGATGCTTGGCGGCAGATTGAGCAGTTAGTTCGCGCTCATCAGGGGCGACCATTAGGGGTTATTGGTAGCTCACTGGGAGGTTTTCTGGCGACCCGTGTTGCCGAGCACTTTGGTGCGTGGGCGGTGTTAATCAACCCTGCTGTGCAGCCCTATAACCTGCTCAAGGACTATCTTGGGCCGCAGCTCAACCCCTACACCCAGCAGCACTACCAGCTGGAGCCGCAGCATATCGACGAGCTGCGTGCTTTGGAAGTAATAGAACTTAGCTGCGCTTCGCGGCTGTGGGTATTGCTGCAAACCGATGATGAAGTTTTGGATTATCGTCTGGCCGAGCGCGAATATGCGCAGGCACGCCTCACCATAGAGCAGGGCGGTGACCACAGTTTTCAGGGCTTTCAGCGTTATTGCCCAGATATTCTCAGTTTTTTATTTGATTAAGTTGCTATGGCTGAACAATACAATTCCGATTCGATTGAAGTTCTAAGTGGTCTGGACCCGGTAAAACGCCGTCCCGGCATGTATACCGACACTACCCGTCCTAACCATTTGGCTCAGGAAGTGATTGATAACAGTGTCGACGAGGCGCTGGCCGGCCATGCTAAATCGATTATCGTGACCTTACATCCCGACCAAAGCATTGAGGTTCAGGACGACGGCCGTGGCATGCCCACCGACATCCACCCCGAGCAAGGCATCAGCGGTGTGGAGCTGATTTTCACTCGCCTGCACGCCGGCGGTAAGTTCTCCAACAAGAACTACCAGTTCTCCGGTGGTTTGCACGGGGTAGGGATCTCTGTGGTGAATGCGCTCTCCAGCCGGGTTGAGGTGCAGGTTAAGCGTGAGGGCCAGCTATTTGAGATGGCTTTTGAGCACGGTAACACCGTACAAGCCTTGGAAGTCACTGGCACTGTTGGCAAACGCAACACTGGTACCATCGTGCGCTTCTGGCCCACCGCCAGCTACTTTGACAGCCCCAAGTTTTCCGCCTCTCGCCTGCGCCATTTGCTGCGCGCTAAGGCCGTTCTTTGTCCGGGCTTATCGATTAAGTTCAATGACTTGGTGGCCAAGGAAGTCGATGAATGGTGTTTTGAAGACGGCCTGAAAGACTACTTAGCCCAGTCGTTTAGCGAGTACGTCAGTCTGCCGGAAGAGCCCTTTACCGGCGCCTTCTCCAGCAACGAAGAGGCGGTGGATTGGGCGGTCAGCTGGCTGCCGGAGGGCGGCGAAGCGATAACCGAAAGCTACGTGAACCTGATCCCCACCGCGCACGGTGGTACTCACGTGAACGGCCTGCGCCAAGGCCTGTTGGATGCAATGCGTGAGTTCTGTGAGTTCCGCAATCTGCTGCCGCGCGGGGTGAAGCTCAGTCCCGATGATGTATGGGATCGCTGCTGCTACGTGTTGTCGGTGAAGATGCAAGACCCGCAGTTTGCCGGTCAAACCAAAGAACGCCTGTCGTCACGCCAAAGCGCAGCCTTTGTCTCCGGCGTGGTGAAAGATGCCTTCAGTCTATGGCTAAACACCCATACCGATCAGGCCGAGCAGCTGGCGGAGATGTGTATCTCCAATGCTCAGGCGCGGATGCGCTCACGCAAAAAGGTTGCTCGAAAAAAAGTGACCAGTGGCCCGGCCCTGCCCGGTAAGCTGACCGACTGTTCTACCCAAGACCCACTCGAAGGTGAGCTGTTCTTGGTGGAGGGTGACTCGGCAGGCGGTAGTGCCAAGCAAGCGCGTGACCGCGAGATGCAGGCAGTGATGCCGCTGCGCGGTAAGATCCTCAATACCTGGGAGGTGGACGCCGGTGAAGTGCTTGGCTCACAGGAGGTACATGATATCTCGGTGGCCATCGGTATCGACCCAGATAGCCAAGACCTAAGTGGTCTGCGTTACGGCAAGGTCTGTATTCTGGCCGATGCCGACTCGGATGGTCTGCACATTGCCACCTTGCTGTGTGCCTTGTTTACCCGCCACTTCCGGGCGTTGGTGGAAGGCGGGCATGTGTATGTGGCGATGCCGCCGCTGTACCGCATCGATGTCGGCAAAGAAGTGTTCTACGCGCTGGATGAAGAAGAGAAGCAGGGGATCCTCGACCGGATCGAAGCTGAGAAAAAGCGTGGTAAGATAAATGTTCAGCGCTTCAAAGGCTTAGGTGAGATGAACCCACTTCAGCTGCGCGAAACCACCATGGATCCCAATACCCGTCGTTTGGTTCAGCTGACCATCGATGATGAAGGGGCAACCTTGGCGTTAATGGATATGTTATTGGCCAAGAAGCGATCCTCAGATCGCCGCTCATGGTTGGAAACCAAGGGCAATATGGCTACCGAACTTAACTAAAACTAGGGATGGCGATGCAACCGTTGCGATTAGGTTTGGCAAACAAGGCGCTGCTGGTGTTATTCAGCGTGCTGCTTATTGCGCAGATCGGCATGATCAGCTTCAACCGGGATAACCTGAGCGAGTTGTTTCAGGTGCATCGTCAGCAGCAACACCAAAGCAATGCGGTGCGCTTAGAGGCCTACTACCGAGAGCTGTCTGAGCGTCTACAATCCCTGACTGCGGCTCAGCAAGTGATGTTCGAAGGGTCAAACCGCAGCGCCAAGCAGGCGATGGCAGATTACTGGAATAGTCTGCTAACTCACTCCAATCTTCCCGTATCTGGCATGCTCACCCTTGACCATAGTGCTGGACAAGCCCTGCAGTATGGCGACTTTGAGCAAAGCGAAGGGGCGGGGCGCTGGATGCATGCGGTAACTTACCAGCCGGAGCAAGTGAACTGGCTGGTTGACTGTCAATCCTATTGCTCGATGCTGTATGTGGCAAAGCTTGAGCGGCCTAACGCTGCGCCCTTAAAGGTATTCTATCGGGTTGATTTGGCCAAAATGCTGCGTTATCAACCCGCCATCGATGCCGCCTATTATCTGATTGTCTCTGAGGATGATGCGGGCAAGCCGCGCCTGCTCTATAGCAACGTACCCAATGAGGATCAGTCCTTCTTGGTGGAGTTGCTGCAGCGTTATCAACTGAATGAGATTGTCGATGGCTCACCGGTGGTGGATACGCCGATAGGTCCGAGTGAGGTGAATAGCCTGGCGATCACCAGCACCAGCTATGAGCAACCTCTGTATTATTTGCTGCTCAATGATGTGTCATCGGAGCTGGCGCAGTTTGATCAAGCCGACCGTAACAATCTACTGTTTGGTGCCATGTTATTGGCTGGTTCATTGCTGATTGTAGCGGTGATCCTGCACCCGCCACTGACTCGAATTCGTCGTACTATCATTAGCTTGCCGCTACTGGGGCGCTCTTCCCACAGCTTGTTCCGCAACAACCTGCAACGCCACGGTAAGCGCTGGATGAGCGATGAATCCGGCCAGTTAGATAGCGCGTTGATCCGCCTCTCCTACCAGCTGGAAACCTTGGAGCAGCAGCTCAAATCGCGCGCCGAAGAGCTCGACTGGGTGGCTAACTTTGACAGCCTGACCGCATTGCCCAACCGGCGTAAGTTTGAGCGCGAACTCACCCAGCGGCTGCAAGATGAGTGTTCGGGAAGCTTGCTGCTGATCGATTTGGATAACTTCAAGCTGGTGAACGATATCAGCGGCCATAGCGCTGGTGATGAGCTATTGCGCCGGGTGGCAGTGACCTTGAAGCGGATGCTGCCCGACGACGTACTGATGGCGCGGATCAGCGGTGATGAATTTGCGGTATTCCTCGAAGATACCGACGAGAACAGCGCCCGCACCGTGGCGCAGCGGATCATCTCGCTGTTCGACCAAGTGCATGTGCCGGGGCATAACATAATCCACAGCGCCGCGGCGTGTGTCGGGATTGTCGCCTCGCCGGAACATGGCGTGTCCTATGAAGAGCTGATGGGCAAGGCCGATATCAGCGTGAATCAGGCCAAAGAGAACGGCAAAAACTGTGTGGTCAGCTTCCAGGTGCGTCATGAAAGCAAGGCGCTGGCCCAGCGTCACTACTGGCTGGACTTAGCTCAGCACTGTATCGAGCGCGATGCGCTGGAGCTGCACTTTCAGCCGATCATGAATAACCTGAGCAATCGGGTGGAGCACTACGAGGTGCTACTGCGGGTGCGTGACGAAGACGGTGCGCTGCACTCGCCTTATCAGCTTATTCTGGCCGCCGAGAAGAGTGGCCGGGTCGAGCATATCGATCTGTGGGTGGTACAACGTGCCCTACAACAGATGCAAGACAACCTACAAATGGGCTGCCATGACAAGTTAGCGATTAACCTATCGGCGCGCTCGTTCTGTAGTGAACGGGTGATCTCGCGAATTGCCCGGGAGTTCGACAGCCGCAACATTCCCGGTGAGATGATTATCTTTGAGATCACCGAGACCGCTGCGCTGCCCAACCTACAACAGGCCGAAGAGCATATCCGCCGCTTGAAGGAGCTCGGTTGTGCGATTGCCTTGGATGATTTTGGGGTCGGCTACTCGTCGTTCCACTCGCTCAAGCAGTTGCCGCTGGATTACATCAAGATCGATGGCTCCTTTGTGCGCGAGGCTGGGCTGCATCACGCCAATAAGGTGTTTATCCAGGCGCTGGTCAACATTGCCTCCCAGCTGGGTCACAAAACCGTGGCGGAGTTTGTGGAGAGCGGTGAATTAAATCAACAGCTTATCGAATTGGGGGTCGATTACTCCCAAGGCTACTATATCGGTAAGCCCGCCCGTGCCGAGACCTTCTGGCAATATGAACGGGCGGCCGAAGTTTTATCAAGTTAGACAAAAGGTTAGTTTAGAGCATGACAGATGCCAGCACGCTCAGTTTGGAAGGTATTGAACGCCTGCCACTGAGTCAGTTCACCGAACAGGCCTACCTGAACTACTCCATGTACGTGATCATGGATCGGGCCCTGCCACATATCGGCGATGGCCTGAAGCCGGTTCAGCGACGTATTATCTACGCCATGTCGGAGTTAGGCCTGAGCGCCACGGCCAAGTATAAGAAATCGGCGCGTACCGTGGGTGACGTGCTAGGTAAGTACCACCCCCACGGTGATAGCGCCTGTTATGAAGCCATGGTGTTGATGGCCCAGCCATTTTCCTACCGCTACCCGCTGGTTGACGGCCAAGGTAACTGGGGCGCCCCGGATGACCCGAAATCCTTCGCCGCGATGCGTTATACCGAAGCGCGCCTGTCCAAGTTCTCAGAAGTCTTATTAAGTGAGCTGGGGCAGGGAACCTGTGAATGGATCCCCAACTTCGATGGCACCATGAAAGAGCCGCGCTGCCTGCCAGCGCGTCTGCCGCATATTCTGCTCAATGGCGTTACCGGTATTGCGGTGGGCATGGCCACCGATATTCCTCCGCATAATGCTAGAGAAGTTGCCAAAGCCTGCAGTGTGCTGCTGGACAAACCCAAGGCTGAGCTTGATGAGCTATTGGAGCACGTGCAAGGACCGGATTATCCGACCGAAGCCGAGATCATCACCCCGCGCAGCGAGCTGAAGAAGATCTACCAAAGCGGTCGTGGCTCGATCAAGATGCGCGCGGTGTACACCATTGAAGATGGTGAGGTGATGATTACCGCGCTGCCGCACCAAACCTCGGGGGCCAAGATCCTCGAGCAGATTGCCGCGCAGATGCAGGCCAAGAAGCTGCCGATGGTGGTGGACCTGCGTGATGAGTCTGACCACGAGAACCCCACTCGTATCGTAGTGGTGCCGCGCTCTAACCGGGTTGATGTCGAACAGCTGATGAACCATCTGTTTGCCTCCACCGATCTGGAGCGTAACTATCGCGCTAATCTGAATATGCTGGGGCTGGATGGTCGCCCACAGGTGAAGGGGCTGATCCAGATCCTCAAAGAGTGGCTGGAGTTCCGTCGCGATGTGGTGCGCAAGCGTCTGCAATACCGCCTCGATAAAGTACTGGCGCGCTTGCATATCCTTGATGGTCTGTTGATTGCCTTCCTCAATATCGACGAAGTCATCGAGATCATCCGCAGCGAAGACGAGCCCAAACAAGCGCTGATGGCGCGCTTTGGTCTGTCCGACAAGCAAGCCGAAGCGATTCTCGAAATCAAACTGCGCCAGTTGGCCAAACTGGAAGAGATCAAGATCCGCGCCGAGCAGAAAGAGCTGGCCGAGGAGCGCGATAAGCTGCAGCTGATTCTGGGCAGCGAGCGTCGCCTTAACACCTTGATCAAAAAAGAGTTGATGGCCGATGCCGAGACCTACGGCGATGACCGCCGCTCGCCATTGGTTGAGCGCGAAGAGTCCAAGGCGCTCAGCGAAAAAGACCTGATGCCGAATGAAGCCATCACCGTGGTGCTGTCTGACAAGGGCTGGGCGCGTAGCGCCAAGGGCCATGATATCGACCCCCAAGCGCTTAACTACAAAGCCGGTGATAGTTATTTGGTGAGTGCCCGCGGGCGTAGCAACCAACCAGCAGTGTTCCTCGACACCGCAGGGCGCTGCTATGCGCTCGACTCCCACACCCTGCCTTCGGCCCGCAGCCAAGGCGAGCCGCTGACTGGCCGCTTTAATATCGCTGCCGGTGAGCTGTTCTGTAATGTGCTGATGTCAGAGTCGGAGCAGTTGTTCCTGGTAAGCTCCGATGCCGGCTACGGCTTTATCGGTAAGTTTGCCGATATGCTCAGCAAGAACAAAAACGGTAAGGCCTATCTAACCCTGCCGAGCGGCAGTAAAGCGATGGCGCCGATTGCGGTCGATGACTTAGACAACAGCCATGGCCTGGCCATCTCCAACGAAGGACGGATGCTACTGTTCCCGCTAGCCAGCCTGCCGCAACTGGGCAAAGGCAAGGGCAATAAGGTGCTGAACATTCCGGCGGCCCGTGCCAAGAATCGTGAGGAGTTCGTCAAGCTGGTAGCGGTGGTGCCTGAGAATGCGGCGGTCACCCTGCATGCCGGTAAGCGCAAGCTCACCCTCAAGCCGAGCGATCTGGACCACTACCGTGGTGAGCGTGGCCGCCGTGGTAACAAGCTACCACGCGGTCTGCAGCGGGTTGATGAGATCCAGATTGAGCTACCGGATACCGTTGAGTCTGAACCGGAGCAATCATAGCTTCGCAGTACTCAGAACGACAGGGCAGCATCGCTGCCCTTTTTACTGGCTGGTCGGAACAGGGCAGAGTGTTCAGCTTACGCTTGTTCACTAAAAAACCAGCTTGTATACTGCCTGCGATTTTTAGGGGGTAACATGTTAGCCGTAGTTCGAATTATTTTTATTGTGAGCCTGATTTTGTTGGGCTTCCCGCTGGTGATGCTGTATTGCCTGACCCGGCCTCGTCACCCCGATCTGGTGCATCAGATTGGCGTACTGATCGCCAAGCTGGGCAAGTTTGTCGGTATCAAGGTTGAGGTGCGCTACAAGACCAAGAACCTGCCAGACAAAGGCGTATGGATCGCCAACCACCAAAATACCTACGACATGGTTACCTTGCCGTTCGCATTGAAATCGGGTGTGGTATCGATTGGTAAGAAAAGCCTGAAATGGATCCCGCTATTTGGCCAGGTCTACTGGCTAACCGGTAATATCTTGATTGACCGTCAGCGCCGTGCTAAGGCGGTCGGCACGCTTAATCAAGCGGCTGAGGCCATCGAGAAACGTAATATCTCGGTGTGGATGTTCCCTGAAGGTACCCGCAGCTATGGCCGAGGCCTGTTGCCGTTTAAAACTGGCGCTTTCCACCTAGCCATGCAGGCCAAGGTGCCGATCTTGCCGATCGCGTGCTCGTCTACCCATGGCCAGATCAAGCTTAATCGCTGGAACAATGGCAAGGTAATCGTTGAAGTGGGCGAGCCGATGGACGTTAGCACGTGGGCGAAGGCAGAAATGCGTGAGCAGATCGTGCGGGTGCACGATGAGTTAGAGCAACGAATTTACCAACTGACCATGGAAGCACGTGGCGAAGCGGCCGACTATGCTAAGCTGGCAGAGAAACCACAACCCGCGTCCATGGCAAAGGAGCAAGAGGCATGAGCCTGAAGAATGTGATTGCTGACTGGCAACAAGAAACCGACCTGATTATTCAGGAGCTAATCAACGATGGCAGCGATCCCGATGCGGAGTATGCCATTGAGCACCACCTTGCCAGCAAAGATTTTAAGATCTTGGAAAAAGCCGCAGTAGACGTGTTCAAAGCTGGCTTTGAGGTGACTGATGCAGAAGAAGCCGAGCTGGACGATGGCTCTGCAGTATGGTGTTTTGATGTGGTGGTGGATGCGCCACTGAACGCTGATGCCATCAAGGTCGATATCGAAAAGCTAGCAACCATCGCCGATAAACATCGGGTGATCTACGATGGCTGGGGCACCTATTTCATCCCGCTAGATGGCGAGGAAGAGGACGAGTAATCGACGTTTTATGTGACGACAAGAAGAGCCTACGGGCTCTTTTTTTTGCCTTCAGTTTATCGGTTTGCAACAAGTGGCTTGATGTCTCGCGGCTTGCAAGGTGTTAGCCTGCTGCTCTCTCTTGGCTGCCTTAACATGGACGCGCCTTGAACATCGACGAGCCGCACTGTCTAAGGTCTGTTCGCTAATCTTAGCTCTGACTTGCATTTCGTGAGCAAGGCTGACATTGTCGGCTTGATCACAGCTTTAGTTTCATATGTTTCATAAGACGATGCTTTCTGTTGAAGAACTTCATAGACTGGCCGTTCCCACTTTGCTGTCAGTTAAGCAATTCGCATACAGTGTGCTGGATAATGGGAAAGCGCTTACATTTTGGTGAATATTTCACCGCTTGCGATCCCGTCCAACCTTTTCAGGAGCAGTTATGAAACTAAAAGATACCTATTTCCACGCACACCACTCTCCCATGGGAGCGCTTTCAAGCTTTACTGTGGGTGATCAGGGTGGCGTTGGCGGCCTAGGCCTGGAGTTGGGCGAGGCGTATGGCGGAAACGTGTTTGTTGGCTATGTCGACGACCAACAGGTGGTGCAAACCTTCCCCTTCTTCCAGGGAGCGAACGATCAAAGCGAACGTTACGTGCAAAAAGATGACGTCTCACAGCTACAAGAGCGCTGCTTTGACGGCGTAGAGCGTGACTATGGCTGGTCTAGCGACTGCTTTAGTGCGCCGGGCATTGAGATGAAGATCCTCACGCCGTTCTTCTCGATTGCTGACCCTGAGTTGGCCCAGTTGGACCGCCTTAAACAGGCTTCGTGCCCAGCGGTATATCTGGAGCTGAGCTTTGATAACCAAAGCGACCAAGAGTGGACTGGCTTCTTTGCGCTACAAGGCGAAGAGCTGCGCTGGAACCGCATTGTTGACCAACAGGCCTTGCCGCTTAAAGGGGTAAGCAACCAAGACCGTATGGGGATTGCCACGCTGGATACACGCGCCGAAGCCTTCTCCCACTTCTCGGTGAGAAGCTCGATGGGTGAGATGGGCGATCGCGACTGCTTTATGCTTGGCCCCACCGGCGGTCTTAAGGTGCAGGTGCAGCCTGGTGAGCGCTACACCCTGCGCATTGCTTTGGGTGTCTACATTGAAGGCAACGCTACCTACAACCGCCAGATGCGCTACTACTACACCCAGCACTTCAACCACCTTAATGACGTGCTGCGCTATGGCTTGGAGCACTTTGATAGCTACGCCCAGCTGGCGCAAGACAACGACCGAGAGCTGGCAGAATCCGGCCTCAGTGACGATCAGCAGTTCCTGATTGCCCACGCCACGCGCTCTTACTATGGCTCAACCCAGTGGCTGTACGACGGCACTCAGTCGGTGTGGGTGGTGAACGAAGGGGAGTATCTGATGATGAACACCCTCGACTTAACCGTGGACATGCTGTTCTTCGAGATGAAGATGAACCCATGGACCGTACGCAACGTGCTCGAGCAGCTAGTGTCTTACTACAGCTACTACGACGAGACCTTCGACCCGGCCAACCCAGAGCAGATGCTGCCCGGTGGACTGAGCTTTGTGCACGATATGGGCGTGGCGAACAACTGGAGCCCGAAAGGCCATAGCTCCTATGAGATTGGTGGGCTGGACCGCGCCTGTTTCAGCTATATGACCTACGAGCAGCTGACCAACTGGGTACTGTGCGCTGGCGTGTATGTCACCAAGAGTGGCGACAACGAGTTCCGCACCCGCTACAAAGGCATCTTGCTAGACTGCCTGCAATCGCTGCTCAACCGTGACCATCCTGATGCAGCCAAGCGCGATGGCATTATGAGCATGGAGTCGTCACGCACCCATGGCGGCGGTGAGATCACCACCTATGACTCGCTAGACCACAGCTTGGGTCAGGCGCGCGGCAACATCTATCTGGCCGGCAAGGCGTGGGCCTCGTATCTGGTGCTAGAGAAGCTATTGTCGGAAGAGGGGCTGCAGGCACAAGCTGATGAAGCGCGTCAAGCGGCCACGTTATGCGCCAATAAGCTGGCTGCCAGCTTTGATGAGGAGTTGGGCTTTATCCCGGCAGTGCTCGACGGTGAATCGAAGAGTGCGATTATCCCGGCTATCGAGGCGCTGGTGTACCCCTATGAGCTGGGCTTGCTTGACGCCGTGGCTGAAGATGGCCCGTATGGCGATTACATCAAGACCCTCAAGCGTCACCTGCAGTTTGTGCTAAATGGCGATTACTGCTTGTACCCTGACAACGCTTGGAAGCTCTCCTCGACCGCGGATAACTCCTGGGCCAGTAAGATTTTCTTGAACCAGTACGTCGCCCGTGAAGTGCTAGGTATGACGCTCCCTGTGGACGCTGAGAGCGATGCGGCCCACTTACGCTGGCAAACCCACGGCGCTCATGCCGATGCCTGCTGTGACCAATTCAGCTCCGGTAAGCCGATTGGTAGCAAGTATTACCCGCGCTGTGTCACCAATATCCTGTGGATGCAGGAGAAGTAACAAACGCAACAACTACGCAACACGTAGGGTAAATGTGTGATCCAACCCCCGGAATCGATGTGATCTCGGGGGTTTTTTGTGGGTGAAAGCCGGTGTGAATATGCGCGAGGTCACAGTAATTATGAAATCATGTTTCACCAGAGAAACTGGCAGAGAAATTGGGGATGGCGATTTTTTCTTCTAATTAGGTAACTCTCATGAAACAACGCCAAAATTATTTCATCTCTATCAGTGCCTTATGTGTTGCTTATGTAATTTACCTACAAAATTACGAGATCTTGCGCACAACTTAGTGCGAATTTCCCCGATATTTATGTTTTGTTGTTTGTTGTTTTTCATATTTCTTGATGAAAATGAATTTTATGACCTGATTCAAATCTTACCACTCCCGCAATTGAACCCCCCCAACCCCTCAGCTACAGTGACCGACATGCTGGAAAGCGCTTACATGGCGCTCAATTGTTAAATTTACGGAAGCAGAAACTATGGCGGCAGTCACGTTCAGTAACTTAAAAAAACGCTTTGGCGAAACTGAAGTTGTAAAGAGTTTCGACTTGCACATTGAAGACGGCGAATTCGTTGTTCTACTTGGCCCCTCGGGCTGTGGCAAGTCAACTACATTGCGTATGCTTGCAGGCCTGGAAGAGATCTCGGATGGTGAGATTTTCATTGGTGAGGAGTTGGTAAACGAACTTCACCCAATGGAACGTAACATCGCGATGGTTTTCCAGAGCTATGCACTTTATCCCCATATGACGGTTAAGGAAAACATCGCTTTCGGTCTGAAAATGACCAAGGTGGAGAAGGATGAAATCGAGCGCCGAGTGAAGTTGGCAGCCGATATGTTAGAACTAACCCCTTTACTTGACCGTTTCCCGAAAGCGCTTTCGGGCGGTCAGCGTCAGCGTGTTGCCATGGGCCGCGCAATGGTACGTACCCCAGAAGTGTTCTTGTTCGATGAACCACTGTCTAACCTTGATGCTAAGCTGCGTGGCTCAATGCGTGCAGAGATCAAATCACTGCATCAGGAGCTAGGTACTACCACCTTGTATGTAACCCATGACCAAGTTGAAGCGATGACCTTGGCCGACCGTGTGGTTATCCTCAAAGATGGTTTCATTGCTCAGGTTGGTACTCCGAAAGAGATTTTTGAGCAACCTGCCAACAAGTTTGTGGCTACCTTTATTGGGGCGCCAGAAATGAACTTGGTGAACGCCAAGCTTGAAAACAGTCAAGTGATTATTGGTGAGCAAACCTTGGCCCTGCCAACTACTTACCAAGATCAAGCCGATTGTGCACTGGGCGTTCGTCCTAGTGATCTCTACCTTAACCCGCGTGCCATCGAGTCAGATGCGATTGGCAAGCTGACCGTCAACATCGACGGCATCGAACTACTGGGCGCCACCTACCACATTCAAGGAACCTTGAACGGTTCTCGCTTCGTGGCAGATATCGCGACCTCTGATGAGACCGATGTGACCCAAGAAACGGGTGAGGTTGAGCTGTTCTTTGATTTACACCGCGTCCACCTCTTTGACAATCAAGAAGGTAATGCAATTCGCCCAAACCTGAATTAAGGGCTGTGCTTGGTCGGTGAAAATCAGGATTGAAATTAAAGGGCCTCGAGCCCGATATAACAACTAGGAGTACAACATGTCTGCTGTCGAGTCTGCGGAAAAAATTCCAGCAGTAAGCAAAAAGCGGAGCCTGAAGCAGCGCTTAAACGCGAAAGGTTACAAATGGGCACCTTACCTGTTTGTTAGTCCGTTCTTTGTTCTATTTGCTGTATTTGGATTGTTTCCATTACTGTTTTCTATTTACTTGTCACTGCACTACGGAGATGCGACCGGTGGTATCGACCGCATGGAATTCGTGGGGCTGGCAAACTACATCTACCTGTTCCGAGATGATGCGTGGTTCCACTCGTCTCTGATCAATACCGGTTGGTTGGCTCTGGCCTCGGGTATTCCACAGCACGTTGTGGCTATCCCGCTAGCGTTCTTCCTGCACACCGCCTTTAAGAAGAGCCGTAACACGGTAATCGGTGCCTACTTCGTACCATTCATTACCTCGTCGGTGGCAATCTCGCTGGTATTTACCTCGCTGTTCTCACGCGACTTTGGTGTGGTAAACATGATTTTGACGCAGATTGGTAACGTTGAAATCTTTGGCTTCCAACCTTTAGGCTGGCTGTTCCCCACTGAGAATGTCGACTGGGCGAGACCGCAGTACATCAAGCCGATGATTGCCTTTGTTGTATTCTGGCGCTTTGTGGGCTGGAACACCGTTCTGTACCTCTCTGCGATGCAGACCATTCCGAAAGACCTGTATGAGGCGGCTACCGTTGATGGTGCGAAACCTTGGCAGCAGTTCTTCTACATTACCTTGCCACAGCTTAAGCCAATGATGTTCTTCGCGGTAACGCTGACCATTATCGGTAACCTGCAGATGTTCGAAGAACCGTTCATCATCACAGGCGGTACCGGTGGTATTGAGCAAGCAGGTAAAACAGCAGCAATGCACCTATACCTGACCGCATTTACTGAAGGTGATTTCGGAACTGCGTCGGCCGTATCTTGGTTACTGTTCTTCATCATTGCCATCCTGACTTGGCTGAACAACAAGATTCTGGGCGAGAAGGACTAAGAGGTTTCTCATGAATAAACTTAAAAAATCGACTATTTTCGCTTATATCGTGGTTGGCTTTGGTGCCTTGATCATGTTGGCCCCGTTCTACTTTATGTTTATCTTTGCTACCCACAGCAACGGTGACATTCTCTCGGTGCCACCGCCACTATGGTTCGGTAGCGAGCTGATGAACAACATCGATTACCTGCTGAACGCGCTGCCTTACTTCTGGCACAACGTGGGTATGAGCTTCTACATTGCGATTATCACCACTGCACTGAACTTATTGTTCTGTTCAATGGCGGGCTACGCACTGGCGATGTACGACTTTAAATACCGTAATGTTATCTTCGCATTCATCATGGGCACCATGTTGATTCCACCGTTCCTGGGCATGATTCCTACTGCTCTGGTAATGAAGTACCTGGGTTGGTTGAACACGCCTAAAGCGCTGTACATTCCAATGGCCTGTGGTGCGATGGGTATCTTTATGATGAAGCAGTTCATCACCAGCGCGATTCCAAAAGAGCTGATTGAAGCGGCACGTATGGATGGTTGTAATGAGTTCTCCATTTACTGGCGTGTGGTAGTACCGCTGATTAAGCCAGCGTTCGGTACCTTGGGTCTTATCGTGTTCATCGGTCAATGGAACAACTTCATGGGCCCACTGGTGGTAATGAACGACATGAAGATGTTCACCATTCCACTGGCTCTGCGTTCGCTGCAGGGTACCGGTATGACCCCATGGGGTGCGATCTGTGCGGGTGCTGCCATTGCGGTTATCCCACTACTGATTATGTTCACCCTAAGCTCACGCCGCCTGATCGACGGCCTGACTGCGGGGGCTGTGAAAGGTTAATCACACCTTTTGTCCTACTCCTTTGTAACGTTAAGCCAGCTGTTTCAGCTGGCTTTTTTTGTCCTTAGCGCAAGCAGTTAGTGGCTTTGGGCGAATTGCATGATTGCACTAGGAGAGGGCCCTGCAAGGGGGAAATGGTTAACTCGCACATTTTCCATGCAACCGGATGAAAACGCAGTGGCATCAATTCCTGAAATCCAGCCTGATTCGCTTTCCTGACTAATGAGAGTTTTCTCATATTGTGGCGGATTGCTAGAGGATGTTCAGGTGTTGTGTGTGACTAGGCGCTATCGTCTAAAAGCTTGATATATAAGGCGTCAGCTTGATTATTTGCGATCGTGAGCAAACCGCTTTTATCAAATAGGGCAGGCCATTGTTACGTTATTTAGTTCGCGATTTGATAAAACACTTCGTCGATTTTTTTTTTATGACAGCCTTCAAATCTTAAACCATAGGTGTTTGAACCGCTCATGGCACTTGGCTACATTGACTACACGAAAGCGCTTACACGCTAATCGAATTGGGCCACATAAAAACAACGCAATGTGGCCTCGCGGCAGCAAGTGGGTCGACAGGAAAATCCTGTTGTTTCTTCTCCAAGGGCAAGTTTGGAAAGGACATGACTCATTTACCGCTCTCTGGACTCGATGTGTCCCGAATGGCTTCCAAAGCATAAACGACTCGCGATTAACAGGGATGGGGCAACCCACGCAAGGAACGACGCTCTAAAAAATGAAAGCGTATTCAAACGCGAAATTGAGATAAAAAACTCAAGCACTAAGGAGACTAGGATGACTATTAAAACTAAGCTCGGTTCAATTGCTGTTGCAGCAAGCCTTGCGCTAGGCGCAGGAAGCGCTGCCGCGGAAACAGTAACCCTAAAAGTTGCTTCTTTCCCAAGCTTTGACTTGGCTGTTCAATCAGCGATTCCTCTATATAAGGAAATTAACCCGAATGTAGAGATCGAGCTGGTTTCACTGGCGTTTATGGATCACCACAACGCAATGACCACCGCACTATCTACCGGCGCTAACCTGCCTGACGTAATGGCGATTGAAGTAGGCTTCATTGGTCGTTTTGCTCAGTCTGGTGGTCTGGAAGATCTGCGTAAGGCGCCATACAACTCTGGCCAGTACGAAGACAAGATGATTGGCTTCTCAGTTGCTTTGGGTCAAAGCCCTGACGGTGGTCTGATGGCATTCCCTGCGGATATCGGCCCAGGTTCAATGTTCTACCGTAAGGACATCATGGACACTGCTGGCGTATCTGCTGACGACCTGACCCGTTCTTGGGATTCGTTCCTGGAAGCTGGTGCGAAAGTGAAAGAAGCGACTGGTAACTACATGGTGACCAACGCGACTGCCGTTGCTGGTATTCTAATCCGTACCGGTCTAAAAGACGGTGAAGGTATCTACTTCGACAAAGAAGGCAACGTAACCGTTAACAACGACCGCTTTAAAGAAGCCTTCCGCCTAGCGAAGAAAACTCGTGAACTGGGTGTTGATGCGCAAGTAGGTGCATGGAGCTCTGAGTGGACAGAAGGTCTGCGTCGCGGCACCATCGCTACTGAAATGATGGGCGGCTGGTTGGGTGGCCACTTGGCAACCTGGATTGCTCCTGAGTCTGACGGCGTATGGCGTGCATCACAACTACCTGGCGGTTCTTTCGCTAGCTGGGGTGGTTCGTTCTACGCAATCCCATCTGACTCTGACAAGAAAGCAGAAGCTTGGGAATTCATCAAGTTCATGGCTCTGAACGAAGAGATGCAAATCGCTGCGTTCCGCGACCTGGATGCCTTCCCAGCACTGGTTGAAGCACAAGAAGATGACTTCGTGAACCAGCCTGTTGCTTACCTGGGCGGTCAGAAAGCACGTCAAATCTACAAAGAGTCTGCTGACAACATCGCAGGTCTGGCTGTACACCGCAACGACCCAATCGCTGAGCAAATCATTAACGATGCGCTAGAAGCGGTACTGGAGCGTGACGCCGACATCGACGAAGAACTGGCTAAAGCTGAGAAAGCTATCCAGCGTCGTACTCGCCGCTAAGAAACCTTAACACTCGTAATTCGAAGGGGGCGCAAGCCCCCTTTTTTGTATTTTGTGCACAATCTGATTGCCTTTAATTTGTCCAGCTATATAATTTGATTTCTTGATACATGAGTATCTCTTTTAGTTACAAACGATGCTACGTAGTCTTCGTCCTGCCCTATAAGTTACTCACCGAATTCGAGATACACGGCCTTTAAGGCCAACATTAACACTATATATTTGGAAACAGTTATGTCTGATATTAAGACTGGTACCGTTAAATGGTTTAACGAGAGCAAGGGCTTTGGATTTATTGCACAAGACGGCGGCAGCGATGTATTCGCTCACTTCAGTGCAATCAAAGGCAACGGCTTCAAAACCTTGGTCGAAGGCCAAAAAGTACAGTTCACCGTTAGCCAAGGCGCCAAAGGCCCTCAAGCCAGCGATATCGAAGTACTGTAAGTACCAGCTGAATATGAGAAAGGCCGCTATCGCGGCCTTTTTGCTTTCTGGCTCCCGCTAAAATCGCCTGTCGCTTAATTCCCACTCCCTTCAATGGCGCTCGCGCTAATTAAACGCTCTGTCAGCATCTCTTGCTGAGAAAAATTTGCCTGACTGACTTCTTCCACCCGCAAGCCTTGGGGAATACGCGGCCGCAGGAATAAGTCGGTGAGCTGCTGGTTTAGTGGCTCCGGTTTGAGCCAATGCTCAAGTTGCTGTTTATTCCACTCCAGCAATAGCGGCATCGATTTCTCATGACAGCTTGCCAACTCGGGATGAGGGGGAAGGGTAATCACCGAACATGAGTAGACTCGCTCGCGCGTTTGCGGGTGCTGCCAGCGGCGGTATAGCCCACCTAACAACAGCGGCCGACCATCACTCGGGTACAGATTAAAGAAACGTTTGCCCTGCTCGCCGGCGTTGCTCTCTCCAAAACCATGGACGGGAATGATGCAGCGGTTGGTGCGAAAGGCCTGATAGCTGGCGCTGCCTAGCTGCAATAGCTTGTCATAACGGCTATTAAAGCTGGTGAACTTGCTTGGGCGAAAGCCGAATAGGTCGGGCTCCTGCAGCAGCCACCACTGCGCAGACAGACACTCCATCTGCGCGTCTTGGCGTACGATCAGTAAGGGGTCGCAGGGGAAGGGGTCAACGGACACCTTGGGGAGCAGGGGAAACAAGGGGATCTGGAGAAACTCACACAAATCCTTTACTGCACTATCATCGATAACGTTTAAGCGACCGCACATCTATCCTCACTTCCTTTTGTTACAACAGCTCGTCCCTGAACCGCGGGTAAGTTAAGTTTAGATGAGGCTGTAGAGCACGCCAAACAGTGCGCCAAAAACGCCGCCCCATACGACCAACCAACCGAGATGGCGGCGGATCATGGTCTGGATGATCTCTTTCACCAGTTGTGGGCTTAGTTCGGCCAAGCGTTGGTCGATGATTTGCGCCACCTTGTGCTGCATATCGTTTAGCATATCCGGGCTTTCCAGTTGTTCGCGCAGCAACTCATTGAACTGCTCACCCTCGCCAATCTCGATGATCGCCAACTTAAGCTTTTCGGTAAACGGTTGTTCGAGTGGTGCCAGTGCTTGGCTGCCGCCCACCATGGCGAGCATACCGCCAAATGAGGATTGCTCCACGGCAGCGGTCAGCGCGCCGAAGGCTGGGCTAAAGTCGGTCTGTTCAATCACTGGGCGAACATCGATATGGGCGGCCTGACCGCTGGCATCGCTGAGGAAGCGGTCGATATTCTCCGGGGTGAAGAACTGCTCCATCATCAGCTGCTTGATACCCGCCTTAAACTCTTGGAAGCGGGCCGGGATAACGCCAGAGCCGTAGAGGCCGGGGACCTTTTCAAACAACATATGTACCGCTAGCCAGTTGGTCATTGCGCCGGACAGGGCAAACACCCCCATGGTCATAACCAGTGGGGTGTGGGCAAAGTGGCCTGCAAGCACGAGCAAGGCTGCAAGCAGATTGGTAACAAGGCTTTTGTTCACGATTTGACGATTCCCAATGATGAAATTAGCGAGAATTGTCCGTAATTTATCGCGCTTTTCAAGCCCTGTTAGCGCAACAGGTCTTAGAGGTCATTGGGTATTGGCATGGTTTTGAGCGTGTCAGCCAGATGCAGCTTGGCCTCGGTGTGCGCTTGAATCGTTTCCAGGTCGATGCCCGGGGCGAGCTCACGCAGCAACATGCCTTGGCCAGATATCTCAATCACCCCAAGCTCGGTAACCACAAGATTGACCTGCTTGGCGGCGGTGAGCGGCAGATCGCAGCGAGTTAGTAGCTTGGGGCGACCTTTGTTAGTGTGCTCCATAGCGACGATCACCCGCTGGGCGCCCACCACCAGGTCCATCGCTCCGCCCATGCCGGGAACCATTTTTCCGGGAATGATCCAGTTGGCCAGGTTGCCCAGTTCGTCGACTTGCAGGGCGCCGAGCACGCTGACGTCGACATGGCCGCCACGGATGATGGCAAAGGAGTCGGCGCTATTAAAGCTACAGGCGCCGATGGCCGCGGTGATCGGCTGACCGCCGGCGTTAACCAGGTTAGGGTCGTGATGTTCGCTATCGGCCAAGCCATCCATCCCCAACAGGCCGTTCTCCGACTGAAGCAGGATCTCCATGTTTTTAGCGGTTTCATTGGCCACCAACGAGGGCAGGCCAATCCCAAGATTGACCACATCGCCATCGTGAAGCTCCTGTGCCACCCGCCAGGCAATCATCCGGCGCACTTGTTGTTTGCTTAGCTCACGCATCGGCTTGCTCTCTTTGGTAGATGTAATCAACGTAGATGCCGGGGGTGTGGATATGCTCCGGCAGTAGCTCGCCTGCTTCGACGATCTGCTCGGCCTCTACCACCACAGTTTTAGCCGCTGTTGCCATCAAAGGATTGAAGTTTTGGGTGGTGCCTTTGTAGAGCACATTGCCCTTAGTATCGACCACTGAGCCACGGATAAGGGCTAAGTCAGCCCGCAGTGGCGGCTCTAAGATGTAATCCTGGCCCTCGACTTGAATAATACGCTTGCCTTCAGCGATGGGTGTGCCCAAACCGGTCGGGCTGAGAACTCCGCCTAAGCCGGCACCAGCACTACGGATGCGCTCGGCCAAGGTGCCTTGGGGAACCAGCTCTACCTCGAGCTCGCCGCGGTTCATTTGCGCGCCGGTTTCCGGGTTGGTGCCGATGTGTGAGGCGTATAACTTGGCAATCCGTTTGGCATGGATCAATCGTCCCGAGCCTTTTTCCGGTGTTCCTGTGTCGGTGGATATCAGGGTGATGTTTTTAGTACCTGCGGCAAGGACCTGATCGATTAGCCCTTCAGGCGCGCCGTTGGCCATAAAGCCGCCGATCATGATGCGCATGTTGTCGCTCAGCAGCTGGCGAAGCTGGGCGGCGTCTATCCGTTTTCTCATAACCTGTTCCTTGATTGCGACGGCTCGCGCTTTGGTGAGCAAAGCTCAAGCGTATTCTAGACGTTAGCAGAGAGGCGGCGGAATAGGTGTGATCGTGGAGGAAAATATGGCTTAAGATCAGCCTGTTAACTTTGGTTTGGCAGGGCTACCGTTCAACTGAAACGAAACAAGCGCCAGGCAGGCGCTTGTTTTGCTATCGCGGTTTAACGCTTATTGCTCGAAAGCTTGGATATACAGCAGCACTCGACGGTTATGGGCACGGCCTTCTGCAGTCTCATTGGAGAACTCTGGGTGATCCTCACCAAACTCTTCGATGATCATCCGCTCACGGGTGATATCTTGAGTTTCCAGGTAGCTGGCAACCGACTCTGAACGACGCTCTGATAGCGCTTGGTTGTAATCATCGCTACCCACGCTGTCGGTAAAGCCAGAAATTAGTACACTGGTATCTGGGTACTGCTTCATATGGGCAATAATGCCGTCTAGCTTATCGGCCTGAGTAAGCTCGCTACTATCGAAGGCAAACTCAACGCGGGCACTAACACTTTCGATCATAACCGGTTCTGGCATTTGCTCTGGCTCTGGCTCTGGCGCAGGTTCTGGCATCTGCTCTGGCTCTGGAGCTGGGGTTGGCACCGGAGCGGCGGCCACACCAAACTTATAGTTAAGGCCAAGGCTGGTGAAGTGCAGATCGGTATCGATCAGCTCGTCGCCATCGCCGAGATCGTCGTAGTACTGATACTCAAGGCGTAAGTCCCAATTGCGGGCCAGTGAGTAGATAACGCCCAGGCCAGCGGTCCAGGTCCAGCCATCGTCACTGACCTTGCTGCCAGCGCCCGAGGTTTCGCCATCCCAGTAGGCTGGGCCAACTTTAGCAAAGCCCTGCCAGCGCTCGGCAAATTGAGCGTAGAGCATGGGGCTTATCTCAAACAGGTTGTAGTCGGTGTCGATTGAGCCATTGGTGGTGGCTTCGCCGCTGTACAGGTAAGAGCCTTCCAGACCAAACCAGTCGTTGAAGCGGTAACCGCCGTAGACACCCATACCGAGGTCATCGTCATCACAGCTGTCATACATATCGCCACAAGGGTCGTTGAATTTGCTGTAACCGAGCTTGCCGCCGAGATAGGGGTAGCTGGTGTCGCTGGCGAAAGAGGGGGCGCTCAAAAGCAGGCCGGCAAACGCAACAGGAATTGCCGTTTGGAATAAGGCTTTCATAACAAGTCCTTTTGTAGATTGATTAAGATCGAAATGTTTTTTGTACTTTCCGAAAAAGTATAGCAACGATCACAAAAAGCGCTGGAAAACATCTGCTTAAGCTTTTGTGTCAGTGAGAGGCATTGAGGGCAGAAAAAAGCCACGGCGATTGCCGTGGCTTGGTAAGTGTTTACTTTCGCTGTTTGGGTTTACAGCGCTGCGATGGTGGCTTGCTGCTCAAGCAGCTTGGCCTTGGCCACTTCCATCTCTTCTTGCTTGGCGCGCTCTTTGGCAATAACCGCCTCTGGCGCTTTCGAAACAAACTTCTCGTTGGCCAGTTTGCCTACCACGCGAGCCAGATCTTTCTCCAGCTTCTCCAGCTGCTTGTTGATCCGCGCCAGCTCTGCATCTTTGTCGATAAGACCCGCCATTGGAATTAGCAGTTCCATCTCGCCTAGCAAGGCGGTGGCAGAAGCGGGAGCTTCGTCGCCGTCGGCCAGAATGGTGCTGCTTTCCAGCTTGGCCAGTGAGGCCAGGAAGGCTTGGTTCTCAGACAGGCGACGCTGGTCTTCGCTTGAAGCGTTCTTCAACAATACGTTCAGCGGCTTGTTCGGGCTGATATCCATCTCACCGCGGATGTTACGCACTGCTACGATGAATTGCTTGAGCCATTCCAGATCGCTCATGGCTTGCTCGTCCACTTGCGTAGCGTCGAACTCTGGCATGGCTTGCAGCATGATGGTTTGTTCGTCACCGCCTTTGCCGGCCAGTGGCGCGATTTGCTGCCAGATGGTCTCGGTGATGTATGGGGTGATCGGGTGCATCAGACGCAGCAGTGATTCCAAGATGTTAATCAAGGTGTGGCGGGTACCGCGCTGCTGGGCTTCACTGCCTTTGAACAGTACTGGCTTGGTCAGCTCTAGGTACCAGTCACAGAACTGGTTCCAGGTGAACTCGTACAGGGTTTGTGCAGCGATATCGAAGCGGTAGCCGTCTAGCGCTTCACGGTAGGCCTTCACGGTTTGCTGGAACTGACCCTTAATCCAACGATCGGCCAGTGATAGCTCCATGTCGTCTGACACGCTGCAGTCGTGCTCTTCGCAGCTCATCATTACGTAGCGGCTGGCATTCCACAACTTGTTACAGAAATTGCGGTAACCTTCCAGGCGGTTCATATCCCAGTTGATATCACGACCGGTGGTGGCCATTGCCGCTAGGGTGAAACGCAGGGCGTCGGTGCCGTGGGCTTCGATACCGTTCTCGAAGGTCTTACGGGTGTTCTTCTCGATCTTCTTGGCTAGCTGCGGCTGCATCATGTTGCCACAACGCTTGGTGACTAAGCTTTCCAGGTCGATGCCGTCGATCATATCCAGTGGGTCAAGTACGTTACCCTTGGACTTCGACATCTTGTCGCCGTTCTCATCGCGGATAAGGCCGGTGACATACACGGTCTTGAACGGAACCTGCGGCTTGCCATTGTCATCTTTACAGAAGTACATGGTCATCATGATCATCCGGGCAACCCAGAAGAAGATGATGTCGAAGCCAGTAACCAGCACATCCGATGGATGGAAGGTTTTCAGGTCGTCAGTTTGTTCTGGCCAGCCTTGGGTGGCAAAAGTCCATAGCGCAGATGAGAACCAGGTATCCAGTACGTCGTCGTCACGGCGCAGCACGGTAACGCTGCCCAGGCCGTGCTTTTCACGCACTTCGTCTTCGTCGCGGCCTACGTAGACGTTGCCGCTTTCGTCGTACCATGCCGGAATGCGGTGACCCCACCACAGCTGACGCGAGATACACCAGTCTTGAATGTCACGCATCCACGAGAAGTACATGTTCTCGTACTGTTTAGGCACGAATTCGATTTCGCCGTTTTCAACCGCTTCGGTGGCGGTTTTAGCCAGCGGTGCTGCGCGCACATACCATTGGTCGGTCAGCATCGGCTCAATCACCACGCCACCACGGTCGCCGTAAGGCACGGTGTTGTTGTGATCGGCAATCTCTTGCAGTAGGCCTGACTCGTCGAATTTGGCCACGATGGCTTTACGCGCTTCGAAGCGCTCAAGGCCACGGTATTCTTCAGGCAAGGTGGTGTCGTAGGCATCAGAAGGCTCACCTGTGGTGGTGAATACTTCGGCCTCTTGGCGGATCATCGCATCCAAGGTCAGGATGTTGATCATCGGCAGGCTGTGACGTTTACCGACTTCGTAGTCGTTAAAGTCGTGGGCAGGGGTGATCTTCACACAGCCGGTGCCTTTCTCCATATCGGCGTGCTCATCGCCCACGATAGGAATGCGGCGGCCAACCAGTGGCAGCTCGATAAACTTGCCAATCAGGCTGTTGTAGCGCGGATCCTCTGGGTTAACCGCAACACCGGTATCGCCCAGCATGGTTTCTGGACGGGTGGTGGCTACTACCAGATAGTCTTTACCTTCGGCGGTGGTTTCGCCATCGGCCAGCGGGTAGCGCAGGTGCCACATGTGGCCCTTTTGCTCTTTGTTCTCTACTTCCAGATCCGAGATGGCGGTGTGCAGCTTTGGATCCCAGTTCACTAGGCGCTTGCCGCGGTAGATCAGGTCGTCTTCGTACAGGCGTACAAACACTTCTTCAACCGCTTTAGACAGGCCCGGGTCCATGGTGAAACGCTCGCGATCCCAGTCAACTGATGCGCCAAGGCGACGCAGCTGTTTGGTGATGGTGCCACCAGATTCGGCCTTCCAATCCCAGACCTTGTCGATAAAGGCATCGCGGCCGTAATCGTGCTTGGTCTTGCCTTCTTCAGCAGCGATTTTACGCTCAACCACCATTTGGGTGGCGATACCGGCGTGGTCGGTACCGACCTGCCACAGGGTGTTCTTGCCTTGCATACGCTGGTAGCGGATCAGGGTATCCATGATGGTGTCTTGGAAGGCATGGCCCATATGCAGGCTGCCGGTGACGTTTGGCGGTGGGATCATGATGCTGTAGGCATCTTTGCTGGTGTCACCGTGAGGCTTGAAGTAGCCTTTTTGTTCCCACTCTTGATACAGAGCTTGCTCAATGGCACTGGGGTTGTAAGTCTTTTCCATCGGATCTGTTGACTCTAATTCGATTGATGCTTTGTGTAGGCCTCGGTCTCCAAGTTTAGACCGTGCTGGCGGTACACTCGATAACGCTCTCGTGCCGCTGCTTTGCCGTCATCGTCGGCGGGCACAAAATCAATGGTTAACTGGTACTGTCTGGCAAACTCGGGTGCTTCAGGGCACAGGTTCACCAAGATTTGACGCCGTTGTGTCGGCGCCTGCCAGCCTATTTCGACTGGCGCCCCTCCTCGCGGACCTTCGCCGCTAAGGTTGTGGGGAACGAACTGGCTGGCTTCAAACTGCCAGAGCTGTTCGTCGATACGTTCCGCTGCGGCCTGATCGGGCGCGAGAACATAGATGCGTGCACCTTGTTGGTAATGACTGGCGATCAGCTCGCAGGCATGGTGGTACAAGGCTTCGCTGTCGGCATGCACCGAATCGGGCATGATATAAAATTTCGCATTCATAGGCTACTTTTCTAGCACTGGTTCTGCCCTTCTTTACGGGCGTAAGTTAGCAGGCACAAAAACGAAAACAGGGAGCAAAAGCTCCCTGTTGTGTTCCAGCCCGTGTTACTCGTCAATTTCCTGGCCGGAGCGACTCAGCAGGAACTGGGTTAGCATCGGCACCGGGCGGCCGGTGGCACCTTTGTCTTTACCCGACTTCCAGGCGGTGCCGGCAATGTCGAGGTGGGCCCAGTTATATTTCTTGGCAAAGCGCGATAAGAAGCACGCGGCGGTAATGGTGCCCGCGCCTTTGCCACCAATATTGGCCATGTCGGCAAAGTTAGACTGCAGCTGCTCTTGGTACTCTTCACCCAGCGGCAGACGCCATGCTTTATCACCACTTAAATCAGAGCTGTTGATAAGCTCATGGGCCAGCGGGTTGTGTGGGCTTAGCAGGCCCGAGGTATGATGGCCCAAGGCAATCACACAGGCGCCGGTTAGGGTCGCGGTATCAATTACCAGCTCTGGTTCGTAGCGCTCCACGTAGGTGAGCACATCACACAGTACCATGCGGCCTTCAGCGTCGGTGTTGAGCACTTCAACGGTTTGGCCCGACATGGTAGTGATGATGTCGCCGGGGCGGTAGGCATCGCCTGCGGGCATGTTTTCACAGCCAGCCAGAATACCGATCACCTTGATGGGCAACTGCAACTCAGCCAGTGAGCGCATGGTGCCCAAGATACCGGCGGCGCCGCCCATATCGTATTTCATCTCATCCATGCCAGCGCCTGGTTTGAGCGAGATACCGCCTGAGTCGAAGGTCAGGCCTTTGCCGATAAGTACAATCGGTTTGTCGTTCTCGTGGCCCGGCGCACAGTACTCCATCACGCTCATTACCGACTCGTTGGCGCTGCCACGGCCAACCGCTAAGTAAGAGTGCATGCCGATCTCTTCCAGCTCTTTCTCGCCGAAGCGACTAAAGCTTAGGTTGTCGAAATCTTTACATAGCTGTGCGGCTTGAGTGGCCAGGTACTCTGGGTTGCACACGTTCGGTGGCTGGTTGGCCACGTCTTTGGCTTGCTCCACGCCCTTGGCGACCGCCAGGCCGTGTTGAATGGCTTTTTCACCCACTGCTAGTTCGCGGCGAGTTGGTACGTTAAACACCAATTTACGCAGTGGACGGCGAGCTTCTTCAAAGTTGCTCTTGTAGTTAGTGAAGCTGTACAGGCTTTCTTGAGTGGCCTCAACCGCTTGGCGCACTTTCCAATAGGTGCTGCGCGACTTAACGTGCAGTTCTGGCAGGAAGCACACCGCTTCCATCGAACCAGTCTCGTTTAGGGTGTTAATGGTTTTGGTGATGATCTGACGGTACTGACGTTCATTCAGTTCGCGTTCTTTACCACAGCCCACTAATAGTACGCGCTCACTGAGCACGTTCGGTACATGATGCAGCAGCAATACTTGTCCGGCTTTACCTTCAAGATCGCCACGGCGTAGTAGTGCGGAGATGTAACCGTCACTGATTTTGTCTAGCTGCTCGGCTACTGGAGACAGTCGACGGGGTTCGTACACGCCGACGACAATACAAGCGCTTCGTTGTTTTTCTGGGCTACCGCTTTTTACGCTAAACTCCATGAATACTCCTACAATCACCAAATCTGGGTTAAGATAGCTTGCCTGCTAACTGATAGGTGCGGCATCTGACTATTTGATTCTTCAATATGGGCGAGCTGGCCCTGTTTTGCTATACAAAACTATCAAAAACACAAAGTTTAACGTAATTTTTTGCCATTGGCAGCATAGATACATATTTTGAGTGGGCCGCTGAGTGCTTGTTTTCCGATACTTATTTAGAGAAACCTTTAAAACCCAGATAGCTGTTCTGGCGATTCTACTGCTGATCTTCTCCTCGCAAAAATTTGTCCGCATCCTTGGCCAAGCTGCTGATGGCAGCATTCCCGGCAACATTATTGCTCAGCTGATGCTTTTCAACATGCCTAGCTTCTTAGTGCTCATTTTACCAATAAGTTTGTTTATTGGGGTGTTGCTGGCGCATGGGCGCTTATACGCAGAAAGTGAGATGGTTGTGTTACAAGCCTGTGGCTACAGCACCAGCCAATTATTGCGCGATACCATGGTGTTGGGGCTCATCTCGATGGCGTTTTCTGCGGCCAATACCCTCTATGTGAGTCCCTATACTCAAGAGCTGGAGCAGCGCCTGTTTGATCAGGTAAAGGCTGAAGCCGGCTTAGCAACCTTAGTACCGGGGCGCTTCACTTCGCTAGGTGGCGGCGCGGTTACTTTTGTTGAGCAGATCACCAACAAGGGCCGCCAGCTAGAGAAGGTGTTTGTGGCGCACAGCCCTGACGATGAGGATGCCCGCGCATCCATCGTGATGGCCAGCAAGGGCGAGATCGAAGAGCACGACGATGGCTCGTTGTGGCTGGTACTGCGCGATGGTAAGCGCTTCGAGCAGGCGCCCGAGCACCTCGATCACAGCGTACTGCACTTTGAAGAATATCAGGCGCACATCTCCGAACGCGGCGATGTGCAAACCCAGCGACGCCTACGGGCGCTGCCCACCGAGCAACTATTAGCTAATCGCGAAGACCTGCGGACAGAAGCCGAGCTGCAGTGGCGGATTGGCCTGCCCTTGTCAGTCCCGATTCTGGTGATGCTGGTGGTGCCGCTGGCGGCGGTGAACCCACGCCAAGGGCGTTACGCCAAACTGCTGCCGGCTATCTTGCTCTACCTTAGCTACTACCTGTTGCTGAGCGCCGCGCGCAGTGCTTTGGAAGATGGCAAGTTGCCGCCGCAGATCGGCCTATGGGCGGTACATGGATTGATGTTCACAATTGGTTCGGTCTACCTGTTCCTACGCAGCGAATGGTTCTTGATCGGGCGCCAATGGTTAAAGGGTAAATAAGTGTTTCGAATTCTAGATTGGTACGTGGGTCGTACCATCCTATTTGCCAGCTTTATGGTGCTGCTGACCCTGCAGAGCCTGAGCATGATCATCAAGTTTGTAGAGCAGCTTGGTGCGGTCGGTCGTGGCGACTATCAGATCGTTGATGCCCTGTGGTATGTGGTGCTAAGTGTGCCTAAAGAGCTGGAGCTGTTCTTCCCGGTAGCCGCCTTGCTCGGCTCTCTGATTGGCCTAGGCACCCTTGCCAGCTCGTCGGAGCTGACGGTGATGCAAGCGGCGGGCTTGTCGCGCTTTAACATCTCAGTGTCGGTGCTGAAGACTGCGGTACCGATGATGGTCCTGATGATGCTACTCGGTGAGTACGTAGCCCCAGATACTGAGGTGATGGCCAAAGAGCTGCGCTCCAGCAAGATCTCTGGCGGTTCGATGATGGCGGTGCAGCGCGGGGTATGGGCCAAAGACGGCGATAGCTTTGTGAACATCTCTGAGGTGCGCGATAACCAGCGTCTGCTGAATATCACCATCTACCACCTGAACGATGACAACGACTTGTACCGGCTGATAGAGGGCGATGCGGCCTACTTCAAAGACGGACAGTGGTGGATTGAAACCGCTCGGATCACCGAGTTCGATGATGAGCAAATCAAACGCGCAGAGGTGAACGATCTGCCCTGGGCCAGTACTCTGACCCCAGAAAAACTAAGCGTGGTGGCAGTCAAGCCGCTAGATTTGTCGATCACCGGTCTGGTGTCGTACATCGATTATTTGAAGATGAACAAGCAAGATCCGGCCCGCTATGAGCTGGCATTGGCGCGTAAGATAATGATGCCCATCGTTACTGCGATTATGATGCTGCTGTCACTTTCATTTGTATTTGGTCCGCTACGCAGCTCCAGCATGGGGGTGAAGATCATCCTGGGTGTGGTGGCAGGCTTTAGCTACTACATCGCCGATCAGGTGTTGGGCTCGGTGAGTCTGGTGTATGGCGTGCCGCCGTATATTGGCGCGGCTTTGCCTAGCGTGTTTGTGTTGGGCTTGGCCTTGGTGTTGATTAACCGGCGGGCCTAACAGAGTTAGCGACGAATTGGATAAGGCGCTGCGAGCAATACGTAGCGCCTTTTTTGTTATTTCGCGTTGGGCCTTACTTGTTGGGTTTGGGCAGGGTGACCACGACGCAGCGCGCCCATAAATCTTGAAACGCGAGGTTCTCGCGGGTCACCAGCACCATCAGGTTGCCAAGGCCGAAGGCGGCGGTAAATAAGCGTAAGCAGGCTTGGGAGATGGAGATATTGCTGCCGTCTTTGTTCTGCACCCGCAAGCGCCATGCACGCATGCCGATGGTTTGCCCCGCACGGGTCCAAAACCAGATAAAAAACACCACCACGCCGCCCCAAATCAGCAGCTGCGACCACCACTGTTGGGTGAGATAGGTGGAGTGCTCCATCCCATCTGGTAAGCTAATGACTCCCAGCGCATTAGCGATAGCGGTCAGCGCCAGACTGAGCATGGTCATCACCAAGGCGATCGCCGAGGCCATAAAGAAGTCGTAGATAAACGCAGCGAGGCGACGAAAGAAACCGGCATTGGGCAGCGCGGCGTACTGGGCTTGGCTAGTCATTGGTTACACTGATAATCATCCTGGATGGAGGCATTCTAACAGAGGCGTCAGACAACGGAATGGCAACTTGCTGCAAGATTAAACAAACAGTCATAAAGCGGTAAAAAAGCACTTGCCAATCTAAGCGCGCTCCTTATAATGCCAGTCACTCGCTAACGCGAGAACACAATATGATGCCAGTGTGGTGAAATTGGTAGACACGACGGATTCAAAATCCGTTGCCTTTGCGGGCGTGGCGGTTCAAGTCCGCCCACTGGTACCATCACAAACTAACCAGCCTATAGCGCTGGTTTTTTTGTGCCTGAATTTTGAGAATGGCTGGTTTTGGGCCGGAGAGTTCCCCGCCACGCCCGGGGTGGCGGCCAACGGTTGGCTCGGTTAAGTACGCCTACTAGGTACCATTACAAATCAACCAGCCTATGGCGCAGGCATAGTCCTCTCCATTCTTGTCAGAAGGGGTTAGCTGCCAAGGGCTTTCGAAAATCGTGCTATCGATGAGCTTTCCAATAAAGCCAGTATGTTGTTTGGCTTTTCTGGGATTTAAGGGGCTCCGCTGCAAGCAACCTTCTCAAAAGTGTGGCCAATGTAGCATTATGGTTGCGAATCAATGGGGCCTTATGTACGGTGTGGCCTTCTCGTCAAGTTCAAGAGCGAGGTCCGAGTCAGTTGGCGCTAGTCATAACTGGGGTTATTTAAGGTGAGCAAGCCAGCAATAAGTCTTATATCTAAGTTCATAGTGATTACTGGACACGAGTCTAAAACACAAATTTGAGCGCATAGAATCTAAGTTAAAATGTTTAGAGCTAAATCGATACTCAGTAACTCGTTAGTGCAAATTGTGGAAAAAGTGATTTCCATGATGATTAACTTGGTCGTGGTAACATTAGTGACTCGAAGTTTGGGTGCCGCTCAATGGGGGGCGCTATCCTACCTTCTGTCGCTTGTCGGACTGTTTATTCCGTTTACCGCGCTTGGCCTAAACGGCCTCATTTCAAGAGAACTACTAAATCGCCCTAAGCAACATGACGAGGTGCTAGGCACCGCCATTGGTATTCGCTGTTTGGGCGGATGTGTCGGAATGGCGACATTGTACTTTCTTGGTGTTCATTGGTTACTCCCCGCAGGGATCTCTAACGCGGCTTATTTAGTTTTGCTGATGGGAGGGGGAAGCACCGCGCTACTTGGACTGAACTTCTACTATGAGTCGCGCATGCAATTGCATGTACCTGCGCTCATTCGTTTTTTCTCGGTCGTTATTTGTAGCGGCTTGAAAATTCTTAGCCTTTCTTCTGTTAACCCGCTGCATTGGCTGATTATTGTTTTCGGCATTGAGTTCTTAATCCAAGGCTTTGGTGTGTTGGTATGCTACCATGTGCAAACTAAAGCGCTACTAAGGTGGCGCTTTGAGCCCTTGATGTGCAAGTTCTTTTTTTCAAGAAGCTTCTGGCTGATACTCTCTTCGGTTGCAGTTGTCGTTAACGAAAAATTTGACCAGATCATGCTTGCTAGAATGACCTCCATGGAAGAGGTGGGTTACTACGCCCTAGCGGCAAGACTCTCTGAGATTTGGTACTTTATCCCCCTAGCGATTACTGCGGCTTTGTTTCCAAGGCTTATGTCGCTTAGGGAAGTAAATCGAAGCAAATATTTGACTAGGTTGCAGCGAAGTTGTGATGGCCTATTCGTGTTAGCTCTAGCGTTAGCATTATCTGTTCAGTTGCTAGCTAAGCCTATGGTCTCTTTCGTATTTGGCGACACCTATTTGCCAAGTGCTACCGTACTGGCTGTGCATATATGGGCTGGAGTGTTTGTCTTTATGCGAACCTTGGCAAGCAGGTGGTTAATGATGGAGGATTTGCTCAAGTTTTCTCTCGTGACACACCTAACTGGTTGCGCGATAAATGTGCTACTGAATTTATGGCTAATTCCTGAGATGGGGGCGATTGGCGCGGCCCTAGCTACATTGATATCCTATGCAAGCGCGGGATGGTTAGCGTTCTTTTTTAGCGAGAAAACTCGACCCATGGCTTGGGTTATGACTCGTTCATTACTGACTCCTCTACGGATTCATCGGATTTTTAAGTGGTAGCGAAATGATTTTCAACCGACATCGATTCAATTTGAGTAAATTTAAGCAGACTATAAAGTCGTTACTTTTGTCTATAATGAGACCGCTTGCTAATTTGATGAGTGGCTCTCAGGGATTATCAAGACTTTACTACAGTGTCTTTTCTGGACAGTTTAAGCGAGAGCAACATGCGGTATTATCTGGGCAACGGGCTTATCAAAAGAGCTTACATACCATCGGTGATAGCTCTGTGTTACTGCGTAGAAACATTCATCGCTTAGAGAAAGGGCTGATAATGCGCCCAAGGAGAAGTGTGTTTGCTAAAGATTATCTCGCAGAGACTCTCAATTGTTACTCACGATGTGTCGCTGCTGGTAGTGTTGAGCGCCAGGAGATGCAGTGGGCCTTTGATGTCCTGACAGAGTACTTTTCAGTTGTTGATTTATCATCGCCATGGCTCGATAAAGCTTACAACCAATTCAGCCAACTGCCTAAGCCTGCCAGTAGCAACGATTTCATTCCTTATTGCCGTGATGAAGGTGTGAAAAGCGATGTAAATTATGAGCAATTCTTAGCGCTCTGTCAGCAGCGCCGCTCGGTTCGTTGGTATCGAAAAGAAGCTGTTCCTATAGAACTCATTGAACAAGCAGTTCAAGCTGCAAGCTTAGCGCCTTCTGCTTGTAACCGTCAGCCGTTTCGCTTTTATACTGCTGTACAGGAACAGCAAGCGCAGGAGATTGCTAACATAGCAATGGGAACAGTGGGGTTTTCGCATAATATTCCAGCAATGATTGCTGTTGTGGGAGACTTATCTGCATACCCGTTTGAACGTGACAGGCATGTTATCTATATCGACGGATCATTGGCTGCCATGCAGTTGATGTTGGCGCTGGAAACCTTAGGACTATCTACATGTCCTATTAACTGGCCAGATCTAGAGAAGAAAGAGCGCGATCTTTCTAAATTACTTAAGTTGAAGCCCTATGAACGGCCAATTATGCTGATCTCAGTCGGATATCCAGATCCAGGTGGCATGATCCCATACTCACATAAGAAATCACCAAAACAGCTTATCAAAGAGGTTTAGTAGATAAGTTATACGCTTTTACTTATTACTAATACGTAAAATGTTAATAATGCTTAAGAACACTGAAGATAGGGGAAGTGGACAGACAAACGCCGACTTACGCTAGGTCATCAAAGTCGCCCGCTAAAAATGGCTTTCGGATAAAGTGCTAACTGTTCTTTATTCTGCACGTAGAAGCGGTCTGCAATATAGTACATGAGCATTCCAGTCAGTGACTTACTGTAGAAGCGGCAGCCCGTTTCTACATGTACAACCTTAGCCTTGCAGAAAAACTTAAAATAAATTGAAGTAATCACAGACAAACCTGGTCCTGTAGAAAGAACAGCCTTGGGAGAGTAGTTCTGTTTTATTCCATGTAGCATTTTGAGCAGTTTCAGGCTTCGGCTGACGACGGTTACTATGCTATTTCGGTGCTTATCTCTGATTTCCGGTAATGAAAACTGAGTGTCAGCCAAACTGTTTAGCTTTAGTGAATCAGTTAGCACTAGTATCTTTCCCTTATCTAGTGGTGCTAAGCCTTCGACCAGTTTACGCATTTCAGCTTCATGGCCTCCTTGGCCGTAGGCTAAGACAATATCATAGTTACTATTCATTCGTTTTTTCAATATCAAGGAAGGTTAAAATAAGCTAAATCGTTTTGCGTATAACAAACGCGTGTCGTGCTGTTGTTTTCGTTATCGGTAGATAAACTCAGTAATCTCCTCAAATTTAAAGAACTTGGTAGGAGAATAAGTATTTGGGGAAAAGTTAGTGCTATCATCGATACAGCGTCTTAGTGACTCTATCTCCCAAGCAACTAAAGCATAGCCATTGCGCTCCACATGCTGGGCCAAGTCGAGTTGATGCTTATCAACGCGCTCAAGATTGGGGACGACAATAATTTTCTTGCCCATCTCAAGTAAGGAAAAAACGCTACCAGCACCTGCGTGGGTTATGACTAAGTCAGCATCTTGGTAGTGTTGCTCAATATTATCCAAAAACACATGGCCAAAGCTTAAACTAGGGTCGGCATGTTGCAGGGTCATATCGTGCGCGCCTATGGTTCGGGCTTTCTCAGTAAGTGAACTAAATCGTGTTGTTCCGACTGTGACTAAAATTTTCATAACTGTCCTCCAAATACTACATTTTAGGAAAGATATTGTTTTACAAAATCATATGGACTGAAGTTATCAATGATGTGTTGCACTAAGCCGCCTACTTGCAAGTGAGTTGGGAATTTTTGCACCGTTTCGGCTGCGTTGTTAAATTTACAAATATGCTTAACAAAAGCTGCAGGAACGACCGAGCATATTACTTCGCCAAACTCGTTTAACTGGAATTTGCTACTCATTGCAAGGTGGCCCTATCTTCGGTGACTGACGCTATCAATATATTCCGGCAGTAATCTATATTATTCCTCCTCCAGAATGGCATAGCGATAGTAACCCCCCATAGAAAAGTTACGAACCCATTAAATAGCACATGGCCAGCGATTGATGAAATAACAATCAAAACAAAAGTTGAAATTGAAATGGATAGTTTTAGATCGCGCATTACACTGTCATCATTATTTGGAAGTAGTTCCACCGATTTAAACAAAAGGCGTAAAAATATCACAAAAACAGTAAAGGTTAACAATCCGAAGATGAACACAATGTCAATAGGGTCTATTTCCACACGTGGCTTATTAAACTTATTTAGTTCTTCAAAGCCATAGCCAAACAGTAATCTCGGCAACCCTTCTTCAATAAAGCTTGGATAAATGTCCCAAAAGAACAGGTCGCGATCCGATAGTATGGCGCGAGTTAACCCGCCAGTGTTATAAAAATGAACAATCCTCTCAAAAATTGCAGACTCTAAGAATAGCTGATAAACGAAAACAGAAGCTACGACAACAATTGGCAAAAGAGCTGAAAGTGTCATTAGTATTTTAGGAGTGAGATAAAAGCGCGAAAGCAAAACCAACATCGATATAATAATCACACTAAGAATGCCACTCTTAGTGCCTATCAATGCAGCGAGAATAGCATAGAAAAGAGATGTTGCGCAAAATACGAGTGTGCCTTTCTTAATTGCATCCACTAGCATAAAAGTACAAATGATTACAATAATTCCTGAAAGCGCATTTCCAGAGTCGAAAAATCCCTTAGCTCCAAATAACCCATATGCTGTACTGCCAATACCTATAATAGAAGCAAAGATATTTAATGAGAGTACGGCTAGTGTAATTTTGATAAATTTAGGATAACTGTTTTTGCAGCTGATTAAGCGGAAAGTAGAAAACACCAGGAAAACAATAAAGGTACTAACTAGTTTAAGAGCTTCTCCGAAATCAAAAACTAAGAAGTGCAAACCACCAGTAATGTTTTGCGCAACACTCCAGCTAATCGCGAAAGTCATTAGCCCTACGCTAAACAAAAAGTAACTATAGTTTCTCCTTAGTAATTGAAATAGCCCTACAAAAAGAAAAAGCAACTTGTAAAGCACTGAAATTTTGAGGTCGACTCCCACCTTCATTACGAAAAAACCTGTCAATGAGTCAACAAACAATAGCCCGCATGCCATAGAAAAAAGAAATCTCTCCAAGATATGGTCAAACGAGCTTATGTCAACAATATGGTTATTTGATGCTTGCTGTGTCATTATATATCGCTCTTTCCAAGGAAACGTTGCGACTTACGCGACAAGGACATTAGTCTTGTAACTTAGCAAAGTGGCGAATCAGTACAAAAAGCACGCCCAAAATCCCTCCAACCAAAGTGCCAAGTATGCAGATAATAGCACGTTGAGGGCTATGCTTAAGTTCTGGTGCAATGGCTGGATCAACAGTTTTAAAAACGTACTCATCCATAACTTCAGCCAACATAATAGTTTTAATTTGCTCTTCGATAAGCTGGAATAAAATTGACTGCATTTCAGCAAGAACGACATTGTTTAACTTTTCTTCCAGGTACTCTACAGTCTTTCTAGAGTCAGTGAGATCTCTTTGACGCATCTCGTTGTTAAGGTCTTCTATTAACCAGTTTGTCCAGTCCTTAGCAACATGGGGCGAAAGGTGATCAATTGATACCTTTACTATACCAGTTTGCTTGTTCTCGCTTACGTTTAGAATTTCGATGAATTTGTCATAAGCTTCTTGCATTGAAGGAACGACAGACCGGGGGAAATCCACCTCTCGAACCCAGGTTTTGCTGTCTGGCTTATATATTGCTGGATCGTATAGCAAGCGGTTCCCTTCTGCGATCCATTCTGACACCGCCATCAAGTCAGGCAATATTTCCCGTGTTTCAATAAACTCAGAGACAAAAGCTCTAGAGCGCAGTACCTCTAGAGCTAGCTGTGATCTGTCAGCATTACCATCTCCTACATTGATCCCTGCCAGAGATGCTAGGCCACCTAGTTGTCCGGAAAGACCCATAGCGGATTTATCTTGCTGTGCTAGGCTGAGTGTCGTTTCTGCACGATAGGTATTTGGCAGCAAAAGCGATGTTGCCACTGAGGTAACAGCGAACACCACAGTAAACAGTATAATCGCCAGCTTGCCCTTCCAAAGTACATAAAGGAGCTGTAAAAAGGTCAAACCTTTTTGGTTCAGGTGTTCACTCAGTAAGTCAATTTGATAAGGAGTAATGTCTTGCTCATTCATTAAAGTAATCTCAACGTCTGCCTTATATCTTGGGTTATGCAGAAGGTTCATCTATACAGTGATTTTGGCTTAGCATTTGGTCTATATTCGCAACCACTTTATTCAGGCTATAGTAGTTACTAACACGGGTAGGCCCATTACCCCTATAAGCTTCATAGTTTCTTTCAACATTTAATAGGGCACTTGCTAGAGCTCTGGGTGCACTGTTTGGTGGAATTGTTAGTCCCACATCACTGGTAACCACATCGGGAATTGGACCACAATGTGTCGCAACGATAGGCAGGTCGAAAGCCATAGCTTCAATAAAAACCATCCCAAAAGAGTCATGCTGTGAGGGGAGGCAAAAAATATCTGAGGCTCCGATGATTTCTCTTTTTGCTTCTCCTGCCACCCAACCTGTGAAGGTTACTCGATGGTTAATCTTTAGCTGTTTGGACAATTCTTCTAGCTTTGGCTTCAATGGTCCATCGCCAGCAATAACTAGTTTGAAGTGTTCTGGCAAATGTGGCATACACTCTACCACTAACTCTAAGCCTTTCCCTTCGATAAGTCGGGTCATCGACAAGACTGTGGTAGTCGAGTGGCCTTTTTCATCTTTAGGGTGTTGGTTATAGTGATCCGCGACTGCCTGTAGCGCGTGGTCTACTGGATTTGCAACTATAGTCACAGGCTTGTTCCCTACGAATGGATATACTCTCTCATACCACCATGGGGTTAACACTACGACCTGATCGAAAGGCAGGAGTATCGCTCGGACAAAAAGGCGACCGATTCGACTATTCAAGTAGTCATCGACTGAAATGGCGTGAAAATGAGCGATGGTTTCTGCACCAAATAGTTTCGCTAAGCATGCTAATGATGCTTTTCTGATCATAGAGAGCCACGGTCCCATATGAAACCAACAGACGCTTCCTTTGTAACTCTTTGGCTGTTTTAGCATGTGCCAAGCGCTACGGAACCAACTTTGAAACAGCCTTTCACGATCGATTTGAGTTGCTATGTATTCTACATTGTGGTGAACCCTCAAACCTTCAACGAATGCAGTTAGCGCTGAACTCATACCTCCTCTAGACTCGTTTAGGTGGGGGCCAAACATCTTAATTAGCATTTGAACTCCTCAACCATTTTCTACGAATTTCAGCTACAAAAGGAAGTAGCTTCGCAAGGAAGTACCTAACTTTGGGTTTCGCGTAGCCAAATTTTAAGTCATACAGTAATTCCCAAATCCAATAACGATTCTGTGCTGCAACCCTCTGCATAAATTGTTGATTGGCCACATTAGACTTTGTCATTAGGTTCTGGTGCTTACTAAAGTACTGACCATATCCCTTGATTTTATTTGGTTTACTGGTGACCCTAGGCCCTTCATGTCCTTGATGAACAATGTAACTGGTACCTGATAGACGTTTGCCATTTCCGAATGTGAGTATTAACCGGGTCCATGTATCATAATCCTGACAGGCTGCAAATTCGGGATCGAAGCCGCCAATTTCTCGAAGTTTGTATGTTTCAGTTAGAACCTGATTGGTTGCATGGTTGTAACTGAGTATGTCATTCAGCGAGATGCACATAGGAGAAGTATCAACCTGACGAGCTTTACTCCCGTAATGCCAAGTAAACCCTTGGCATACAAAAGCATCGTTTGGGTTGTAGGCGTCTAGTAGCTGCTGTAGCCGACTCGGAGCGAACTCGTCGTCGTCATCTAATCCTGTAATGTACTTGCCATTTGCTTCAAAGATCGCACGGTTTCTTGCGGCGCAGGCTCCTAACTGTTTCGAATTAAACAGTACTTTGATGCGGGCGTCTTGTTCGCAGAGCTCAGAAAGATAAGCTTTAGTCCCATCCGTTGAGTTCTCATCTACAATGATGAGCTCGAAGTCCGTGTATGTTTGCGACAAAACAGAAGCCACGGCACGCTTGAGCAGGCCAAGGCGATTGCAGGTAGGCATATATACGCTAATCATGGGAGTCGCTTTGGGGTTACTTACAGAGCTCATTGGCCACGTTGTTCCACATAGTCTGAGCTTGCTGCTTAAGAGCGCATGAACGCTGGAGTAGGGTCGTTGACACCTTCTCAAAGTCGGTTTCTTGAATCAGTTTCTTGAGATCTGCTTTGCTTTGCTCGGGCGATAGCAGCAAAGATGACGCATCATAATCTTTGTAGAGTTGCTCGTACTTATGTGCCCAGCTAGTACCGAATACGACTTTGCCCTGCGACAAGCCACTTACACAGCCATGGAAGCGAGAGCATACCGCAAAAGCGGATTCACCAATTAGCGCTTTGACGCGTGTTGGTGAAGGTTCCTGAATAATCTCGATTGGTTGCGAAGAGTGAGCAGCAATACGTTGGCAAATTTCCAAGTCCTCATCACCTTCATGATTTAACAGGAAACATCCGTAGCCCGCTTCAGCCAAAACTTCAACGATATCATGCCAGAACTCCAAATAGCGTTTATGCCATAGAGCGTTACTGTTTTTGGTGCTGAGCATCTTGCTATTGGGGATCAGGCATACTGAACTAGCAAACTTTTCATCGGTCGCCAGATTCTTTGGTTTTAACAAATTTGTGAAATCTGGCGCTTGATGTAAGTTATGCGTTGTTAATTGCGATGCGTGACGGTAGCTCACATCATCTCTTGCAAACGTTAAGCTAGCGTTCTCTAGCAACTTAGTCATTTGCTTGGCTGTAGTTTTGCTCTCGAAAGGCCCTAGGGCTTGAGGTAGCAGAATAAACTTCTTGCCTTTCTTTTTCATTCGAGCGGCTTCAGATGCGGCATGATAGTGAACAAAGTAGGGCCATTGATCTCCATAGCTAAACCCTGATGCATCTAAGATCACATCTACATCAGCCTCGGTAACGATACCAAACTCTTTTAGTCCTCTCCTAATGAACGCCGGCAAGTAGTAAGTGATGCCGTTCAGATCTAAACGGTTTTTACGCAGGTTCAGTCTTTGAAAAGCTGGAACCATAGCCCTTTTGCTGTAGGGTGAAAAACGACCTGGCTGCAGTGCAATTTGAGCATCAGGAAAACGAGTGCTTAGTTGCTCCAGGATGGCTTCAAGCATTAGCTCAGCCCCTTTGTTGGAGAACTGTACGCCCTTAATTTCAATTAACATTAATATTTCCGAATTCGAGTAAAATATAACCCCAGCCGCCTTGAAAAAGTACAGCTGGGGAGAGGTTACAATATATTTAGTGCAGCTAGTGCGACAGCGCTGTTGTATATGATGTTAGTCACTTGGCTCCACAGAGTCAGGCCGTCTTTGTAATCGGTTTTGAGAGGAACAATAATCGTATCTCCGGCATTGAGAGTATGCTTGCCACCAAACCAAAACGACGTTTTAGGTAGCAGTACTGAGCCATCTGCCCGAACAACATAAATACGACTTTTATCAGCACGTTGGCTTAGACCACCCGATAACTTGAGGTACTGCTCAATACTCAGTTCGCCATCATGACGATGGGAGGTTGGATGCTGTACTTCGCCCATTACCGCAATCGTATCGCGTTGTGGTGGAATGTAGAGCATGTCTCCCGCTTCTGTTGGCAAATCGTAATTAGGTGTTGCTTGAGCAATTTTCTCTAGGTCGATCACTAGGCGACCAACTGATTGGGCTTTTTCCAGTTCGGCGAGCATTAGCTGTGAGTCCGCAGCACTGGCAAAGGCTCCTTGCTGCGACAGGGTTCTATTTGCGACCTCTTTACGTAAGCGATCGATAATACGTTGAATCTCCAACTCTTCCTGGCGCTTTAGAAAATCTCGCGTAAACACGGCACCATAGGGATAAGCGTACTCTGTAAAGCCGCCTGCTCGCTCGATGACCTCAGATAAGCTTTCACCTTTACGTAGCGAATAAACCCCCGGAAAGTTAAACTCACCGCGCAGTTCGATAGTTGGGTTTTCTTGCCAATTAGGCTGAGTTAACACATTTAGGCGGTCTTTGCTTGATAGCGCAATATTGGCTGCAAGGTCTCCACCCATAACTTGGTTCAAGTTGATGGCATGGTGCTCGATACTTGCCCCATTTTGGGTTTCTGTTCGAGTTAACTCTGCTTTCATCATGAATGCGCTTTCTTTCAACCCTCCGGCAAGTAGCAACAAGTCTTCCACTTTGCCGTGGGAAACCAGCGGGTAGATCCCCGGATAGTTTACTTCGCCAACGACTCCCACCAACTTAACCGGATGTTGGTAATTCGCTTGACTCTCGAGCTTAGCAATGACAGGCGTGAGCAGCTCGTCGCGCTTTAGGTTGGCAGACAAAGCAATCAAACGCTCGTTGGTGAATAGGTTGAGTAGAGCCTGTAAGCGCAGATCCTCTTCCAGAGAGTCTTCCTCTTCTGAGTTTTGAACTGCGGAGGACACAACCGCGACACCACCAATACTCTGCTGGTTAAGCTGCTGTTGTTGCTCGAGAAGTAGGGCTTGTTCTGTTTTTCCTCGTTGGGCAATCTCCAGTCGAGCAACATCAATATCGCTTTGCTCACGGCTTATCGATACGAAGTAGCGTGCAAGTTCACGCCGGTCGACTAACTCATCCCTGAGGTTGAACACCATGACTTTGTCATTAGCCTGTAATACGCGGTTGTGCTTACCGTCGGGGTTAAGAATGGCTTCAGCAAGCTTGAATCCTTCCAGCTCGAAGTCGCTGCCAATATACTCCTCACGAATAATTATCGCGTAGCGAGGATCACTGGCCGGCAAGAGATCGCGATTAAACGTGGAAAGGATATCTTGCACACGCATGCCAGGCTGCCATTGGTATATACCCGGGCGGGCAACCGCCCCCACCAGTGTCACTGAGTTTTCGACTAAGGTTGTGCCTCTGCGAACTAGCAGTCGGTCACCATCTTTGGCCTTTTTACTGCGCTGCTCTGAAGATGAAATGTCGATGTTAATGGCAGTTTTTACAAACTCTTCATCAACTCGCTCGATCACTGATGCTTTAGGGTAGGAACCTGGCAGAATACCACCGGCCATATCGAGCAGATCGCCAATGCTCTCACTATGTTTCAGCTCATAAATTGCGGGGCGCCTAACGCTGCCCTCTACACGCGCAGTTGGTCCTAGCGCGGGAATGAATACTACATCACCTGTTTGCAGTGGCACGTCACCGGTGGCGTCGCCGCGAAGAAGCAAATCGTATAAGTCAAATGAGGCCACTAGTTTACCGGCACGCTTCACCTCAATGTTACGTAGCGACCCCATCTCTTTGATCCCGCCGGCTAGAAACAGTGCTTGAGATGCGGTCGTCAGACTGTTTACCGTGTAGGAGCCGGGGTAGATTGCATCACCCGCGATAAAAACGCGAATTGTGCGAAGCTCACCCATCGTAATATAGGTGCGTTGGCCGAGTAACTTCCTGTTTACTTCTTCATCGATTAGCTCTCTGGCTTTCGCAAACGTTAAGCCACTAACATTCACCGGCCCAATATCAGGAAACTGAATTTTTCCATGACGATCAATGACTAAGCTATGTGACTGATTCTGCTTACCAAACAATTGGATCATAATGGTATCGCCGGGGCCCAGTACATAGTTATCTGGTACTGGTACATCGGTTGCCGGGCTGAAGTTTGCACTTGCTTGCGTTGAGCTCAAAAACAAGTCGTAGCCAAACGGTTTAATCTTGTCGGCTTCTTCTTCGTCTTTCATGCTCTGCAAAATCGATTGCTCTTCACGCATTAGCTGTAAGGCTAATGGGTCGTCGGGAAGGGGAGTCAGCTGGCCTTGATTGGACGGAAGGCTGCTGCTGGTTGTCATTCCAGCTTGCAATATCGCTGGGTCGATCCCATATTGCTGAGCCAGCGCTTGCTGCTGCGCGGGTGGCAGCTGCTGGAACTGTTGCAACATCTGTGGAGTGACGTTAATCGCCATACCGGGAAGTGAAAAAAGAAGAGTAATGGGAAGCGCTAAGGCACGCAGGTTCCTTATGAGCAATCGAATCATTTTTCCGCTTGTTACAGTTGATAATGGCATAGCGTCGGAGAGTGAGGGCTTGTTATTCCTTTAACGAGTAGCCCCTGACTACGACATGACTGGTGAGCAGGAACATACCTGCCCGCGACGATTATACGTGGGGTTTAAGCCTAACCGCAAACCTAATTCTTGGTCGCGCGCTTATGGGGGGCTGCCGGCTATCGGTTCGAGCGTTTAGCTAGCTGTTTGGAGAGGAAAAAAAAGCAGGCCGAAGCCTGCTTTAGTGTGCTAACTCAATACTAAAAGTAACTAATTACTTCTTGTACTGGTCGTTGATGCTTTGTACGCGAGAATCGCCAGTACGGTAGTAAGGTACGATGCTTACGTTTTCTTCATCGGCGTCTGAGATGAAGGTGATGTTCAACTTGGTAGACTCGGTGATACCCAACGCTGCCATGATGTCATCTTCAGAGTACTTGGTTACGGTCTTCGCAGGCGCATCGGCCAAGTCACCAGAGTACTGGTTACCAGCTTGGTCGAATGCAGTAATTGCAACTTCAGCACTAGCTGAACCGTGGTTGCTGTACTCAACGTTAGAAGAGATGGTTTCGTAACCTACCGGTAGGTAAGGTACGTTAACTACTGATGCATCCAACGCCCACTCACCTAGGCTGGTGTCTTGACTTAGAGTCTTAGTGCCGTTGGTGCCTGCGCCATTGCTGTATGCTACTTCAGCAGTAACTGCAAAAGTGCTTAGAGGGATAGTTTCGCCTGCTCCACCAGCAAATACGTAAGTCAGTACGTTTGCAGGAGTAACGTCCATATCAGGAGCCGTGATGTTGAAACCAACAAGTTTAGTGTTTTCGATAACGTCAACGTTGGCGGTCCAAGTGGCACCAGTAGTCACATACTCTGCAGAGTTAAGTGCACCACCTGCATCCAGAGAGCCACGAACCATAACAGTACCGGTTGAGTCAACAGGAGCTACTGCAACGTCAAAGTCTGCTGCTGAGTCAGTGAAAGAGAACTTAGCAATATCAGTCTTAGTTGCAGTTACTGCTTCTTCTTCAGCAGAACCGTTTACGAAAGTAAGCTGGTTTACGCGTTCAACGCGGTTGTTTAGCTCTTGAGTAACAACAAAAGAGTACTGGCTGGCTTCGCTAGTTAATACGCCAGTGCCAGTCTCAATTGGAGTTCCGGCCAAATTAGATGCATAAGCAACAGTAGACTGACCGTTTACGATAGCGGGTGAAGTGCCCAAGATGGTAGTACGGAAAGCTGAGTTAGGGATAACTGGGTTACCCAAGTTCACGTTGAAAGTCAGGGTGCGAGCGGTCGCGTCTACAACAACTGAATCAAAGGTGAAAGTACCGTTACCTACATCAAACTCGATGTCATCATTTGCAGTACCAGTGCCATCAGGACCACAGAAGAACACACCTTCGTTAGGGGTACCACAGTTACCGCCGGCAACACCAGTTAGGTCAACGTTTTCGCTGTAGGTCAAAACAATTTGCGAACCTGCAGCATGCTCTGCACTAACGATTGTGTCGAAAGCAATATTGCCCGCATAGGTCAGGCCAACTTCTGCAGCTTCTGACGAGAACTTGATTGGCGCGGGGTAGGCGGTAAGGTTAGCTGCGCTAGCTGCAAAGCTACCGGTCACTGCAAGTGCTACCAGTGAAGTTTTAAATAGAGTTTTCATTTCTTGTAAATCTCCAATTCCATGAAATCGGTGTTAAAGCCCGTTTTATATTATCCATAGCCATAACGTCCAATGTATTGCGTATTGAGCTTCATCAACCGCTGAGGCCAACTAGCCACCCGGGTTGGTACAAGACGGCCCCGTGACACAGATGATATAGACTCAAATTCCTAACAAGTAAATTAGTCAACCCACTTGTTGAGTCGAATATAATGGAATTGATTTTTAACATCAACCGCCTATCAGCAGATTATTTTCTTAAAATCGCACTTAATCACACCTTGTTGATTTTGCTATATCTCTGACCTTTCTTTGCTGGTAACGCTTTGTTCTGCCAATAACTCTATTGGCGTGATATTTTCATTACACCAGTTTTTGTTGAGATTAGTGATGAAAGGTGTTTGAAATAATGTTGTCATGGTTAATGCCGCAGCATATCAGCTGTTCAAACAAAGTGATATAAATGTTAATAAAATGAGGGGAGATCGATAATTGGTGCGGGGTGTCCAGATGAAAAATGCCGTAAAATTTAATTATGGCAGCATAAAAAACTGCTTTGAGGTGGCTTGGTAGGTGATTAAAAAACACTCAGTCGCCTGTGGGTCAGGTAGTTAGCGTTGTGGGCGAGAGTGATTGCTCACCTCAAATCATGACGGGAGAGTGCGCTCACAGCTATGTATTGAGTGTTTAATTGTTAGTTTTTGTTGATTGAAATAGCGCTGTAAACTAGTTCAAGTCACTATTGGCGGGTGTTTGCATTGTTTCACACTCCAGCAAGCTTAGGGACTATGCCGAAGCGGCCTAGGTGTTATCTATATATAGTCGTTTAAATTTGACCGGATGTGGTTGAGAGAAGCACTGGCTGTTCTACGCAGCGTTTTACGCGAGTATTTGTCCCAATGGGCCTTCTACTTTCTTTATTTGTGCCCCTTCTAACAACCGCTATCTACCTAAGCCTTAAACGTAAATGCATGGTGGTGAGCCTCTATCGCTTATGGGGCTTGGTCTTCACTAAGCCATAGCCCTTGCCAATTTGTTCTATTTCGTTAAACTCGTAACACCAAATGTAGAGAATAATAACTAGAAGACCTTGCTCTTTTGGGATAACACTCTGTTTAAATAGATTTATGTGGTGTTATCTGCTGCGGCGTGCCGGTCTGATATCAAGATTGAGTATGGCGAGGCAGTAATATCTTGTGTCAAATGGAATCATTGAGAATGAGTAGTAACAGCTTATCCACTCGCGGCAATCGTCAGCGCGGCTTCACCCTTATGGAACTATTGATCGTTATTGTAATCATGGGCCTGCTTATGTCTTTGGTTGCGCCAACCATGTTTTCCAAAGTGGGTTCTTCCAAAATCAAGACGGCAGAAGCGCAAATGCAGATGATAGCGACGGCGCTCGACGTGTACCGCTTAGATGTTGGTAGCTACCCCGCCTCGTTGTCTCAGTTGCGAGCTGACGATCAAACCGGATGGGACGGTCCTTATCTGCCGCGTGATTTACCCCTTGACCCTTGGAATCGGGAGTATATCTACAAGGCCCCCGGGGATAATGGTAACCCCTACAACTTGCGAACCTTAGGCGCTGATGGGCAGGAAGGTGGTGAGGGCGAAGCGGCGGAAATCATTTATCAATGAGCCAGCTACAACAGATACTTGGGCAACAGTTTAGCGTTGCCAGTGACGATCTCGCTAAAGCCCAGCATTTTCAGCAACGCAATGGCGGTACCTTAGAACATATTCTAGTGAATATGGGGGCGCTGGCAGAAGAAAGTTTGCCAGCGTTGTATCGCCTGTATCTTGACCTACCCAGCTTCGATGACTTTGAACTCGATGAGTCAGCGCAAGCCATGCAAGGACAAGGCTTTGATGAGCTTATGGGCTATGGCTGGCTGGTGGTCAGCAACGCGGATGGTCGGCTCGATGTTCTGGCGCAGAATCCCCTGCATCCAGAGGCCCTGGAGTTATTCGAATCGCTTTGTGCCAGTCGCCGCTATCGGCTTTTTGCCGTTTCCGAATCTCAGTTTGATGCGGCGGCGCAGCCGCTACTGGAGTTAGCCACCGAGGTCGATAAGGACCAACTGGATCAGCTCAGTAGTTTAGAAGAAGATAAGCTGCGGGAGTTGGCGTCGGAAGCACCTGTAGTTAACTTGTTAAATAGCTTGATTGCCAAGGGTCTGAAACTTGGTGCTTCGGACATGCATCTCGAGCCTTCAGAGAGTACCTACCGGGTACGTATGCGTATCGATGGCGTGCTTAAAGAAGTTGATACGGTCCCGGCGCGTTTGAGCGTTCCAATTCTGTCGCGCTTGAAGATTTTGTCAGGGATGGACATAGCGGAAAAGCGGCGTCCGCAGGATGGTAAGATCGACATCAAAGTCGCGAATGAGAAGCTTGATATTCGGGTCTCTGCGCTTCCTCTGGCGGAAGGCGAGAGCATGGTGCTGCGTTTTCTTCGTCAGCAATCGATCCGTTACGATATTGCCAGCCTTGGCTTGTCAGACGATATTTTACAAGCGATTTTGGCCGATATCCGCAAGACCTCGGGCGTGGTGCTGCTAACAGGCCCCACCGGCTCTGGTAAGACCACCAGTTTGTATACCTTCCTCAGTCTACTGAATGATGAGTCGCGAAAAATCATCACCTTAGAAGATCCGGTTGAGTACCGGCTAAATGGGGTTAATCAGGTGCAAGTTCAGTCGGATATCGGGTTTGGCTTTGCCGAGGGTTTGCGTTCGATCGTACGCCAAGATCCCGATGTCATCATGTTGGGTGAGATCCGTGACGCGGAAACAGCAAGAATCGCCATGCAGTCTGCGCTGACTGGACACTTAGTGTTTAGCACCGTGCATACTAACGATGCGCCCTCTGCGTTTACCCGTTTACTTGACTTGGGGGCTGAGGAGTACCTACTCAATGCGGCGTTAGTGTCGATTGTTGCTCAGCGGTTGGTACGCAAGTTGTGTACTCACTGTAGTGAACCGGTTGCTGATATTGAACAGCTAACTCGACGCTATCCACAACTGCTAGATAGTCAGTTTCGCCAAGGTCATCCCCTGGTATTGCGCCAGCCGGTAGGATGTGAGCATTGCGGGCATACCGGCTATAAAGGACGTATGGCGGTTATTGAGTACTTAGCGATTGATGATCAGGTTCGTGCGTTAAAAAAAGACCAGCATTTCTTGCAAAGAGCCATTGCCTACCATCGCGAGCAGGGGGGGCGAGGCCTGATGGATGATGGTTTGCTCAAAGTGGCTCAGGGGCTGACTACGGCCGAAGAAGTGATGAGGGTTGCAAACTAATGGCTCGTTTTCTCTACGAGGCCGTTGATCGTCATGGTGCGGAAGCCAAAGGCGAGCTTGATGCCAACGGACTTCAGGAAGCGAAGCTAGCGCTCAAACAGCAAGGGTTAATTGTCGTACAGTTGCGGCAGGCCGATAATCGGGCAAAATCGTCGTCATCTGCAATTAAACCTTTAAAACTGGCAGAGTTGGAAGTGATGACCTCTGAGCTAGCGCTGCTGCTCGAGAGTGGTGTCCGGATAGATAAAGGTTTAGACATACTGGCGAAAGGGAGCAGTAGCAATGTTTCGTTGGTGCTGACTCAGCTTGCCGCCTCTGTTCGTAAGGGGGCGCCCCTTTCAGATGCAATGGCCGAGATCAAGGGCTTTGATAACGTTTATGTGAACCTGGTTCGAATGGCGGAAGAAAGTGGCAACTTGGCGTTGGTGTTCTCTCAGTTAGCTAAGGAGCTGAAGTTTCGCTGTGATCTGAAAGCCAAGATTATTCAATCGCTTACCTACCCGACGGTCATTATGTTTGTTTGTGTGGCCTGTATTCTGTTCGTGTTTAATTTTATTGTTCCCCGTATGAGTGGCCTGTTCGAACAAGCTTCGGAGTTGCCGGTTTATACCGAGGTGTTGCTAGCCACAAGTGCTTGGATGCAGAGTTATCAACTTCATCTGTTTGCGGGGTTAGCTCTACTCGTGTTCTGGATAGCCCATCTTGGTAGCACCGGACAGCTCGGAAAAGTACTCACTAAAACGTTGGTGAAAATCCCTGGATTGCGTCAATCAATTTTGCTGGTTAATCAGATTCAGGTGAGTAGCGCCATCGGAATGCTGTTGAGAAGCGGCGTAAAGCTAGAGCTTGCGTTAAAGATGGCTGCTGATGGTATCGAGTGGCCCAAGTTAAAGACGGCGCTCCAAGGTGCGAGAGCCAAGGTGTCTAGTGGTGAGCCGCTAACTCGTTCACTTGAGGCGACGGGTCTGTTTGGTGACCTGTCGCTTTCCCTGATTGAAGTTGGGGAGGAAAGTGGCGAGTTGCCCAAAGTGTTTGACGAAGTCGCTCAGCGAAGCCGAAGCGAGTTTGAAGGGTGGACCGCTAAGTTGACGTCGGTACTCGAGCCTTTGATGATTTTAGTCATGGGGGGCATCGTAGGCGGAGTGGTGGTGGTTATGCTTTTAAGTATCACCTCTTTGAATGATGTGGCTCTGTAGATGCGAAACTCAGGATTCTCCCTGATTGAGCTGTTGGTGGTTCTCAGTTTGATGGGTTTGGGAGCTGCGCTCGTGGGGCCCGCTACGCTCAATCAAGTTGCCCGGGCTGAGGCTCAGGCAGAGCTAAACCGGTTAAAGAGTAGTTTGAGAGGAATGAGCCACCGCGCCTTTACACGTAGTGGTGAAGTGGCCGTTCAGCTGTACAACAATCAACTGGGATATATTGATTTGGTATCCGGCTCTGAAATTTCACGGCAATCTTTTGAATACATTGGTTTTCCTCACGAACAATCGGTAACCTTTAACCGCAATGGCTACCCCTCGCCGGAACAGGTCTCCATCGTGTATCGTGGGCGCCAGCAAGAACTTAATTTATTTAGATTAGTAGAAGCAACGGACGAGTAAGCCCGTATTTAGTGCTTTATGGACAAAATGGAAATGCATTTTAAACAATTACTTATCGCTTTAGTGGCGGCTGTTCAGCTTTCAGGTTGTGTACTGACAGACTCGGCGAGTTACAACTATGAAGTTGGAGGCTCGTATCTGGAAACCGACAGAGTAGAAAGTACTGAATCTGGTGCAGCGGACTCGGGCGAAAACGCAGCCCTAAGCGATGTATCGCAAGGGACCGAACCTGGTGGGCTGTTCGAGGCTGTTCCGAGCTTGAGCCTCGGTTCAAGCGGTTTCAATACTGGAGCCAGCCTGTCTAGCCAGTTCAGCTCAGAGGCAAACATTCGCTTAGCCGCCGATGAGATGCCGATGAATGACTTTTTGCACTATGTGTTTGGGGAGCTACTGCAGGTTGATTATATTCTTGGCGACAACCTGCAAAGTATCCGTACGCCGGTTACCTTAAATGTACAGAGTGCTATTAGCCCTCGTCGTTTGTTCGAGTTAACCCAAGAGCTGTTGTTGGAGCGCGAGGTCACCATTCAAGCTCGTGACGGCTTGTACGTGATTATGAACCTGCAGCAGGGCGGACAGGCCAATACAGTGCTGGGTTATGGCGCGTCGCCAGATTCCGTTCCCGAGGGCGCTCAGAACGTGGCTCAAGTCGTGCCATTGAAGTTTGTATTTGGCTTGGAGAATCTGCGGGTATTGCGCGAGCTTACCTCGGTAAAAGTCTCGCCTGATTTGCGGCGTGGGGTACTGATACTTAGCGGCTCTCGTACTCAGGTAGTGCGGGCGTTAGAGCTTTTAAAAATCTTGGATGCGCCGGCAAATACAAGTAAGCATATTGGTCTGGTAAAGCTAAGCTATATCTCCCTTGATGAGTTCATCGAAACGGTCAATGAGCTGCTTAAAAGCGAGGGGATAGTGCCAGAGGCGGGGGCTGATCGCCGCATCTCGTTGGTACCAATCTACCAGCTTGGCGCCTTAGCGGTGTTTGCTTCGGAAAGCAGTTTTGTTGGGCGAGTGCGCTACTGGGCTGAGCAAATGGACAAGCCGAGCCAAGGGGCAGAGCTACGCTATTTTATCTATCAGCCTAGGTATGCCCGTGCCACGGATATCGGTGAAAGCCTAAGTAAGCTGATAGGTGGCCGCTCGTCGTCGGTGCAACGCTCAACCGAGCGAGACTCTGCGCGGGTGGAAGAGAATGCGCAGAACAGCAATGCGGTGTCGAATGAGACCATGAGTTTGGTGGTTGATGAGCGAGCGAACACCTTGATATTCAAAGCCAGCGCTAATGAGTATCAAGGATTGCTGCCGCTGATTGCACAACTCGATGTTATGCCAAAACAAGTGATGCTGGAGATGACCATCGCTGAAGTCACTATGACCGATCAGTTTAGGTTCGGTGTCGAGTGGGCCTTTTCCAAAGGCGATTTTTCAGTCGGAACTGAGCCGGGCCTGGAGGCGATTGGTGGTGGCTTTATCAAATGGATGAATGGCGATGACTTCATCAATATGCAAGCCTTTGAAAGCAATAACAATGTCAACATTATGTCGAAGCCAAGCTTACTGGTGCGTGATGGCGTAGAGGCGAACATTAATGTTGGTACCGATATTCCCGTCGTGGGTCAAACTACGACGGATAGTAACAATGGTGTGACCCGCTCAGTGGAATACCGCAAAACGGGTGTTAAGGTGTCGGTGACCCCCACGATTAACTCGCAAGGCATCGTGTCGATGACTATTTCTCAAGAAAACAGTAATGCCTTAGATGGTGGCACTGAGGTAGAGGGTAACCCCTCTATTTTTGACCGAAGCATTACCACTGAGGTGGTCGCTGAGTCGGGACAGACGGTGATTCTTGGGGGGTTAATCAGCGAAGACATTTCAGATAATGGTTCGGGAATACCCATATTGGGTGGTTTGCCTGTGATCGGCGGGCTGTTCGGTTCAAAGATTGAGAGTGTGAGAAAGACTGAGCTGGTCATTATGGTAACGCCGCGTATCGTGGACAGCAGTAGCCAGTGGGATGAGCTGAAGCAGAGCTTAGCGCAAGGGCTGGAGCATGTTAGGTTGTAGTTACTCAGCCCTCGCTGTTGGTGAGGGCGCTTCGTGCTCTCGCCCATGTGGTAATGCAGCATTGCTTGGAAGGTCCAAATTACAGCAAGGATTTACCTTGATTGAAGTTTTGGTTGCCAGTGCGATCCTTACCGCTGTGGTGTCGATTATGACGATGCTCTATCAAAGCTCATTGGCGGCTGAACGGCGAGCAGAGGCTAGTTTACGATCTTCAACGGCTATTCCTTTTGTGATTGATGTGATTCGCTACCAGTTGCGAACAGAGCAAGAGCAGCAAGGCGAAGGGGTTTTTCAGGGTTTGAAGTACCATTGGTATGCTGAGGTAGAAAAGCGCGAGAGAGGTTATGTCCATGAAGATCTGCTCGAAGACTATCCGGGGCTTACTGAGCGCTATGTTTTATGGAATGTCACGTTAGAGTTTGAAGGGCGCCCTATTATCTCGTACAAGGAGTTCAGCTGGTGAGGAGACAGCGTGGATTTACCCTTGTTGAGATGTTAGTTGCGAGTGCAGTTCTTATGTCGTTGCTGCTGGTGGCAACCACGAGTTACAGTTTCTTCCATGACCGGTGGTCGAAAGAGACCAATGAGTTTTATCGTTTGCTAGCGGAAAAAAAAGACCAACTCATGATGCTGGATGTCATTCGTGGTGCTTTACCGTTCGTGGTCAATAAGCAAAGCTCTTCATCCTATTTCTTCGAGGGGGAATCAGAATCACTAGAGTTTGTGTCTGACAGCCCGGTGTTTGCTGCACAGGCATCTTACGTGAAAATATCGGTCATTGCCGTTGGAGACGGCACTTACCAGGTTCTTTATCAGGAGGCGCCAATTAAAGACCGAGCCTTGGCTCTTTCCGGCGACAAACCTGAGTTTATCCATGAGAAGGTGCTGTTCGAAGATTTACGCACAGCAGGTTTTCGCTATTTAGGTTGGAGAAGCGCAGAAGATAGAGCTCGCTATCTTGACGAGGGGATAGGCAAACCTGAATGGAGTAATACCTACAGTGGGCACTCGGTGAGAAGGATGCCGAATGCCATCGCTATAACCTTGGACGATGTCGTGCTGCGCTTCGTGTTACCGGAGGATAACAGTTATTTGCTGCATTTTTCCTCAGACGGCTGGGGAGAAGCTTGATGAAGAATCTCTACCGAAGAGAGGGTGGTATAGCACTGCTTCAGGTGCTGCTGATGGTAGCAGTGATAAGTGTATTGGCCTTGCAGATGAGCTACTCCTCCAAGGACAAGGTGGCTGTTGCACAAGCTCTACAGGATAAAGTGTTGGCTGAGGTTGACCTGCGTACTCTTGAGTCTGAGTTGCTATATGAGTTGGCAACCAAGCGCTGGGTCAATGGGGAAGAAGGCGAGATAGCTACGGAGTGGAACTTTTACGGAAAGCCCTTTATTACGCCCTCTGGCCATAGAGTAAGTATTCAGGACAACGATGGCTTGGTGTCAGTTTTTAATGGCGGCAGTCGCGCTACCGTAGAACCGCTGTTAACGCAAATGCTTGGGGCTCGACACCGAGCTGTATCTGTGCGGAATCAGCTTATCGAGTTACAAGGCTTTGTTTCCGGTTCTTCGTCAGAGATGTCGGGGCAGTTTTTTCAAAGTCGCAGTGAACTAACTAATGCATTGAGCGAAGCTGGTTTGGAAGAGGATGACGTACTGCTATTCACGCGTATACCTAATCGAGCATTCTTACCCTTACAGGCGCCAGACAGATTACTTCGACTGTGGCTCCCAGAGCGGCAGGCGGAGGCCATTATAGAGTTAAGAAGTAAAGGGCGTATGGATGCAGCCTCTTTCCGCCAAATTACAGGGATACATAGTAGTGATGAGGTGCGTTTTTATCCAAGTGGCAGATTTATGATTGAATTGGTAGTAAATAAAGGAACGTCTCGGGCCCTAAAGAGAATGTTTATTAACATGTCTCCGTTGAGTAATACTCAGCCCATTTGGTTCTTTGGAGTTGAGGGGTAACAAGTCGACGTGTCTTTTTTAGAGTTAATTAGTCAGAAACTGCTTGGGCTGTCTGGTGCTAACGGTACCAAACGAAAAAGTAGCTCTTTGGTATCTGTCTTATCAAGGCGATGCTACAGGGAGCGTTTGCTAACTTTTCCCATCATGGAGTACAAGCAGTTAAAGCAAGCTATTGCCATTGAGATTTCTGGTGATCAAGAGAATACGCTGTACTTTGTTCATCCAGCAAAGAATGGTGAAGTTTTAGTTAGTCTTTACTATCTGACTGACAGCGTAGCTGGAATGCGTGGCTTGCTTCTCCCTGAAAGCTTAATTATTGGCTGGGGGCTTTCAGAAGGACAGTGTGTAGAGTATGACAATGGCGAAGATACGGTACTTCTAGCAAGAACAGCCAAAGCAATCTCGTCTAAGCTCGCTCAGGGTAGCTTTACTAATCGAGAGCTGTTTTCTGTTTCTCATGGTATACCTGCTGGCGAGTTTATTAAGCTCTCTCCCCCTCAAACTGTCCAACGTCTGTATCGCCAGTGGTGGCGTTTGCCTCCGGCTGGTTATTTAGGCCTTTGGCGCCGAAGTGCTTCCTCTGACCGTAATCTACTCGCAAGTCTTGCCAAAGCTGTAGTGCCATTCTCAGTGCTGTTTAGTACTTATCTGATAATTAGCACTTTTTATACTAATTATCAGTTGGCTCAATCCCAAGAGATGTTAGCTGCCAAACGTCGAGAAGTTGGCAGTGCGTTGACTATACGCAATGAGGTTCGGGAGCTGGAAGAGCGTTTTCTAGAGCTTGAGAAGGCACAGTCTTCATTGAATAGTTGGTGGGAGCTTTGGCCTGCCCTTTTGCCAGTATATAAAGCGGGGGCTCAAGTCGAGCGAGTAAGTGTTAATGAGCAAGTGGTTACGTTACGGCTTCGTGCCGAGTCTTCTAGTGAGATACTCGCGGAGTTACTCAGTAATCCTTGGGTAAAGTCTGCAGTCTTTAGTAGCCCTGTTAGGAAAACAAGGAATTTGGAAGTGGTTAACATTGAGCTGGCGCTAAATCAGCAGGTGGAACAGTAGTGGCTGAGCAATATAGAAAGTATCTACCTTGGTTGTTACTTCTCGTACTGGCTCGTTTTTTCTGGATGCCAGCTATCGATAGCCGAAACGTAGCGAAGCTCGAAATGAACTCGACGTTGACACAGATCGATAGAACTCAAGATATTATTGATAACCGCTCTGTCTATCTGGAGAGAAAAGAGCAACTGCAGGTTAGGTTAGCAGAGCTGAGTTCTGAATTTGTTGAGTTTAGTGAGCCTTCCGCTTTTCGTTTGGAATTTCAACGGTACCTCGAATCACTGCTGTCTAACTCAGAGGTCTCTATTGAGTCTATCAACTGGTTCGAGCCAATTATTGAAGGAAGACTAACTTGGTTTAGCCTAGAAGTTTCTCTTTCAGGCGCAGTTGATGATATCGCGACTTTTCACCGCAGCTTGAATACGACGAAAGGTGTGTCAATTAACACAGTAAACTGGCGCACCTCTAATAATCGTGGCCGTGACTGGCAATGGAATGTGCGTAGCCAATACCGTTTAGACATCCCAGTGTTGGCAGGGGAAGGGCAATGAAGTATTTGACTAAAGAAGCTGTCTATCTGGCTGTTCCACTTGTTTTAATTGCAGTAGCTGCAGATTACTACTTTGCCCCTCCAATGTATTCTTCTAATGAGACGGGACTAGCTCCCATAAATGGTGATACAAGCCTTAATGAGACTGCAGTTGTCGGTTCAGGGGATGCAGACGCACTACTTGAGCTGTTTGCCGCTACTAATCCACACAAGAAGGCTAAGGCAGCAGAAGCTGAGCGGCTTGCGGAGGAATCTGAAGCGGAGTCGATCTCAGTGCTCAGGGAAGGCGAGCAACAACTAGCTAGTCTAGCTTTACGTTTATCCGGGGTGTTTGAAAAGGACTCGACCTTACATGCCTTGGTTCGGATTAGGGACTTGCAAAGTGGTGATGAATCGCGAGAAGTGCTTACCAAAGGCGCTCGATTAGGGGCGCTGACTGTTGATAGTGTAAACCTCGAGCGGCTGCTTCTGACAGATGATGACGGAGAGCGCTTCGAGTTGGTTCTATTTAAGCAGTCAGCTAAGTAGTAACTGGCAATGGTTTATCAGTGGACAGCCTAAACAGAGAGCTGTTGAAGAGCTCGAGTATGTTAGGACAAAGGATGAGAACCCAATTACTTGTTTTGCTTTGTGGTGGCTGGATTACCTCAATCAACGCCAACGCTTCTCAGTATGTACCACTTCAGGATGAGTATCTTACTGCTCGAATAGAGCAGTTAGCGGTCATCGCCAGTATTCCAATTATTTCAAAGCCTTACTCAGTTGAGGTGATTAGGGCTGCGTTAGATGAAATAGAACGTGACGTGCCAGGCCTGTACTTTGAAATTAATGGCTTGCTGAGTAAATATGAAGAGCCTTATGGGCTGAGTTATGCTGATGTGTATGCTCAAATGCGCTCGAAGAGCGACTCTGAGCCTTCCGACTTTTTGTATGGAGGTGAGTTCTCTAGTTCTAACCTTGGTGGGAGGGCCATTGCTCATTATCGTTTTGCGCCCTCTTTGCTGCTCTCTCTGGGAGGCAGCTGGTATCAAGAGGGTGAGGACAGCTTTCAACCGAATTACAGCTATCTAAGCCTTGGCCAGCCTAACCTGAACATGTTTGTCGGGTATAAAGATCGCAATAGCAGCGTGATGAAGCTCTCTCGTTGGTTTAACAGTTTGTATCAAGTGGCCTCGCCGTCAGTTAGTTTCAGTAGTTTCCAAGGGGTTGCTAAGAGGTACAGCCCTAATATTGAGTTAGGCGTTCGTTGGCTCGGGGAAGATTCTCTTTCGTTTTCTGCAGCGCCTGAGCACCGTTTCTTCCACTTCAGTATAGAGCCTAGTAAAGGTTGGACCTTGGGGGGGAGCATCGATGATGTCAAAGAGGGTGACTATTCTGAACTGGTTTTTGTTGAAAATCAGCGATCTTACTCCTTATCCAGCCGCTTTAACTTTTCAGTACCAGTGCCAGTCTCAGTTTATGGTGAGCACACTGTCTTTGAACATGAGCGGTATGAGACTAAAGGTCTTTCGCTTGGGGCTGATTTGCCTTTGGGGGCTCCGTTAGTATGGTTGCAAAACGTATCACTAATGGTTGAGCGGCAAGTTTGGGATAGTGACAACACAGATTTTGAACTGGCTCGCATGGAGCGCAGCACTCTGCTGCCTGGCTACAGTGGTTCTTCTTTCTATTTGGGGCTTGGCTGGCAGCGTGATAACTACACGCGTTATGACCTTGGCATTGAGAGTTGGAATGCCGATGAGTTTGGCATCGATGATCAATATAAAGTTGCGTTATCTCGCAACTGGTCAATTGGCGAGTTTTTGGCAAACCTAGAGCTTAGTTATGAGAAGCAAAATAATGGTGATAATGCCTTTGCCACCAAGTTAACGTTGAGGTACTAGTGTTATGAAGCAATGGATGCTTGTGTTTGCGTTTTGTCTTACGCTGCCTTTACCCTGTGTAGCCAAACTCAATCTTCAGTTTGGGGCCGGTGGCGCATATGTGTACGATGCCGACAAATTCAGCGGAAAAAACAATGTATTTCGACCCGCTTTCCAAGTTGGTGTATTTAAGCCGAACAGTCCTAATACTGCAATTGGTACATCTCTGGAGTTTGTTCCTAACTTCGGAGATGAGTTGCTGACAACCTGGAGAGTTGTTGATTTCGGTAGACAGGCTTCTGAAAACTCTGCTTTCTCTGCGTACATTGGCATTCCATATATTAATTCAAGCCCAAGAGAGTACGGCTTTGCAGCGGGTGGCGGGTATATCTGGCAGATTTCAAACGCCTTAGCCCTTTCTGCAGAGGTTAGTTATGGGGCTATTGATAGCAGCAGTATTATATGGGCCACCACGATGTTGAAGTATCGCTTTTAGTCTAAGCCCAACTCCCTATTGTCTAACTTATGGGAAAGTGGACAGTTGATATATGAGTCTGTTGTAATTCGAGCATTGAGTCTTCAAATCTATTTTTCGTTGTTATGGTAACCAAAATAGATTTCTGTTATGCGATTGCTTGAAGCCTAAAATAATCTAAGAAATTATTATTCTTAAGTTGCAGGTCCTTTGGAGAATATAGGTCAGGGTAATAGCGTTCTTCAACCAGATTGATTTTCAACTGTTTGGCTTAGGCTCGGCGCAGCATCAATACGATAAATGATTCAGCCAAAACAGATCGGATAATTACCAAGGGTTGTTCCAAACACATTCATGCTCTCACTCTGCTCACAAACTCCAATATTGCATCCTTCCAAATTAGGTACGAGTCAGCATTTAAATGTATCCCGTCATAAGAATATCTATCCTGCAGCACATCATTAGGGGCAAATGACTTATTGATATCGACAAATACAATGTCATTTTCATGCGTGTACACTTCGAGCATTGCATTCAATTTGCTTATGATGGCATTGTAATCTCTTCGGTTGGAATATAGCGCTGACGAATCCCCACATAATTAGCCGATAAATCAGAGTGTTGCGCTTGGAGTGCAACCCGCGAAGTGATCTAATGGTATGTGCAACCAAACCAGCAGATACAAGGACTTCACGGGATGCACGAGTTGCGAATTGTATATCAAGCGCTTTATCAGAACTGCCCTGAGCTGCACAAAAAGCGCCTCGATACCCTTATAACCGCTGTCAAGGCGCTGCAAAGCAGCGACACGCTGACGCTCACCTCGCTGGGCAGGCACATCGGTAACAACACCAAAGTAAAACACAGCATCAAGCGTATGAACCGCTTCTTGGGCAACCCGCATATGCACGCCGAAAGAGGCAGTGTATATCGATG
>NZ_AUBZ01000003.1 GCF_000429505.1 Aliagarivorans taiwanensis DSM 22990 | reverse complement strand
TAACCTGTACTAATTACCCGTGAGGCTTAACCATACAACACCTAAGGGGTGTTGTTGTTCACCTAAACAAGAAATGCTTGTTTGAACTCCAGATTTAAAATCTTATCCTTATCCGAATTGCTAAAGACACCGTTTTTTGCCTGGTGGCAATAGCGTTGTGGAACCACCTGACTCCATGCCGAACTCAGAAGTGAAACGCAACTGCGCCGATGATAGTGTGGGGCTTCCCCATGTGAAAGTAGGTCACTGCCAGGCTCTCAATAAGAAGGCCCTGCTCTAACGAGCGGGGCCTTTTTGCATTCCTCGCACACTAAACTGACCGGCTTTGGCATGGGGAAGCAGGTAGAAAGCGCGCCTGTGGCGCAACTAACCCCATGTGTAAGTAGCTTTGAAGCAGCGCTTCAAAGGCCAGGCGGAGACAATACCTCTGGTATTGGCTCCTACTCACCAAGTGCAGCAGACCTACTGCATACACAACACATCAGCCCACAGGGTGGGCCGTCCAGCGCGCAGGCTCGAAGCGCTGCTTCTCGAAACCCCTACTCCTCCCCCATGTGAAAGGCTTCGCGGTATCTCAATAGAATTAGGTCTCCAACCGATTCTCCTTACAGCGAGTAGCCACTAAATGAACAAGATCGTTAGGCTTTGACTACTTCGATTTTCATGCTGCTTCGTCAAAAACCATCAACTAAACACTTCAAAACAGTAGCTCTTTTTGAAGGGGCAAAAATTGCCGCTAGCGGCAGCTTATTTCCGCTTTTAAAGATTATTAATTCGATTGGTTAGTAAAACATCATATTTCTCCAGTCATGATCAACAGAAAGTCATTTCAACTGAAAAAAAGCTATTGAATAATATTTAATCATGCCAAAGCGGGGTTGTGGCATCTATATTGCTTTACGAATGGGCAAGTTATGCATCGAGCCAAAGTGACGGATATTTGTCCTTACCCCTCAACACTGGGGCATCGAATGCGAATAAAAAAGCTAGAAATATAACGTTCATTCTCAGAGGAAACGCGCAATGAAGCACATGTTGATGTTGGCACTTAGCAGCGTCTTGCTGATAAGTGGCTGTAGTACCATTGCCGATGGTGCCAGCCAAGTTAGTGAAGGGGCGCAAAAACGCGAAGATAACCGGGAACGGCAGGTGACCGTCTCTACCGATCAGCGCTCGCCGATCCCAGATGATCCGTTCTATGCACCGGTTGAGCCGCGTCCGACACCCGCCGATATTATTGTTACGGGATCGGTATTCAACACTGGTTCATCGCGCAGTTTATATAGCTACACACCGCCATTTTCTCTGGGCGATACCATCACGGTATTACTACAGGAAGAAGCCTCTGCAACCAAGTCCGCGACCACCCAGATGGGGCGAAACAGCTCTTATACCTTAGACCCGATCGGTGTGCCGGGCGGTAACCTGTCGATCAATGGCAAGGTTATTGAGCTGGATATGAATCAGGAGCAGGACTTCGATGGCAGCGCAGGTTCCGATCAAAGCCACCGCTTGAATGCGCGGGTGACCGTGTCGGTGGTGGATATTCTGAGTAACGGTAACTTGGTGGTGCGTGGCGAAAAATGGCTGGTTATTAACAACGGCAAAGAGTACCTGCGCTTTACCGGTATCGTTAGGCCGCGTGATGTGAGCGAACAGAACACGGTGAACTCCTATCAAGTTGCCGATGCACGCATCGAATTTAGTGGCACTGGAGACCAAGCGGATACCCAAACCCAAGGTTGGATGTCGTCATTCCTCAACGGAAGTATGTGGCCATTCTAAGGCCCAACTAGTAGTAGCTTATGTTCAAAAAAATCTTAGTTGCCTGCTGTCTGTTGTTATCTCTGCCACTCCACGCGGTTTGGTATGAAGGTGAGGGGCAGGCCATGATCATGAACGGCGAGGTTGAAGTGGCCCGCCGCAAGGCTATTCAGGAAGCCTTACTGAATGTGATGTACCGCGGTGGTGCCAGCGTGCGTTCGCTGCAAGAAGTGCGCTCAGGGATATTGGAAACCGATTCGTTAACGGTGCGGACCAATGGTGAGATCCATGACTTCCGCCTGCTGCACGAGAAGATCGAAGACAACATCATTACCGTGACCATTAGTGCTGACATTTTCCCGGTCAACATGTGTTCCATCGATGACTACAAGAAAACCTTGTTTGTTGGCCCCTTCGATATCAAGAAGCTGGAGCATGCCCAGTTAGGCGGTATTTACCGATTGGGTGAGGAGGTTGCACACCGACTGCACCGACAACTGTCCTCGCACAGTCAGCGTTTTGATACGCGCCATCTGATGACTCGCGCGATTGCGCTGGGTGGTCGCCATACACGAGATCTAGAGAGCCAGGTGCTGGACATCGCCCGCACCATCTCTCAGGACTACGATGTGCAGTTTGTTACCGTTGGTCGGATTTTGGACTTGTCTCACCACAACGAAGTAAGTACCAACTTTCTTGGGCTTTCTTCTAGCGAGAGGTTACGTAACTTTCATATTCGTCTAATGGTGGTAGATGGGATCCGCGGTGAGATTGTGCTGCGTCGCGACTATAGCTTCCAACAAGAGTGGCCTTACGACGTTACCCTCAAGCTGGATGTGAGCGGTGAAACCTTCTGGCGAACCCACTATGGTCAAGGCATCGAGATGGTCATTGGCAATATGGTGCGCGATCTGGAAAGCGAGCTGCACTGTAAACAGAGCCTGGCCACTGTGGTTAGCGTGTTTGATAACCAAGCGGTAATCAATCTGGGGTACTCCAACGGGGTGCGCAAGGGCGATAAGTTCCGCTTAGTGCGTCGGCAGCACCTGATGTATCAAACCGGCCAAGTGGGCGGTCCGGTGTTTAACGACGATGAGATAGTTCTCGAAGTAGTCGCCGTACAGGCAGATCGAGCGGTTCTAACCACCCATGATTTTGCCGATATGGCCAACCTGCAGATTCGAGATGTTTTGGTTGCTGTGAACGATATCTACCCCCACAGCGGCATGTATGTAGAGCAATAATCGAGGAGAAGACTGTGAGTGATACGACTTCAATCGGTGCAGCCCAGGGGACACAGAACCAGGCATATGCACCGGCTGCAAACTCCGCTAGCGAAGCTCAGAAGAGCGAAGATGGCAAGTTTGTTAGCATGGTAAAGGGGCTATTCAAAGGCAAGGAAGAAGCCGAGCCGACAGCTGAAGAGTTGCAAGCGACTCAGACTGTGGAGAGTAACAGCAGTAGCGATACCGATATCGACCCTGCCCTGTTGCAGGCGGCGATTGCCGGCGCCACTGGCGCCCAGGTGCTCAGTGAGAACGCACTGAAATCGCAGATGCAGGCGCAGTTTGAAGAGCTGGGTGAAGGCATTGGCCAAGCCATGATGGACGGTTTGGCGGGTAAAGACAGCGCCACTGCCACTGGAATTGGCGTCGTGCCTAAAGATGGTACCACTGAGGCCGCGACTGCTGCGGTAGTACAGCCTACGCAAAAGCAGGTGGAAGTGGCGAATGCGGTGACCGATAACGTGGCCACCGTGACAGAAGGTAAGGCGGAGCAGCCGAGCCAAGCCTCTGCACTGGCCGATGCGCCTAAGCTGGCGACCAATAGCGAGCTACAACTAGAAGACGAGCTGTTAGAAGAACTCTCCTAGTTGCAGCAGCCAAGTAAACCCTATGTATTAAGCCCTACTCGCTAATCCTAAGGCTTAATCATAGGGGCCAAGAAACGAGCCGTGTGAGAGCGCGGCTCGTTGACGATTTGCTCCGGCGTGCCGGTGACCAAGATTTCACCGCCTCCCTTACCACCTTCCGGCCCAAGGTCGACAATCCAGTCGGCGGTCTTAATCACATCCAAATTATGTTCGATAACCACAATGGTGTTGCCGTGATCGCGTAGGCGATGGATTACGTTGAGTAGCAGCTGAATATCATGGAAGTGCAAACCGGTGGTAGGCTCATCGAGAATATACAGAGTCTTACCGGTATCTCGTTTGCTTAGCTCACGGGCCAATTTTACCCGCTGGGCTTCACCGCCGGACAGGGTAGTGGCCGACTGCCCCAGCTTAATGTAGGTCAGGCCCACATCGATCAGGGTTTGCAGCTTGCGGGCGATAGCCGGCACCGCATCGAAGAACGGGCGAGCCTCTTCCACTGTCATCTCCAACACCTGATGAATGTTCTTGCCCTTGTACTTAATCTCCAAGGTTTCGCGGTTATAGCGTTTGCCCTTACAGGAATCACAGGGCACGTAGATGTCCGGCAGGAAGTGCATCTCCACCTTGATCACGCCATCGCCTTGGCAGGCCTCACAGCGACCACCTTTCACGTTGAAGCTAAAGCGTCCGGGTTTGTAACCACGCGCTCGGCTCTCTTGTGTGCCAGCAAACAGCTCGCGGATCGGGGTAAAGATGCCGGTATAGGTGGCTGGGTTAGAGCGCGGGGTTCGGCCAATCGGGCTTTGGTCAATATCGACCACCTTGTCCAGCTGATCGAGCCCTTCGATACTCTTGTAAGGCGCAATGTCTTCACCTGCCGCACCGTTGAGTTCCTTATGGGCGATGCGATAGAAGGTATCGTTGATCAGGGTCGATTTGCCGCTTCCTGATACGCCTGTTACGCAGGTGAGCAGGCCCATGGGCACCGCAAGGTCGACACCTTTGAGGTTGTTGCCAGTAGCCCCCTTGAGCTCAACCCAACCTTTGTCTGCTGGATTACGAACCTTAGGTACCTCGATAGCACGCTCGCCAGATAGGTATCTGGCAGTAAGTGAGTCTTTACTACTAATGATTTCAGGCAGGCTGCCTTGGGCGATCACCTGACCGCCATGCACTCCGGCACCCGGGCCGATGTCCACGATATAGTCGGCGGCGCGGATGGCGTCCTCGTCGTGTTCGACCACAATCACGGTATTACCCAAGTCGCGCAGGTGGTTAAGGGTGCCCAGTAAGCGCTCGTTGTCGCGCTGGTGCAAACCAATAGACGGCTCATCCAGTACATACATTACGCCCACCAGGCCGGCACCAATCTGACTGGCCAAGCGAATACGCTGCGCCTCACCGCCCGATAGAGTATCGGCGCTGCGCTCCAGCGAGAGGTAATCCAGGCCAACGTTGACCAGGAACATCAGTCGGTCGTTGATCTCTTTTAAGATCTTGTCGGCAATCTTGGCGCGCTGACCGGTCAAGGTCAGCTTCGCGAAGAATTCCAGCGCCTCACCAATCGACATATGGGTGACCGTCGGCAGGTTGGTCTTGCCGATAAACACATGGCGCGCCTCTTCGCGCAGGCGGCTACCGCCACAGCTAGGACATTCCTGATTACTGATGTACTTAGCCAGCTCTTCGCGTACCGCATTTGATTCGGTCTCTTTATAGCGGCGACGCATATTAGGAATCACGCCTTCGAAGGGATGCTTGCGCACGGTCACATCGCCGCGGTCGTTCATATAGGTGAATTCGATGTTAGTGCGGCCCGAGCCCTGCAGCACCACCTTGCGGTGTTTGTCGCTGAGTTCTTGGAAGGGCGTTTCAGGGGCAAAGCCATAATGGGCCCCCAGCGACTTGAGCATCTGGAAATAATAGAAGTTACGCTTATCCCAGCCGCGGATAGCGCCGCCCGCCAGGCTAAGTTCTGGGTTGAGGATCACCTTGGATTCATCAAAGAACTGGTCAACACCCAGACCATCACAAGCGCTACAAGCACCAGCGGGGTTATTGAAGGAGAAGATCCGCGGCTCCAGCTCGCTCATGCTGTAGCCACAAATCGGACAGGCGAAGTTGGCCGAGAACAGCTCGACGGTCTCGCCGCTGTCCATATCAGCAATCATGGCGATCCCTTCGGCCAGCTCCAGTGCCGTCTCGAACGATTCGGCTAAGCGTTGGCGCAGATCATCGCTGGGGCGAACCTTAAAGCGATCAACCACCACTTCGATATTGTGCTTTTTGTGCAGCTCCAAGGTTGGAGGATCGCTCAGGTCGCACACCTCGCCATCGATGCGGGCGCGAATAAAGCCTTGTGCCGATAAGGTCTCCAGAGTCTTAACATGCTCACCCTTACGATCGCGCACTACCGGCGCCAGCAGCATCAGCTTGCTGCCTTCTGGCTGCTCCAGCACCTTGTCGACCATCTGCGACACGGTTTGCGCAGCGAGCGGCTCATCATGGGTGGGACAGCGCGGTTCACCGACCCGGGCGAACAACAGTCGCAGGTAGTCGTAGATCTCGGTAATGGTGCCCACGGTTGAGCGTGGATTGTGTGAGGTCGATTTCTGCTCAATCGAGATCGCCGGTGACAAGCCTTCGATATGATCCACATCGGGCTTTTCCATCAGCGATAAGAACTGGCGGGCATAGGCTGAGAGCGACTCAACATAGCGGCGTTGACCTTCGGCATACAAGGTATCGAAGGCCAATGATGACTTTCCTGAACCAGACAAGCCGGTGATCACGATAAGCTTATCGCGCGGCAGTGAAAGCGAGATGTTTTTCAGGTTGTGGGTGCGGGCACCGCGAATATCAATGCTGTCCATGGGTTCCTGCGTGTGACTATTTGAGAGCGAAGCAAACCATCAGTATCGCATAACTTATCGGACAAAGGCTAAGTGTGAGTGTGATATAGCAGATGTGTTAAAAATGCTAACTAAAGTGTGCTAGCATCGTTGCCAGTTTACGGAAAGACAATCGCAGTTAATGACTTCCTCTTCTTCATTCAATGCTGCTGAGCGACGCGGCTCAGTATCTCTCGCCTTGCTGTTTGCCCTGCGCATGGCCGGTCTGTTTATGTTGATGCCGGTCTTGGCGACCTACGGCGATCATCTGGCGGGCTACTCACCCTTGTGGATCGGTATTGCCATCGGCTCTTACGGCTTTACCCAGGCGATGATGCAGGTGCCGATGGGCATGTTGTCTGACCGGATTGGGCGCAAGCCAGTCATCATTGCCGGCTTGGCCTTGTTTGCCTTGGGCTCGGTGATTGCCGCCATGTCTAACTCTTTGTACGGGGTTGCACTGGGCCGGGCACTGCAGGGGCTGGGTGCCATCGCCAGTGCGGTAATGGCCTTGGCAGCGGACCTCAGCCGTGAAGAACAGCGCGCCAAGGTGATGGCGGTGATTGGCGTCAGCATTGGCTTGTCGTTCGCGGTGTCCTTGGTGCTGGGGCCGGTGTTATCAGCCTATGTGGGGCTGTCTGGGATCTTCTGGCTAACTGCGCTGCTCGCTATTCTGGGGATGGGCGTGGTGAAATGGGGCGTGCCCGATGTCACCACCCATGCGCCGAAAAGCGAAGTTACCGCTTCGCGCGGCAAGATGCGTGAGCTACTCAAAGAGCCACAACTGTTACGCCTTGATTGGGGGGTATTCTGCCTCCACCTGGCGGTGTCGGCGCTGTTTATTAGCTTCCCGCTGCGCCTGTTAGAGGCCGATGTGGCTGCTGCCAGCCACTGGAAGGTCTACCTGCCCACGGTGCTTATCTCATTTGTATTGATGATCCCGCTGTTGATCATGGCGGCCAAGCGGCGCCAGCAGCGTGGCTTCTTTTTGTTCTCCATCGGCTTGATGCTGCTCTCACAGCTTGGCTTGTTATTCTCGCCATCGCTGTGGGGTCTGGCGGCGGTGTTGGTGCTGTTCTTTGTTGGCTTCAACTATATGGAAGCCAGTATGCCCGCCTTGCTATCGATGCTCTCTCCACCGGGCTATAAGGGCTCGGCCTTGGGGATCTATTCTACCACTCAGTTCGCCGGTGCCTTCGTCGGTGGCGGTTTGGGCGGTTGGGTAAGCCAATACTGGGGCGCTGACAGCGTGCCACTGCTGTGTATCGGCCTGTTTGTTATTTGGGTACTTGTGGCCTGGGGGATGAAGTCGCCATCAGGGGTGAAATCCTACACGCTCAGTCTCGACAATGCTCAGCCGGAAGAGGAAGTGTTGGCCAATCTACGTAAGCTGCCCGGCGTGTTAGAGGCGATTATTATCTCTCAAGAGCGCACCGCCTACCTAAAAGTAAATAGCCAAGTCTTTGATCTTCAGCAGGCTCAGGCACTTGTAAAATAAGCACGGTGAACGGACGCAATTTATTCAGTTTCAGACGTGGATCTGAGGGGTTCAGAGGCGTATGATAGCGGGTCAATTTGCACGAAATTAAGAATCGAGAGGAGTAGCCGAGATGGCCAGTCGTGGCATAAACAAGGTAATTTTGGTAGGCAATTTGGGGCAAGACCCCGAGGTGCGTTTTATGCCCAATGGTGGCGCTGTAGCCAACATCACGATTGCTACTTCAGAAAGCTGGCGTGACAAGCAAAGCGGCGAGCAGAAAGAGCGCACCGAGTGGCACCGTGTAGTGCTGTTCGGCAAGCTGGCCGAGGTCGCTGGCGAGTACCTGAAAAAGGGCTCACAGGTTTACATCGAAGGCCAACTGCAAACCCGTAAGTGGCAAGACCAAAGCGGTCAAGATCGCTACACCACCGAAGTTGTGGTTCAAGGCTACAATGGCACCATGCAGATGCTGGGCGGCCGTCAAGGCGGTGGTCAGTTCCAAAACCAGGGTGGCCAAGGCCAATACCAAGGCGGCAACCAAGGTCAGCAACAAGGTGGCTGGAATCAGCAAGCGGCTCCTGCAGCGGCTGCAGCAGCTCCGGCGGCTGGCGGTTTCAACCAACAGCCTCAGCAGCAAGGCGGCTTTAATCAACAGCAAGCGCCTGCGCAGCAACAGCCACAGTCAGCGCCTCAACAGTTTAATGAGCCGCCAATGGACTTTGACGACGATATTCCGTTCTAGGTTTAACAACACGGCTCCACGCCGTCATGTTGTAAAGGCGTAGTAGAAGCCCAGCATTTTGCTGGGTTTTTTGCATTTATGCTAACTATGTCGCAATCGCACAAAAAACCGCGAGCCATAAAACACGCAAACTCTACGAAAAAAAACGAGCGAGCTTGGTTGATTATTGAGGTTGAACTTATAAGCCCTAGCGGATGTGTCTGTGAAAATCAAAATTGCGAAGACTACACGGCAGGCGAAGGGTGTTCATTCATACCTTGCTTGAGTCATTAAGATTGTAGCAATGAGCTACCTTGTATGCTGTTGTGCTCAAAAGGCACCTATCGCAGTATGCAGGAGAGTTGATGCGGTCAACTAACTTTCGGCAGGACATAAACGGTCTTAGAGCGTGGGCAGTTGTCTTGGTTGTTTTGTTTCATTTCGGCATTCCCGGTTTTAGTGGGGGCTTTGCTGGGGTAGACGTATTTTTCGTTATCTCCGGTTATCTTATGACCGGGATCATTCTCTCTGGGCTGGACAAGGGGACCTTCTCTCTTTGGCGCTTCTATGAGGCCCGAGCACGTCGTATCCTGCCCGCCTTGTTGTGTATGTGCTTAGTGCTACTGGCTATCGGTTGGAAGTCATTGATCACCTCAGAGTATCAACAGCTGGCTACCCATGTGTTGTCGGCGGTGCTGTTTGTTTCAAATGCGAAGTTTTGGTTGGAGTCGGGCTACTTTGATGCGGCTTCGCACGAGAAATGGCTGCTACATACTTGGTCACTCTCGGTAGAGTGGCAGTTCTATCTGATTCTCCCCCTTGTCCTGATGATAGTCTGGCGTTTAGCCAGTCGCCGCGGGGCCATTTGGGCGATTATGTCGCTATTGGCGCTGAGCTTGATGTTGTCCATTTACTGCTCTGTTCGTTGGCCAAGCTCTGCCTACTTTATGCTGCACACCCGGGCTTGGGAAATGCTGGCCGGTGGCATTGTTTGGTGGTGCTGCGTATACCGTGGTTGGGCTCTGAGTCATAGCAAAGCCAAAGCTGCGGAAGTGAGCGGCTTTATCCTTATCATCTTCGGCGCAACCTTGCTGGATGCTAGACATGCTTGGCCGGGGTACTTGGCGGTTATTCCGGTCGTCGGCGCGATGCTCGTTTTGCTGGCAAACTGCCAACAATCGGCATTTACATCGACGCCGATTGCGCAGTGGTTGGGCTCGCGGTCGTACTCAATCTATTTGTGGCATTGGCCGGTTTGCGTGCTTTTGTATTACACCCATTGGTATTACCGCACTGAGTGGGTGCTTGTGGGGATCGCGCTGGCCTTAGTCTTAGGTGAACTATCGTTTCGCTTAGTGGAAGAGCCAAGCCGGAGGCTGTTGCAGGGGAAGGGGGGGTTAAACCCCATCTACAGCTACGCTACCGCGCTTGCGGTGATCGTGGTGTCGGTGCTAGGTATTCGCCTCTACCTGCCGGAGGGGCGGATCCCACAGCAAGTCGAGGCGATGGCCCGCGAGGCTGCAAATATCAATCCCTATCGGCGCGAGTGCGGTGGGTTTAAGGGTGATAGCGAGACTGAACTGTGCTCGCTCGGTGGCGATACCGCCAAGGTTATTTTGATTGGTGACAGTCATGCCGATGCCGTGATGACCGCCATGTTGGGCGCGCTACCCTCTGATGACGCTGCATTGCTAAGCCGAACCATGGGGGGATGCCCGACTATTCTCGGCGCAAGGCGGATAGGAGCCGCCGAGCAGAAATGCCAAAATTTCAACCGATGGCTTAAGCAGACTGGCGATAACATCGATGGCGACCTGCCAATGGTCATCGTGAATAGAACATCTATCTATGCGATGGGGCCTAACGAACTGCATCGATGGGAGGAGCACGGCAAACCACTGGTCTATTTTTCTGCGCGCTACGATGAGGTTGAGGCGGAATTTCTGCAAGAGTTTAGGGAAGGAGTGGTTTCTACCTTATGTGATTTCGCCCAAGAGCGACAAGTTTACGTGGTGCGGCCTATCCCCGAGATGAATGTTGATGTACCAAAGGCTATGACGCGCTCTGAGCTATTGTGGAACAAGCGACAAGATGTTGGGGTGGATGTAGAGGACTACCACGCGCGGCATGCTTTTACCTGGAGTGTTCAGGACGAGGCGGCCAAGCGCTGTGGTGTGAAAATCCTCGATCCACTGCCCTATCTTTGCCGCAATGGTTTTTGCGCTGCGAGCAAGCAGGGGCGGCCACTCTACTTCGACGCCAATCATTTGAGTGAGTTTGGCAACCAAGCCCTTATTCCGATGTTTAAGGAGATCTTTTCTCTTTCAACGCTAGTGAGATAGTTGCTATCCCCAAAGAATCAACTACTTGTAATCAAGTGATTGTTTGGGGATCGTTCTGAGTAGCGGCTATGCTGGTAAAACCCCATGCAAACAAATGCGCTTAAATGAATTACTGCTCGATTTACAACGCCGCCAATATGCTGGAAGCCAACCTGCTCAAAGGCCTTCTGGAAACCCATGGGATCGCGGTGCTGCTGAAAGGCGATGGGCTGGTGGCTGCGGTAGGGGAGCTGCCTACGTCGGCATTGGAGGTGTCGCTTTGGGTGAAGGCCTTCCAGCAGGATTATGCCAAGGAGCTATTGAACGACTACGAGCAGTCGAGCGAACGTGAGTGGCGCTGCCCTTCCTGCGATGAGATTAACACCGACGCCTTTGAACATTGCTGGCAGTGTCAGCATCCCCGCAGCTCTTCTTAATATGTCAAAACGCTAGTTGATTGATTTGATAGGGCGCGTAATGGCGAGTGCCTGGGCTGGAAGCCAGCGTCTCGTTAATCATCACTTTTGCAACCTGTCGCGCCGGGTTGGCCGCCAGTGGCGAGCGCTGCCTGCCGCTTAGCTTGGCCAGTAGCTGGGTGAATGGGCGGCTGAGCTGCTCATCCCAACGGCTTGCACAGTATTGCTCTCGCCCCAATAGCGGGCCGGGACGCATTATCACCAAGGACGGAAAATGCAGCTGTTGCAGCTCGCTCTCCATCTGCGCCTTAACCCTCAAGTAGCGGCTGGGAGATCGCAGGCTGGCCATGGTGGATGACACCACTATGCACTGCTTCACCCCAGCAGCGCGGGCATATTTAGCGATCTCGACGGTGAGCGCCAGGTCGACCTGCTGATAGCTGCCCTTTGCGTGTTTGGAGGTACCCAAACATAGCCACAGGCAGTCACCTTTGATCTGCGCTTGCCAGCTCTGCGGTGTTTGCCAGTCGACGACGCTAATTTGTAGGTTTGAGGTATGCAGGTCAGTGCTAAACGACTCCGGTGGGCGTCGGTACAGTGCGTTGACTGTGAGACTATCGGAGTACTGCGCTGCTAAGGCCAGCAGGTTCTGGCCGATCAGCCCCGAGGCTCCGGCTAGCACCACTTGTTTCGGCGCGACAGAGTTGGCTTCAAGCACTGTTTAGTTGGCCTGTTTCATCAGCTTGATTAGATGTTCCACCGGAATGGCGTAGGTGATCGCGCTGGGATCTTTTAGCACTGCTTCGCGGGTAGTTTTAACCAGCACCTTGTTGATCACCGCTACCACCTCACCGGTGTCCGGATGGTAGAGCGGACTGCCGCTGTTGCCCGGGTAGGCGGTCGCATCCAGTTGATAGATTTGGTAGGGGTTACGCATCTGTGCAAGTTGCGCAGCGTTGAGATCTTTGGCGGTTCTGGCGGGGATCACGATCGGCGAGATCGCAGAGATGATTCCGCGGTGAGTCACCGGGTGCAGGCCCAGCACAGCGCCAATCGGGAAGCCGGTAAAGGCATACAGCTCGCCTTCGCGCACTTTACGGGTAGAGAGCTGCATGATGTTATCGAAGCGGATGTCGTTGACCCGAAGGATCGCCAAGTCATGGCGCACATCGTTGGCCACCAATTCTGCGGGGATCGCCTTGGCTTGGCGGGCATGTCCCACCAACACCACCAATTGGTGTTCTTTTAAGGGATCGTTGAGCGGATCATCGCGATCAACCACGTGGGCGTTAGTGGCAACCAAGTTTGGCGCTATCACAAAACCGGTGCCGGCGATCTGAGCGCGGGGGGACGCGAGGCGATCGTAAGTGCCTATGCCAACTACCGCGTCTCTGATATTGTCAATGGTGTCAGGGAGTGACGCAAAGCCCGGATTCGGGAGCAACATCAATACTAATAATGGGCCAATAAACCATCTGCACATGGTGCCTTCCTGTTGGCAGTTTCATTAGTCTTGGTTTTTACTATACACGAAGTTAACCATTGGTCACGGTCAGCCGTGGATGAGAAGGGATGCTCTATGTTCAATTACGAAGATGCTTTTTCGCGCAATATCGGGTGGGTCACTGAGGCCGAACAGCAGGTACTGCGTGGCAAACGGGTGGCGATGGCGGGCGCCGGTGGCGTGGGGAGTGAACACATCGTTACGCTAGCTCGCTTGGGTGTGGGTGCATTCAATATCTCAGATTTTGACGAATACGAGGTGCACAACTTTAACCGCCAGGCCGGTGCGTTTATGTCGACGGTGAATCAGCCGAAGGTCGAGGTGATGGAGCGGGTATGCCGCGATATCAACCCCGAGGCGGATATCAAGGTATTCGGCGAAGGGATCTTCGAGCATAACGTCGATGCCTTTCTCGAAGGGGTTGATGTCTACGTCGACAGCCTCGATTTCTTCGCCCTCGACGCGCGCAAGCTGGTGTTCCGCAAATGCAAAGAGAAACGTATCCCAGTGGTAACGGCCGCCCCGCTCGGCATGGGCTGTGCGTTCCTGTGCTTTATGCCCGACGGCATGGACTACGAGGAGTACTTCTGCTTTGAAGGCTGCAAAGACGAGAACGAGCAGTACCTGAAGTTCCTGATCGGCCTCTCTCCTGCCATGCTGCAACGCCCGTACTTAGTCGACCCTAGCCGTGCCGACTTCCATGCCAAGAAAGGCCCTTCGACGCCGATGGCGGTGAAGATGTGTGCCGGGATCGCCGGTACCTACGTATTAAAGATCCTACTGGGTCGCGGCGACTTGGTATGTGCACCTTACGGCCTACACTTTGATGCCTACCGCAACCGCTTTAAGAAGACTTGGCGGCCAATGGGCAATCGCAATCCGCTGCAGAAGATCGTTTTTCAGATCGCCAAGAAAGTGGTGCTCAAGTAATCGCTCAAATCCGTGCTTCGAAGTTGTCAGTAAACTTTACATAGTGCCTAGATGTGAGAATCTAAAAATCTGTAACTCACTGATAAATAAAGTATAAAAAAATTGGCACTGCGCTTGCTTTGTATACAGAGCTTGGCTTTGACAACTCTTGGGATGGAACAATGAATAAATTAAAGTTGACTTGCGTTGCAGTTAGCTTGGGTCTTGCGGCCACTGCTGCTAATGCAGATATGATTAGTGAATTTAGCTACTTGAATGACGCTGGTTTTGCTGATTACGCGCCTTCTGCGACCGTAACCGGTACTGGTGATACCAACGATCTGTTCGACGATTCTTTCAACGGCGCAGCTGCTTTCTTCGGCGCCCCAGCTGACGGCGTTTTTGAGAAAAGTCTTGCTTGGGGCAACCCAAACAACGCTCAGAATGCTCAAAGCTCATTGGTAGTGGATGACGAGGCCACTGGCGTTATCACCACGTCTACCGATGAAGAAGCGCTGATCTGGGCTGATGGTGTTGGCCTTACCCACAACAACTTCACTGTAACCGGTGGCGGCTACTTGGATACTGCACTGTTGGTAGATGGTCTGTTCCTCGATACCAGCGTACCAGCAACCATGCCTTGGGATATCGCGGCACCGGTACTGCCATTCGCAGTCGTGTTCGACGAAACCCCTAACTCTGGTGGCGTGGGTGGCGTGTGTCCATACGGCGGTGTATCCGGTGATGCAGACAACGTTGGCGGCTGTCGTGATGGTTTCGCGGTAGTGATTCCTGATGATGCAGCGATTACCGAAGCCATCGATGGCGACTTGGTGTTCGCAACCTCGCTAGGCGTAATCGGCGGTGACTATGAGTACACCATCTTCACTCGCTTGAGCGGTATCGATATCGTTCCATTGGCAGGTGACTGTGACGGTCTAGCGGTTAGCTGTTACGGCTTCCTGACCGTAGAAGGCGCAATCAACTCTCTGGACGCTGAGTTCGCGATTCTGGCCCGTGCGCCAGAGCCAGGTACCCTAGCTGTACTAGGTCTGGGTCTGTTAGGTTTGGCGGGCGTTCGTCGCCGTCAAGCTTAATACGCTAACCGCCTGAAGTCGTAGTTGGTTGGACGTTGATTAAAGCGCAGCAAGTCTGCGCTTTTGTTTTTTCTACTAACTTTAAAACAAACCTGCAGTTTCAGGGAGTTGGAATAAACATTGATAAGGATACTGAGGGGCCTGCATGATCAAGAATAAAACTATTAAAACGTTGGCTGCCACCCCTGTGATTGGTGCGGCGGTTAGAGGCGGCATTTCGCTGATAGTTAAACGTGAAGCGAAGTTGATTGCCAAACACTTCTCCGAGTATCTACAACCGGTTGTTGCGTTTAAGCCTGAGATGCGCAGCGAGGCATTCCGGATCCGCCATGATGTCTATTGCGAGGAGCTCAAGTTTGAGCCTGAGCGCGAAGACAAAATGGAGCAGGATGAGTTTGATGAATACTCGCGTTTTTGCTTGATCCAGCACCTGCCATCTAACAACTACGCAGGTTGTGTGCGCATCGTTTCGCCACATGCCAGCGCTAATGAAGAACCACTACCGATTGAGAAGTTCTGCTCCAATGCCATCGAAGGTGCCCGTCACCATCCTTCTCAGTTTGAGCGCAGTGAGATTTGCGAGATTTCGCGGCTGGCAGTAAGACCACAGTTCCGCCGTCGTAAAGCGGATAAGTTTGATGGTGCTGCCCACGGTGCGATTAACGAGCAAACCTATTCTGAAGAAGAGCTGCGTTGTTTCCCGTTCTTAGCTATAGGTCTGTACCTGTCTTGTGCGGCCTTGGCCGTTAGAAATGGTATCCATCACGCCTTTGTGATGATGGAGCCCCGCTTAGCACGCAGCATGAGCTTTTTGGGTATCAAGTTTGAACAGCTTGGCCCTGCCATTGATTACCACGGACTACGTGCGCCTTACTACATTAGCGCGAAGATGCTAACTCGCAGCTTGCCGGTGGGTTTTCAGGCCTTGATGAAGAACATCGATGATGAAGTGGGTAAAGGCTGTATGGCTGCGCGTGAAAGCCTGCCACAAGATGATTACATCCGCCGTATGTACGTGCCTAAGCAGGAGAAGATCTGGCTTCCCCATGACCAGCGACTACAACTGCCGGAGCATGGCCATGGGAAATCACCGATTTTACTGACTGAGTCGTTCAAGTAGTTCTTGCTTGAGCTGTTTGAGAGCCTCTTGCTGAGGCTCTAACCCCCCCAAATGCTGCGAAGCCTGCTCGGTCTGCTCGGCAGCAATCAACGCTTCCGCCAGATGTAAATGAATTTCCACATCTTCTGACTGCGCAGCCGCTTGCGTCAGTAGCTCTACCGCGCGATTAGCATCACCGTTTTTAAGCAGCATGTAGCCGTAGGTGTCGATAATCGCAGGATGCTCACTCTGTTGCTGATAGGCGGTCTCGGCATAGCTGAGGGCTTGCGTTATATCACCAGCCTGCTCGTAAGCCCAGGCGAGGTTGTTGAGGGCCACTACATCATCTGGACGCTGCTCTAGCAGCTTCTTGTAGTTGGCAATGGCGCTGCCTGGGTTTTCTTTGATCTCCAGTTCGGCCAGTTGATAGCGCAGGGCAGCGGCTTCATCGCCAAACTGATTAAGGGAGTTTTGCAAGAAAGTGATAGCGTCTTGCCGGCGCTGCTGATTAAGCAAGGACGCCACGTAGTAGCGCGCCGATTGCAGGTTGGGACGCTGGTTAAAGGTATCGATAAAGGCCTGTTCTGCGTTCTCCCAATCTCGTTGCTCGAAGTAGATAAGTCCTTTGCGTTGCAGCACGGCGGGGTGAGCTTGCCGTTGCTCGCTGAGTGCACCCAGTGCCTTAATCGCGCCATCAAAATCGCCCTTACCTTGCAGCAATTGGGCCTTAATCAGCGGGATACGAGGGTTGTTGGTAAACTGGCGCTCGGTCTCGGCTATCAGACTTAGGCCTTCGTCGAAGCGCTGCTCCATATTCATTAGCAGCAGGTTGCGCAGGTGGGCTTGCAGCGACAGTGGCGTGGTATTCAGCCATTGCGCGTACACCTCGCGGGCCTGCTCTAGCTGTTGGTTACGCAGGTGCAAATCACCCAAGCGCAGCCAATGGTTGTTGGTACGCAGGTTGGCGGGGATCGACTCGAACAGGGCAATCGCTTTGTCGTCGTCGCGGTTTTGGATATAGCCCAGCGCCGCCTGCTCTTGCAGCGAAGCACTGTCGGGTTGCTCGGCCATTTGCTGTTCAACCAGAGCAATATAATCAGGCAGCTTTTCGGCTTTGACCGCAAGGCCCAGCAGGGTACGTGCCACCACTAAGTTATCCGGGTTTTGTTGCTTCAGTGCGTACACATCGGCAAAGGCCTGATCGCTGTCGCCTTGTTCCGACTGTAGGGCGTATAGTCCAAGCTTGGCCGCTAGGTCCTCGGGGTTGGCATCGAGCAGCTGTTGATAGCTCTGCTGCGCCTTATCCAACTGCCCGAGCTTTTGATAGGCGTTGGCTTGCAGCAACACCAAGGGCTGGTAGTTGGGGCTGGTCGTTAGGGTTTGCTCACTGACCTCGAGGGAGGTTTGGAAATCGCCGCGTTGGGTCAGTGCATAAGCATAGGCAAACTGCACCGCCAGCTCACTGGGCTGCTCTTGCGCTTGTTGTTGTAGCTTGGCGAAGGCATCGCTATCGCCGTTTTGGATTTTTAGCAGAGTCAGGCGCAGCTCAGAGCGTGCATCGCCCAGTTCGGTGCTGCGCTCAAGCAGCGCTTCACCGGCTTCGTTGTGGCCAAGTTTACTTAGCTCGGTGCCCATCAGGGCCATAAATTGGGAGTCTTGGCTGTCGGTGATATCGAAATCATCCAATGAGGCTACCGCTTGGTCTAATTGACCAAGCCGCAGTTGGGTGGCGACCAGTAAGCGTCGCGCCGACTGGCTGTCGGGCTGTACCGCCACCAGTTTTTGCAGCTCGGGTAGGGCGCGTTCGTACTGACCCATGCGGAAGGCTGAGGCGCCAGCTATCAGGCGGGTTGGCCAGTGAGTCAGCCCAGTATCGAGGGCGGTGCGCGCATGGTTATAGGCGCTTTGGTAATCCTCGCCTTGATAGCGGATCTGTGCTTTTAAGATATTGGTCATCGGGTGATTGGGCGCGACCCGCAGGATGCGATCAACGGTGGGTTCGGCCTCGGGGTATTTCTGTTCGCGTACCAAGGATTGCGCCAGATACAGGTGGCGCTGGATATCTAGCGGGCGCAGTCGTGACGCTTTTTGGTAGGCTTCTGAAGCCGCTTCAAGTTTGCCCTGTGCGCCTAAGTAGTGAGCGCGGATCAACCACAGCTCTGGGTCGTCGGCATCGCTGGCTAGCAAGCTTTGGAAGGTTTGCTCAGCCTGCTCATGGTTTTGATCGATGCCATCGATGCTGGCGCTGGCCAGACGCACATAACGGTCATCCGGGGCCAGTTGCTTGGCTTGCTGCAGGGTGAACTTGGCTTCATCTAGCTGGTTGTTCTGCAGGTAGGCAAGAGTTTGCAGGCCAAGCAGAGGGCCATCTTGGCCGCTGCCGGCAGCCGGGTATTGCTGCAACAGGATCTCAATTTCGCTGTATTGGCCGCTGGCCAGATAGTTAAGTGCCAAGCCCACGAGATAAAGGCCTTCTTCTGGGGCCAGACTCAGTGCGCGACCTAGCTCCTTTTCGGCATTGGCGTAGTCACCTTGGCCAAGGTAGACCTGTCCAAGCTGGTAGCGAACCGCGGGGTTTTCCGGCTCTTTTTTGGCGGCGTTTTTGAGTTCAATGATGGCGGCGGCTGGGTTGTTCTCTGCCAGGTAGCTGACCGCTTTTTGCTGGTGGCTTTCCACACTGTCACTGCAGCCGGTGATAAATGCGCCAACGATCAGGCCTAAAGCTAAGGTGCGCGTAATCCGTTTCATGCGTGCTCTTCCTAAGCGAATGTTATGAAAACATTAAAAATATAACCCCTTAGTCGGGGAAAGTCGCGTGCTGTCAGGTGCTAATTCGCCTTCAAGCGCGCAGCTTGTAAGGTTTTATCGATCTTCCTGTGCCTGCTGTTACAGCCGAGTACTGAGCTTGGCATGGAATAGGGCGGCACTTTTGCTCATATCATCGTGCAAGGCGATGCGCTTGAGTTGATGCAGCGGCAGCGGTTCGCTGCTGCAGTTGCTGCCATTCTCGGTGGATACCGCCGCCAGATAATGTTCCGAGGCCAGCGCTTTGGCTGCGGGTGTGATATCGCCATTGGGATAGCAGAACAGCTCAATGGGAATGGCGAATTGCTGCTCCAAACTGCGCTTACTCTCTATCAGCTCTTTTTGCAGTTGCTGTTCGCTGAGATCAGAGTGCATCCGACAGTGGCTGGCAGTATGGCAGCCCAGCTCCATTAAGCCGGAATCGAGCATTTCTTGCATCTGCTGCTGATTGATGATGTCGGGGTCGGCCGAATCGAGTTGCTCCTGAAAAGGCGCTAAGGTTTGATGGATATGCTCATCGGGAAACAGCTTGAGCTTGCTGATTAGCTCGGCCAGCAGCTCGTTATCGATGGGCGAGGCGTTGCCCTCGCTGAGATTGAGCTGGGTAAACAGCGGCTGAGAGAGCAGGGCTTGGGCATTGCTCGAGCGCAGCAGTTTAAGGATTTGATTGGGCCAGAACGGCGCGGCCTTGCCCAAGATATCGCTGACCGCAAACAGGGTGAATGGCGCCTGCTTGGAGCGCAGGATTGGGAAGGCGTATTGGTAGTTATCCAGCCAGCCGTCGTCAAAGGTGAGCGCCACACAGGTGCCCTTGGGCGGATTGCCGCTTTGGTAGGCCTTTAGCCAGTCGCCCAGTTTGACAATGGTATAGCCGGAGCGGCGCAGCTGATCGATATGCATCGCCAAGGTGCGTGGGGTGACCATCATGCCAGGCTCTTCGAGGCGGGCTCGCGGGTCATCTTTCGGCAGTACCCGGTGATACATCAAGATCAGCAGCTGGGATTCGGCGCGGGAGAGTTGCCAGCGAGAATACAGCGCCAGACCATGCACGTAGAAGTACTTCAATATCATCTTAATCATTATCAGTGCTTCCCAATCAGCTGGAGAAGATACTGCCGGAGCTCAAATTTGGCAGGACCGAGATCATCAAGGCGGTTCACCTCGTGTTTACGTTGCGAAAACTTGGGCAACAAGAATGCTGCGATACGGCGCAGCTTGGCTATCGCGCTGTAATTAGACGACTTTAAGCAGATGTATAAGCTGTCCAGATCGCCCAGCAGCCAGCGTAGCTGTTGGCCCTGGCGGTAGGCTGGCTGAGGCGGCAAGGCAGCGGCGCTCTCGCCTGCCAGCAACAACTTCGGAAAGTCCACCCCTGCATCGATGGCCAGCTGCAAGGAGCCCCAAAAGCGGGTATTCACTTCCATCAAATAGGCGGTGCCATCGTCGCCGATGCGAAACTCCACCATGGCCACGCCATGCCAGTTGGCATCATCCAATAGCTGTTGCGCCGCGGCCAATAGCTGCTGGTCGGCCGCGCGGCTTTCGCTAAGCACGCTCACCCCACCGCCGGGCGGTTTCTCACGCAGTCGACAATGGGCAAAGTGGGCCGCCATCTGCCCGCGTTGGTAGTAACAGAAGATTCCGCCGCCATGGCCGGGAACAAAGGCTTGCAGCATAAAAGGATGACCCTGAAAGTAGGGCAGTTGCAGGGCCTGCTCCAGCTGTTGTGGATTGTGAATGATATGTACCTCGGTGCTCAGCCAGTGATCGCCTTGGTAGATACGCGACAGGTAGGGCTTTAGCACACAAGGAAACGCGCAGCTGCTGCCATCGAGCTCGCTGGCATCGTTGAGGTAGCGGGTTTCGGGCACGGCCAGCCCAAGTTGCTGGGCGCGCAGGGTGAGCTGTACCTTATCGCTTAGCTGAGTAACCACCTCAAGCGGCGCGAAGGGCATGGCTAAGTCGGGGAGCTGGGGCTGATGGGCCAGCAATAGGCGGCTGCTAATCTCTGTCATCGGAAGCACCCAGCGGTATTGTCGCTGGGAGAGTTGCTGGGTCAGCCAGTCAATAAACGCCAAGGGCTGCTCGGCCGGTGAGGGCGATTGCAGATAGTCGCGACAGTGGCGCGAACACCCGGCGAGCGCTTGCGCGGTGTCGTCGGCGCAGTCGATCTGATAATCGCCTGTGGCGCCCAAGCTGCGGGTGACGGCCAACGCGCTGCGCTGGTTGGCGTCTAATACGAGGATTGCTTCCATGCTATCTCATTTCCATGATTCTAAACCTAGCTTAAATACCTTATTTATCAGGTACAAGCAGTATTCGCTGGGAGGCTAGCAGATCCTTGTGACAGCGAGAATAGCCAGCGTGGCGCGCCACAGTAGATGTGGTTTCTCAATTTGGCTTAGGCTAAGCTAGGGCTACTTAGCAAGTTAAGGATGACCGCTTAAGTAACCATGACCACCATCATGCACCTGATAGACACCACCGGACCGGGTGGTGCCGAAGATGTCTTTATTACACTGGCAGACCAGCTACGCCACCACCAACTCGACTCCTTGGTGGTGATCCGGGGTGAAGGCTACGTGGCCGATACCCTGCGCGCGCGCGGGCTGGAGCCGGTGATCATTCCCGCCAAGGGCAGCTTCAATGTGAAGCTGGTATGGCGGCTGGCACGGCTGGTGCTCAAGCATCGGGTCTCGCTGATCCAATCTCACCTACTCGGCTCCAACGTTTATGCGGCCATTACCGGCTTAGTCACCGGCACACCCGTGGTGGCCACCTACCATGGCATGGTCGACGTCGCGCCCGACGAGCGTTTCCGCCGGCTTAAGCGCACCATGATGAAGTGGGGCATCAAACGTTATGTGGCGGTCAGCGACAGCCTTAGCCAGCGCATCCAACAGCTTGGCTTGCTCGATGCCATACGCACTCGGGTGATCTACAACGGCATCGATGTGGCGGCCTATGCCATCGAGCCATCGAATGCCCTACGCGAACAACTACAGATCCCTGTCGATAGCCTGCTGATTGGCGCACTGGGCAATATTCGCCAGCCCAAGCGCTACGATGTGTTGCTCGACGCCCTTGCCAAATGCCACGGCGAGCGCCCGGTAGTGCTGGCAATTGCCGGCGACCCCAAGGCCAAGCTTATCGACGCGTTGAAACAGCAAGCCAAAGACTTGGGGCTTGAGCAGGTGCACTTTCTCGGCTTTGTTTCTGATACTCCAGCCTATCTGGCCGGGCTGGACCTGTTTGTGTTGTGCTCCGACTCCGAGGGCTTTTCCATCTCAACCATCGAAGCGCTGGCCTGTGGCTTGCCGATGGTACTGACCCGCTGCGGCGGCCCCGAAGAAATCATCGGCGACAGCCGCGAGCTGGCGCACTTTGCCAGTCCGGCGGACAGCGATGATTTGGCGGCCAAGCTGACACAGGCCATGCAAGCTATCGATAAGGGCGAAACGCGCAGCGCTGCGGCTCGGGCCTGGGTTACCCAGCGCTTTTCCATGGAGGCCATGCTGGCGGGGTATTTGTCGGTGTATCGTGAATTAGGTGTGGATTGTCAGGTACCACAGCTTACCGCCGAGGAGGGGCGTTAATGATTACAGCCCATATTCAGGACCATTACGGGTCTAAATCGGGACTACTCAACTTTAGTATTCACCAATTGAAGCTGTGGCTGGGGCGCTATCGCCCGGCTCAAGACCTTACCCAGATCAAGCGCTTGGTGTTTATCTGCAGTGGCAACATCTGTCGCAGCCCCTTTGCTGAGAAGGTGGCGCGGGCTAAAGGCTTCGATGCCATTTCGTTTGGTTTGGACTGTCGTGGCGGCGATGCTGCCAACGAGCGCGCTACTGCACTTGCCGGGGCACATCAGGGATTGATGGAGCAACACCGCTCGCAGAATCTACGTGACTATAGCGCCCACGCGGGCGATCTGCTGTTGGTGATGGAACCGGAACAGCTCACCCGCACCAAGGCGCAGTTACCCAACAGTGAAGTGGCGCTGTTAGGCTTGTGGTGCAAGCCCTCGGTGGCCTATCTGCACGACCCTTATGCGGCCTCAGAAGCCTTTTTCGAGCGTTGTCTTAGCGCCATCGAGGACGCCACCACCCACCTAGTCGAGAGCATTTATGCTGCCAACCAAAACTAGCGCTGAAGTCGGCGAGCTGTTTTTCTTCAAGCTGGGGCGCTTGTGGCAGCAGTTCAAGCAGGAATCTTTGGCCTTTAAGTTTATCTGTGGCTACTTGTTTGTGGAGTACTTCCGGCCGCAAACCATCTATCCGGCGCTGGACATCCTGCCTTGGGCGCAGTTTTTCTTAGGCGGCGCCTTAATGTTCACGGTGATGGACAAACAAGCCCGGCTCGCCTTCTCGGCGGTGCACTTTTGGATGCTGATGTGGGTGATTGTCATCTACAGCTCGTTTCTGGTGGCCTTTAACGTTAGCTGGTCGCTGGACAAGCAGATCTTCTTTATCCAGTGGGTCATCGTATTCTTCATCATCAGCATGTTGGTGACCACCCGTGCCCGCTTCTACCTGTTCTTTATGGTGTTTATGATCTGCGGCTTTAAGATTGCGCTGGGCACCACGCGGATCTGGGTGATGCGGGGCTTCTCTTTTACCACTTGGGGCTTGGCGGGGCCGTCGGGCTACTTCCAGAACTCCGGCGAGCTGGCAATTTTGATGCTCACCTTGCTGCCGATCTCCTACTACCTATGGGTTGCCCATCGTCATTCTCTGCCGCGCTTCGAGAAGCTGTTTTTAACCCTGTGTATGGTATGTCCATTTTTGACCATCATCGGCTCCAGTAGCCGGGGCGGGCAGTTGGCGATGCTGGTGCAGCTAGGGATCATGTTCCACCGACAGATCTTTAAGCCCAAGATCATGGTAAGTGTGGCGATTATTGGCGCGCTTGGCTTTGCGGTGCTGCCCGACGAGCAGAAAGAGCGTTTCTCCGGCATCGGCACCGACAAGACCTCCCAACAGCGAATACTCTACTGGGAAAATGGCTGGGAGATGATCAAAGACCATCCGGTGCTGGGGGTGGGCTATTACAACTTTATTCCTTACTACAACACCTACTACTCCGAAGATATCGTTGACCGGCGTAAGTCGGCCGAGCTGCCACACAACATCTTTATTCAGGTGGGCACCGACGCCGGCTTCTTAGGGTTGTTTGTGTTCGTTATTTTGATCTGCCTGTCGCTGTTTAAGCGCCTTCCCGACAAAGACCGCTATCCGATCGAATACAGCATTATGCGCGGGCTGAGGATGGGGACGCTCGGCTTTTTGATTGCCGGACAGTTTGTCACGGTGACCTACTACCCCTTCCTCTGGATGAACTTGGCCTTGCAGTGCGCCATCTCGGTGGCTTGCCAGTCCAAGCCGGCAGTGCCGAGGATGAACCAGCGACGCGCTGCTATCGAGGATAGCCCCGATGGTGAGCAGCAAGCAGAGGGGCGAACAACAAGGTGAGTGAAGCGTTGAGCAATAAGGCGAGTAAAAAACGGATCCTCTGGATTAACCACTTCGTGCCTTACCCACCCAAGGGCGGCCTGCTGGTGCGCACCAATGGCCTGCTGGAAGGGGTGGCCAAAGAGCACCATGTCAGCCTGCACTGTCTGGTGCAGCCGCGCATTCTGGCGCCGTATTTTGATGGCCTGGAGCAGGGGCTAAGCAAGGCGAAGGAGCACCTGAGCAGCTTGGTGGATGAGCTGCAGTGGTTCTCGCTGCCCTCAGAGTCGCATCGGCTCAACCGGGTCGCCTTGGCCTTTGCTTCGGTCTTTACCCGCGCCCCCTATTCGGTGAACTGGCTGTATAGCCGCCAGTTTAAGCAGCACATTCACAAGCTGCTGGCCGAGCAGCACTTCGATCTGATTCATATCGACACCATGGGCTTGGCCCAGTACCTGCCGGACAATCTGCCCTGTCCGGTTATCGTCAATCACCACAACGCCGAGCACGCCATGATGTGGCGTCGAGCCGACAAGCAGAGCAACCCGCTCAAGGCCTGGTACTTCAAAATGGAAGGCGACAAGATTGCCCGTTATGACGCCAAGCAGATGCAGCGCCTGCCCTTGCAGATCTGCTGCTCCGAGGGCGACGCCCAAGAGCTGCGCCAGCTCGGCGCCCAGCAGGTTGAGCTAGTGCCCAATGGGGTGAAATACCTGCAAGTGGCCGAGCGCAATATCGAGAGCGGGCACCTGGTGTTTGTCGGCGGCCTCGACTGGTACCCCAACCACGACGCGGTGGTTTATCTGCTAACGGAGCTATGGCCCGCGCTCAGCAAGGCCTTCCCCCAGCTGCACCTGGACATTATCGGCAAAGATCCCAGCGAGCAGATCCTCGCCCTTGCCGGGGGTTTTAGTAATGTCACCGTGCATGGCTTTGTCGACGACCTGAACTACTACTACCAGCGAGCGATGGCCTGCATCTGCCCCCTACGCGACGGCGGCGGCACCAAGTTAAAAGTGCTGGAGGCCATGAGCCATGGCTTGGTGGTTTTAGGCTCCGATATCGCCTTTGAAGGGATTGCCGTGGCAGACCGTCAAAACGGCATGGTAGCGAATAGCCTGGACGAGTATCGCTCTGCGATTGAGCAGCTGCTGGCGGAGCCGGGGACTGCCCAACAGATTGGTGGGGCGGCCAACCAGCTGGTGGCTGAGCGCTATGATGCTAAGCAGATTGCGCGGGATTATAGTCGGATGATTCGACAGGTTGTGGAGGCAGGGTAGTTTTTCCTGTTTTGGGGACTGCGTGCTCTGGTCTATCGGCGTTTAGGGTTTTGCTTGGTTTGTTGTTGATAGCCCGCGTTTCGCCCTGACGGCGACTTACTTTTCTCTGCTTGTCCAGAGAAAAGTAAGCAAAAGAGAAGACACCCTCGGGGGCTGCTTGCTTACTCCGTTGCTCGTTCCAGGTGGGGCCGAATTGAACTCGCTCCGCTCAAACAGCAATTCGTCCTGATCCACCTTCCACTTGCGCTACTCGTCGCAGCCCAGAGGGACCCGGAAGATCGTTGCTAGTTTCTAACTCAGTTTTGCCCCATTCCTTGTTAGGGAGCCAGAAAAACTACTAGCTATACACCCAGCCCTTACCGTTTCCATGTATCCGCATGAGTGTTCCATCTTTCGCGCAGTCTTGTGAGATGCTGGATTTGTTAACTGGCTGATTGTACGCCACTATTTAAGATGTTAACTTTAGAGTCATTAGGGGATATATGGAATTTTTCCATGTTTAAACATGGAAAAATTCCATTGGATAAGATGTTATAGCCAAATCCAGCCACAACTAGAGATTAAAGCTTAAGTATCGGGAAGAACCGTTTGTATACTTTCAAAAACACGGAAATCAACAACAAGAAAGCTTCAGACTTTGAGACTAAGTCTTTGCTGTATTTGTTGGGCATGAGAAGTGATAGCGGAGAAATTGAAATAATTACTGTGGATTGCTTCAATGACGTGACAGGCTCTAATACGGAATTCAGCAAGCTCTGGGATGTACAAAGTAAAAACCACAGCAGCCTTCCTCCTTCTAAAATTGGTGAGAGTCTATACACGCTGTACGACAATTACGTTTCTTCTATTAGTTTTTATGAATATATATTGTTTATTCCTAAGCTGAATAGAGACTATTTAGTAGACCCTTCTCTAAATGTTTACAGCTATGAAAATATCAATGAAAAACAAAAAAAGGGTATAGAGAAGAAGCTTAAAGAAAAAATAAATGGAGACAAATCTGGAAGGGTTCCGCCACTATTTTTAGATTTCATGTCGAAAGTATGCTTTGTTGAAGACAACAAGAGAGTAAGCACATATATAAAGATGATTTCTAGATTTAAAAATAAGAAATCTATCCCTGAAGAGATATATGAACGAATATTTGTAGAAATTAGAAATGCCCAAGCAGCCCTTAAGAACTCATACATAGAAAACGAAAAAATAAGCAATCCCTCTGAAGTTCTTAAATTTAATCGACATATTACAAAGACAGAAATAAACACTCTATTGATTAGTAGGCTGGTTGGTATTGATGTGTTTTCTTTTCCGGGAATACCCGTGAGCTTCTTTGACGTATTAATGGGCAAGGATGAAGAAGAAAGAAAGGATTTGCTTCAAGAATGTAATGAAAATCTAAGTCGCGCTTTTTTTGACAAAAACGGTTGCAGGGAGTTTTGGAAAGTAACAGAAATACTGATAAAGATACTTAAAGAAAAACCCGACAATAGTATTTTTGATGTTTATGCGAGTTTAACATCAGTAGTTAATGTGAAAACAGAGTATTTAACAAAGGAAACGTTACTTTATATGATTTCTCTAGTAAAGACGGGGTTGGTAAATGCTAATTAAGAAAATTGCATTTGGTGATTCAGAAGAAGCGTTTGTTGAGAGTAGATTGGCTGATGGCCTAAATGTTATTTTTAGTGATGATAATAACAGAGGTAAAACTCTGGTTATGCAAGGTCTAATGTTTTCATTGGGCTATGAGTCTATCTTCCCCAGTTCTTTCAACTATAAAGATAAATATTTCTATTCCAAGGTTGAAGTGGATAATGTTAACTATGAATTCCTAAGGAAAAGAAACTCTATCGCCATAAAGACTGAAGATTCGTTACAAATATTTAATTCAGTTGGTGAAGCAAGGTACTTCTTAGATGAATTTGTTTTCCCAGTACCCAAGATTCTAAAGGAAACTCGACTTGCACTCGTAGATTTGAGCTTACTATATGAGCTATTTTTTATTGGTCAGGATAACAGAAATCCATCTGGACTTATAAGTAAGGGGCAATTTAATAAGTCTGACTTTAAAGCTATGGTTTATGATTTGGCAGGCTTGTCTGATAATCAGGTTAATACTGATGATATAAAGAGCATAAAGGAAAATATCAAATCCTTTAAATATCAGCTCAAAGAGATTAGAAAGAAAATATCAATTATTAGACAAAACCCAAACATTGCTGAGATAGCTTCTAGAACGTATGACTCTGAAGTTGTTCAGAAAAAAATTAAAAGGATAACCGAAATAAATGAAAACATATCAAAGCTTAAACGATTTCGGCAAAGAGAGATTAATAGAAAGTCTAAACTAGAACAGCTTATTACAGAGCTTAATTCGCTGAACAGAGATCTTAGTGAGGGCAATGTTCAATGTGGGGACTGTGGCAGTGACAAGATAGTATATTCTAATAGCGATCTAACATTCGAAATAAGTAACATCGATGTGCGAAACGGAATAATGAAGTCCATTGGTCAAAACATTAGTCAAAAAGCCGATATAATCATGGATTTCTCTGGGGAGATTAATTCTTTACAGAGTGAGCTAAATGAGGAAATGAAAGATACGCCACCAAATTTCCAGCAAATTGTTCTATATCAAGAGCAGGCTATATCAGAGGTGGATTTTGATGACCAAGCATTTTCTCTTTCCAATCAAATAAAGACGTTAGAGGATCAACTTAAATCATATACAAATATCGATGAATCTCTGAAAGAAGAAAGAAAGAGTTTCGATGATAATCTACTGAAGGAAATGAACGATCTATACAAGGCGATAGATCCTAGCGGTAATTTGGTGTTCGAGGATATATTCACTAAAAAGGGCGCAACCTTTTCTGGTAGTGAGGGGCAGGAGTTCTATTTTTGTAAAGTTATTGCCCTTAGAAAGCTTCTTAAACATAACTTTCCGATAATGATTGACTCATTCCGTGATGGAGAGCTATCAACAGGAAAGGAAGCTAAGATGCTTAAAATATATAATAAGATAGATAGTAAGATCATATTAACCTCGACACTGAAAGATGAAGAATATAGCGACGATAAATACTCCAAATTAGATGGTGTAAATGCTGTGGATTACAGCAACCATCAGGATTGCAAAATATTAGGTAAGCAGCATGTAAGAGAGTTTTTGGCGCTAATGTTAGGATTTGAAGGTCTTGTTCTGTAAAAAGCTATAACAAGCGCATGTTGTCGGACTGGTTTTCCGCTGCGCTCCAAACCAGCCGCAAATGCGGGCGTTAATCACGAATCTCTAGCGCGTTTTTGTCCAACTCCAAGTTTCAAAGTAACTTGCAGCGATCTCCCGGGCCCCTCTGGGCTGCGACGAGTACCGCAAGCGGAAGGCGGATCAGGTCGAATTGCTGTCTGAGCGAAGCGAGTTCAATTCGAGCCCGCCTGGAGTGCGGAACGCAGTAAGCAAGCAGCCCCGAGGGTGTCTTCTCTTTTGCCTACGTTTCTCTGGACAAGCAGAGAAAAGTAGGTCGCCGTCAGGGCGAAACACGGACGAACAGCAACAAAGAACGCTAAGTTACACACCTTAAACTCAGCCCACTCACGCAAAAAGTCGGCGCAGCCAAACCCAATCCTTCATCCAATATGTCGAACAATATGCGGCCCCAAAAGCCGCGTTAACACCACCGGCATCCGCTGCCACACCTTAATCATCAAGGCATACTTCGGATTATCAGGGTTAAGCTCCGCAGCTTGCTGCTGTTCGCTTAGGGTATACCAGTAATGAGGGTAGGCCTTCGCCCCCCACTGCTTTTTAAAGCGATAAGTACCCGCATCGCGGGTGGAGCGGCCGAAGTCGAAGTAGTTGTAACCCTGCTCAATGGCGAAACCGAGCACTTGGCGGTACATCCACATATTGGCGTTTAGGTTGTTGGCGCTGCGCAGGGTGGAGGCCCAGGGGATCTCCAGCACCTCGTTAAAGCCAATCAAAAACGCGGTCGCGACCGGTTTGTTGTGGTGATACACGCACACTAGCGTGGCCTTGAGTGAGGCCTGTTCCAGCAAGGTGCGAAACCATGCCTTGCTGTACACTGGGGTGCCAAGATCGCGCATGTTTTCGCTAAACACTCGGTAGTAATCATCGAGTAGTTCCAGGCCACCGAAGGCCACTCGCAGCTTGTGCTCATCGGCTTTGTTGTATTGTGCCCGCACCTTAGCGCCTAGCTGCTGTTCAAGCTGTTGGATATCGCTTGGTAGCGCCAGCAGCATCGAGACTTTCTTATCGGAGGGCTGCTCGCCCAGTTCGGGCTGCACGCAGCGTACTTCTATTCGCTCCAGCTGTTCAGTGCTTAATAGCGCGCGAGCTTTCTCGATTAAGCGTGTTGCTACTTGGCTGCAATCACAGACTGGCCCACCGTAGTTAAAGTAGGGCACGGAGATGGCGAAGCGGCCGAATAGCTTGCTGGATAGTGTATACAGCGGCAGGCCTCCGATAATCTGGCCTTGTGGGTCGCGGGCTATCAGTAGGCTGCAATCTAAACCAAAGGCCTGCAGGATGCTGTTGTGGATGGCTTGCTGGTGGTAGACGCTGGCCTTGGGGTGGCTTTGGCAAAAGCGAAACCACTGCTGCCAAATCTCATCATGCTTTGGGTGCTTTTGATGAAGGTGCTCTTGATGAAGGTGGTGACTGTTGAACGTTAGCTGCTCTGGCTGATAACGCTGTGTGAGCGGCTGGAAGTAGGCCGGCATAGAAGGTGTTGCTGGCTGTTCATTGGCCGCTGTTTGCTGTTTCTGGGCAAGCTTGATCTCTGCCTGTAGCTGCTTAACCTGCGCCGAGATCGCCTGCATCTGCGGGCGCAGTGCCAGCTGCTCGGCAGAGCCTTTGGCAAAGCGCTTAAACTGCCCAGAAATCTCGCCCTGCTGCTGCTTAAGCAGTTTGAGCTGTTGCTTGGCTTGTTCAACCGACGCTGTGTGGGTCACTACTCTGTCCTTTGCTAGGCTGCTCTTGAGAAGCTTGCTCTTGTGAAAAATGTTCTTGTGAAAAATGCTCGTGTGAATAGCGCTCTTGAGAGGAACCTGTTTGTGAAACGGCCTTGTTGTCGTGGCCAGTCAACTGATTCACCGTATCAATCATCTGCTCGAGGTGTTTGGGTTTTATCCCGCTATGCAGCGGCAGTGTCACCAAGCGGGCGGCAAAATCTTCGGCGTGCTGTTGCGGGCCAGCGAGAAGTACATCCTCGGTGACACCTTTTATATGATGCAGGGCGCGCTGATACATGGCTGAGCCGCCCAAACCGCGACGGCGCAGCGCGTGTAACAGTTGCTGGCTTTGCTCGGCGCTGTCCAATAGCAGAGGGAAGCGCAGTAAGCGACGGCCATCGCTTTCAAGTTGAATATGGCTGGGCAGCTCGGCTTGTAGCTGCTGCTGAGCCTTGAGATCGCGTGCTAGGTAATGGGCGGCATTAAAGGCAAAGGCGCGATTACGCAGGCTATCAAGTCCACTGATTTGCTCCAGCGGATAGTAGTGGGTTTCCCCCAGCTTGAGCCCCGGGATCAGGCTTAACAGCCCGTAGGGCAGGGGCTGCAGCAGTAGGTTGAGCAGCTTGGCCTTGAGCCAATATTGCCAAGGTGAGGCACTCGGCGCAGCGCTTAGCTGGCTTTGCAGGTAGCGGCTTTCATCGGCGCTGAGCTGTTGGCTGAGCATGGCGCCGCCGCCCATCAGGTTAACTGGCTTACCGCGACTCATCGACAGAATACTCAGGTTGCTGTCACAAGCACTGGGGGAAAACTCGCCTTGCTGCTCAGGCAGCCATTGGGCGCAGTCGTGGATAACCTGCGGCTTTGCAGGCTGATCGGATTGCTGCTCGGACAAAGCTAGCGGAAAGGGTAGGCCCAGCAGCGAGGGGGTAATCACCGCCAGCACCTCGTTATCGATGGCCTGCTCGAGCTGATCTTGCTGGTAGCGATACTCGCCATGGGCGATGTCGACTAACACCGGACGAAATCCGGCGAACACTGCTGCCGAGACCATGTCTGGGCAGCCGTAGCCGGGGATGCATACCTTAGGCGCGCTTACCTCTGGGTGGCGATACTTCACCAGTAGCAGCGCCAGCGCCAAGGCGGCGGTGCCACTGTTTACCCAATAGATGGGGGTGGCCGAGCTAAGCACTTGCGCGCTGCGTGGCGGATAGCGCAGACGGGTACCGACCGGTGGCAGTTGGCGGATCATCGCGCCGAGGGCTCCCACACATGCACCCGCCGACCTGCCATAAACTGGCAGCTGGCATCGAAGATCGCCAGATTCACCTGCACAAAGTAGTAGGCGAGGCGGATAATCATCTGTTCCTTGAGCGAGGGCTTATAGTGGGCGGCAATCACCACGCCATAGAACAGCAGCTGGCCGATAAACAGCAGCGGATAGAGCCCGCCTTGCCCCCAACACAGCGCGTTGCTGATAAACACCAGCAATAGCAGCCACGGCACCGCCCAACGCATCAGCTTGTGGCTGACTACCTGAAAGGCGAACATTCCAAAGCTCAGTGGGTTGAGCACCTGCGGGTAGCGCACCAGTGCGCTGATGCCGTGGATAATGGTGCGGGTTTTGCGGGCGTACTCTTTCTGCGGGTCTTTGAGATCGGGGTAGTAGCCGAGTACATCTGGCGCAGTAATCGCACGCAGCCCCACCTTGCTGCACTGTAGGGCGATGTTGAAATCGCTGGTGGCATAGATGTCCCAGTGCTCGCATACCTCGCGCCGTGCGGCAAAGAATGAGCCGCTCAGGCCGACCAATCCGGCCAGTCCCGACTCCAGCTTGCGCAGCCACATCTCGTATTTCACGTAGGCCCCTTCGCCGGCAATCTCACCATCCTGGCTTAAGAAGCGGTCTTCGCTGGAGAGGGCGCCGATCTGCGGATCGGCAAAGTAGCTGGTGAGTTTGAGTAAGGCATCTTCGGGGATGGTGGTGGCCACATCGGAGAATACCAGCAGCTCGCCGCCGGCTTGTTGGATGGCGCTAAGCTGGGCGTTTTCCTTGCCAAGGCGCTCCTCGGCGCGCACCAGTTTGATGCCTTGCTCGGCATAGCCGTTAACGATGGCGTCGGTGTCATCGCTGGAGCAGTCTGAGGCGACGATGATCTCTAAGATTTCGCGCGGGTAGTCGATGGCCAGAGAGTTTTTGATCTTCTCGGCAATATTGGCCTGCTCGTTATAGGCGGCGATGATCAGCGACACCTTGGGGCGAAACTCCTCGTCCCGGGTCACTTTTTTAGGGGCTTGTAGCTTGCTCAGCGCCAACAGCACGAAGGGGTAGATAAAGTAGCTGTAAACGGCACCGATCAGGCTCAACCAAAATAACACTTCAAGCACTGACCTTCCTCCATGAAAACCTTGCTTGCTTTTTAGTAATCGCCTCTCAGCGTTCGGCCGCATTGACGCGCTGAACGTGGGTGGATGAGGGGCTTGGATATAACACTAAGTGGTTCATTTCTTTTGACCTGTTCTAACATAGGCAATTGTGTCCGGCGACTCAATAGGCTCTTTCAAATTTGCTGGCTACCTAGTAGGCTGTAGTGGCTGTTTAGCAACAATTTTCTACAAGCAATTAGAGCTAAGTTGTCACACTCAAGGATGAGCATGGACCAAACACGCGAGCGAATTTCCAGGCAGGATATCGCCCTGACACTAGCATGGCTGGTGCCGGGGTTATTAGTGTTTGTGTTTGCTTATCAAGATAGCCTCAGTTATCTGCATACCCTGTGGTCGGCGAACAATGAAAGCTACTCCCACGGCTACCTGTTACTGGGCTTTGTTGCCTATCTGCTGGTTCTTAGCTGGCCGCATTTTCAGTTCTCTCCTACCAAACTTTTCTGGCTGCCCGCGCTGGCGTGTAGCGCATTATGGCTGGTTGCCTACGCGACTCAGGTGATGGTGGTTCAGGTCGCGTTGTTGCCACTACTACTCTATTGCTTATTGGCCAGTGTGTTGGGCTGGCGCCAATCGATTCGCTTGTGGCTGCCGCTGGGCTCGCTGTATTTAGCGCTGCCATTGGCTGATGTGCTGGTACTGCCCCTGCAAACTCTGACCACTAAGGTGGCTGGGGTGATCCTCGGCCTGATGGGGGTGACGGCCTATGTGGACGGCTTCAATATCTACTTCCCGAGCGGCACCATGCGCATTATCGGCGGCTGCTCCGGGCTTAACTATCTGTTAGCTGCGCTTTGCTTGGGGCTGTTTTATGCCCATCTGAATCTCAGCCGTTTTAAGTACAAGTGCCTGGCGGTGGGGCTGGCGATTGTGGTGGCCTTGGTTGGTAACTGGACGCGGGTGACCAGCTTGGTGCTGATTGGCTATTACAGCGAGATGCAGAGCCCCTTGGTGCATGAACATGGCTTTTACGGCTGGGCAGTCTTCGCCTGTTATTTAGTGGCTTATTTCTTGCTGATGCGGCGGGTACCGGACCAGCCTGCGGAGCAGCCAGCGGTTTCCCAGCTGCCGCCTCTGCCGGTAAAACACTTTGCGATTAGCCTGTTGCTGGTGTGTGCGCTGCCGCTGCTGAAAGAGCTGCGCGAGCCGGGATTTGATGCCCTGGCGCTGGAGCAGGCCGAGCAGTCGCTACCGCAAGGGCTCTTTCAAGACGGCTCTCAAGGGGGCTCTGAAGGGCTCTCTCAAGGGGGCTCTCAAGGGGTAGGCCAGTGGCAAGCGACCAATGAGCCACAGTGGCAACCCAATTACCGCGGCTTTGATGTGGCTGGCCACTGGCAGACCCGCCTTGGCGACAAGCAACTGAATCTGTCGGTGCTGACTTATCTAGAGCAGCATCAGGGCAAAGAGCTGATCTACTACCGCAACCGCATGACCCGCAAAGACCAGCAGGAGAGCCTGCAGCTGCAACCGGTTAGCTCGGATTTAGAACTGAACTACAGCGCCGTAACGGGTACTGCCACCGAGCAGCATGTCTGGTGGTTCTATCAGGTCGGCAGCGAGGTGACGCTGAACGAGCTGTCCACCAAGCTCGCTCAAGCCAAGCAGCTGTTTAGTGCACCGCCGGTGCGTTTAGTTGCGCTCTCGCTGAGCTGCGCGCCACGGCTGTGTCAGCAGCAACTCGCGGAGCTGGATCAATCCGCAGAGTTTAATGGGTGGTTGGCACAACTACCGGCAACCCCTGCAGTGGCGCTGCCATGAGCGCAAGCCAGCAGATGCGGGTGATGCATGTTCTGTCCGGCGATCTGTGGGCGGGCGCGGAGGTGCAGGCCTACACCTTGCTCAAGCAGCTACAGCAAGTCTGTCAGTTGTGTGTGGTGCTACTTAACCCCGGGCGCTTGCAGCGTGAGTTGGAGGCGCTGGGCATTGAGGTGGTGCTGCTGAACGAGGCTGAGCTGCGTTTTTTCGGGCTGCTGTTTCGACTCAAGCGTGAGATGGTGCGCTTTCAGCCCGAGGTGGTCCACAGTCACCGGCAAAAAGAGAATGTGCTGGCCAGCTTGGCCAACCTTGCTAGCGTGCGCGCGGTATGTTTGCAAACAGTACACGGCAGCGCCGAGTTTAATCCGAGTGTGAAGCAGCGGATTCAAGGAGCGCTGGAGTGGTGTTGTTCGCGCTATCTGCAGCGAGCCTTGATTGCGGTATCTGCGCCCTTGAAGCTACAGCTCAGCCGTCACTATCCGGAGCGGCAACTGGCGCTGATCTTTAATGGCATCGATGTGGCGGAGATCCGAGAGCAGCTTGAGCCCAAGTCATTGCCGGGAGGCGAGCCGGCGCTGCATCTGGGCATTGTGGGTCGGCTACAGCCGGTGAAACGGGTCGACTTGTTTATTGAGTTGGCCGAGCGGCTTGTAGAAGAGTTTCCGACGCAGCCTTGGCAGTTTCATATCTTTGGCGATGGGCCGCTTAAAGAGTCGTTGCAGGCGCAGGCTGAGCGCAGCCAAGCTGCCAGCCGACTACATTTTCACGGTCATAGCGATCAGGTGCGGGATTACATGAGTCAGCTCGATCTGCTGGTAATGACCTCCGATCACGAAGGGCTGCCGATGGTGGCGCTGGAAGCCTTGGCGCTAGAGGTGCCGGTGCTGGCCCACGCGGTGGGGGCATTACCTGAGCTGATTGGCAACCCAAACCTGCTGGTGGAGCAGCACACTGTGGATGGCTACTACCAGAAGGTGGCGCAGCTACTGGAGAGTGGACTGCCTGCAGTAAAACTTGCTGAGGCCTACAGTGCGCGAAGTAATGCTGAGCAAACCTTTGAGCTCTACCAACGTTTATTCGCAGAACGTTTATTCGCAAAACAAAAAGGAAGTGGTTGATTGTCGATGAAGTGTGGACAGGGATTTTTCAAAGCGAAGCAGCAAGCCGGGATATCGGTGCTCTCTATTACCAACAGCTTTCCCAGCTTGATTCAGCCATGGTTCGTTAACCAACTGGTGGAGATCATCCACAACAGTGGTGAGAACCGCATCCTGTCTATCGAAAGCTCGGAGCAGGTCTATACCGACGATATCGATAAATTCCAGCTGCTGGAGCAAAGTGCCTCGATTCCCTGGATCAGCAAGCAGAGCTTGGCCAGCGTGCTGCAGTTTCTCGCCGCGCCGTCACGATGGCCAGCGCTATGGCGCGGGCTGGGCGCGCAGCGTGCGCTGGGTGCCGACTATCAGCCGCTATTGGGAAATCTGATTAACCGCTTGGCGCTGAGCCCGTTCTGCTCGCTGGATAACTTCGATGTCATTCACTCCCACAGTGAGCTGGCGGCCTGGCGCTTTTTGCCTATTATTGCGGCCAGCAACAAGCCTTGGGTGATCACCTTTCACGGCCTGCCTCCGAAAGGGGTTCAACCGCTGAGCAGTGAACAGCGGGCGGTGATGGCAAAACATGCCTCGGTGGTGCTGGTGAACACTGAGTTTGCCAAGCAGCACTACGCGGCCAAGGGCGGCGACCCAGCCAAGGTGAGGATCTTGCCCCAAGGCCTGCGTTTAGAGGACTTCCCCTTCGAGCCTCTGGCGGTGCCACAAGGGGATGAGGCGATCCAGCTACTCACCGTTGGGCGCTTTCACCCCGACAAAGGCCAAAGCTATGCCTTAGAGGCCATGCAGGCCTTGGTTGAGCAGGGCATTAATCTGCGCTATACCATGATTGGCAATGGCCCAGATCGACCGCGCTTGGAAGAGCTGGCTACCAGTTTGGGGCTGGCGGAACGAGTCAGCTTTAAAAGTGGGCTGAGCGATAGCGAGCTGCGCGCCGCCTATCGCCAAGCACATATCTTCATCTTGCCGAGCCTGCGCGACCGCGATGGCTTCCATGAAGAGACCCAGGGTGTGGTGATGCAAGAGGCTCAAGCCAGTGGCGCCTTGGTGATTGCCACCCGCACTGGCGGGATCCCCGAGTGTTTGGTGGATGGCGAGGCTGGCTTCTTGATTGAGGATCGTAGCAGCCAGTCCTTGGCAGACAAGATTCGCTACCTGATTGAAAACCGTCAGGATTGGCCGCATTGGCAGCAAGCTGGCCGCCAACATGTGGAAAGCCACTATGATATTAAGCAAATAGGTCTTGAGCTTCAGGCCATCTACAAGCAGGCTATGGGCGGCTAACTTACCGGATGTGAGTGCGGCCAAACCTGCGCAGTATGTATTAACAAGATTAAGGATGATTATGTTAGGCAAGATAAGGGTAATGGTGGAGCGTTATCTGCTCATGGGGCGTTTGGCGCTCTCGGGGTATCTGGCCCGCAATGGACTGCGCAAGCAAGCGCGTGGACAACACTTGGTGATTTCGATGACCTCGATCCCCAGCCGGGTCGGCTTGATGGGCCCCACCTTGGAGTGCCTGTTGAGCCAGAGCATGAAGCCCGACGCCATAGTGCTGTGGCTATCTGATGAGTTGGATAGCGTGCCTGAGGTGCTACAGCCTTATGTTGAGCGCGGCCTTGAGGTGCGCTTTGTACCCGATGTGGGCCCGCACACCAAGCTGGTGTATGCCCTGCAAGCCTTCCCAGACAGCGTGGTGGTTACCGCCGACGACGATAAGCTCTACCCTTGGCGCTGGCTGAGTAAGCTGTATAAATCCTACCAAGCTCGCCCCGATTGCATCCACTGCCACCGCGCCCACCTGATCACCAAAGATGAGAACGGCATTAAGCGCTATGTCGATTGGAAATGGCTGGCCCACGGCGTGCCCGGCCCAAGCTTTATGCTGTTCCCCACCGGTGTGGGTGGAGTGCTCTACCCGCCGAAGCTGCTACACAGTGATGCCACCAATATCCCCTTGTTTAGCGAGCTATGCCCTAAAGCCGACGATATCTGGTTTAAGGCCATGGCGCTGTTAAACAATGTGCAAAGCGTGCAGGTGGGCGATAAGTTCCGCGACTTTTTCTCGGTGGATGACATCAAGCACAACACCGTAAAGCTGGGCACCGAGAACGTGTTCGGCGGCGGTAACGACAAGCAGATCAAAGCTGTATTCGACCACTACGACCTTAAGCTATGAAACAGGCCAATGTAAAAAGCCTACCGGTTTACTTTATCGGGAGCGTGCTGCGCCAGCTGGTGGGCTTTATCATGCTGCCGATCTACACCTCGGTGCTCACCCCGGCCGATTATGGTGTGATTGGTCTGTTGGCGATCAGCCTGAGTATCTTCGAAACCGCGCTGGGCGGGCGTTTTGCCCAAGCCGTTCCTAAGTTTTATTTTGAACGGGATAATGACTCTAAAAGGCGGCTGGTTCTCTCGTCATCTTTTCTATTCACCCTCTTTATCAGTTCGCTATCGGCGATGTTGTTTTTTTCGCTCAGTGCGCAACTTTCCCAGGCGGTGCTTGGTGACTCTAGCTTTGAGCTGTATTTCAAGTGGTATAGCTTGCTACTGATAACCAGCGGTGTGGAAGCTTATGGGCTGACTTACTTACGATTGCTCGACCGGGCATGGAGCTTTATTACTGTCTCGCTGCTTAAGTTGGTGTTTCAGTTAGCCACAAATATCTACTTTGTCGTGTATTTGCGCATGGGAGTTGAAGGTGTCGTTTATGCCCAAGTGCTCGTTTCAGGCCTGTTTGCGCTAGTCTTTGCTGGCGTGATTCTTACTAAGGTGGGGTGGGGTATTGAGTCTCCCCTTATTGCTAGACTATTTGCGTTTTGTTGGCCGCTTTGGCTGACCGGTTTAGCTGGCTTGTACATAAGCAGCGCTAATCGTTACTTTGTGCGTTTGTATGCTGGGCTAGATGAGGTAGGCCTGTTTGCTATTGTGATTAAGTTTGCCAGCCTATTAACCCCATTTGTGTGGACGCCATTTTCACAGTGGTGGCAAACAGAACGTTTTAGAGTATACAAAACCAATCAGGGGCGGGATGTTTATCCTCATGTGTTCAATTTGATCTCGTTCACCTTGATTATGTTTGCTCTGGGAATCTGCTTGTTCTCCGATCCTGTTATTCAATTGATGTCGGCCCCTGCATTCCATGCTGCAGCTAGTGGTATTGCAATTATGACTGTTGGAAGGTTAGTGGGGCAGGTGAGCATGTTTTTCAACACGGCTTATCTAGTCAAAGAGAAGACGGCGGTTATCGCTAAGCTCCGATATGCCTTCGCCGCGATTGCAACCGTGGGATTTGTAGTCTTGATCCCACGCTACGGGTTTATCGGGGCTTGCATGGCAATGTGCTTGAGTCAAATAATTATGTTTATCATCAATTACCATCTTTCGCGGAAATATTCAGATATGGGGATATCGCTGAATATCGCTTTAGCGCTGTTAGCTGTTTTGATATTGGCAGTGTTGGTCGATTATGTCTTTATTCCTCAGGCATTAAGCTGGCAGAGTTTGCTTGCCAAAGCATTGCTATTTCTTTGCGGTCTGGTAGCTGGCGGTGCCATATTGTTCAGTAAATATGGAATAAGCGGAGTTAAAATGGTCGTTAGTCGTTTAAAAATGCGCGCGGCGGCAAAGCAGGGATAGGTTGATGATGAGAGTTGCTGTAAAGGGCAAGATAAAAGAATGGTTGGTGGACCGCTTTAGGCCTTATCCGTACAAGCATCATCAAGTTGAGAATCGTTATCTATTTATACACATCCCTAAGAATGCCGGTACGGCGGTGTTGCATGCACTGGGGGATCGTGAATCCCGGAGGATTCACTTGCCTTACTACGTCTATCGCAATGCCAACAAGGCCCATTTTCAGGACTTCTATAAATTCAGCATCGTTCGTAATCCTTGGGATCGGATGGTGTCGATCTACAGCTACTTGAAGCAAGGGGGCAATGGCCACGCTGATGCGCATTTCAGACAAACTCTCGAACAGATCGATTTCGAAGCCTTTGTTATGGATTACATGACGCCGGCTAGGATGCATTGTCACAGTATGTTTCGCCCTCAACATAGTTTCATATTTAACGAACAGGATCAGTTGATGGTGGATGATATCTACTATCAGGAGAGCCTAGCTGAGCAGTACCCTCAACTATGTAACAAGCTAGGTTTTGGAGGTGTGTTAACGGTTAGAAATCAGAGTGAGCGGGTCGCTGTTGAAGGATACTACCAAGATCCGGCTGTGCTGGAACGTGTGGCCGAGCTATACCAAAAAGATGTAGAGTTATTGGGGTATACGATGCCCACAATTAAGTGACACTGAGGGGTGAGCCGCTCATCAACAGAACGCAAGTTGGTGCGGCTTCAGAGTGTGCAGATAACATGCTAAGGATTGCATTATGGAAAAACGGGTAGTCGCAACAGTCGCAATTGGTGAAGCGGGTCAAGCTTGGGCTGATGTCTCGCATCCTTGGGCTCGTCGCTATGCGGAGGCTTGCGGTGCTGATTTCTTTGTACTTAGTCGAGCGGCATTAAAGGGACTTTGGCCGGGCTTTAGCAAGCTGCTTTTGGGTGAGTTGTTGAGCAACTATGATCGCATGTTGTATGTTGATACCGATATCCTGATCTCCCCCGATGCGCCTAACATCTTCGAGCTGGTGCCCGCCGATAAAGTCGGTGCTACTATGGTAGACACCCTCGAGCCGGAGTACGCACCGGCGGTGGCTAATGGCTGGTTCCAAAACGATATCCGCCTGACTCAGCAAATGTTTGGCGAAGCGCAGTGGCAAGAGGGCTATTTCAACAGCGGCAGCCTGCTGTTCTCCAAGCAACATAAATGCGTGTTTGACCAAGCGCTTGAGGTAGCTCAGCAGTGGTTCGATGTCACCACCGACCGCAATCAAGAACAGTTTCGGGTGTTCTCCGATCAGTCGCTGTTCAACTACTTTGTGCAGGCCAATGGCTTCGAGGTGTATGACTTTAAGAAAGACTTCAACCATACCCCGGCGTTTAACCATCAGTCACATCGCTACCAAAGCCATTTCTATCACTATGTGCGGCTGCGCCCGCATCGCCGTGGTAATCGTCTCCGCCAGATGCGTAACGAGGCCTGGATTTTGCGTCGGCCTTGGTTACACCGCCTGCTAAGAGATAACATCTGGATGGCAAATGTGGTCGACCGCTTCTAACCCTTCCCTCCCTCAGAACGGAGCCGATAGATAAGTCCATACTGAGTTTTACACTCAGTGACCACCAATATTGGCGATTTGATCTGCTGCTCCATCGATTACTTCGACTGCTTCTATCGTCGGGTCTGGGTTTGAGCACCCATGAGCTAACCGCATTTATTGTTAACTTGATTAAACTGGAACTGGCCCAGATCCTGCTAGGTGACTCTGTGCTATCCGGTGGGAATGATTGAAAACCCCAGCGATTTGCAGAGCATTCTGGAGGTTGAAACCCGCGCCTATCCGAATGCGCTGAGCGAATGTCGCAAGGCCAACAGCGATTTTTGTGAGACGGTCAAGGCCGAGCTCGCTCACTAGCGCGTCATACTCGCCCTAGACTGGCAGGGTGGTTTGCAGCGCGCTTAGCAGGCTCTGGTGGGTAAGCGTCAGGTCGAACTTGCTGGCCTGATTGTGCTTGGCGGCCATGCCATGCGCATGGCGCCGCTGCGGATCGTCCAGATAACTGGCCAAAGCCGCGGCCGCGTCGTCGACGCCTTCATAAACATGACCATCTTGTTGATGGCTGGTCGCGCCGCACACGCTGGGGTTATTCGGCACCAACACCGCTAAGCCGGCCTGCATGTACTCCAATATGGCCAGGCAGTATCCCACCTCGCCCTTGGAAGGGTGAATAGCAAAGCTACAATGCTGCAGGTAGTGCTCGACCCCGCTCACCCGGCCTTTAAAGATAACCCGATCGCCAATCCCCAGTGCTTCTGCTTGCTGGCGAAACTCCTCGAGATGTGGGCCATCGCCCAGTAGCAGGTAGTAGACGCTGTGCTTGGGGCGTAGCTGCTTGAGCTTGGCCAATACCTCTAGGGCCACATCTATGCCCTTGTAGTGGTTAGCGCGCGCGGCGGTCACCAAGATATCGCCCTGCTCGGGTAGCCCCAACTGCTGGCGGGTTTGGCTGGGATCTGGCGCATGCTGGGCGATACCATTGCTTGCCACAAAGCACTTCGCCGGTGGCATGCAGTCGGTGTTGATGGTGCGCTGGCGGATGTAGTCGGTGGTGGCGATGGCGATATCCACCGCCATCCCCGGTGTGGCGACGCGCAGTGACTTAATCACGCGCTTGAGCCCGCGTGCGCTGCAGCGCTCGCCCGGGGTGTGATCGTGGTTGATGATCCGGCACACCCCTGCTAGCCGGTAAAGCGGATAGCGCAGGCTGACAAAGGCCTGATCGGTGAAGTAGATGGCCTGGATGCGGTGCTGGCGGATAAAGCGCAATTGCTCCAACACGCTGCTATCGCCATCGCGATGAAAGTCCTGCTCGATGCAGGTAATCGGCGCCTCTGCGATCACCTTTGGCAACTTGCTGATGGAGGGGAAGGCTAAATACACCTGATAGCGCGTGGCATATTGCTTGGCGATGCTGGCCCAAAAGCCCTCGATCAGCCACCAAGCGTAGCCAACATCGGAGTCCCAGTTGGCCACCAGTAACAGCCCGGGCTTGTGGGCCACTATGGGTTCTCCGCCGCGGCAGGCGCAGGCTGCCACTGCCCGGCTTCCACCTGCATCCGCTGGTGGCCGTCGAAGCGATAACCAAAGTGGGTGATGTCTGCTTGGTAGAGCTGAGCCACCTTCTGCTTGGCGGCCTCGCTGTAGACCTGCTGATAACCGGCGCGCTTGGACTTGTTGGTATGGGCCAGGGTGGCATCGCTACCCAGCTTTTGCGCGATTACCTGAAAATCGTCCTGGATCTCTTCGAAGTAGCCGAGGTAGTCGATCAGCGGCTTGCCGTGCTTATCGCAGATAAAATCGCTTTGCGGCCAGAAATGGATATGGGCATAGAGCCGCTCTGGGGTGAGCCATTCCAGCACAAACTGCTCAAAATCGTCGATGTCGGCGAGATGTTGCTGCGACCAGGCGCGATCATCGTCATTCCAGCCGCCACCCTTGAGATAGCTATAGGCCGAGTAGAGGCGATCCCAAGGGTTGCGCACAAAGGCAAATTTGAAGTACTGATTAAAGCGCCGCCGACCAAAGATCACCCGGTATTCCCAGGCGCGATAGTGGTAGGGCAGTTTGCCAAACAGCGACAGCGCCACCGATGTGCCCGCCGATTTGGTGATATGCACGAAGATACTCTGCTTCTCACCGAACGGTGCCAGAGAAAAGTCCCCTTTATCAGAGGGGTAGACGACCTGTCTTAGTTTTTTGAAATGTTCCGGGTTGCGCAGTTTAAATAACCAAAAGCGCGTTTCCTTGGAACAGCAACGATGATATAAATCCCTTATCAACATCTGCATCAGCCTGAAGTCCCTTAGGGGCTAAGTTACACCATCAGCCGGATGCTATCTACTCTCATTGTGGGACTTAAAAGGAATGTTTGTCTCGGATGCTTTGGTTTATGCAGAGATGCATAAGACCGCGTGCAGTCATATAGGGAAGTTGTTGCGCCACTGTTTGCAGGGAGAGCAAATCGGTAAGCACAATCGTATTCCCGCTGATCTTCAAAGCCGCTTTGTGTTGGGCTCGATTCGTAACCCCTGGGACTGGTATGTCTCGTTGTGGGGCTATGGCTGCGATGCCAAGGGCAGCGTTTATGCCCAAACCGGCCGTAAGCTGCATTGGCCCTACTATCGCCATCAACTGCCCAACGAAATGGGCCTGCCAGCCTTTAGCTGGGGCTACACCGCGCGGCAGGCTTGGCACGATTTGTCGATCCCGGTGGAGCGCTGGCGCGAGGTCTATAGCGACTCGCGTGATGTGGAGGGTTTTCGCCGCTGGTTGAAGTTAGTGTTCGACCCAGAGCGGGCCTTGGATGTGGGCGAGGGCTACGGCTTTAGCGCTCTGTCATCTGAGGCGGGCTTGATGTCTTACCGCTTCTTCAAGCTCTTTAGCAGCATCGACCAGAAGATGTATCAGTCCGGCGTTGATGCCAGTTTGCCGGGGCTCCAACAGCTTTGGGAGCAGCATGGCTTTGTGGATTTCTTTATTCGCCAAGAGCAGCTTAGCGACGACTTCTACCAAGCCTTGGACAAGGCAGAGGTGGAGCTGGATCAGCAAAAGCAGCAACAGCTGGCTGAGATGGTCAACACCAAAACTAATATCTCTTCGCGCAGCTCCGCCAGCGATTACTACGACGATGAGTCGGTAGCGCTGGTGGCCAAACGCGAGGCCTTTATTATCGACAAGTTTAACTATCAACCACCGGAGGGTTGTGCGCTGTGATGAAGGGAACCCGCCTGCGCAAAGTCTCGCGAGAAGCGCTCGGCAATATTCTGCGAGAAGTGAAGATTGGCTTAAAGCCTACCCCCAAGCCGGATAAGTGGCTATTCCTGGTGGGCTGCTACAACTCGGGCACTACCTTGCTCTCGGATCTCATGGGGCGCCACCCGCAGATGTCGGCGCTGCCCACCGAAGGGCACTTTATCACCGACCAGTTTCCCAAAGATTATGAGATGGGTGTGCCCCGCATGTGGGTCGACCGGGAAGACGTGTTCTGTTTGGATGAAAACGACGAGGGCCCGGATGTACTGCGCATCAAGAAAGAGTGGGGCATGCGACTCGACCTCAGCAAGCCGGTGCTGGTAGAAAAATCGCCGCCGAACACCGCCCGTATGCTGTGGCTGGCCAAGCACTTTGAGAACCCGCACTTTGTGGGCATTGTGCGCGATGGCTACGCGGTGGCCGAAGGGATCTCACGCAAGGGCGACCCACAATCCATCGTCGAAGGCTGGCCCATCGAGAAGTCCGCCTGGCAGTGGGCGCGCAGTAATCAGCTGATGCTGGAGTACGCCGAGAAGCTGGATAAGTTCCTGCTGGTCAAATACGAAGATTTGATGGAGAACCCGCAATACCATCTCGATCAGATCGCTGCGTTTGTTGGTCTTGATCCCTTCCCCACCCTTAGCGAGGGAGCTGAGTTTGCCATCCACGAGCGCAAGGAAGGCCTGAAGAATATGAACCAGCAAAGCATCGATAAGCTCTCAGCAGAGCAGATCGCTACCATCAATGAGGTGGCGGGTGGCATGTTGGAGCGCTTGGGCTATCCGATACTGGGCTAGTTACAGCTTCTGAGTCGACGAACAAGGGGAAGGCTGTGGGGTTTCGTGTCGCACTGGTTAAGTCTGAACAAGGTTTCGCCCCGCAAGCGCTGATTAGCTCGCTGGGTGATGAGGCGGTCATTGTGGCTGCCGAGCATGTTCTGCACAGTGACCCAGTTAGTGAGAACGAGGGCGAAAGCGGCGAGTGGCTGGCCCTCAGCCAACTGCCGATTGCCCAAAGTTTGCCACAGGTGCTGGAGGGGCTGCGCCGCGAAGGCATAGACTATCTCAAGCACTGTTTGGGACACTTTTGCGGGGCTTACGCCGATGGCAAGGGTCAGCTGTGGGTGTTTCGCGACCAGTTCAACAGCACCAAGCTGTATTTTCAGCAGCGTAGCGACGGCTTGTTTATCAGCAGCGACTGGCAAGACCCATGGCTGGAGTATCTGGCCACCATCGATAGCCGGGGGCTCGATGAGTACCTGCGTTATCGCACCCACCCAGAATCCTTGAGTCTGTTTGAGCAGCTAAAAAGCCTGCCCGCTTATAGCTATTTTGCGATCCGTTCGGCCAGTCAGGTGAGCCTGCAGGCCACCGGCTTGCAGGCTTGTTTGGATGTTCCACGCAGTGCCCAGTTTAGCGACCTTCAACTCAAGCAGCAGATCCGCGACCAAGTGCTGGCCCAATACCAACAGGCGAAGCAGCAGTACGCGGAGGCGGCGGTGCTGCTCAGTGGCGGTGTTGACTCGTTCCTGCTGTGCGCCTTGGCAACCCAAGTGTTCGACAAGGTAGTGGCCTATACCCCCTATTGGCTGGAGGGGCAGAACCCAGAGCTGGAGAGGGCCAAGGCCTTTGCCAAGCATCTCGGTATGGAGCATGTGCTGGTGGAGTTTGATGCCAACGCCATTGATGCCACCATGCGGCGTATGGTGGGTCAGCTCGGCCTGCCGCTACGCAACTTCAGCTCGGTGGTGCTCGATCAACTGTTGGAAGAAGTGGGTAAACACCACCAGTTGGTGGTCTATGGCGAATATGCCGACAGCCTGTTTGGCAGCAATATCGCCCGGGAGCGGTTGTTAAGTTATGCCCAGCAGCAGTGGCTGCAAAAGCTACCGCAATGGAGCCTTAGCCCGCTCAAGGTATTGGCGCCCTCGCTGCATCAGCGGGTGATGCGCCAGCGCAATCGAGATTTGAGCGAGCTCTACCAAAGCATCTACTTCACCGTCGATATGCAGCGCTACACAACCCTCTGCGAGCACCTGGGGCTGCCCGCGCCGGGGCTGTGGAACAGTATCGATTTCGCGGCGCCTAGCTCCCATCAGGACTGCCTGTACCACTGCCAGTTGGTGTCGCTGTTTATCGGCATCTATCACCATATGGTGGAGATAGAGGCCTCTGCCCAGCATGCTGGAGTGGCGATCCTCAGCCCCTTTGGTAATCAGGCGATGTATGAGTTATCGACCCGGTTGAGTGCGCCGCAGCTATTTGGCCCGGCGGGTTACTCGGTGCTGAAAAACCTTAAGGGGCTCCATGCCACTGCGGTGAAGCCATTGCTGCGTGAGCTGGCCTGTGACTACGCGCCGCGCGAGCTGATCTATGCCAAGAAGTATGCCTTCGACGTACCGTTCGCCAAGTGGTTGGCCGGTCCGCTGGCTGGCCCGGTGGCGCAGCTTAGTAAGCTGGGATGGCTTAGCGATCCGCTCACTCCACCCTATTCTAAGCAGGACTGCGAGCTGTTGTGGACCTTGTTATGCTTAGATATACAACTACAAGCGAAAGGGTGGACTAACCTCAGGAGTGCTCGTGACGTTAAAGGGTAAAGCTCGTTGGCTACATTGGGCTCAAAAGCTGCCTCTCCATACTCTGCTTGGTGACTTTTGTCCTATATTTGTTCTGCACCGAGTTGCTGGAGAGAACGCTCCGGTTCAAGCACATATACATCAGCCTGAGTTCCTGGAGTGGTGCCTTTCTTACTTGAAGTCTGAGGGCTACCGAGCTATTTCCTTAGATGAACTAATCAGTTACCGGAGAAAGCGACGCAGGCTTCCGGCAAAGTCGGTGGTGTTTACCGTCGATGATGGCTTTCGTGACAATGTTGTAGATGCAGGGGCATTGTTTGCAAAGTTCCAGGTTCCGCTGACTTGTTTTGTAATCTCTGGGTTTACTGCTGAAGAGCTTTGGCCGTGGGATGACCAGTTGAAGCATTTGTTAGGTAAAGTTGAGCAATTGCCTTCAACTATTGAGCTTCCAGATGGATCAACATTCGTTATAAATCCAATCTTAACCCGATATGAGCAGGTGCGCACTTTACGTAATCGTTTGAAGCAGCTTAGCCAGGACGCTATCTACCCTTGGCTAAGGCGTCAATACAAGGATCTTCAGGTTAGATACCCGAGCAAACCGCCAGCAGGCTATCGCCCTGCAAAACTGAGCCAGCTTGAGCGATTTATCCGACAAGGTCATACGGTATGTGCTCACACGCATACACACCGGATCCTTAGTCAGTTAGACCTCAATACTGCCCGATGGGAGATTCGGCACTCATATACTTGGCTAACTGAGAACCTCTCTAAGACAGGGAGCAGTTTCGCATATCCAACCGGGCGCAGTGGAGACTTCAACTTTGAGCATCAAAGATTGGTTGAGTCGCTGGGTTTTAGTGGTGCAGTCACAACTGAGGCGAGAACTCACTGCTCGGGCGATCCTCTTTTTGCGCTTCCTCGTCTATCTCTTCCAGAAGAACCTTATCAATTTATCCAGTATTTAAGCTACATTGAGGTGCTGAAACAGCGTGTACGTGGTTGCCTTCTAGCTTCGCAAAAAAGGTGAATGTTGTTTGAGTTTGCGAACAATAGTCTTGAAGGTTCGTGGGATCAGCATGCTAAATGAGCGATATAACTCTCGCATAGCTGGCCAAGGATCTCTGGGAGAGTATACCGCCCAGACTACCGTACCAGACAAGATACGCTGATATATTCTTAACATACTTGTGACAGCCTGTCGGTCTTCTATTCGTGCGACCAAATCATTCATTGTGTGCAGGAAGTAGTACTCGGTTTTCTGTTTTGGTAATTTTGCATAACAGTGGCCTGTGAGTGTTTGATAACTACTCACTAAGTTATTGACTCCGCATGCTGAATCAAACCAGTTACACATACCTAAACGAGGGTTGGTTTCTAGGTAATAATAGCTGGATGTTGTTGCATCGTACTTAAACTCCCACATTCCTGGTCCAATATATTTTAACGTTCTTCCCAACGCCGCCACTTGCTTCTTTATCTCAGCATTGTCGGCGCTATAAGCTGAGGAGGTAACGCCGAAATGGGAGGGGGAGGTGCCAAGGCGCTGAAAGGTGAAGGCAGAGATCATCTCATGCTGCTCATCGAAGGTGGCGTTACATACCCACAGGGCATCATCACCACCGGGGATCACCTCTTGGGCGATAAAGTGATCGAACTGGCCGCTAAAGCGCTGATAAAACTGTTCCAACTCGGCCTGGTTGGTAGCGATATAGTTTTTGGCACCTAGCAAAGCGTAGTCGGGATAGTTGCGTGGCTTAATGATGATCGGCAGTGGCAGCGCATCAAACGGATGCTCGCCGAGCGGCTCTGCCACAGACTCGGGCAGGGTCACCGAGGTGGGGGCGAGTAGCTGAAGCTCCTGGCTTTTGTCGTTGAGCTGTTCGATAAGCTCGGAGCCGGGCACCAGGCACAGAACATTGCTGGGCAGTTGCTCGCGGTAATTCTGCAAGAAATTCGCGGCCCGATCGGAGCAGGCAAAGATCGGCAGCGGGGTGCGGTAGTCGGCGGCGAGCTTACGCAATAGCTCCAGTAGCTGAGTCTCCCACTCCGGGCTGAATGGCAGGTAGTGCTTCTCTGCTGGATGGCGGCTAGCGGCACCGGTGTCTTTGGGGGAGGGGAAGATGCACAGGCTGCCGATACGAGCCTGATGCAGCGATTTAATCGCGCCGAGACCATTCAGTCCATTGGCCAGTACGATGGCGTAACGTTGGTAGTGGCTGTGATCCTGAATATGTTGTTGATGCTGACGGCGCAGCCACAGCCGCAACAGGTACTCGCGCAGTAGCCCCTGCCCGTGCTGGCTACAGAGCCTGCCGCTCAAATAGCGTTGGTGGGTACTCACTCGCTGCTTGTACTCTTCCAGCCCTCGCAGGAAGTTTACCGAGCAAAGCCCCTGCTGCTGGTAGTGCTCCAGCATGGCCAGTAGCAACATGATGCCAATCCCAAAACGACTAAAGCGGTTATCAAAGCCGGTGAGATAGTGCAGCAGTTCCCCGTTGTGAAAGAAACCCACATGGATGGCAGCGATCTCGCCGTCGATGCACAGATAGGAGCACTCCAGTGATTCGTCTAGCTGTTGGAACAACGCGCGAACCTCTGTGCGGGAGCCCGCTTGGTTTAGTTTGTTCTCGCCATAGCGCTGCTGATTGAGTTGTAGGGCTCGCTCTAGTGCATCCTCAGTCAGCGGCTGTTGCAGCTTTATCTCTAACTGGTGGCTTTGCTCTAACTGCTTTCTACGGGTGCGGGCATTGCGTTTGAGCTTGGAGGAGAGCTTGAGCTTGTCGAAGGCGCAGTGCAGCGTGGGGTAGTCGGGCAGTGCGTAGCCGCGATAGTCCTCGGGTTGATGGTTGAGGATCTGCTCGAGTGCGGATCCGGGTAACAGCAAGTCGATGGCCAAGGTTTGTGGTAGTTTGCTGGCGCGAAAATAGTCCCAGAATCTTGCAGAAAACGCCGCGATATCGATAGAGGGATCCAGCAGACACTCGTGGTAATCGGAGAACAGCTGACACAGATGCTGCAAGCTGGGGAAGCGAAACTTCCTGCTTAATATCCGCTCTTGTAACGGCAAGGCAAATACCAAGTCTTGCCCGTGGTAGCCGCAAATAATCCGTGGAGCTGGGCTGCTATGGAACTGATGCCGGCACCAGGCATAGCTGATAAAGATGCTGCCACGGCTGCGCTGTTGCAACATCTCCCAATCTCCCTGCAAGGCCTCAAAGGCGGCAGCGTCGCTGATCAGCTTGAAGTGTAAACTAGGCGTGTGAAAGTCCATTTGCCACCTGCTGCCAACTACTGAGGGTGGGGTACTGCTGATTGAGGTAGATCTCACTCATGCTAAGCCATTGGCGACTGCCACAAAGCCGTTGTAGCTTGCTCAGGGCACTGCCTTGATTGACATGGTGACGGAACGAGGACTTGGCGTTGCTCTTAATCCGCGGCTGCTTGGGGTCAAACTCCCAAGGGTGGGTATAGAAGTTGATTGGGCCCAATTGGTTGTCTGCGCGGCGCTGCAGAGCCATAAACAGCCAGTATGGCAATAGGCGGAAGTAGCCGCCTCCGCCGATGGGAATGCTGCGGCTACCCAGTTGAGTGGTCGTCACTGGGATCTCCAGTAGGCCATTTTCTAGATAATACGGATGGCGGGGAGCCAGGGGCACGCCGTACAGGTCGTGGTTGATTGGGTAGCTGCTGGAGCTGTAACGGTATCCGGCCGCGAGGATCTCATCGTGCGCCCACTCGTTATCTGCCGATATGGAAAAGCAGGGGGCGCGAAAGCCGACTACGGGCTGGGCGGTCAGGTCTTCCAGGCGTGCCTTGGCATTGCGAATATCGTCGCTAAACTGTTGGCGGCTTTGCTTGGACAGGTGCTGGTGCATGTAACCATGGCTACCCAGTTCATGGCCTTGAGCCAAGATATCCTTGATGACTTGCGGGTGATGCTCGGCAATCCATCCCAAGGTGAAGAAGGTGGCTTTAGTGGCCGTGACGTCGAACACTTCCAACATTGAGTCAATCTGCCCGCGTAAGCGGCTTTCAAAAGATTGCCATTGAGAGGGGCGTACATCGTTGCTAAACGCTTCGACCTGAAAGTACTCTTCCACGTCTACAGTCATCGCTGCTTTATCGGAATGTTGGCCAGCCATTAGCGACCGCTCCCGTTGGTGACCGGTATCTGCATCTGAGTTACTTAGCGTCCTTTGCCGAAGAGTACGATCTCAGCGGTTCTTACCAGGATCAGTAGATCCAGCAAGAAGCTGCGGTGTTTGATGTAGTAAAGGTCGAACTTCAGCTTCTCCAGCGAGTCCGCTTCACTGCTGCCATAGGGGTATTTTAGCTGGGCCCAGCCGGTGAGTCCGGGCTTCACGTTATGGCGTTGGTTGTAGTAAGGAATATTCAGCACTAGCTCTTTTACAAAGGCAGGGCGCTCTGGGCGAGGGCCGACAAAGCCCATATCGCCGCGAAATACATTGTATAGCTGGGGCAGTTCGTCGATTCGATACTTACGAATGAAGTTACCCACCTTGGTTACCCGAGGGTCTTCTTTCTGCGCCCACTTGGCACCATCCCGTTCTGCGTCAGTACGCATGCTGCGGAATTTGTAGATGTTGAACGGGCGACCGTTTAGGCCGATCCGTTCCTGAGAGTAAAGCACCGGGGCTTTGAACCCCTCTTCCAGCTTGATGAAGATAATGGTGAGCAGCATCATCGGCCAGGTAAGCAGCGACACTACCATGGCGAGCACGGTGTTGAAGATCCAATCCAGCGAGCTGCGAAGGTAGTTGGTGGACTGGAAGCCGTTGCTGTAGATAACCCATGACGGGTAGATAAGGTTAACCGCAATCTGCCCAGATTCGCGCTCGATAAAATCGATGATATCGGTGATCTCAATGCCGCGCAGCTTACACAAGAACAAGCTATCGACCGGCAAGTTAGTGCGTCGCTCGTCGGCGGCGATCACGATCTCTTCAATCCCGTTGGTGAGCACGTAGGCCTCGATGGGTTGATCGAGCTCGATCAGAGTTTCGCTTTTGATGCCCTCTGCTGAGTCGCCAGGCATTTTAACAAAGCCAACCAGCTCGAAGCTGACTCGGTCTGCCTTACGCCGCATCCGCCTTTCAATAATGCTGGCGCGTTCACCAGCACCTAGCACTAACACCCGTTTACGGCCTAAATGCTCGTACTGCATTTTTAGGGCAAAGAAGCGAGTAAAGGTGAGGCCTATCATTGCGCCGGCGTACAAGAATTCGCGGAAGTTGCCATCTAATACAGTTAGCGGAGAAATGACGTAAATAACTGAAGAGACAAAATAACCCAGCGCCACACTGACCACTAATCGACGAATTACACCGCGGAAAGTTTCGCGAATTTTTTGGTTATATAACCCTACCGCTAATATGGATAATTGAATAGGGAGTACGAAACAAAACAGCTCAATAATAAAGTTGCTATTGAAATACTCAGGGGTGGCTGTACCGGAAAGCCGCAGCACTTCCACGGCAATCAACATGATGCCGGTAAGTACTAAAAACTCGGTAACGACGATAGCCCGGCTACCCGGATCCAGATTATGAAACTTTGTTCCTGCCACGCTTCTTCCTTGAAACCAACTGGAGTCTGTAATAAGTCTTTAATTAATAAAGATTAACTTGGCCGTATAAAGTTAGCCAATTGTGAAGGTTCATGCAATCTATAAACAGCATGTTGAACTAAGCACCCGAGAGTTTCAACAACACTTACTAAATTGTTTTACTTTTAAACGGATTGCACACTATCATGAACGTATAGAACTGTGTAACAACTAACTAAGTTCTTGAATCAGAAGCGTAATGGAATATGGCTATGACTGACATGAAAGGATTTGTGCGCCCGTTGCTGGTGCTGTTAATGAGCGCTATGGGCTTAGTGGCCTGCTCTAGCAGTAGTAATTTACCCCCACTACCCAGTGCAACTGTTGTTCCCTCTCTCACCTCTGATCCGGCCGAATATCAGTACCTGATTGGTCCGGGCGATGAGCTAAGCATCTTTGTTTGGCGTAACCCCGAGATCTCAGGCACCTTTATTGTTCGACCCGATGGTATGGTGTCCACCTCCTTGGTTGAAGACATTAAGGTCTCAGGTAAAACCCCCAGCCAGGTTGCCCGCGAGATTGAAGATGTGCTGTCTCAATTTATCCGCGACCCGATTGTGACCGTGAGCATGGAAGAGTTCTTTGGTCCATACAGCGAACAGGTGCGGGTGATTGGTGAAGCATCTCAACCTCAGGCTATTGCGTATCGCGAGAAGATGACCTTGCTGGATGTGATGGTTGCCGTAGGCGGCTTAACCGAGTTTGCCAATGGCGATTCAGCAACCTTGGTACGCGTGGTGAACGGCGAGCAGTTGTCTTACCGGGTTGAGATTGCCCGCTTGATTCAAGATGGCGACATCAACGCAAACGTCGACATCCTGCCAGGTGACATCATCATTATTCCTGAATCGTGGTTCTAGGGGTTTAGCTGTAGATGCAAGAACAATTGGATGATCTGCTCCACTACCTCAAAGGGGTGTGGCTTAAGCGTCGTTATATCCTAATCGCTACTTGGTTACTTTGCCCCATCGGATGGGTGATGGTGACCATGATGCCCAACCAATATACCTCAGAGGCCCGGGTTTACGCCGATACTCGCTCCATGCTCAAGCCCCTGCTAAGGGGCTTAGCCTTGGACACCGATCCGGGGCAAGAGTTGGCGCTGGAGGTGCGAACCCTGCTAAGCCGTAACAACCTGGAGAAGATTGCTCGAGCCAGCGATGCAGATATCTACGCTGGTACCAATCAAGAGCTATCTGAGCTTTATGCTAGCCTGAAAAATGATATTCGTATCAACCAAGCTGACCGTGAGCGCTTGTTTACTATCAAGTTTACCGGCTCATCGCCCACCCAAGTTCAAAGCGTGGTGCAGGCGGTGCTGGATGTGTTTGTTGAGAACACCTTGGGTGCGAAACGTTTGGACTCGGACCAAGCCACCGTGTTCATCAACCAGCAAATCGAAGAGTATGAAGCCCGCTTGAGTGAAGCAGAGCGGCGCTTAGCCGACTTCAAGCGAGAGTATGCTGGCTTGTTGCCTGGTAGTGAGCGCGGCTATTACTCGAACCTGGAAAGCGTGAAGAATCAGCTAGAAGAGACCCGCTTGCAGGTCAGCGAGGTGGAAACCCGTCTCGCCTCTGCCAGGGCTCAGCTATCGTCTGAAGAGGCTATCGTTGCTCAGGCACGAGAACGGATCAAAACCGAGTATGACGACCGTCTGCTATCGCTGCAATCTCGCCTCGATGACCTTAATCTGCGTTACACCGAGCGCCACCCCGATGTGATTGAGATGAGCCGTCAGATTGCCGCGCTTAGAGAGCAACAGCAGTTAGCCATGACCTCAACGACTGCCAGCGCGGCATTGCTGCAGGATTCGGTTATTTATCAAGGCTTGAAGATAAATGTTAGCCAGCTGGAGAACGAGCTCGCGTCGTTGCGGGTTCGTGAGAACCGCTTCCAATCACGGCTGAGCGAGTGGGAAGCCAAAGCCGCACAAGTACCGGATGTGGAGGCCAAGCTGACAGGTCTGAACCGTAACTATGAGATCACCAAGAACAAGTACGAAGAGCTGCTGGCTCGTCGTGAGCAAGCCTTAATCTCACAAAGCGTGGGTGAGACCACCGATGATATTAAGTTTCGGGTGATTGACCCGCCGCTGGTTCCGAATAAGCCCTCTGGTCCGCCTCGTCCGCTGTTAATTGTCGGCGTATTAGTTGCCAGCATTGGCGTTGGAGTTGGTGTGTCGTTCTTGGTCAGTCAAATCAACCCAGTGGTGACCAATGTTCGCCAGTTGTATCAGCAAACTGGCTTCCCCATTTTAGGGGTGGTAACGGCCACTGCAGCTTCAGGCATGGAGAAGATTGAGCGGCGTAAGACCAACTGGTTTCTCTTCGCTAACCTCGTATTGCTATGTTTGTTTGCGCTAGCGTTTGCCGTGAACATAGTGCCCAATCTCCATCAGATGGTGTTGCAAAGTGTAGAAGGGATAAGCTTGCTATGAGTACGATTGAAAAAGCGATGGACAAGCTTAAACAGGCGCAAGCTGGGGCAGCCCAGCAAGCGACGGTTCAGCAGTCTGCGCCTGAGCAAGCAGCTAGTGCTGCGTCTGCCGCTGATAGCGCTGCGGCATCAAGCAGCGATAAGCCTGTGCTGCACATCGACCCACAGCTGCTCGAGCAGAAGGGGCTGATCTCCGATCTTCGCGATCGGCAGACCCGCCTGACCAGTGATGAGTACCGCAGCGTCAAGCGCAAGCTGCTGAAGAACGCCTCAGACCGAGGACTGATCCCAGAGCATAAGCGCAACATGATTATGGTCACCAGCGCCAACCCGAAAGAGGGTAAGACCTTTACCTCGATCAACTTGGCGTTGAGTCTGGCACTGGAAAAAGACAAAACGGTGCTGTTGATCGATGCCGATGTTCTCAATCCCAGTATCAATCGGGTGTTAAAACTGGGTCAGCACACCGGGCTGATGGAGTACCTGCTGGGAGAGACCGATGATGTCGGCGACATCATCTACTCCACCAACATTCCAAACCTGCGGATTATGCCTGCAGGTCGCCCTCACCACTTGAGTAACGAGCTGTTATCCAGTGAGCGGATGATTGCGCTAACTCAAGAGTTGAGTAGCCGCTACAACGACCGGATCCTGCTGTTTGATAGCCCGCCGATTCTAGGGGTGAATGAGACGGTTGTGCTGTCGAACTTTATAGGACAAGCAGTGGTAGTGGTTGAACAAGACAAAGCAAAACTGGCTGCAGTGAATGCAGCGGTGGGTCAGCTTGGGGATGAAATTGCTATCGGCTTTGTGCTGAACAAAGCGGTGCGCGGCTCGGTAAGCTCTTATGGATACGGATATGGCTATGGATACGGCTACGGATATGAGGATAAAGATAGCGCTTAGTCGGGTTTGTTTAGCGTTATTAGCATGTGGTTACTCGGTAGCAGGTGTTGCTGCTGATGTGAAGGTAGGGGCCTTGGCCTCTGCTGAAGCGATCCATAGCGATAACGTTAATCGCAGTGCCGACAAAGAGTCAGGGCAGGTCTTCATCATTGGTGCAGGCCTCAACTCAACCATCACCGGAAACGACGGTGAGCTAGCGCTCGACTACCTCGCCCAGCAGGCGATTTACTCCTACGACTCGGACAAGAACCAGCTCTACCACGAACTCGACTTTAACTCGCGTAAAGGACTGGGAAACAGTGGCGTTTCCGCAGTCTTGGATGCGGGCATGACAACCCTTCCCAATAACTTCAACAGCAACCCGCTGAGTGATGTGGTCAGTGGCGATCTGGTCCAGCAAAGTAATGTCGATGCGGGATTGGAGTTTGAGTCTAATCCGCGCGGATGGCTGGATGTCAGAGCCAGCGCTCGAGCCGGCCTCAACTATTACGACGATGAACGCTCCGGTGATAGCCAGCGTTATTCCGGCAACCTGTCGGTCAATAATGGCAGCAAGGCCAAGACGTGGTTCTGGGATCTCTCCAGCAACTATGTCTACCGGGAAGCCCGCGATAGCGACCAAGCGACTGAAAGCGTGAAATACAAGGGCGAACTCGGCCTGCAGCAAATCAGGGGCTGGAGTCCGTTCGTTCGGGTGGTTGGCGAAAGTTACTTCCAAGGCGTGCAAGCCAACGATGATCTGGGAGAGCAAGAGAGCTGGGGGCCTGCTGTGCGTTATTACCCTAGCCGCAATAGCTATTTGGAGTTGAGCTACAACTTTACCCGTGATGATAACGACAACGACGATTATGTGGGGGCTGCGCTGAGTTGGGCTCCCACCTCCAGAACCACCTTGTATGCGGAATATGGCCAACGCTTCTTTGGTGATGCCTATGAGTTTTCATTCCAGCATCGTAAACGCCGTTTGACCACCTCGTTCTCCTACAACGAAGAGCCGGTCAGCTTTGACCGTGAGTTCTTCACCGATGGTGATGATATTACCCAGTTAAGCCTGCGTCGCTCATTAAATGCCAGTGTCAGTTTGGCGCTTAAACGCACCACCTACACGTTTAGCGGCCGACACGTGAGGCAAAAACGCCTAAGTGGCGATCAAATCAATTCAGAGAACATCAACTACGGGGTTGGTCTGTCTATCTCTCATCAGTTAACCCGCGACTGGACCGCACGAGTAGGGGCCGATTACGACCGCTACGAGCTGGAGAATCAAACCGTTGAGCAGCAGGACGATGATTACTACCGCTTCAACATTGGCTTCGACCAGCGGATTGCTGAAGAGCTGTTCTTGGTCTATAGCTACGCGTTTTCCGATCGTGCATCGAACGTCAGCAGCCGTGAATATCAAGAAAATCGCCTGTCCGTGCAGCTAAGGAAGAATTTCTAGATGTATGAAGCGTTTTTTGGGCTTAGTGACAAGCCGTTTAAGCTAAGCCCTGACCCTAAGTTCTTCTTCGCCAGCCCGCACCATGAGCGGGCTATTTCCTATTTGCGTTATGGGCTCTCTCAGGGCGAAGGATTTATCGTGGTCACCGGGCCCATTGGTACCGGCAAGACCACCATCGCGCGCAGCTTGCTAGCCTCGGTGGATGCCTCGATCGTGGCCGCGCAAATCGCCACGACCCGTTTGAACCCAGAAGAGCTGGTGCGCTTGGTGGCGGCACAGTTTGCCATTGACGTAGAAGGGCTCAACAAGGCCGAGATCCTCAAGCGCTTTGAGAAGTACCTACTGACCTTACATCAGCAAGGTAAACGAGCATTGTTGGTGGTGGATGAGGCGCAGAACCTGCCCGCCGAAACGGTTGAAGAGCTGCGGATGTTGTCGAACTTTCAGCTCGACGATAAGCCGCTGTTCCAGAGCTTTCTGCTTGGCCAGGAGGAGCTCAAGCCGATTATTGAGCTGCCGGAGATGGAGCAGTTTCGCCAGCGTATTATCGCCTCTTGTCATCTCAAGCCCTTCGATGGCGAGCAGACTCAGGGCTACATCGAGCACCGCCTCAAGCAGGTGGGCTGGCAGGACAACCCCAAGTTAGATGAGGACATCTTCCCCAAGATCTCCGAGCTGACCAGAGGCATCCCGCGTAAGATCAATATCTTTGCCGATCGCTTGTTCCTGTATGCCTTTTTGGAGGATTTGCACACCATCTCCATGCAGGCGGTAGAAGCGGTTGCTGAGGAGATGGGCGGTGAGCTCAGTGGCTCGCTGAATCAGCAAAGCACCGAGCAGCCAGTTGCGTCGGCAGCCAACAACGAGCTGGAGCAAATCCTCGGCGAGCAAGCACCAATCGGCGATATCGATAGCAACCGGATAAAAGCGAACCTGTTGGATGTTTCCAGCTATCTGGAAGAAGTGGTGCTACGTAAGATCAAAATCATTCGCTACCTCGACAAGATGATCGAGAAAAAGCGCAACAGCTTGGTGGAAACCGACAGCGAGTCGGAAGCCTAAGCACAGCATAGGACACTCACGTGGTTTTACTCGGACTGGCCGGCTTTGCCTTGTCGGCCCTGCTCTATTTGTTTTTTGGCGCACTGCTATTGACGGTGAAGCCTCAGCGTATGCAGCAGGCACTGTTGCTGGCGGTGGGACTGAGCCTGCTATGGGCCGTGCTGGCCTTGTTGCAGCTAGCTTGGGGCGCGCCTCTTTACTTGGTGATGGCGGCCGAAACCCTACGAAACCTCGGCTGGTTTGTGCTGTTGTTAGCGGCGACCTCGCCGTCGCTGTGGGTGATGCGTTTTAACTCCTACAGCAGCAAGCGCCAACGGCTGGTGAGCATTGCGCTGTTGGTGGCCTTGCTACAAGCCTTTAACCTGCAGCTGGGTTCGTCGGGGCAATGGGTGTGGCTAGTGGTGCAACTGGCACAAAGTGTGGTGGGGCTGTGGCTGATTGAGCAGCTGTATCGTCGCGTTGAACCCTCAATACGCAGCGCTACCAAACCGTTGTGTTTAGGCTTAGGCCTGTTGTTTGCGTTTGACTTTACCCTTTATGCCGAGGCCATGCTGACGGCGCGCATTCCACTGGCCTTTTGGAGCCTGAAAGGGGTGTTTGCGATGATCTCGGTGCCGCTGGTGCTACTTAGCGCTCGCCGGGTTAAAAACTGGTCCACCGAGCTCTACGTCTCCCGAGATGTGGTCTATCACAGCACACTGCTAATGGTTGCGGGTGGCTACTTGCTGATGATGGCGCTGGTGGGCTATTACATCCGCTACGTGGGCGGTGCGTGGGGCTCCTGGGCGCAACTCGCATTTTTTGCGCTGAGCGGTCTGGTACTGGTGAGCCTGTTTTTATCAGAGAGCTTCCGCAAGAAGGTCAAGGTACAGATCACCAAGCACTTTTTTGCTAATAAGTACGAGTATCGTCAGGAGTGGATGGACTTTGCAGCGGTGCTGGAAGAGGGCTCGCAGTCGCCTTATCACGTGGCTTTGCAGGCGATCAATCGCCCCTTTGGTTGTAGCTATACCTTGCTGGCGCTCAAAGAGCAGGGGGAGTTTCGAGTGGTTGCCTCTTACAACACCCGTCAAGATGACCAAGAGGCGTTGCGGGTACTAGACGCCTTTGCTGAGTTGGCGCTGAATCAAAACTGGATCATCGATTTAAGTGAGCTGCGCTCCAATAACGATTTGTTGCCCAAATCGGTTAGCGCCAAAGACCTGCAGAGCTTCGAGAAATTCTCCTTGGTGGTACCGATTAAGACCAGCGCTGGCTTCGAGGGGGCGTTTGTCTTATCGCCACCAAGCTCGACTCAGCGGATCAACTGGGAAGACCGGGACTTGCTGCGGGCAATTAGCTATCAGCTTGGGTTGTTCTTGCAGATGCACCATGCTCATCAGGCGCTGGCCGAGAGTCAGCAGTTCGATGCCTTTAACCGAATGTCGGCGTTCTTGGTGCATGATTTGAAAAACGTCTTGGCTCAGCTGCAACTGCTCAGCAAGAATGCGCTTAAGCACCGCGATAACCCGGAGTTTATCGACGACGCCTTCAGCACCGTGGACTCCGCCGCCCAGCGCTTGGGCAAAGTAGTGGCCCACTTGAGCAATCAGCGCCATCATCAGCAGGCTCTGGAGCGGGTCGACTTATGTGAGCTCGTCAAAGAGGTGATCAGCCGGCGTGAATCGGGGGCGGTGAATGTTAGCTTAGCGTGCAACCCCAGTGCCTTGATGCCGATTGAGTGCGAGCGAGAACGCTTTAGTAACGTATTGTCTCACTTGCTGCAAAATGCGGTGGATGCCTGTTTGGCTTCGGACAAGAGTGAGCCAAGGGTGGTGATCTCGGTGGATACGGCAGAGCCTGGCTACTTTCGCTTGGCCATCACCGACAATGGCATCGGCATGTCTGAGGCGTTTATCGCCGAGCGCTTGTTTAAGCCCTTTGATACCACCAAGGGCAATGCTGGGATGGGGATTGGCGCTTACGATGCGAAGCGCTATGTCCAAGAATTGGGTGGACGCCTGGATGTTGTCAGCGAGGAAGGGGAGGGCTCAACCTTTACTCTCCACCTCCCACAAAGTAATGTTGATAGCGAGCGTTCTGTTGATAGCGAACGTCCCGTTAATAGCGAACGTCCTATTGCAAAGGAAATGCGAGAATGACAAAGGAAATACTGCTGGTCGTGGAAGACGACCCGGGCATTCAAAAGCAGATGAAATGGAGCTTCAGCGATTATCAAATCGTGATGGCGCAGGATCGCAGCAGCGCCATTGCCGCGCTGCGCCGCCATGAACCCAAGGTGGTGACGCTGGATTTAGGCCTGCCGCCGGATCCTGCCAATGCCAGCGAGGGGCTAGCTACCCTTCAAGAAATCCTCGAGCTTGCGCCGCTTACCAAGATCATCGTGATTACCGGCAACGAGGACAAAGATAATGCGCTGAAGGCGATTGCCATGGGCGCCCACGATTTCTATCAAAAGCCTATCGATGACGACACCATGTCGGTGATTATCCAGCGGGCCTTTTTCGTTGCCAATATTGAGCTCGAGAACGAAGCGCTCAAGCAAAGCTCACTGGATGAAAATGGCTTCTTGGGCCGCTCTCAGCAGATCCAGAAGGTCAGTCGCATGGTCGAACGGATCGCTCCCACCGAAGTGACCACCTTGCTGCTGGGTGAGAGTGGCACCGGTAAAGAGGTGTTGGCGCGTGCGATTCACCAGAAAAGCCCGCGCAAAGATCAGCCCTTTATTGCCATCAACTGTGCGTCGATCCCCGAAAATCTGCTGGAAAGTGAGCTGTTCGGCTTTGAGCGTGGCGCCTTTACCGGCGCCCATAAAACCACCGAGGGTAAGATTGAGTGCGCCAACGGCGGCACTCTGTTCCTTGATGAGATTGGTGATATGCCTTTCCCGCTACAAGCTAAGATCCTGCGCTTCTTGCAGGAGAAAGTGATTGAGCGGGTGGGCGGACGTAAAGAGATCGCGGTGGATGTGAAGATTGTCTGCGCGACTCACCAAAATCTGGCTCAGATGGTTCAGGAAAAGGCCTTCCGTGAGGATTTGTTCTACCGTATCAGCGAGATGACCATCAATATCCCACCTCTACGTGAGCGTGACGAAGACGTGGTGATCTTGGCGCGCGCCTTCTTGCACAACTTTAACCGGCAGATGCAGCGCAATGTGGTTGGTTTCTCAGAAGATGCCATCGTCGCCATGAGCAGTTACCACTGGCCGGGCAACATTCGTGAGCTCCAGAACAAGATTAAGTCAGCCTTAATCATGGCCGACAGCAAACTCATCACTGCCGACGACCTAGCACTTAATCTACAAAGTGATGAAGAGCAACCGAAAATGGCGCTCAACCTGCGTCAGGTGCGGGAGCAGGCAGAGAAGCAGGCAGTACTGAAAGCACTGGCCTTAAGCGATGGAAACGTGTCTAATACAGCAAATTTGCTGGGTGTGACGCGTCCCACACTTTATGCGTTGATGGACAAGTACGCCCTGCAGCGGTAATTGAATTTAAGAAGGCAGTAATGGATAAATCTCAAACTGAGATGAATATTTTGGTCACCCCTGAGATGGCCAACTTTTCCGGAAAGATGCATGGTGGCGCCATGCTTAAGAAACTCGATGAAGTGGCATACACCACCGCCATTCAATACAGCGGTCAGTATGCAGTGACCCTGTCGGTGGATCAGGTACTGTTCAAGAGCCCGGTGGAGATTGGTGAGTTTGTCACCTTCTCGGCCTCGGTGAACTATACCGGCCATACCTCCATGGAAGTGGGGATTCGGGTGGTCGCCAAAAACCTGAAAACTCAGGAAGAGCGCCACACCCACTCTTGCTACTTCACCATGGTTGCAGTGGACGAAAAGGGTAAGACCGTTGCCGTGCCGCCGCTCGAGCCAAAAACTGAAGCGGCCAAGCGCCGCTATCAAGCTGCAATGAAGCGCCGGGCGCGCAAGCTGGAAGACCGCCAAGCCGGTTAACCTTGACTAACGGGGCTTTGCGCCCCGTTTTTTATGCCTAAAGTGATACCCGGCCATGCTGAGCGGGAGTAGTCGATTGAGCCCCTGCTCTTTCACTCAGGCCCTATATCTACCAAGGCCACGTGCCGCTTCCTCCATTGGTCGAACACATCGCTCCTCAATCTGCGCTTCATACCTGAACGAGTGATCGAAATATATTCCTATCGGTTATAAAACAGCCCGTTTTATTCTTTATTCCGTCCTATATCACTTGGTTAAACTAGGGCTAATTTCATTCTGGGACCGAAACCATGTTGTTAAAGGATCTATCACCGTTAGCCAGTCCGTTGAGCGAGCCTCAGCTCAAGGCACTGCAACAGGCCACCGCCGAACTTAGCCCAGCGCAAGCTGCTTGGGTAAGTGGTTATCTCTATGGCGTTTCTCAAAATACCGATGTGGCAGTGCAGCCTGCAGCAGCGCCAGCTTCCAAACTGACAATTCTCTATGCCTCACAGACCGGTAACGCCAAGGGCGTGGCCGAAGAGCTACTTGATAGCGCTCAGCAACAAGGCATCAGCGCAGAATTGTTTAACGTAGCTGACTACAAGCCGAAAAACCTTAAGCAAGAGACTCACTTGCTGATTGTGTCTAGTACCAACGGCGAGGGTGAGCCACCCGATGACGCACTGGCCTTCCACGAATTCTTGGCATCGAAAAAAGCGCCTAAGCTGCCGAACCTGAAATACAGCGTGCTGGCCTTGGGTGACTCCAGCTATGAGTTTTTCTGTCAGACCGGTAAAGACTTTGATGAGCGCTTGGCCGCCTTAGGCGCCGAGTGTGTGGTGCCGCGTGTCGACTGTGATGTGGATTACGATGACGACGCAGCAGCGTGGGGTAAGAGCGCGCTAGCTAAAGTACAGGAAACCTTAGAACAGGCCTCTGCCTCTGTGGTAACGCTGCCGGTTGCCGGTGCCAGCAGCCATAACTTTAGCAAGAAGAATCCGTTGGAAGCTGAGCTGGGCCTTTCACAGAAGATTACCGGTCGTGATTCGGCTAAAGATGTGCGCCACGTAGAAATCGACTTGGGTGATTCTGGGTTGACCTACCAGCCGGGTGATGCACTGGGTGTGTGGTTTGACAATGACCCTGCCTTGGTTGCACAGATCCTGCAGCGTTTGGAGTTAGACGCTGCCAGCGAAGTGAGTGTCGGTGAAGAGACCTTGTCTTTGGAGCAAGCGCTGATTACTAAACTAGAGCTGACCCAAACCCCGGGCAACTTTGTTGAGTTCTGGGCTGAGCTGTCAGACAGCAAAAAGCTGCAAAAGATCTGCGCCGATAAAGATGCGCTGCGTGAGTATGCGGCCAATCATCAGGTGATTGATGTATTGCTGGAGAAGAAGGCCAAGCTGGACCCTCAACAGCTGGTGGATGCACTGCGCAAGCTGAGCCCTCGCCTCTACTCGATTGCCTCTAGCCAAAGCGAAGTGGATAGCGAAGTTCACCTCACTGTGGGTGTGGTGCGCTATCAACAGGGCGAGCAGGGCCGTTTAGGCGGCGCCTCGGGCTTCTTGGCCGAGCGTGCTGAAGATGCTGCAAATGTGCGGGTGTTCGTTGAGCATAACGACAACTTCCGTCTACCCGCTGACCCTATTACGCCGGTTATCATGATCGGGCCAGGAACTGGTATCGCTCCGTTCCGCGCCTTTATGCAAGAGCGAGATGCTCAGGATGCCGAGGGCGACAACTGGCTGTTCTTCGGCGACCAAACCTTCACCCAAGATTTCCTCTATCAGGTGGAGTGGCAGGGCTATCTGAAGTCCGGCCTGCTGACGCGTTTGGATCTGGCATTCTCACGTGACCAAGCCGAGAAGATTTACGTGCAAGACCGCTTGCGCGAGCAAGGCGAAGAGCTGTTTGCTTGGCTGGAGCGCGGTGCTCACCTTTACATTTGCGGTGATGCCAACCGTATGGCCAAAGATGTGCATCAAGCGCTGCTGGAGATTATCGCCGAGTATGGCAAACAGAGCGTCGAGCAAGCAGAAGAGTATTTGAAATCATTGCGCACCGCGAAGCGCTATCAGAAGGATGTGTATTAATGAGCGCGAACAAATTAATCGTTGAAGGCAAGTTGGCTGATAACGAGCGGCTTAAATCTGAAAGCAACTTCTTGCGCGGTACCATCGAACAAGACTTGCAAGATCGGATCACAGGTGGCTTCACCGCCGACAACTTCCAGCTGATCCGCTTCCACGGTATGTACCAGCAGGATGACCGAGATATCCGCGCCGAGCGTGCTAAGCAAAAACTAGAACCGCTGCACAACGTGATGCTTCGGGCACGTATGCCCGGTGGCATTATCACTCCTAAGCAGTGGCTGGCCATCGACAAGTTTGCCGATGACAAGACCATGTATGGTTCGATCCGTCTGACTACCCGTCAGACCTTCCAGTTCCATGGTGTGCTTAAGCCGAACATCAAGCTGATGCACCAGACTCTGAATAGCATCGGTATCGACTCTATCGCCACTGCCGGCGACGTAAACCGTAACGTGCTGTGCACCAGCAACCCGGTGGAGAGCGAGCTGCATCAGGAGGCCTACGAGTGGGCCAAGAAGATCAGCGAGCACTTGCTGCCGAAAACCCGTGCCTATGCCGAGATTTGGCTAGATGGTGAGAAGCTCGAAGGCGGCGATGAAGAGCCGATCCTCGGCTCAACCTATCTGCCACGTAAGTTTAAAACCACGGTGGTCATTCCTCCGCAGAATGATGTGGACGTGCACGCCAACGATCTGAACTTCGTTGCGATTGCCGACAACGGCAAGCTGGTGGGCTTTAACGTATTGGTCGGTGGAGGCTTGGCGATGACCCATGGTGATACTTCTACCTACCCACGCCGTGCTGATGACTTTGGCTTTATTCCGCTGGAACATACCTTGGCTGTGGCCGAGGCAGTGGTAACTACCCAGCGTGATTGGGGTAACCGGGTTAACCGTAAGAATGCCAAGACCAAGTACACCTTGGACCGTGTCGGTATCGACACCTTCAAGCGTGAAGTCGAGAGGCGTGCTGAGGTGGCCTTTGAGGTCTCGCGTCCCTATGAGTTTACCGAGCGTGGTGATCGTATCGGTTGGGTGGAAGGCATCGACGGTAAGCATCACCTGACCGTGTTTATCGAAAATGGCCGCCTGCTGGATTACCCCGGCAAGCCGCTGAAAACCGGTATAGCTGAGATCGCCAAGATCCACAAGGGCGACTTCCGCATGACCGCCAACCAAAACCTGGTGATTGCTGGCGTAAGTAAGGCGCAAAAGGCCAAGATCCAAGCCTTGGCAGAGCAGCATGGTCTGATTGACCCAAGCCACAGCGAGCAGCGGGTGAACTCGATGGCTTGTGTGGCCTTCCCAACCTGTCCTCTAGCTATGGCTGAGGCCGAGCGTTATCTGCCTGGACTGGTCACTGAGGTTGAAGGGCTGCTGGCGAAGCATGACTTAGCCGCAGAAGAGAACATCATCCTGCGCGTGACGGGCTGCCCCAACGGCTGTGGCCGCGCCATGTTGGCCGAGGCTGGCTTGGTCGGTAAAGGCCCGGGCAAATACAACCTCTACTTGGGCGGTAACCGCGCCGGAACCCGTGTGCCGAAGATGTTCCGCGAGAACATCGGTGAGCAGCAGATCTTGGCTGAACTGGACGAGCTAATTGGCCTATGGGCCAAGCAGCGCGAAGCGGGTGAAGCCTTTGGTGATTACGTTATCCGTGCCGGCATTGTTAAAGAAGTGAAAGTCAGTGTAAGGGACTTTTATGACTAATCTGAATTTGAATGAGCTCCTCCAGCTCTCTCCTGAGGCTCGCGCCGCCGAGCTACAGGATGTCAATCTAGAGTTGGAGAAGATGAGTGCTCAGCAGCGGGTTGAGTGGGCGGTGGAACACCTTCCACCACAGCGGGTGCTGACTTCCAGCTTCGGGATCCAATCGGCGGTGAGCTTGCATCTGCTGACCCAAGCTCAAGCGGACATTCCGGTGGTGCTAACCGATACTGGCTACTTGTTCCCTGAAACCTATCGTTTTATCGATGAGCTGGGGGAGAGATTAACTCTGAACCTGAAGGTTTACCGTTCGTCGATGTCACCGGCCTGGCAGGAGGCGCGCTTTGGCAAGCTTTGGGAGGAAGGCGTAGATGGCATCAAACGCTACAACCAACTGAACAAGGTTGAGCCGATGCGCCGCGCGTTTGATGAGCTGGGGGTGCAGACTTGGTTTACAGGTTTGCGTCGCTCGCAATCGAGCTCGCGGGCTCAGTTGCCAGTACTTCAGGTGCAAAATGGCGCCTTCAAGGTACTGCCGATCGTCGACTGGTCGAACAAAGACGTGCACTACTACCTAAAAGAGTTCGATCTGCCTTACCACCCTTTATGGGAGCAAGGCTATGTGTCGGTGGGTGATGTGCAAACCTCGCAGCCGCTGCAGCTCGGCATGAGTGAAGAGGAAACCCGCTTCTTTGGCCTGACTCGCGAATGCGGTATTCATGAAGAGATGGGAGGAAGCGGCATCTAATACCGCTTCTTTTGGAACTTGGCGGGCTAGTTCATTTCAAAGAAGTGCTCTAGCAGGCCAAGCAGCTGGTGGCAGTATCCGTTGTCAGCTTGATCGCCAATCAGTTTAGCCAGCTCATCGCCCATTGGCGTGAAGCGGTAGTAGGTTACCCGGCAGCCTTTGCTATGCGGACGCATGGCGTGGCTGCGGCCATTGATGCTCAAATAGGTTGCCTGACTTGAGTTGGGGCGAAACTCCAGCTCTCTATCGTAGATAAGGCCGAGTTCAGCCAGATGCAGAATATGGTGGTAGGGCAGACGAAACTGGCCTAGGTTGAGCTTTTCCACCTTTGGCCTCACCCAGCCCATGGCCGCAGGCGGTCGCATCACCCCGGTCACAATCTTACGGTTTAGTTCCCCTCCAACCTGACAGGTCATCTCACAGGCATGCTGAAACCACTGAGCCTCACGTTGGGTCATCTGTTTGAGCGTCTGCATTGCCTTGACCGAGAAGCTACCGGGTTGGCGCAGCTCTTCCGCCCAGATATTGGCCCATAGCTGCTGCATGGCGGGCACTTGGGTCTTGGAGGCTAAGCGCAGAAACTCAGTCATCCAGTCGGCATCGGGCTCGTTACCAATCTCTTGGTCGCTGGCTTGTTTCATTGCCAAGGCGCTGATGCGCTCAAGGTTTTGCTGCTCGCGGGCATGCTCCAGCTTTTCACGATACTCAGCGCGCTGAGCAAAGCTGGAGTGTGGCTTCGATTCTTGCAGCAAGGCGTCGATCCCGCGTTTGTGGGCAACTTCTTGCAACTGTTGTTTAACGTTTATCCTTCGCTTCTTACTGCTAGTTGTATTGGGCGTTTTCGCCATTGAGTTAGTCCCCTAAAGAGTCATTTACCGTTGCTTGTCGCAGCTGTTTGCTTGCTTTTTGTATTTAAAATGTTAACTTAAGGTTAAGAGAAACGCTGGGGGTTATTGTGTTCCGACGAATCAAGCTGTGGACTCGGCGCCACAAGTCTCTTACGGTCCTTATGGGTCTCTACATTGCAAGCTTATTATTATTGATGTCAATGTTTGACTGAGTTTTTCCCCCTGAAAAGCCGGTTCGACCCAGTGAATCCAAGGTAAAAACACAAAGAGGCGCAAAGCGCCTCTTTTTTTATCGGCTTAACGGCCCGCGCCATTAGTATAAAGCGTCACTCACCAGCTTGGTTTTACTCAACAGGGCTTGTTGGATCTGCTCATGGGGGCCTGAGATCACCGTATGTGGGCGCTCGTCGATGATAACCGTTACGCCCTCAATCCCACTGCTGGCATCAATGGTTAGCCAAGCCGGCGAGACGCTGCCGATACTTCCCTCCGGATAGAGCATATGCATGGTATAACCCGGTGCCATACGGCTCATCAGTACCGCCAGTAATAAGGCGCGCTCATCGCTATCTGCAGAGTTACTGGTTAGCACATTCAAGGGGCTGGCAAAATCGTGGCGGGTCTCTTCACGCTCGGGGATGTTACCGAGCCAAGCCTTAGCGTTCTCCAAGGAGTAACTCGGCCCAAGTGGCGAGTGCAGTTGCTGGGCTAGCCCGCCTAAACGGCCTCTGTTTAGGTAGAACAGCTGTGAGTAGTTTGGGCGAACACAGGGCAATGCGGCATGGTCTGGGTGTTGGCAAGGTTTCACAATCAGGTGTCGATAAGCATCTTGCTTGTACTGCTCATAGGCATCCCACATCATCATCGCCGCAGGGTCGTTCAGATCGACGGTGTCTTTTCTTAACGCTTCCACCAAGTGTTCTTGTGAGACCTGCTGATGACGTCGAATCATCTTGACCGCATAGTTTAGGCGGGGTGTTAGGTAGGTGCTGAGTGCTTGAACGGGGTAGGCGAGGCTGAAGCTGACTTTAATCCGCTCTTGTTCGGCCTCGGTTCGCATGTCTTGGTTGATCTCTATCTGGGACTGTCGGAGAGCACCCCGATTGTCAGTCCAACTCCAATTACCTTGAAAGGGCAAGGTTTGCTCTTGCTCGCTCATGGCCATCGCAGACGGTACCAGCCAAAGGCTGACGAGTACACTACACACTCTCGCTAACATAGACACCTCATTCTCACACTACGTCTACGTTAATGAATAGCAGTAATTATTATGTTTAACTAAAAAAGTTAATAAATTGTTACAGGCAGTTGCCGTTTTGGAAGCTTTCAACCTGAGGATCTGCACAGGCCGAGCAGGCGTTGCCGTACTCTTTCATCTCACCATCTACAACTGCGCAGACTGGCGCATATTCCATGGTGCAGATCTCTGGTCTGGGCTCTTCACAGTAGCCATCGCTGGCAAATTGAGGGTCGTTGCTGGCTTGGCTGCAAGCAAATAACGCAGAACTTAGCGCAAGGCTGATAATCGTTCTATACATGGGCTGTCTCGCTGTTTAGTGGATTGAATTGAGCAACTACTGATTATGGGAAGTATATCGCTAAGTGGCTCATTTCTCTCGTTAACAGGCCTCAATGTTTTGCTATCCTAGGCGCATATTTGATTCTGAGTAAGCAGTATGCACATCCATATTCTCGGTATTTGCGGCACCTTTATGGGCGGTTTGGCAATGCTGGCAAAGCAGGCGGGCCATCGCGTGACCGGCTGTGATGAAAACGTTTATCCACCCATGAGTACTCAACTTGAGTCGCTGGGCATTGAACTCATCCAAGGTTTTGACCCTACTCAGCTCGAGCCAGCTCCTGATCTGGTGGTCATCGGTAATGCAATGAGCCGTGGCAACCCTTGTGTAGAGTATGTCTTGAATCGAGGGCTGGAATACTGCTCCGGGCCGGAGTGGCTTAAGCGACATATTCTACCGCAGCGCTGGGTGCTAGCGGTTGCCGGGACTCATGGGAAGACCTCCACAGCAAGCATGCTGGCATGGATCCTCGAAGATAACGGACTAGCGCCGGGCTTCTTGATTGGCGGGGTGCCACAGAACTTTGGCGTGTCAGCCCGCAATGGCGATACGCCATTTTTCGTGGTGGAAGCCGATGAGTATGACAGTGCGTTCTTCGATAAGCGCTCGAAGTTTGTGCACTACCAACCGCGCACCTTGGTGCTTAATAACCTCGAGTTCGACCATGCGGATATCTTCGATAGCCTGAAAGATATTCAGCGTCAGTTTCATCACTTGGTTCGAATTGTTCCGGAAAGCGGCAGGATCATCTCTGATGGCGACTGCGAAGCGCTTGAACAGGTGCTGGCAATGGGGTGCTGGACGGAGTGTGAGTATCGCGGTAAGGAGTGGTCCTGGGAGGCTGTAGTTCCTTCATGTCAGCAGTTTAAGGTCCTCCTTAAATCTGAGCTGCAGGGAATCGTTGATTGGGCGCTTATCGGCGAACACAACGTGCAGAACGCCATTATGGCGATTGCTGCAGCGCGGCATGTTGGGGTTAAGCCGGAGCATGCCGTTGATAGCCTGAGCCGCTTTATCCCACCGAAACGACGTATGGAGCTGTTGGCTCAAGTGGATAGCGTATCGGTGTACGATGATTTTGCACACCACCCCAGCGCCATTGAGACAACCTTGCAAGGGCTACGCGCTAAAGTGGGTAGCGACAAAATCATTGCGGTGCTAGAGGCGCGCTCCAACACCATGAAGATGGGGGTTCACCAAGACCGACTGGCGGCAAGCTTAGCGCTGGCTGATGAGTGCTTGTTGTATCAAGGCAAAGAGCCTGCGGGGATGCATGAGATTGCAGAGCAACTACCGAATGCTCAAGTGAGTGAAACGGTTGATGAGCTGCTTAGTACTTTGCTGGACAACGATTTGGCAGAGCCTTGTCATATTGTGATTATGAGCAACGGTGGCTTTGCCGGACTGCATCGTCGTTTAGTGGATGCTTTATACCAATCTACATAAGTAACTGATCATTCTTGCTGGTTAAAATCATTGATGCCCGCGTCAACGCTTTTGTAATTAGTCCACTAGTTCCGGCAAGCGCCTCCTTGTCCTCAATGATTTTGCCTGCGCAATATCTGAGCATTAACTTATCCAGATTGGTATTAAAACAAAAAAGCCCTGAATAGGGCTTTTTTCATGACTAGTCCAATATCGACTAGTGTGCAGGTGGGCGCAGCAGCGACTGTACATAGTCGCCCAAGAAGTCGAGAACTTCCTGTTTGGCTGGCTTATCTGGGCGGTTGCTCATTTGCACGCCCAGGTAGATAGCACCGTTAATCGCTTGGGCGGCTTGCAGCGCGTTTAGCGAGCTGCTGATCTCGCCCTTGTCGAAGCCTTGCTGTAGTACATCGCCGATTTGCTTGTTGATCTTACCGGAGATGTCGCTAAAGCGTGGCCACACGTCTTCACGAACAGAAGAACTCCACTCCAGCCAGATGCGGATAACATCAGGTTGGTCGTAGGTCATATCGAGCAGCGCTGACAGGTGGTTTTGCACCGCCTGCATGGCACTGTCGTTTTCTGCATAGGCAGCTTCGACGAGCTGTTGCATCGTCTGCTCTACTTCAGAGAGCACTGCATCGACTAAGTCCTCGCGGGTGTTGAAATAGTTAAAAACTGTTGCCACAGACACGGTGGCGAGCTCTGCTATTTCAGCATGACCAGCTCGACCAATACCGCGGCGGGCAAATACTTCGATGGCGCATTCCATCAATTGCTTACGTCTGACTTCTGGTGAGAGTCGGGTGCGACGTCTAATAGTACTTGTTTGCATATGTTACTCTCGTGCTTGCTACCAATTTCGTTCCAAAGGCGCCTACTTTTTAAGGTAAATATAATCTAAAATGTGCCGATTAACTGCTGAAGGCACGCTTGTCTACGCCTTTGTTAGAGAATCATAGAGTAAGTGCGAAGAAATTTGTAGGTTATTGATATAAATATCTAATGTTAAATTGGATATATTTAATGATATCAATAGTTTGTATTCTCATTACCAGCTATTACTGACACATTAAGAGCCATAGGTCAATTACATGAAACACCGTATTGAAGAGATGATCAGCGAGCAAGTTATTGCTGAGCGTATCGTACAGTTGGGTAAAGAAATAACCGAAAAATATCAGTCTGATAGAAAGCTTGTTCTCATCGGCTTGCTACGTGGTTCCTGCATCTTCTTGTCCGACCTGGCGCGTCGAATCGAGCGTAACTTAACCTTGGATTTTATGACAGTATCCAGCTATGGAAGCGCAATGGAAAGTTCCAGAGATGTGCGGGTGCTCAAAGATCTGGATGATGACATCAAAGATTGTGACATCATTATCGTTGAAGACATCATTGATACGGGCAATACCCTTAGCAAGGTTCGCGAGATGCTGAGCCTGCGTGAGCCGCATAGCGTAGAGATCTGCACGTTACTTGACAAGCCATCGCGTCGCGAAGTTGAAGTGCCGGTTGACTACGTGGGCTTCTCTATCCCGGATGAGTTCGTGGTGGGCTATGGCCTGGATTACGATCAGATCTATCGTAACCTGCCTTATATCGGTAAAGTTATTCCACTGGATTAAGTGTCTATCCCCGTGATATTTCAGGGTATTGCTCTCTTAAGCTGGTAGAAAAGCAAGTTGGGATGCATCGATACCAGGCATGGAAATAACGGGATTGCTGTTCAATTGAAAAAGTGACCTGCCTGGGTCACTTTTTGTTTTAGCGGGTTTGTTATGTACGCGTTGGAAATATCGGGTTTACAAAAAACCTATAGCGGGGGCGTGAAAGCGCTTAAGGGCTTTGACTTAAAAGTGGGAAAGGGCGACTTCTTCGCTCTGCTTGGGCCAAATGGTGCGGGGAAGTCCACCAGTATTGGCATCATCACCTCGTTGGTGAACAAAACCGAAGGCAGTGTGCATATCTTCGGTCATGATATCGACCAAGCGCTGGAACAGGCCAAGGCGCAAGTGGGGCTGGTGCCACAGGAGTTTAACTTCAACCAGTTCGAGACGGTGTTGCAGATCGTGGTTAATCAGGCCGGCTACTACGGTGTACCTCGCACAGTTGCGTTGCAGCGCGCCGAAAAGTACCTAGGGCAGTTAGATCTGTGGGAAAAGCGCAATAGCCGCGCCCGTGAACTCTCCGGCGGCATGAAGCGCCGGTTGATGATTGCTCGTGCGCTGATGCACGAGCCGCAACTGTTGATCCTTGATGAGCCAACCGCGGGTGTCGATATCGAACTGCGCCGCTCCATGTGGCAGTTCCTCACCCAGCTTAACCAGCAGGGGATCACCATTATTCTGACCACCCACTACCTGGAAGAAGCCGAGATGCTCTGTCGCAACATCGGCATCATCGATAAGGGCGAGCTGATCGAGCACACCTCGATGAAGCAGCTGCTATCCAAGCTCAACATCGAAACCTTTATCTTTGACCTGCCAACAGGTTCGCACATCGATAACTTGGCAGGCTTTACCTGCCGAATGGTGGATGACCATACCTTAGAGGTGGATGTGGCGAAGAGCCAAGGCTTGAATGCTGTGTTCCAGGAGCTGGATAAGCAGGGCATTACTGTGCTGAGTATGCGTAATAAGGCTAATCGCTTGGAAGAGCTGTTTGTGGAATTGGTGAGCGAGGGCCGTAACCGTGAATCTTAGTGTCTACCGGATTGCTCTGAAGAGCATTATCAGCAAAGAAATTATTCGCTTTACCCGTATCTGGGTGCAAACCTTGGTGCCGCCGGCGATCACCATGAGCCTCTACTTTGTCATCTTCGGCAACCTGATTGGCTCGCGTATTGGCGAGATGGGGGGCTACAGCTATATGGAGTTTATTGTTCCCGGCCTGATTATGATGTCGGTGATCACCAACTCTTACAGTAACGTAGCGTCCTCATTCTTTAGCTGTAAGTTCCAACGCAATATCGAAGAGCTGCTGGTGGCGCCGGTCCCCAACTACATCATCATTGCGGGCTTTGTCGGTGGCGGTGTCGCTCGAGGGCTGCTGGTGGGGCTGATTGTCAGTCTGGTTTCGCTGTTCTTTGTGCCTCTGCAACTACACAACGTATTGGTGATTGCGCTAACGGTATTTCTCACCTCGGTGCTGTTTGCCCTAGGTGGACTGATTAACGCTATCTATGCCGATACCTTTGATGATATCAGCATCATTCCTACCTTCGTGTTGACCCCGCTAACCTACCTTGGCGGTGTGTTTTACTCGCTAACGCTATTGGGCGACTTTTGGCAGACGCTGTCGAAGGTCAACCCCATCGTGTATATGGTGAATGCCTTTCGCTATGGCTTCTTGGGGATCTCTGATGTTTCGCTGCTGACCAGCTATTCGATGATCTCAACGTTTATCGTTGGCCTGTACCTGTGGGCGCTTTACCTGATTAAGACCGGCTATGGGCTGCGCAGCTAATGGACGCCTGCTCTAGAAACGTTGAATCTAACCAAACCGGCCTGCATGAGCGTCTTGATGAGGTGGTGCAGCGCCACCTTGCGCATCGTTTCCGTAAGCCTTATCAGGAGCACTCGTTAGCCGCATTCAAACAATTGGAGCAACAGGTTGAGCGTGCCGGTAAGCCGCTGATCTTTGATTCCTGTTGTGGGGTGGGGGCGAGCACTGCCCGGCTGGCGGAGCTGCACCCCGAGGCACTGGTGATTGGTATGGACAAGTCGGAACATCGGCTGTCGCGCCATCATGCTCATACTCCTAGCGAGGGTGAGAACTATCTGCTGCTTCGGGTCAACCTCAACGACTTATGGCGCTTGGCGGAAGAGGCGGGGTGGACGCTGAGCCACCACTACTTGCTCTATCCCAACCCATGGCCGAAGTCGGTACACCTGCAGCGACGCTGGCATGGCAGTGCGGTGTTTCCATCGTTATTGGCGCTAGGTGGCCAGCTACAAATGCGTAGCAACTGGCCGCTGTATCTGCAAGAGTTTGCCCGAGCGCTTGAGCTAGCAGGCCACAGTTCTTCGCTGCAGCAGATCAACCCCGAGCGGCCAATCACCCCATTCGAAGAGAAGTATCAGGCCAGCGGCCAACCGCTTTGGCGACTGGACAGCGACCTGAGCTCCTTGTCTTAAAGAGCGGTCTTAACGAGCGGCTTAAAGCGGCTCAAGCTCAGGCCTCGCGGCTAAGGTGCTCGATGCCGGCGTCATACACTTGATAGATGGCGTCCAACACCTCAGTGGCCTGACGGAAGTACTCCTGAACCGAGATACTGGGCGTTTCTGTCTTGATAAGATCCTGCTCGATGGTTTGTTGCAAGCGCGCTAACGAGTCCCAGCGTAGCTGTTTTTCGGGCAGCAGCCAATAGCTGTACTGATCGAGGATAGCTGGGTCGGTCTCGGCAATCTTTTGGTGTAAAAACGATAGCCGAATGCGCTCAACGCTGCTGCTATGGCCCGCCGAGGCCAAGCCGCTTCCCAACGCTCGCGCCTGACCGATCGATTCGGCGGTCAGCAATAGCTCGTGCCACAGAAAACTTACCGACAGTCCCTGCCCATCAAGACTGTTTATCTCAAACTCGATGGCGATATCCTCTGCAAAGTACAACAGGTTACGGATCATCAAGCTGTGTTGGGTGATGTTGTTCTCCAAGGTGTTGCTCTGCCAAGAGCCATGTAAGCGCTGCCAGTGCTGCAGATAGCTTTGCCAACGTGTCTGCTTGGCGATATAGGCATGGTCGTTGAGCCGGGTCTGCCAGCTGCGTAGCTCCTGTTGCAGACGCTGTAGGTCGCTCAGTGCCTGCTGGTTGCCTTTGAGATAGGAAGAGCTGAGCCCGCGATGCTGCTGCTGACGGACCACCAACTCTTTGAGCTGACTGAGTAATGCCAAGCCGCTGCGACGAGTTTGGCGCAAGCGTCGTTTGGCTATGTAGCGAGACGCGAGCACCGCGAGTGCCATTGCCGCTAATACCCCAAGGGGTAAGTAATGGTTCATCTAGGCCTCCGTCTGACTTAGCTGACGAAGATGCTGGGCGATGTCGGCGCTTTGCTCTGCGCTGGCCATATTGGCGCGGGCGGCATCGGCGACCTCGCTGATATGTTCGGCCAGCGAGTGAGTAGCCAACTTTTGCTGGCTGCTGGCAACGCTGATCTGTTCAAGCTGCTGCTGCAGCAGTTGGTTGATTTGCTGGATCTCGCCATGTAGCTGGTGGCTGTGTTGGATCTTCTGTTGTAACTCACAAACCTGCTGGTCGAGCTCGCTAAAGCGCGCCACCGTAGCATCTAGCTGTTTGGTTTGGGCGTTGATGTGCTCACCGATCTGATCTGCGGCTTGATGGCAGTGCTGGGCCAACTCGCGAACCTCTTGTGCAACGATGGCAAAGCCACGGCCATGGTCACCGGCGCGAGCCGCTTCGATGGAGGCGTTTAACGATAACAGATTGGTTTGCTTCGCCAGATCGAGGATGGTCTCGGTGAAGCTGTTAATGCTAGAGGATTGCTGGCTTAGCTGACGCAGTTGTTGACGCGTCTGCTGGCTGCTCTCCAACAGCACATGGGTGGCCCGATAGGCTTGGTCGCTGGCATTGCTGCCGCGCTCAGCGATGGAGAGCGCCTGCTGGCTTTCGCTGGCCACTTGCTCGATGTTGCGGGCCACTTCCGACTGGCACTCGCTCATCTCCAGCACCGCGGCCGATGAGCTATCACTGGCTTGGGATTGCTGTAAGGTGCCACTGGCCACCTGTTCGGCATGCTTGCTGAGTTCGCGGGCGCAGTGGCTCATCTCGCTCAGTGCATCAGCCTGCTCTTCGAGGTTTCGTTGTAGCTCGGTGTCAGCGAGCACTGGTTTTGGGGCGAGAGGTGCGCTGCGGGAGGCGAGCCATAAAAAGGCGAGCCCTGGCAACATCACTAAGGTGAGTGGCTGGCTGAGGCTGAGCAAAACAGAGCCAAGCAATAGCGCCAACAACACCGGGTAATAAAATCGAGACATACTGCTCCTTGCTGTCTTGTCACATCCTGTGTTGCCCATATCGGTGATATGAGCATCAATAAGACACTAGCAAGCACCATTCCGCTTTGAGTAAATAAGACTAGGAAGTTTGCATTTGTAGGCTGGCGCGAATCAGCCGGCGATGGCGCAAGCTGGCCTCTGGCAGGCTGTCACAGTGCTTTAAGGCCTGCCACTCGTGGGCGAACAGATGCAGTGGGCTAGCACCATGGTGGGCGTGCAGGGCGATGACTCGTTCGTCGATCTGCTCTTGTAGTCCTTCGAGGCGGGCGAGATGAAAAAGGTCGTGCCGTAGATACTGCATATGCAATCGCCAGTGGCGGCGTAGCATTGGCTCTAGCAGCTTGAGTTGGCTCTGTAGCGGGGCATTATCGGGCTCAACGCCACTAACCACATAATCGCCGCTAAGCGCTGAAAAAAGAGGGATATACCACTTCACCTGAGACAACCTGGATCGAGCTAAAGCTAAGTACTGGCAAACAAAATGCCAAAGTCGCAGGCTAACTCCCTAAGGATAATCTCGATGTTTATTAGAAACGCAAAATAAAAAACCAAGTGTATGGGTGGCACTTGGTTTTTTCAAAAGATTCCTTGGTGGCAATGACAAGCCTTGCTTGCATTGCACTTATTTGGTGCGAAACTTAGGCCAGTTGCACCGGAATATCTTTGCTGGTGCGTACGATGTTGTTTTGCTGATCGAGGTATACCAAAGAGGGCTTATGTGCCTGAGCTTGCTCAGCGCCCATGCCCACATAGGCACAGATGATTACCCGATCGCCCACCGCGGCTTGGCGAGCCGCCGCGCCATTTACCGAGATGATTTTTGAGCCGCGCTCACCGGCGATGGCATAGGTAGAGAAGCGCGCGCCGTTCTCGATGTTGTAGATATCGATCTTCTCGTACTCGAGGATACCGGCCGCGTCCAGCATGTCTTGGTCGATGGCGCATGAACCTTCATAGTTAAGTTCGGCATGGGTCACGCGTGCTTGGTGAAGTTTGCCCTTAAGCATGGTGGTTTGCATGGTTGATTCTCCTTTATAAACGGTTGCCGGCTCAGGCCTGGCTGTTGTGCTGGGGCAGTGCCACCACAAGGTTATCAATAAGTCTTACGTCACCCAGAAAGGCTGCCATCAAGATAACGGCGCGCTGGGATGACGGGTTAAGCGGGGCCAGGGTATCGGCATCGACGATATCGATACCGTCACAGCGAAATCCCTGTTGGTTGAGCTGTTGCTCACCCCAGGCAATGGTTTGCTCAATTTCTGCTAGCTGAACGCGCTCGGCGAGTTGGCGCATGATCTGGGCAAGCTTGGGGGCGAGATCACGTTGTTGCTGGCTCAGGCGATTATTGCGTGAGCTCATTGCCAGACCAGATGCTTCGCGCACTGTGGGTAGGCCGACAATCTCGATCGGCAGCATCAGGTCGCGAGTGAACTTACGGATCAGCGCCAGCTGTTGGTAATCTTTTTCGCCAAACACAGCCACATCGGGCTGCATCAGGTTAAAAAGCTTGGTGACCACGGTGGCAACACCGGTAAAGTGGCCAGGGCGCATGGCGCCTTCCAGCACATCATGCAGTCCGGTGACCTCGATCCGGGTCTCCCTCTCCAGCCCGTTTGGGTACATTACCTCTGGGGTTGGGGTAAATACCAACGCGACACCGGCTTGCTCCAGTGCTGCCAAGTCTTGTTCGAGGGTACGCGGGTAGCTATCCAGATCGCTGGCGTTGTTAAACTGCATCGGGTTAACGAAGATAGAAACAGCCACCTGATCGGCCAACTCACCAGCCTTGCTCACCAGCGCCAAATGGCCATCGTGCAAGTTGCCCATGCTTGGCACAAAGCCCAGGCTACCGGCCTGCTTAAGCTCAGCTATCGCTGGGCGTAGCTGTTCAATAGAAGTAATGACTTTCATGACTAGTTGAAGCTGTGCTCTGCTGCTGGGAACTCACCGCTGGCGACCTGCTCGATGTACCGGCTGACGGCGCTGCGGATGTCTCCGGTTTCGCTAAGGAAGTTCTTGGAAAACTTAGGGATGTGGCCTTTGGTGATACCGAAGGCGTCGTGCATCACCAAGATCTGGCCATCTGTAACATTGCCGGCGCCAATGCCGATCACGGGGATCTGCAAGGCATTGGTAATACGCTTGGCCAACTCGGTGGGGATACACTCCAGCACCAACAGTTGCACGCCTGCCGCCTCAAGCTCGATGGCGTGTTTGAGCATCTCGTCGGCTTGCTCGGGCTCGCGGCCCTGCACCTTAAAGCCGCCGAACAGGTGTACCGATTGCGGCGTTAGCCCGAGGTGACCGCACACCGGGATGCCGCGCTCCACCAAGCCGCGAATAGTCGGGGTTAGCCAGTCGCCGCCTTCTACTTTGACCATTTGCGCGCCCGCTTGCATCAGCTTGGCGGCATTCTCGTAGGCTTGTTCGGTGGTGGCATAGCTCATAAACGGCATGTCGGCGACAATCAGCGCCTTGTCTGAGCCGTTGGCGACGCTGCGAGTATGGTAGGCCACGTGTTCAACGGTCACCGCGACGGTGTCGTCATTACCTTGCAGTACCATTCCCATGGAGTCGCCGATTAACAGCATGTGCATGCCTGCTTGATCAAACAGCGCGGCAAAGCTGGCGTCATAGGCGGTGATACAAGAAAACTTGTCTCCCTGCTGTTTCATTTGCTTCAGCTGGGCGGCAGTAATTCGTGTCATGTTAATAACCTTAGGGTCTAACCCTCTGATTGTTAATGTGTTCCCACCCACTCCATTGGGCGTTTAGCGATGTGCAGGCCATTATTATCGATGGCGGCGGCTAGATCCTTGACCGCTCGGCCATCTGGCAGATGTAGCTCTGGGGCGATTTCAACGAGGGGTAATAATACAAACTCTCGCTGAGTCATACCAGTGTGGGGAACTTGCAGCCGTTCGCTGCTAAGTACCTGATCGCCGTACAGCAAGATATCCAGATCCAAGGTGCGCTCTCCCCAGCGGCGCAAGCGCTGGCGCCCCTGTTGTTGCTCGATGGCTTGTAGGGCATCGAGCAGGGCTTCCGGGGAGAGTGAGGTCTCCAGCGCCACGACTGCATTCAGGTAGTCGGGCTGGTCCTGAGGACCCATTGGGCGGCTGCGGTACAGCGAAGACACCGCGCTAAGTGTCCATAGCGGTGACTCGCTCAGGGTGTGGCGAGCCAATAACGCCTGCTTAAGCGGATCGCCCAGGTTGGTACCCAGGCCGATATAGCAGATAGGCATATTAGTCCTGGCTAGCGCTTGGTTTGCGTGGTTTACGGCGGCGCTTGCGCGGGCCATTGCCTTTGTTGAGTTGGCGCAGCATGTTGGAGCGGCCGGGTTCGTTGCTCTGTTGCCATAGCTGCCACCATTCCACCAGTTTGGTCTGCTCTGGGTCTTCGCTGGTTTGAGCACGCAGCTCCAGGAAGTCATAGGCGGCGCGGAAGCGCGGGTGGCCGAAGGTGGCAAAGGCTCGTTTGCCGTGGCGGCGGCTTAGGCGCGATTGTAGCTGCCAGATCTCGCGAACACCGGTGGTAAAGCGGCGTGGGATCGCCACGCTCTTACATTGTTGGTCTAGCACCCAACCCATGGCCATGACCATGGCATCGTGCTCGCCCAGCGACAGCTCAATCAGTAGCTCTTCTTTCTTCTGCTGTACCAATGGCCATAGCAGCGCGGCGAAGATAAACGCAGGCGTCACCTTCTGGTCGTTGTTGACCCGGCGATCGGTGCTGGCCAGCGCCGCTAGGATAAAGCGTACATCTGGGTCCCGTTCATCCATCTCTTGCAGCAGAGGCTTGAGCAGCGGGAACAGTGAGAACAGCAATTGCGTTTGCTGCAGCATCTTGAAGGTGTCGACGCCGTGGCCGGCCATAAATAGCTTGAGGCACTCTTCGAACAGGCGTGCAGCTGGAATATCTTTGAGCAGGTGGGCCAGTTGCGGGATCGGATCGCCACAGCTTGGCGCAATCTCGAAGTCCAGTTTTACCGCAAAACGCACGGCGCGCAGCATCCGTACCGGATCTTCGCGGTAGCGGGTCTCTGGGTCACCAATTAACTGCAAGCGACGGGCTTCGATGTCGTCGATGCCGCCAGCAAAGTCGACGACCGAGAAGTCGGCAATGTTGTAGTACAGGGCATTTACGGTAAAGTCGCGGCGCTCGGCATCTTCGTCGATGCCGCCGTAGACGTTGTCGCGCAGTAGCATACCTTCGTCGCTTTGCTTGGCGTGCTTGTCGGGCGCTTCGACATGGTGGCCGCGGAAGGTGGCAACCTCGATGATATCGCGGCCAAACAGGATATGTGCCAGACGGAAGCGGCGGCCCACTAAGCGGCAGTTACGGAACAGCTTCTGGATTTGCTCAGGAGTAGCATTGGTGGCGATGTCGAAGTCTTTCGGGTGCTTGCCCAACAGAAGATCGCGTACACCACCGCCTACTAGATAGGCCTCGTAGCCAGATTTGTGTAGACGATACAGTACCTTCAGCGCATTCTCGCTAATGTCTTGGCGGGAGATATTGTGCTGATCGCGGCCAATCACCTGCTTTTCAAGGCGAATTTCCGATTCTGTTGCTTGCGGCTTAATCATGCGCTTAATGCCCTTGGCGATGCGACTTAAAATGGTTGCCCCCTGAAAAAATACTACATCTTGGCTAAAAATAAGGCGCTAATATAGCGAGTTTCAGCAGAAATACAACTGTGTCAGAGTGAGTGCATCTCACTACGGGGAATGCGTTGCCAATCCCACTGTTCGACAGCTAACTGCAGCAGTTGCTCACAGCTTAGCTCAAGCCACTGTGGATCGCTGTGTTGCCCTAGGTATTTCAAACTTTGCAGCAGCAGTTGTTGTGGCTGTGCATCGGAAATAGATGGGGCGTGATTTTGCTTGCTGAGCTTGTTGCCATGCTCATCGAGGATTAATGGCAGATGCAGATAACTGGGAAGCGTTTGGCCCAAGCAGTGATAGATGTAGATCTGCCGTCCGGTTGGCTCAATCAGATCGGCGCCACGCACCACTTCGGTAACCCCTTGGTCGATATCATCTAGTACCACCGCCAGATTATAAGCGAACAGGCCATCGCGGCGTTTTACGATAAAGTCTTCTTCGGCCAGCGCTTTAGGGACGCTGATGGTGCCATTCAGGCGGTCATCAAACTGGTAGACTGCGGCGTCGGTTTTCAGGCGCAACGCAGCATTATCGGCACCCAGCATCAAGTTCCGACACGTCCCGGGGTAGTAGCCTCCAGCGGCTTTGATCTGTTTGCGGGTGCATTGGCAGTAATAGGCCAGTCCTTGCTGCTGCCATTGCTCCAGCTGAGCTAGATAGTGTTCGCTTTGCTGGCTTTGGTAGCGCACCTCGCCATCCCAATGTAGGCCGTAGTGTTCAAGCTGTTTGAGGATCAGTGATGCTGCGCCGGGTTGCTCACGCGGCGGATCGATATCTTCTATGCGCACCAGCCATTGGCCGTTATTGGCACGCGCCTGCAGATAACTGCCGAGGGCAGCAACCAATGAGCCAAGGTGGAGTGGACCGGAAGGAGAGGGGGCGAAGCGCCCTACGTAGCGACTACGCATTTGTTGAGGCATATAAAAAGCAAGGGCCACTTGCGTGGCCCCTTCGACTAACCGACGAGTTGTTTCTCTTTAATCTCTGCAAGGGTCTTGCAGTCGATACAGAGGTCGGCGGTGGGTCGCGCTTCTAGTCGGCGAATACCAATCTCGACACCGCAGGCATCGCAGAAGCCGAAATCGTCTTCGTCGATTTTTACCAAGGTCTTTTCGATCTTCTTGATAAGCTTGCGCTCACGGTCGCGGGTACGCAGTTCCAAGCTGAACTCTTCTTCTTGAGCTGCTCGGTCAACTGGGTCAGGGAAGTTAGCTGCTTCATCCTTCATGTGGGTTACGGTGCGGTCGACTTCCTCACGCAACTGATTGCGCCACGCATCGAGAATGGTACGGAAATGATTCATCTGATCATCATTCATGTACTCTTCGCCCGGCTTCTCCTGATAAGGTTCAACCCCAGCGATTGACAGTACACCTAGTGTTTTCTTTTTGCCTTGTGGCATACCTTTCTCCCAAATTCCATACTGCCGACTGTTCCGACAGTCGTGGATAATAGGCGGCTATCTATAGCAGAAAGAATCAGTACTCGCAAATCCTTATGCTGCTTTTGCCAAGCCAGCCCAAGCCTGCTTAAAAGCTATACGCAGATATACGCAAAATGTAAGCCAACGGTTTCCCTTAGCGGGGGACAAGGTTAATTAATAACACGCTCATTTTGCAGCAGCATAGTTTATTGCTTAACGTCTCGTTTACAAGTTTTTTGTGGACTAATCGAACAAAAAACTGTCGATTGCTTAGCTCCATTTGGCGACATTATTTGCTACTATCTGCCCGTTTTTAGTTACTTTAGTGAATCTTTCCCGTGATATCCCGGCAAGCCAAAGACTACCTCAAGGCCATGAATATCGACATTTGGCTCGAACGTCGCCCCGCGCAATTATGCCCTGATGTGCCGCTGGTGGTGCTTAGTGACGCGCCTCTCAATGCGCGTCAGCAGCAGCTCGCCGATCGCTTGACGGTGGTATTGGGCGGCGCGGAGAAGGCGACAGTAGTGGCACCTGCTCGGCTGTCGAAGGACTTTCCGGGGTGGGTGTTAAGCGTTGATGCTGCGCAGGGGGCCGATACCCGACCTAAGCTACTCTGCGCGTCTGTGGACGAGATGCTAGAGAAGGTTGAGGCCAAGCGCCGGGTGTGGGCGCAGCTATGTCAGAGCTAGTGTTCAAGCCTTTAGCGGCAGAGCAGCTGCCCGCGATTGCGCGTATTGAGCAGCTTGCCCATGCCTTTCCCTGGTCGCACAGTTCGCTGCAGGGCAGCTTTGGTCGGCTTTACCACAACACTGGGCTATGGCGCGGTCTGCAGTTGCTCGGCTACTCCATCGTGCGCGAGGTGGCGGGCGAGGCGGAGTTGCTGAATCTGGCGGTCGACCCCGGTGTTCAGGGCTTGGGACTGGGGAAGCAGCTAATGAAGCAGCTGATCGCGGATGCTGAAGCGCAACATTGGCAGCTAATGTGCCTGGAAGTCAGAGAGTCCAACCTGCGCGCAATCAACCTCTATAACCAGTTCGAGTTTGTTGAGGTGGAGCGGCGCAAGGCCTACTACCCGAGCGAACAAGGGCGGGAAGATGCCATCGTTATGTTTCGTCACTTTCCCGCAGAGTAGCGGCTCTAGGGCCGCCTTGCTGCCTGAGTAGATACTACCAGTGCCACTGTAGGTGGAAGCCGTGGTAGTTGCTGCCCCCTTTGATCCGCCCAAACATCGCTGAGCTCTCAAAGATAGCGGAGCGGTGGTGGATGTTATAACCAAACCATGCACTCTCCCACTGCGGCTTTCTAAACAAGTCACCAAGGTTAAGATCGAGAGAGAAATCGAGATAGTTCATAAACTTACTACCCTCATACTCTTTCTCTTTCATCTCTTCATCTTCGATATAGGTTAGGCTAGAGATGTAGGACAAGCCCTCACCTGCGCCAAAGCGCACCCGCACTGGGGTATTAAAGGTGTAATAGCCTTTGAAGGCGAACACATATTCGGTCTTACTGCTTTGATCAGAGGATGCGTAATGGAAGGCGAAGGCGCTATGCAGATATACCTCAATCGGCAAGCTCAGTAAGGTGTCGCTCAGCTTATGACCGTAGGCGATGGAGGTGAGTTGGTTGCTGTTATGCTCCCAATCGAACTCGATCATTTCGCCAAGGTTTGATGGCGTTCCCCAGTTATGAGCAACCCGCAGATAACCGCTGGGCAAACGGGCGTTGCCCTTTTTAAGCTCGCTACCAAAGAAGGCAAAGCCCACATAGGACTCAAATTGGCCACTCTTGTCGATGGTATCCAAACCGCGGGTGTTTGAACCGAATACGCTGGCACCCACGTCCCCCACCAAGTAAAGCTCTTGCCAGAGGTGGTAACGGCCACTCAGCCCCACCTTCCAATCGATATCGGCCTTGGCATCGATATCGGTGGCCTCGCTCAGCCCGTAGTAGTAGCTGTTAAAGCGGCTGGATTTAAGCTTGGCGTTGGCATAGGGGGTTAGCTGCCAACCATTGCCCCGGTAGTGACGGCTAAGCGCTAAGTTGCTCTGAAAGCGACTTTCCAGATCAGTCAGCAGGTCGGCCTTTAAAAAGGTGTCGTCGGCAAAGCGCCAGGTCCACTTTAGGCCGGTATCCAGCCCATCTTTGCGTATCGTATTCTGTAAATCTTTCGGGATATCGAAGAAGCGATAGCGGCCCATCAACGCCACACTGGAGTTATCGCCCTTCCACAAGTAAGCACCGAGCTCGGTGCCGTCCATATAGACATGCTCGCCGTGGTAGTAAAACATCGGCACAAAATCGTTCACATACTCCGAGTCGTTTACCCCCGGCACCAGATCTTCGGTGATATTAAAGGGGATGGTGGCACTGCGGAATGACACCGCGACCCCCCAATCACCCGGTTCAGTTTCCAGATAGGCGGCACGTGCGGAGTTAGTGGCGAAAGCACTGCACAGTAGCAGCATAATGAGTCGGCGATTAAGCATTGGCGTATCGAAACTATTCTGACGGTGGCTGAAGGGCGCGTATTTTGGCACGCTCCAAGGCGAGACGGAAGCTGGTTTCGGAAAGGGGCATGAAGTTCCCTTTTTCTAGGTGTTGCTCCATGGGTACCCAAATTTGTTGGGTGGCCAAAACGAGGAAGGTCGACACCGCATAGTCTGGGTCGTTGAGTACAAACAGTGATGGGTAGGTATACATACCAAACTGATCGGCAAAGCGCTCATGGCGCCGATCGGTATCCATGTTGATTTGCACCTTGATGTACTCATTCAAGGTGGGTTTGAGCGCCGAGTTGTTGAGAAAGTCTTTCTCAAAATCGAGGCAGCGCTGGCAGGCCTTGCGCCGCACATACAATAGGATCGGTTGGTTTTCAAAGCGCGAGCGGCTGATTGCTTGGTAATAACCTTCAAGGTCAAACAGCCAGCCATCTTTTGCATGCACGCCGCGGTCTTGGACATGAAAGATAAAGATATAGGCTAAGGCCGCCACTGCCACGCCAATCAACAGGCAGCTAAGCAGGATTTTCTTGAACACTTCCATGGCCCCTGATGATTATCCCAAATGTAAGCTAATACTCTGTATAGCTTAGCAATTTTGCACCGCTTAATAAATGCGCAAAAAAGCGCCCTACCGGAACGGACCAGTAGAGCGCTTGGGTATTGTGACTGTGTTCGAAGTATTTAGCGCACGAAGTCGAGTACGGTTAGCTCCTCACCCAGGTAGCTGGAGTTAGTTCCTGGCACCGGATATAGCTGAGCCTTACGACCTTCAGAGGCATCATCATTGTCAGAGAGAGCGATGTTGAAGCCAATACGCTCGCCAGCCAGTGTCTCGACGGGGAGTTCGACCGCAAAGCTCATCACACTGCCGTCATCGCTCCACTTCGCAACTCGCTCGCCCGGGAAGCTGTTGTCTTGCCAATCCTGACCAACGATGCTGCGCAGTTGCACAAATTGCTCGCCGACTTTCAGGAATAGCTCAACGTTGTCGTTTTCCCAGTCATGCTCGTGGTTTGTAACGGTAACATCATCGTGACGATGTACCACGCCGTAGAGCACGTTGCCCTGATAGCCCACTTGCCAAGAGCCATAGATATCACTCTGCGCCGGTGGTGACATATCTCTGCGATTAAGCTGGTTGAACGCAAAGGAGTAATGGTAGGTATTCAACCAATCCATAGGCTTGTAACTGCCCGGTTCGCCAGATACTTGCACCTCAACAGCTTTAAAGGTGTAAGGGATCTCAAATGGAATCGCTGAGATCTCCAAGTTTTGCCCCGGGAAGAAGATTTCAGCGAAGTCTTCACCTAGGTAGCCGGAGTTGGTGCCGGTTACTGGGTAGAGCTGGGAGCTACGTTGGCCATGCTCGGTGCCCGCCTTATCATTGTCCGAAAGAGCAATGTTAAAGCCCCAAGTTTTACCGGCGAGGGTATCGACAAAGTTAGGGGTAATGGCAAATTCGAACACCTTGCCGTCATCGTGCCATACGCCTTTGGCGGTGGCGTCATATCCTTGAGGAGCAAAGTCCTGGCCCACAATTGCACGGTATTGAACGAACGGCTGATCTTTGCCTGCGCGAAGGAATACCTCTACCGAATCGTTCTCATAGTCTGGTTCCACGTTGTTGATCGTGATGTTGTCTTCACGTTCAACTCGACCGTATAAAGTATTGCCTTTGTACATCACAGCAAACTTACCTGAGATCTCCTGATCACTTGGCAGACGTTGATCGCGTCCTTCCAGTTGGTTGAAGGCAAATGGGTAGTAGGTCGCGTCTTGCCACAGGCTTGCATCGTTGTTCAAGCTTGGGCGCTGTGGAGCCTCTGGAGAGACAAAGGCCTGCAGATAGCGGTTTTCGGTGGCAATGCGCACCGGTGGCTGCCATTCAAATTTGTCATCGCGCTTCAACTCCATTTGAGCTTGAACTGCGTGATATGCCGGTTTTGGCTGATACTGCTTGTCGAGTAACAGACCATGATCCCAGCCTTTGAACCAATGAGGGATCCAGCTGTACTTGTCGGTCAGCCCCCAAGTAGTAAACACATTTACCGCATCGTAGTGTAGGGCGAGTTTCATCAGCTCTTCGTACATGGTTGCTTGTTCCGCAAGGGCGCGGTCAGTGGCATCACCCTGAATACGAATATCGACTTCAGTGAAGTGATACTCCAAACCCAGCTCTTCGTGGCGCTCAATGTTGGCGGCAATGTTGGCGGTACGTAGAATATCGCCGCTGATCAGGTGAAGCTGGGTGCCCGCGCCATGGATTGGCACGCCTTGCTCTTGTAGCTGTTTCACTAAGCGGTAAGCGGCGTTGGCTTTAGGGGTGGTGCCTTCGGTGCTGTAGTCGTTGTAGTACAGTAGCGCGTCCGGGTCGGCCTCGTGGGCCCACTGGAATGCCTTGGCAATATACTCTTCACCGATGCCTTTATACCAGATGGTTTCGCGCCAGCCGCCGGCATCATCCAGTGCTTCGTTTACTACATCCCAGTACTTGATACGACCTTTGTAGTGACCAGCAACGGTCTTGATATGCTCTTCCAAGATCTCCAGCAACTCTTCGCGGGTGAACTCGCCTTCTTCCAGCCACTCAGGGTTTTGGATATGCCATACCAGCGCGTGACCACGCACTTCCATGCCATTCTTCTCTGCGAATTCGACCAGCTTGTCCGCTTTGCTAAAGTCGTAAACACCGCGCTGAGGCTGGATGTAGCTCCACTTCATCTCGTTTTCAGGCGTTAGCAGGTTGAACTCGGTTTTGAGTACCTCTGCAAACTTCTTCTCGGCGATGTGATCGGTCATCATCGCTGAGCCGATCAGTAGCGTGTTTTCGTCGAGGATCTCTCTGAGGGGATCTGCCTGAGCAAAGCTGCTGCTGACGGCTAGCGCCAACAACAGCGGCTTGGCGCCCTTGGGAAAGTGCTTATTTAGCATCCTTAGTCATCCTTATTCTTTATTTTCTTAACCGCTGGAGTCACGCTCCGGTGGTTTGTGGTTCTTGTGTTTGTCGCTGCCATTTACGTTTATTAATTAAAATCAGTGTATTGGCGTTGCTGGCAGAACATTGTCTATGGCCCGCTTAGGGCCTCCATTTTCCTTCCTTTGCTGACTTCACTGTATGTAAAGTAATCACGTTTAAGGATTGTGGAAAGTCACACTGGGGTTACCAAATCTTACTAATGTGAGTGGTGGCAACAGCTGGTGAAAGCTGTATCAAAACCGCTTGATAAAGGTGATTTGGCTCTTTGCAAACAGGCAAATGATTTGTTGGCTGTTACCAGCAAAAATGTCTGCTAACTCAGAAGCTTGTTTTAGTTGCTGCGCTGCTTCACACTGGCAATAACCATTGGTAGGTCAACGCGCCACTGTGAGGCGCTCAAAGGAAAGGTCGTTGGCAAGTTTTCAAAAAAACGCTGTGGAAGCAGCGGTGCGTATAGCCTTGTTATTTGTGCTGGTGGCGTGGTGTTACGACATCTTGAAGCCATTTATTACCCCTATAGTGTGGGCGGCCTTTCTGTCGGTGGCGCTTTATCCGCCTTATCGGCGCTTGCGTAATTCTCTGGGCAATGCCTCGTTAGCGGCGGTAGTGATTGTGTTGCTGGGCTTGATGCTACTGCTGATCCCCGGCGTTCAGTTGGCTAGTGCGGTCGTCGGCAGTGTGTCGCATTTTGCAGAAAACCTACAAGAGGCGGACTTTGTCCTACCGGCGCCTTACCCGGCGATCCGCCATTGGCCGTTTATTGGCGAGTGGTTGTTTCAGCAATGGGCGCTGGCGGCACAAGATTCCCAAGAGTTCCTGCTACAACACTCCGAGCGCCTGGCTGATTGGGCTGCGGTATTGCTCAACTTAGCCGGTGGCGTGGTCGCCAGTTTATTTCTTTTCTGTTTTTCGTTTATCGTTGCCGGCGTGTTGCTGGCTAACTCAGAGCGCTGCAAGCAGCTTAGTCAGCGCTTTGCTGAGCGCCTGCTCGGACATCGCGGCCCAGCAATGATCCAACTCTCTAGCGATACTATCCAGAGCGTGGCTAAAGGCGTGCTCGGTGTCGCTTTGATTCAAACGGTGTTGATTTCAATTGCTTTTATTGCGGTAGGCATTCCCGCCACCGCACTCTTGTCGGCCTTGGTGCTGGTGCTTGCTATTGCTCAACTGCCGCCGCTGTTGGTAGTCGGGCCGGTGATTATCTACGTCTTCTACACTGAGCCGATGTGGGTGGCGATCACCTTTGCAGTGTGGGGCGTGGTGGCAAGCTTTAGTGAGCATGTGCTCAAACCTTGGCTGTTGGGGCGGGGCGTGGATGTACCGATGCTGGTTATCTTATTGGGGGCGATCGGCGGGCTGCTGATGTCGGGCTTTGTGGGCCTATTCATTGGTGCGGTTGTGCTGGCTGTTAGTTATCAGCTAGTGATTGCTTGGTTGGATGATGGGTTGCCCAAGCCGTGATGGTTGGGATAAAAAGGCCCGCACAGGGTGCGGGCAAATGGAAGGAAGAACTGATTACTTGCGAAGACGTTCAGCCTAGTTACACAGTGCTATGGCATCGCTAGGCACCTCTGCGGCAGCCGCAATACTGGCGCCATGGAAGGTGTACTGGGCCGTGCCGCCGCGTGTATCGAGATGAACAGGGCGCTTGACCGAGCTGATATCAAAGTCTGCATCTGCATCATTAAAGCAAGATAGCGGGGCGGCAAACACCTTACGACCTTGTCCGGCTTGGGTTGCAAACAGGTCGTTGCTGAAGTAAAGCGGTTTGCGGCTGTTCCATTCATCGGTTTGCAATGCCAGTAGGTTGGAGTCACTGCCGGAGGCTGCCGCAATCTCCATGTCTAGCAAGATCACGCTATCGCTAGAGGTACTCATATCCAGAGGCGTATCTGAGTAAATAAACAGATAGGACTGTTCGGTGGTGGTGCTATTTACGCTCCAAGAGACCACATTGCCGTCGGCATCAGTGTTGGCGCTAACGGTCATGTTGCTGTTGTTGATTGTGCTACCAGCATTTACTAGGGCATCTTCGTTCCAGCTGGGCTCGCTGCCGGCTTTTAGCTCAAGCCCAGTTGCTGCAGCGCCATCGGCGTAAAGAATATCGCCAGGTAGGCTTGGCTCATCAGGTTCTCCGGGCTCACCAGGTTCGTCGCTATCACACAAGTTCACCGCACCTTCTGGCAGGCTTGCCTGCATATCCAAATAGACACCCGCCAGCTCGTAATCGGTAGCGCCATCGCGCATATCCAAACGTAGCAGCTGATTAACCTTGCTTAAATCAAACGCACCGGCTTCGTCTGCTTCGAAGCAGCTCAGTGGCAGGTACAGGGTCTGCCAGCCTTCGCCTTCCAGCGCAGTCAGTGCTGACTGCGGGAAGAAGAAGTTGTTGCGATCCAGCCAAGGGCTGGCACCTCCATCGGTTTGCATGGCAATCAGGCTCTCGCCACCATCATCGATAGCTAAATCAACCTTCAGTTGAATGCGCAAGGCACCGTCGGCGTATTCGTTCAGATCCATGCCGCTAGCGTGTTGCACCACCAGATACGCTTCATCTTGTGCGCCAGTGGTGGACACCATCCAGCTATGCTCGGTCTCTTCGCCATTATCAAAGCCACCGCCTTGCTCGGCAGACAGGCCGCCATCGGAAAAGCTACTACCTACTTCCAGATTGCTCATACCGTAGTCTTCAGAGCTGCCAATCTGCAGGCTGGCACCGCTAATGGCTTGGCCATTGCTATACAGGGTGGCGGTTTCTGGGCTGGGATCGGGGCCCGGACCTGGGCCTGGATCGACAGGATCATCGTCGTTACTGCTGTTACAGGCGCTCAGCGCGAGTACACAAGCAAGACTTAGGGCAGAGTACTTTGCTGTTTTCATTATAAAGTTCCTTTTTCTTGCGTCATTTCATGGTGTGCTGAACCGCTGGCGTATCCGCTTGCCATGGATTCGGCGTAGCCGGGCCCACACCACCCTCTGTGAGGGTGGTGATAGACCAAGTAAAAGCGTGAAAGTGTTAGCTGTTTGGTGCGTAGATCTGGTATTCGCCGCTTAGGTGAAGCAGGGCGAACATCTGCAGTAGGCCGTCGTAGTAGCGCCACTTACCGGTGGGCAGGTCTTGCTTCCACAGGCGTTTCACATAGTCGTGGGCATCTTGGTTATCGATAACTAGCGCGCCGGTAGCGTTCATGGCTAGCTGGCCGTGGCTGCTCCACTCAACTTGTGGCACACCTTCCATGGAGTGAACCTGGAAGTTTTGACCGTGCTTTTTGTATTCCTCGTTGTAGAAGCGCAGTTGCTTCTCGACCAGTTGCTTTTGTCCTTCATCGGCGGCAAACCAGTTGTAGTCCATGGCGATGTTGCCGATCACCCGGAAGGCGTCATACCCGCTTTGGTGGCTGATCTTGTTAAAGCTGGTCACCTGAGGCGTTCCATCAAAGGCGGCATATTCTGCATAGAGGCCAGTCTCTGGGTGCTGGGAGATATGCAGATAGTTGCGGCTAGTATCTGCAGCGGCAGTCCATAACTCATTTTCTACCGAAGCCCACTCGCCCATCAGCTGATAAAACGCGGGCACGTGGTAAGAGGGGTCGGTGTAGGTACCCAGCGATTTCTCGGTAACAAACAGGATCTGCTGCTGTTCGCGGCTAAACATCGGTACTGCTGTCGACGTTTCTGGCTTGTTTACCATGGCGTCGAGGATGGTGTTGGCTTCATCGGCGTAGGCAAAGATGCCTTTTCTGCCCCCCCAGCGGTTTTCTGCCATTAGCAGCGCCATAGCAAAGTACAGCTCGCCGTCGGGGGCGGGATTGTCGTCCAGCGAACCGTAGGGGGCTTCAGCTTCAAGATGCCAAGCAAAGTAGTGCTCGTACCAACCTTCTTGGTGCTGCATAAAGGTTTTCGAGAACTTCCAAAGCTTGTCGAACATCGGCTGATCGTTCATCTGCAGGGCAATCATCATGCCGTAGGACATACCTTCTGAGCGTACGTCGTTGCTGCCAATATCCTTGATAAAGCCCATATCGTCGCCCACTGGGAAGAACAGGGCTTTGCCGTTTTCGGTACCACGGGATGTTGAGTAGAACAGCTGCTGGTATGCCTTATCGACCTTTTTCTTCACCTGCGCTTGGTTGCCCAAGCCAAGTTCAACGAACACGTTGCGGTACTCACCGGTGTGGTAAGCGCCCTGTGGAGAGTCCGCATAGGCTGAGGTCGATACGCTAAAGGCACTCACGGCTAATACGGTGGAGGCTAAAAACTGGGCTTGCTTGCGCAAGTGTCGGGTCATTTTCATGAACATTTCCAAAATAGATTTGCGTTGCTTCTTTAAGATAGAGATTGCCGATAAGTCGCAGTAATTATTTAGATTATTTAGTCGCTTACGATATTTAGCTTTAATGATATCGCTCAAAAAGCAACCGGTGAAACTTGTGCAACTGAGAGCTCCCCCACTTCAAAAAGTTGCTGCGCATCTAACAAGCCTGGCTTGAACAGCCATTTATGATGCTTATTTTGTGAGCGCTCTCAAAATGAAAGTGTGATCTATCGTCAGGGTTGCCACAAGTGGATGAGCAATATTTCACCAGCGAAGAGGTGAGTTTGCGAGGGGCGTTTTACGTAATTGAACAGTCTGAACACAAGATTATTCCCGGCTTTTCCCCTGCTTTGATTGTCTATCACAGCCAGATCAGCGAAAATACCCGGCAATTTTTTGCCCAGTCTGATTTTTGACCAGCTGGCGCACTATCTGATGAATTCAAAAAGAACCGAGTCTATGTCTGAGTCACTGAAGCCCGAGGTGTCGAAACGCCGCACCTTCGCCATTATCTCTCACCCCGATGCGGGTAAAACCACCATCACCGAAAAGGTGCTATTGTTCGGACGCGCCATCCAAACCGCCGGTACGGTAAAAGGCCGTGGCAGCGCCCAGCACGCCAAGTCTGACTGGATGGAGATGGAGAAAGAGCGGGGCATCTCGGTAACCACCTCGGTGATGCAGTTCCCCTACAACGACAGCATCGTCAACCTGCTGGATACCCCCGGACACGAAGATTTCTCGGAAGATACCTATCGTACCCTGACTGCGGTAGACAGCTGCTTGATGGTGATCGATTCGGCCAAGGGTGTGGAAGACCGAACCCGCAAGCTGATGGAAGTAACCCGTCTGCGCGACACCCCCATCGTGACCTTTATGAACAAGCTCGACCGCGATATTCGCGATCCGATGGAGTTGCTCGACGAGGTAGAAAACGAACTCAACATGATGTGTGCACCGATTACCTGGCCAATTGGCTGCGGTAAAGAGTTTAAAGGGGTCTACCACATCCATCGCGATGAGGTGATCCTGTATCAAACTGGCCAAGGCCACACCATCCAAGAGAAGCGCATCATTAAAGGCTTGGATAACCCTGAAGTTGATCAAGCAGTAGGCGAAGAACTGACAGCGCAGCTGCGTGATGAGCTAGAGCTGGTGCTGGGTGCATCCAACGAGTTCGACCAAGAGCTGTTCTTAGATGGCGAACTGACCCCGGTTTACTTTGGTACCGCACTGGGTAACTTTGGCGTGGACCACATGCTGGACGGCCTGACCGAGTGGGCGCCCGCGCCAATGCCGCGCGCCACCGATGCACGTCAAGTGACCGCCAGCGAAGACAAATTCAGCGGCTTCGTGTTTAAGATCCAAGCCAACATGGACCCCAAACACCGCGACCGTATCGCCTTTATGCGTATCGTATCGGGCGAATACAACAAGGGCATGAAGATGCGCCACGTGCGTCTGGGCAAAGATGTATCCATCTCTGACGCGGTAACCTTTATGGCCGGTGACCGTAGCGCTGCCGAAACCGCGATTGCTGGTGACATTATCGGTTTGCACAACCACGGCACTATTCAGATTGGTGACACCTTCACCCAAGGTGAGGTGATGAAGTTCACCGGTATCCCTAACTTTGCCCCAGAGCTGTTCCGCCGTATCCGCCTGAAAGATCCACTTAAGCAGAAGCAGCTGCAGAAAGGCCTGATCCAACTCTCTGAAGAGGGCGCGGTGCAGGTATTCCGGCCAATGCGTAACAACGACTTAATCGTGGGCGCGGTAGGTGTGCTGCAGTTCGACGTGGTAGTACATCGCCTGAAGACCGAGTACAAGGTCGAAGCGGTCTACGAGAGCATCTCGGTGGCCACCGCTCGTTGGTGTCACAGCGACGACGTGAAGAAGTTCGAAGAGTTTAAGAAGAAGGCACATGACAACTTGGCGCTTGATGGTGGCGACAACCTAACCTACCTGGCACCGACCATGGTCAACCTGAACCTGGCGGTTGAGCGCTACCCTGACGTGCAGTTTAGCAAGACGCGCGAGCACTAATCGCCGCGCTAAAGGCGCGAATCTGATAGTGAAAAAGCCCGTGGGGAAATCCTCACGGGCTTTTTATTTATCTGATTATTAATGCCTTTTTACTTCCTGGTCAACCAAAATTTTAAGTCATTAATGAATTTATTTAGTAATTATTAATTGACTCAAAAATTAATTGCGAAGTAGTAGTGAATACTCACACTGATGGCTAGTGTATAGACTCTAAAAATGTGTAAGTGAAGGGAATCCGATGAAAGTACCTGTTGATGTCATTACCATTTTTGTTGCTATTGCGGAGTCTGGGTCTTTTTCTTCAGCATCTAAAGTAATTGGGAAGTCACAGGCCTCGCTAAGTATTGCAATACAAAGTTTGGAAATAGAACTGGGCTTTAATCTATTTAATCGCAGCCCTAGCGGGGTCGCATTAACTGACGATGGTTATCACTACTATCAGGAGTGTCAGCGCCTATTAGCCGACTGTGAGCGGTTTAATCATGCGATATCCGGAATATCTGCAGCGCCGCTGCGGGAAATAAAGATAGGCGTCGATAGCCTGTTCGCTAGCGCGGAGCTAGAAAAAGCACTGATTGACACCTTAGAGCGCTATCAGGAGGTGAACATTAGCGTTACCTCGGCGTCGAGCAAAGTGCTCTCAGAGCAGTTTCATCAGCAGCAACTGGATATGGCATTCGGCTGGTATCCCTGCCCGGATACCCTAAGTTATCGTCGCCTCTACGATGTGCAGTGGACTTGGGTGGTAAGTGCTCACTCTGTGCGTAATGGTTCTAGACCAAGTATTCGTGGTAAGTCCTTGCTGATCCCCATGGAGGCAGAAGTTCTTGGCCTGCGTGACAAAGGCGTACTTAGTCGCGCACGGGTAATCGGCTCCATTGAGCTGTTACTCGAGCTATGTCGCGCCGGCAAAGGGGCGGCTTATCTGCCTTATAATCATGTTCGCGCTTTGTTGGCCTGTGGCGAGTTAGTCATGGTCAGGCAAGCCTGCGGCCAAGATGTATGGCGAACCACCCTATTATTGTCTCCAAAACTCAACCAACACCCTGAATTTGCATGGATTAACGAGCAATTGACTAACCTTCCTTCGCATTTATTAGCCGAACCTTTGTATGCCGTTACCTAGATATTTGACAGATTTAACAATTAATAGTTAACACTCCTGTTACCTAAATAGATGTCATGTTTAACATGTGACCGGTTTCCAAAGTCGGTGAGCCTTCTCTAAGCCATTAATAATCAAATCAAAACCCATCTACATAAACAGACTTAATAGCGGCTATTTTGCGTCTAATGGCAGATTTTCGGAAACTTGCCCCGCTACTAATTCGGAACGACGAAAACTTATAAGGAAATAATCGATGTTTGCATATATCCAAGCTCTGATGGGACGTTTTGTAAAAGACCAGCGTGGTGTGACGGCTATTGAATACGGCATGATTGGCGTGGCCATTGCTGTGTTGCTAGGCGCTCTATTCACCACCGGTGGTGATGACGGTAATACGGTCATTGACGCAATTACCGGCGCCTTTGAAACCATCACCACAACACTTGATGATTTCACACCAAGCAACAACTAATTGCTGTTGGTGGGTTACTCCCTATCTGGCGTCTTTCTTGTTCTGGTTGCGATCAACTATTGCGACCTGATGAGACGCCAGATCCCAAATGTGCTCCTGGGTGGATTGCTGATCTGCCTGTTACTGGCATTCCCCCAATATTGGTCCTCTCTGGGACTGAGTCTGGCAGCTGGTGGAGCCATTTGGTTTTTTTGTATTTGGGGAGCGGGAGACGCCAAACTCGCTGCCGTGCTCAGTATCGCGATTCCAACTAGCTCATTGCTCAATGCCTGGCTGGTCACGCTCTACGCCGGTGGTGTGTTAGCGGTGGTCTACCTGATTAAAAGCCGCGTGCGTCATTGTAAACCTGATGGCTTGCCCTACGGCGTGGCTATCAGTATCGGCTTCTTCTCCCAAATACTCCTTAGCAGCGTGGATATCGCATGAATTCTAAATTGGTATTTTTTTTCGCCCTGTGCTCACTGTTGCTTGGGGTGTTTGGCTTGGTAGGTCAACTGACCTCAAAGAGTATGGCCAGCGTCGACAACACCGACTGGCAGCAACTCGCACCGGAAGCCGAAGAAATCAAAGTCCGACTTTGGCGGGCCAAACGAGGCCTGGGAAAAGGCGAGGTGTTTGAGCTCGCCATGGTGGAAGCGGTGGTGCTCGATCGTGAGCAGGCTAATGAGGCCGGGTTCACCGAGGATGTGCTTCTTAGCCCACGGGTTGGCGGGCGCCTGAATCAAGATATTGAAGAAGGTGATTGGGTCGACCAGTGGCAGATAACCCAAGCGGGTGAGAAAGGCTTCCTCAGCCTGATTACTACGCCTGGTAAGACGCTCTATCCACTTAATGTTTCTACGCGCAATCAGGTGAAAGACTACATGAACGCCGGGGATTATATCGATGTTATCGCGATTGGCTCGCCCCAGCGCAACCTCTCCAACGACCTTGCCCAGATCGATCAATACCAAGGTGTCATTGCCACCAAGCTACTTAGCGATGCGCTGCTGGTATCGATTACCTTTGGCGAGATGCAGGGCTCTGATGCCGACCCTATAAACGTGGCCAACAGCGACCTTGAGGCGACTTTAGTGATCGAAGTTGAACCCCAAGATGTTGGACGCCTGGCGCTCGCCCAGCGAAGCATGCATATCGAAGCCTATCCCAGTGATCAGGGCATTATGGACAACGACGTTGCATTGCGTGACGTGATTAAGAACTACGATGGCGTGATTGAACTGCGCGGCGACGGTTATGGAGGTTCGCTGTGAGCATCCTCAAGTACTACAAGCAACTGCTCTGCGGGATGGTCGGCGTAGTTATGCTGGCGCTGCCGGCTTTTGCGACCAACATAACCGTTAATCAAGCGTTCACCATCGATGTCGGTCAGGACATCGGTACCGTATTTATCAGCCAACCGCAGATTGCCGACTATAAAGTCGTCAACAAGCAACGGCTGCTGGTCTTCGCCAAGCATGTTGGTCAGACCCAGCTGGTGATCTATGACGTAGACGGTGGGGTCATTCAAAGTCGCAAGCTGTTCGTTGATGAAGACCTTACCTTGGTACGTCGGCAACTGGCCAAGTTTTTCCCCGATGAGGACATCACGGTGGAATCGGTGGGGCGGATTGTCACAGTGACCGGGCTGGTGGATAGCGAGAAGGTGCGTGACGATGCCTATCGGATGATTGCCATGCTGTTAGAGCGTGAGGCGGTGCCGCGGTTCGCTACCATGACCAAGGACACCGGCATCGGCTGGAGTGAGTTTGCAGAGCAATACCAATGGGATGGCATCGTTGAAGGGTTGAGTGTTCTCGGCAGCAAGCAGGTTAACGTTAAGGTCTCGGTGGCCCAGGTTACTGAAGAGTTCACCGAGGCGATTGGGGTGCAATGGGCAACCATTGGTCAGGGCTTTGGGCGGTTTTTGCTACAAGAGTTTAAGGCCGCCGATTTGGTTACCCTGATCACCGCACTTGGCGATGACTCCATGGCCGAAGTGCTAGCCGAACCCAACCTCACAGTGATGTCTGGCGAGTCTGCTGACTTCTTGGTCGGTGGCGAGCTGCCGATCATCGTTCACGACAAAAACGGCATTACCATCAGTTTTAAAGAGTACGGGGTACGCCTGGGAATTACCGCCAAGGTGCAGAGCAACGATCGGATCCGGCTGAACCTCTCTCCGGAGGTGAGTTCCATTGAACGCTACATTGAGGCGCAGGGGATCCAAGTCCCGCAACTGTTCTCCCGCAAAGCCAACACCACCATTGAGCTGGCCGATGGCCAAAGTTTCATCTTAGGCGGACTGCTCGACTCCACCGATTTGGAACAGCTTAGCAAGGTGCCGTTGTTGGGCGATGTACCGGTATTTGGTGCGGCGTTCCGCTATGCATCAACCGTTCGACGCAAAACTGAGCTGTTAATCGTGGCCACGGTCAACCTGGTAGAGCCCACCCAAACCGAGAATGTCCGCCTGCCTAACATGCAGCGCAGCTCAACCTTAGGCCGGCTACTGAATGTTGACCTCGACCAAGACGAAGATTTGCAAGAGCAACAAGCCATGGAGCAGATGCTGCAAAAGGGAGGATTTATCCAATGAGAATAATCACTATCGTAGCGATGTTGCTGGCCCTGATGGCGTGTGAAACTACACCGCTACAACAGCGTGGGGCTGTGGTGACTCTGGTGCCGGTGGAGGCTACCTTCACCAGCAGTGAGATGACCCCAGATGCAGCCGCCATGCAACGCTTCTTCAGTCAGTTCCCGCTGCAGCAACGCAATGTCACCGTTGAGGTGTCGGCCCGCGGTGCCGAGCAGCGCAGTTGGTTCAACCAGCAGTATCTGTCGTTCTGTGATGAGACCTGCGCAAAGCCATTGTTTAAGAGAGCTGTTGGCGACTTCTCAGTCACTGTTATTGAATACCACTTGTTAACCGAAGAGTGCCAAGCGCGGGCTAAGCAGAACCGCGTTAAAGGCTGCTTCGTTGATACGGCACGGGCCGGTCAGGTGCGCTATCCGCAACACATGATCGCTGAGGAGTAGCGCATGGATATCCCAAAGGCGATTAACCTCAGCTTGGTTGATCAGGCCAAGCATGCCAAAGATGACGCGCCCCGCGGCGCGACCTTGATCACCCAGAATCGCGAGTGTCGGCGGCTGTTCGAAGAAGCGTTTCGCTTCGAGGGGTGGCAGGTCCCCAAGGTGGTCTCTGACTATCAGTTCGACAAAGACAACCTCGAAGAGCTGGTGATCATCGACCTGACAGATGAGAGCGATGTGCTGTCGGAGGCGCGGACCTTGTCTAACTCCCTGCCGCACCACAAGGGCGTGGTAATCGTCGGCTGCGAAGATGCGATTTCAACACTACGCGGGCTAAAAGCGCTCGGCTTTTACTATGTGTACTGGCCGGTGGACAAGCAGGAGATGGTCGAGTTTATCAGCCATGTGACCCGCAACCAGCGCCGTTTGATGGGGGTGAGTCGCCAGCGCCGGGCGAAAAAGATCGCCGTTGTTGCTTGTAAAGGCGGAGTCGGCAGCAGCACCGTGGGTATAGAGCTCTCGGCGATGCTGGCCGAAGAGGGCGGCGAGACCGTTATGGTGGACTATCAGTACAGCGGCAGCAATCTGGATGTGCTGCTCGGCCAAGAGCAGTTTAATCGCTTCGATGTCACCGGTATGGATATTCGCATGCTGGAACAAGATCAGCATGGCGTCAGTAGCTACCTGCACAACGTACAAAGCAATCTAAGTCTGCTCGCCCTAGAGGCCGAGCTGGCGGTAAAAGAGACCAATAAGTACACCCAGTTACTGGTCGAGATGCTAGAGCGTCAAGTTAACTTCATTGTGAAAGACTACTCTGCGTCGCTGGATTTCCCACTGAACATCCCGCAGCTATGTAGCGACAATGACCAGATTATCTTGGTAATGGACCCTTGTGTTTCCACCGTGCGCCGGGCCCAGCGGATCCTCAAAGAGATCGATGACTATTTCTTTAGTCGTGACAACAACCTGCGGGTTATCAGCGTGGTCAACTGCCATCGACCGGAGAAGGCCTTCAGCCTCAGCCACGACGAGGTGGTGCGCTATTTGGGTAAAGCGCCGGACATCTATCACGGCTTCGACCGTCGTTATGCGCGCACCTTGTTGCAGGGTAAGCGCTTGATCAAGCAACATCCCCGTGCTGCTAAACCCTTGCGTGAACTGTCCAAATTGGTACTCGGTGTCGAGAGCAAACCGAGTCGACGGAAGTTCAAGCGATGAATGCGAATCAGGCGATTTATCAGGAGTTTAGGCAACGGATCTTCGATGTGGTGGATGCGGAGCTGCTGGCCAGCTTAAGCGAGGGTGAGCTATTCGAGCAGATCAGCCAGGCGGTTGAGCTGCTGGCCATCGAGTCGCCGCGCCAGCTGCCTAACTTGGTTAAGAAGACCATCATCAAACACTTGATTGATGAGTTGGTTGGCTTAGGGCCGCTGCAGCCGTTGATGGAAGACCCAGACGTCTCCGACATCATGGTGAATGGCCCGGATCAGGTATACATCGAGCGGAATGGTAAGCTGGCGCTGTCTGAGGTGAGCTTTCTCAGTGAAAACCAGCTGTTGGAGGTCGCGAAACGGATTGCCTCGCTGGTAGGGCGTCGGGTGGATGAGTCCTCGCCCATGGTGGATGCTCGCCTCGAAGATGGCAGCCGGGTGAACATTGTGATCCCGCCAATTACCATCGACGGCACCTCGATCTCTATCCGCAAGTTTAAAGAGCACAAGATCGATTTGGAAACCTTGATCGGTTACGGCTCGCTATCCAAAGAGATGGCGCGGGTACTGATGATCGCGGCCCGTTGCCAGCTGAACATCTTGATCTCTGGCGGTACCGGCTCGGGTAAAACCACCTTGCTCAATGCGCTATCGCACTACATCGGTAATGACGAACGTATCGTGACCATTGAAGATGCGGCCGAGCTCAAGCTGCAGCAACCCCATGTGGTGCGCATGGAAACCCGTACCGCCAGTACCGAAAACACCGGCGCCATCAGCCAGCGCGAGCTGGTGATCAACTCCCTGCGGATGCGTCCGGATCGGATCATCCTCGGTGAGTGTCGCGGATCGGAAGCGTTTGAGATGCTCCAGGCCATGAACACTGGCCACGATGGCTCGATGTCGACACTCCACGCCAATACCCCACGCGATGCTATCTCAAGGGTGGAGTCGATGGTGATGATGGCCAACCTGAATCAGCCTCTGGAGGCGATCCGTCGCACCATTGTGAGTGCGGTGAACTTGATCGTACAGGTCAGCCGGATGCGTGATGGCAGCCGTAAGGTCGTCAGCATTAGCGAAGTGGTTGGGCTGGAAGGCGAGACCGTGGTGATGGACGAGATGTTTTGTTTTCAAGCTAAGGAGACCAGCCAGGACAAGGTCGAAGGTGTATACCACTGCAATGGCCTTATGCAGCGCTCCGAGCTGGTCAAGCGAGCGGCCTATTTTGGTTTGCGCGAAGAGCTGCTGAGCTCCATCAGGAGTGTGGCATGACGATCTCGTTCAGTCTGGCGCTTATCTTTGCAGGCATTTCAATGCTGCTGAGCTTGCGTCCACACCGCGTGAGCAAAGATGTGTTTTTCCGCCGAGACCCTGAGCAGCAAAAAGAGCAGGTGAGTGCGATCCGCTTAGACCGGCTTAACCGCGGGCAGATCCGTGAGTGGTTTCAGCATCGCTATGACTACCTGGTGTTGGTGTTGGGTAAGCGTTTTATCCTCACTGGCGCGGTGTTGCTGTCGCTGGCTATGGTGGCTGGTATTGCATTGGCGATCAAACTGCAGATGCGTGGCAGCGGCTTTCTCGCCTTGTGGCTGGCCTTTCCCTGTTTTACCTTGCTGGCGTGGTGGTGGATGATGAGCCAGCGCCGCAAAGCCAAGTTCTCGACCAGTTTCCCGGATGCGCTGAACATTATGATGAGCGCGGTGACGGCGGGCGAGAGCATGATGGCTGCTATGGCCTATGTGGGTAAGCTTACTGATTCGGCGATTGGTCGGGAGTTTGCTTACATGGCTGAGCGCTTCAAGTTGGGCGAGTCCACCGATGTGGTGTTTGAGCGCTCGATACTGCGCTATCCCTATCCCGCCTACCTGTTTTTTATCGTTGCGTTGAAGGCCAATATCAGTCGTGGTGGCGCCCTCAAGCCTGTGATGAGTCGCTTGATTAAGGTCTTGGTTGAGTCCAAAAGCCTTGAGAAGAAAAAGTACGCGCTGACCTCAGAGGCTCGGTTGTCAGCCAAGATCGTGGCATCTTTTCCGGTGATCTTCGGGGTGATTATGTACTACATCAGCCCCAGCAACGTTCACTTCATTTTGTTCGACCCCGATGGTCGCATTATCTTCTGGTACGTGCTGATCAGTGAGCTGCTGGGCCTCGGGATCATCTGGGCGCTTGTGAAGGGGGTGAGATGATAGTGCTCTATTTAATGCTCACCTTATTGGGTGTGGTGGGAGTTGCCTTTTCGCTGAGCATGCACGTTGAGCTGGCGCAGCGCACCCGGGTGCTCAATCGCATTCTCAAGCTCAAGACAGAGCGTAAGAAGCGCCGCTGGCGTATGCCGGTTTCGCTGCTGCCACTGCCCAAGAAAGAGATGGAAGATAAGCTGGCCGATGCGGGCTTTTACTCGCCCTTTATGGCTCGCTGGTACGGGGTGTTTAAGCTCGCTTTGCTGGTGCTGTTGGGGGCCTTCTGCTTGGTGCTGGACTGGCAGTTGACCAACAAGCTATTGGCTGGTGTGGGCGGGCTTATCGCCGTGATCATGCTTCCCGACTTTTACCTCGAGCTGCGTCGCCGCAAGGTGGTCAGTAAGGTCTCATCAAACCTGCCATACATGCTGGATATGATGGCAGTGTGTATTCAAACCGGGCAAACCATTGAAGCGGCCCTTGAGTACCTCTCTAAAGAGCTGGCGCTATTCGATAAAGATTTGTGTATGCACTTGCAGCGCACGGTCAAGATCGCCCGTATCAAGAACATGAATTTTGCCCTTGAAACCTTGAAAAAGCGCATCGGCTCTCAAGAGGTCAACAGCTTTACCTTTACCTTGCAGCAAAACATGCAATACGGCACCTCGATTGCGCCGGTACTCACCGATTTAGCTCAGGATATCCGTCAAATGCAGATCCTGAATTTGGAAGAAAAAGTGGGCAAGCTCGCCGCCAAGATGAGCGTGCCGTTGATTTTGCTAATCCTGTTTCCGGTGGTCATCTTAATTCTGGCCCCGGGGCTTATGCAGATGATGTTGGGGAGATAATGAGAATATTCAGTTTATTGGTGCTACTGCTGGTGGGTTGTCAATCAACCTCAGAGACACCCTTATCAGAGCAACAGCAGACCCAGGTGGGGAACTACACCGCGCAGATCGAGCACTATCGACAAGCCTTGGCCCAGCGCCCGGGCGATATCAAGGTGAAGCAGAAGTTAGCCACACTGTTCTATCTCAATGGCGATAACGAGTCCGCCGACTTTTTTGCCGAACAAGTGCTGGAGCAAAGCCCGGTTCACGGCGATATGTACTTTGTTCGGGGCCAGGTGGCCATGAACAGGCAGAACTATGTCTATGCCTTGCGCCAGTTCCAAAAGGCGATCCACTGTAAGCAGCCCTATGCCGATACCGGCTACTTGTTTATCAACGTGGGTATCGTCAATGCGATGATCGGCGACTACGAGAAGGCGATCGATTACACCAACAAGGCGCGCTTACTTGGCTATGAAACCCGTGCGGTCAAAAACAACCTGGCGGTGATTGCGATGTCGCAGGGCGACTACAAGACCAGCCTAGAGCTGTTAGAGCCGATAATGAAGCAGTACCCAGAGGATGAGTCGATCCGGGTCAACGCTGGCGTGAGCATGATTGCCTTGGGTTACCTGCAACAGGCCAAACTGTTGCTCGGCGATGACTATCCGCTAGCGGTGCGATCGTTGGCGGAAAGTCAGGGAGAGAATACGCTGTGATCATTCGGCGCAAGTCAACTCAGCAAGGCATCGTCGCTATCGAGTTTGCCATCGGCGGTGGGGTGTTCTTTCTGTTTATGTTCTTGATCTATGAGCTGTGCTGCATCTTGTATGCGGTCAATCTGGCGGAGTCGGGCTTGCGTGAAGCCAGCCGCGATGCGCGTACTACCCAGCTTTGGGGGACTCAGAACTACTACAACATCTTCGCAGGCTTTTTTGAATCGCAGGATAGCCTATGGACTGGCTTGCTTACTCATGGGACCTACCGCTTCGAGGTGGAATATTACAGCAACTTGGCCCAGTTAGCGCAGCACAACGGTGTTAGCAGCTGCGCAGACTGCCCGTTTGCCCGCTATCAGATCAGCTACGACTATACCCCATTGTTGCTGCAGTCGACCGCACTGGTGACCACGATTGAGCGGTCGATCATCACGGTGCAAGAGTTTCAGGGATGGGAGCTGTAGCATGCCTTCTAAGCGCAGTGCCCAGCGGGGCAGTTTCGCCATTGAGTTAGCCTTTGTGATGAGCTTTATCAGCCTACTTTTTTTGTTTGTGATGGATCTCTCCCAGCAGCTGTTAACACGGGGCCAGCTGGATCGCTTGAGCTATTCGTTGGTCAGTGTACTCAAAGAGCGCAGCCGCTTTTTTGTTGACGATGGGGTAGTGCGCCTATCCATCAACAACGAGGATTTACTTACGCTATGGCGTATCGCTGCGCCAGAGCTTGATGACGCCAGCGGTATGGTGATCGAGAGCGCCATCGCTGCAGATAGCTCCCAGCGACTTACCACCGGTGTGGCATGTCGCTCCAACGAGCAGCTGCATCAGGCGGAGATGTTCACCTTGCTGGTTGATGAGCAGGGAGAACCACTGCCTTTGTACCGCGTCACTATCTGTAAGCAGATACCAGCATGGTTTGATGTGACGACGGAGGCGACGCATCAATTACAGGCTTCTTCGGTGATGGTGGGGCGTTAGTATGAGAGCGATTCATAGCCTGAAACGGCAGCAAGGCGCAGCCGCCATCATCCTGGCGTTATCATTGGTTCCGTTGTTCGGCCTGACCTTTCTTGCCCTCGAAGGCACCCGCTATGTGCAAAAGCAAGCCCGTTTGCATGACGCGCTAGAGAGCACCGCGCTGGCGCTGGCTAGTGCCAATAACGCGGGGATGGACGAAGACACTGTTGAGCGATTAGGGCAAACCTATGTGAATGCCTATGTGCGCAATCAAAGTAGCGTCGTCAGTTTGGGTGTCGAAAGGCTCGAAGGCGAGGAAGAGGAGACCGAACAGCAGGACGCCTTTGCCTATGTGCAATACTCGATCAGCGCGCAAACCAGCCACCGCTCTTGGTTCTCCTCGGAGGTGATCCCAAGTTTCGCCAGAAACATGAACCTGCAAAGTGGCTCTGCGGCGCGCAATTACTTAGAGGAGTTTGAGCCGCTCGGGTTGGATATCGTGTTTGTGGCAGACTTCTCCGGCTCAATGATGAACGATGGCCATGGGCCCGACTCTAGTGGCAAATACCCCTTGGAGTATCTTAAAGATGCGGTGGAAGCCATCAGCGAGATGGTGCTACAGCCCAACATTGATCCACCGTTGGATGAGGACGGCGAGCCCATCTACAACCGTATTGGCTATGTGCCCTATAACAACCGGACCCAAGAAATCGTGGCGGGCCAACGTCTGTGTGTCTCGCAGACCCGTTACGACAACAACCTACACCCCTACGGCGGCAGGGCCTATGAGCAGATCGATTGGTCAAAGTGGGCGCTGGTGGATCAATATCGAGTCAGAAACTGCGCCAACTCGGCCAGTGCTTGTAGCGACAATGCCTTGCCTACCCCGGTAGAGAGTCGACGCGAGCAGGCGATCACCATCGCCAATGTGATCAGCAGTACCAACCAAGTGAGTTGGATGGTGTCACTTGAGCCCCCGAACTACCTGGATGCAACTGCCACCATTAACGATATGTTCGTGCCAAAACACTTACCCGGTAGCGAGCTGCAGACCACCTTTGATGGTACCGGCGATCACCGGCGCTTCTTTGGCTCTGGCTATGTGCATGTATGTAACTCGCCATTCTGGACCATCGATCTCACCACTGACCTCGAGGATATTACGCCGGCGTGGCAGGAGATGGATATCACCAATGCCAGAGGCTCAACCTCGGTGTATCAGGGAATATTGCGTAGCGCCCAAGTGATGGATCAAGGGCGGCAGCAGGCAGAAGACACTGGACGAATGGAGGCCTACAACAAGCGGCAAAAGATGATCATGATTTTGACCGATGGCCGAGAAACCCCTTACCCCCAATCCAACTCGGTATTCAAGCAACTGGTGGATGCTGGTATGTGCCAAGCCATCAGGGAGCGCTTTAACGCTGAAGACAATCCCATCTATTTGGGGGTGATTGGTATTAACTTCGGTGCGTCCAACCAAGTGGACTACAGCAACTGTGTCGGTAGCGACAACATCCAGGATGTTTACAACTTGGACGAGCTACTGGAAGAAATTACCCGAATGATTCAAAGAGGAACCAGACGCAATGGAGTATCGCGCATTTTCAAGCCCGCTTAAGGGAGTAGTGGCAGTCCTGATGCTGTTCGCATCGCCAAGCTTTGCCAATGATTACGTCGAGGCCTGCGGCACTGGTACGGGGCACTATCAAGTCTCTACGCGCGTTGGCAAGGTTTTAGCGCGCGGCCACCGTGTTGAAGGCTGGGCGTTTAACCCAGTGGCTCATGAGCTGCAAGTTGTCGCTCCGGCGATGAGCGGCTTTGACCAAGATTGCCAGTCTTACGCCAAGCAAAATGCCGGGCGCAGTGAGGCGCGGGTCTATTTTGATTTCGATAAATCGAGTTTGACCAAGGAGTCGCTGGCGGTACTTTCGGCACTGGACCCCAATGCCTTCGGTCAAGAGATTGTACTGGAAGGCCATACCTGCACCCTTGGCAGCCAAGAGTACAATCAGGCGCTGGGAATGCGTCGTGCCGAACAGGTTAAGCAGCAGCTGTTGGCTGGCGAGTTTAGTGACCGCCAGATTGAAGCGCGCAGTCAGGGGCAGAACCAGCCGATTGCCGATAATGCCACTAAACAGGGGCGTGAGCTAAACCGCCGCGTTGATATTACCAGCCAGCTTTAGTGCGGTGCGATTGGGGAGCAAGTGCAGGAGAAAACAGGTGAAAAGAGTTAAACGCACACTCAAGGGTGTGCAGAGTCAGCTGCGCGGTTTTGCTAGTGACCAGCGCGCAGTAACCTCGATTGAATATGGGGTTATTGGTGTGTGTATCGCGCTTATGTTGAGCTTAATTCTTGTCAGCGATGGGGCGTTTCAAAGCGCCATTCGCGAGCTATTGAATGTGCTGACTGGCGAGATCGACGCTATCACCGGTGGCTCATAAGCCAGTTTGCAACTAGCGCTTATAGCAAATAAAGCCACCAGCAAGCTGGTGGCTTTTTCTTACGGTCCTTTCACGGAACTTACATGGAACAAAAGGAGAGGAGTAACTCCTTATTTATATCCATGAAGCTGCATACGCGAGTCGATTAGCTGTTCCAGCTCGTCGTTCTCGATAGGCTCATCATAGATATAAACCTTGATACCGTTGGCTGGTACCTCAGCGCTGATGGAGTTGGCTACCTCAATGGTGTCGCCAGTTTCTGCATCGCGCCAAGAGCCAGGGGTTAGGTAACGGTTTACGCTGATATTGGTCGAGCTGCTGTTTTTGTTGAGCAGTACCAGCGCGGTTTGGTTCACGCCATCGTGCTGGTAAACCCGCAAGATGCTGGCTTCGTTGCCGCGCACGTCGATGTTGAACTGCAGACCGCGTTGCAGGGCTACATTGTCACGACGCATCTGGCCAACTCGGCTAAGTGCTTTGTAGATAGGGTTGCTCTTAGCTTGGTTGATACGGTCCTGACCGAAGAAGTTACGGTTACCGCCATGCTCGGTTTTACACTGCTCAAAGGCCATCTCAGAGCCGTAGTACACAATTGGAATACCGCGGGTGGTGAACAGCCAGTTATGAGCGTTGATAAAGCCGTTGCTGTCGGCACAGATCCGGTCCATATCGTGGTTGTCGTAGAAGGTTGCGGTACGATACGGGTCTTGGATGGTGCCAGTATCGATGTGTAGCACACCCAACATCTTCTCATAACCGGCACCGCCGCCGCCGAAGGTGGCTTTCATGGAGTACATGTAAGGGAAGTCGAGCTTATCCATACCTACGTTCTTCTGCCAGTGTCCGATGCCGCCGGAGTCGATATCGTAGTACTCCCCAAAGGCGTAGAAGTCTTCGCCGCCCACCTCAGGCTTGCGCATTTCTTTGAGGAACTCGCGGAACCAGGCTTCTGACATATGCTTGGTGGTGTCGATACGGAAGGCATCCGCCCCTTGAGCGATCCACTGCTTGTAAGCCCCCACCAGGTAGTCGAATACCTCTTTACCAGCACCGCTTTGGTAGTTGATGTTGAAGTCAGCCAAGGTTGCAAGTTGGTCATTGCCCTTGAACCAATCATGGCCGCCTTGTTGGTTGTTGGTTTGTGCCACCAAGCTACCGTGCTTGTCATACAGCTTGCCGTAGGTTGAGCTGCTGTATTGGTCGCCGGTCATGTCAAACGATGGGCTGCCGTGGTTGGTCACGATATCGAGTACCGTCTTAATGCCGCGGCTGCGCATCTTGTCGGTGAACTCTTTGAAAGTAAAGCCGGGAGACTCCCAGTGAGGGTCGACCTTATAGAAGTTCACACCCCAGTAGCCATGGAAGCCGGTTTTACCTTTATCACAGCCAATCGCCCCTACACCCGGGTGACAGCTGCCGGTAAAGGCTTCGTTCGGGTTCTCGATGATCGGGCTGATCCAGATGGCGCCGAAGCCCATCTCGCTGAGGTAGTCAGCGTTGTTGTAGATGCCTTCAAAGTCACCGCCCATCCAGCCAATGTTAGCCACACCATTCACCGGTTGGTCAAAGGTACAGCGGCCAACAGCACAGCCTTGGTCACGCTGGTCGTTGCCAGTGTTACCGTTGGCGAAGCGGTCGGTCAGCATAAAGTAGATGGCATGCTCAGCGAAGGGCAGCAGGGTACCGTAGGCTTCGATGCTTGGGGCGACCTTGTCATCGTTGCGAATAAAGGTGGCGCTATCGCTGGTGGTGCCTTCGATGTTGCTGGCCATCGCGGTTAGCTCGATGCTTTCGCCGTTAGCGATATGCTCAGCCAACGTGAACTCGGCGTTTAGCTCATGGTCGAGATCCAGCGGTTGGCCGCCCAAGAAGGCTTCCACTTCGTAGATATCATCACCGGAGATATTCACCGAGATAACGCGATCGCCACGCTGCTCGCCGCCTTTCGGGCTGATAACGATGCGTGGGCTCAAGTCGAAGGGGTTGTCGCTGTGTGACTCACAATCGCTGGTGTAGTAGGTGTCGCGGGTGGCTTCTACGTCGCCATCGCCTTCGCGGTCACTACCGCCCAGTACTTTGTCGCCGTTGTTGTTAAGGATGTACCAGATAGAGTTGAGGTCTTTAAAGAACAACTCCACCACGTCGCCCTTGCGTTCGCCACGGAAGGTCGCATCATCTTTACCCACCAAGCCTGAGATGGAGGCACCCGGCCATGCGTCGGAGAAGAACGGGGTATCGCCGCCGTTACGGGTCCAGGCATGGATATGGCTGGCACAGCCATCTTGCACAAAGATGGAGATACCTTGCTCGGGCGCGATGATGGTCACTGAAGCGGTTTTCTTCAGGCCATCTTTTTCAGCGGTAATGGTTGCTGAGCCGGGTTGATTGGCGGTGACTAAGCCTTTGTCGGAGACGCTGGCAACGGCATCGTTGCTGCTGCTCCAGCTAAAGCCATCACGCAGCTCAGAACCATCGCTGTAGATCGCTTTGGCGATGAACAAGCTGCTGCTGCCTTGCTCAATTTGGCTGGCTCCCTGCAAGGTGATCTCGCTAATCGTGGGTAGTTCGCCACCTATCACGCTAATGGTGAGGCTGCGCGACTGGCCGTCTTTGCTTGCTGTCAGAGTGGTGCTACCGGCCGCTTTGGCGTTAACAATGCCATTTGAGTCAACACTGGCAACCGCGCTGTTGCTGCTGTTCCAGCTAAAGCCGTTGGTTACTTTAGATTGGTCTTCGTAAGTGATGGTTGCGAGGTATTGCTCGCTGGCACCCACTTGCAGTTGCTGCGGTCCATCCAGCGTAAAGGAGAGGATCCCAAGATTGCTTGCTTTCACGCTCAGGTTGAACGAGCGGATCACCTTGTCTTTTTCTGCAGAGATGGTGACATCGCCGGCGCTATTGGCAACCAATAGTCCATTGCTGCTGATGCTGGCAACCGCAGTATTCGATGAAGACCATGCTACCTCACGGGTAAAGCTGCCATCGCTGTAGACTGCTCTGGCCTCGAGGCTGGTCATATCGCCAGGCTGCATGCTGCTGGGCGCGTTGCTGATTTGGATATCGGTCACCACCGGTACGCTTACGTCGCTGTTCACGGTAATCGTTGGGCTGGCGGTAACGCCTTGTTTCGATGCGCTCACTTGGGTTGAGCCGGTCGCCTTAGCAACTACCCACCCGTTGTTGTCAACACTGGCCACGGCGCTGTTAGCACTGCTATAGGTAAAGCCGCTATTGCTGGTGCTGTTGTCGCTGTAGTGTGCAGTGGCATTGATCTGCGTGGTTTGCCCAACTTGCAGAACTTGCTCGCCGCTGAGAGTGATCTCGGTGAGTATCACCGTGCTGTCGGTAACAACTTCCACGGTTTTTTGGCCAACTACATCGCCTTTTTGGGCGCTGATGACTACCACCCCAAGTTGATGCCCAGTCACCCAGCCGTTGCTGTCAATAGAGGCAATGGTCGAGTCGCTGCTTCTCCAGCTTACGCCGCCGGTTTCTACGGAATCGTCGTCATAGGAAATCACCGCCTTGAGTTGGGTATTTTCACCCTCAAGGATCTGGCTGACACCCTGAATTTCGATGCTTTTTACTTCTCGTTGTTGTCCGTTATTACTGCTTCCTGATCCGCATCCACTTATCAGTAGCGAAATTATAACGAACACGCCTTACCTGATGCGGCGGGCCATGAGCAGTGTGACTCCCAGGCTCGCATGAGCGAGCAACAGTTAACTGCCACCGTGTATTTTGACCTCGATAAGGCGAAGTTGTCCAAGGCCTCTCGGCAAGTACTTGCTCAGCTAAGCCCTGAGGACTTTAGTGAGGTGATTGCGGTGGAAGGACATACTTGTAGCCTTGGGAGTGACAGTTATAACTTGGCTCTCGCGGCAAGAAGGGCTGAAGGCGTGCGTGATGCGATGCAACACGAAGCCTTTTTCGATAGGCGTTTTGTGGTGAAAAGTTATGGAAAATCAATGCCGATCGCTGATAATGCTAGCGAGCATGGGAGGGCGCTTAATCGGCGGGTGGAAATCAGGAGTCAAAGGTGAGTGAAGACGCGTCAAGGCTGAGTTATGGCCGTCGGAACGGAGATTTAGCGGAGTTTTGGGTATCCGGTTGGCCGGCCAGGCATGCCGAGTTTATCGGCGTGATTCTGTCGTCGCTGTTGTTGATTTATGTCATCTCGCTGTTGCAGCGTGAGCTATCTCCCGAAAGCACCTTTTCACTGACGCGTTACAAAGCGACGGTGTTGATATGCGTTGTTCTCGCTGGGCTTGGACATTATCTGCTGTCGGTGGTGAGCAACGTTGTTCGTTTGCGCCCTTCCCCCCTTAGCTCTCCACTGAGTGGCTATTGGGCGCGGCTCAGCGATACTTCGGATGTCATTGTTCGACTTGTGCTGTTTGTGGTTACCACATGGGTTTACAGCGCTTACTCTTCATTCAAACCTGAGCTGAGCACGATTCAGCCTTTCTATCTCGACCCTATATTGATTGAGTGGGACCGGGCGCTGCACTTTGGGCACGACCCATGGCGCCTAGTGCATGCGCTTATGCCCGGGAAAGCGTGGGCCAGCTTTTTGAGTCAATGCTATTGGATCTGGTTCTTTGTAGTGTGGGGCTTTCATTGTGCATTTTGCTTTTCTTCGTTGGCGCCTCGGTGGCGCGCCCAAGCCGCTCTCGCCTTTGTGCTGTGTTGGCTGGTCAATGGCAATATCGTCGCTTTGCTGCTGTCTTCGGCAGGGCCTTGTTACTACGATTTCTTCTTCGGTGGAAATGGCTACTATGCAGAGCTGTTTCAATCCCTGCAAAGCCACCATCAAATACTGTTATCGGAAGGTAGTCACTCTGGGTTGTTATCGATAGTGCTACAAGAAAAACTCCTGACAGGTTATATCGAAAACTCTGAGTTGCTTGGGCCGGGGATCTCGGCGATGCCGAGTATGCATGTCTCCATGGCGGCTTTGGTGGCTATTAGCTTAAGCGCTATAAAGCGAACCTGGGCGCTGCTGGCATGGCTGTTTTTGGTAGTTATTCAGATAGGCTCTGTCTATTTAGGCTGGCACTACGCCCTAGATGGCTATCTATCCATCATGACAACCTCATTGCTTTGGTGGGTGAGTGGCTGTTTGGTTCGACGTTTTTCTCGCGGGTTCTCTGTGCGGCCCAAGAGTCACCGCCTTGGTTTGTGATGTGTAGATGGTAAACTTAGCCGATATGCCGCAGGCAACGCGATAACATTGCCTGCCAGCTAAGGAGAATATTCTAAAAATGTCACATCTTTCCCCGGCCAATCCACTGAAACGGTTCTATAGCTACTGCAAGCGTGCGCTTGCCCGCTATGACCTTTGGTTGGCGCGTAATGGGCTGGACAAGCCTTGTCGCAGTTGCATTCCCCGCGAGCATGACAAACAAGATTGAGCGCGGCTTTTTTGATAGCCACTGCCACCTCGACTTTGCCCCGTTCGGCGCGTCTCTCGATACCCATCTCGCGGCTTTTCACAAAGCGGGCATCCGTGATTTTCTGATTCCCTCAGTGGGGCCAGACAACTGGCAAACTCTGTTGGCAATAAAAGCGCAGCAGCCGGTTTATATCGCCCTTGGCTACCACCCTTGTTTCCTGCCTGACGATCATAACCAGACCGCGCTTGAGCTAGCCTTGGAGGATTGTGCCCTGCTGGTGGCCGAGCAGCGCCATCAGGTCAGCGCGTGGGGCGAGTGTGGTTTGGATGGGCGCTTTAAAGAGAGCCTGGATTTTCAAGAGTTGGCCTTTCGCCGCCAAGTTTCACTGGCCAATACCCATCAGCTTCCGATAATTGTTCACTCGGTGCGCGAACATGACCGCTGCGCAAAGGTGCTTAGGCAGCAGCAAGCGGCCTATGGCGGCATCATCCACGCCTTTAGTGGCAGCTATCAGCAAGCGGCGCGTTTCGTCGACCTAGGTTTTAAGCTGGGGATTGGCGGCACTATCACCTGGCCGCGCTCCGAGAAGACCCGCAAGGCGATCAAGCGTCTGCCATTGGATGCCTTGGTGCTGGAAACCGATGCGCCGGATATGCCGCTGTATCAAATGGAAACCGACCACAATACCCCGCTCAATCTGCCGCAGATCTTCCAGATACTGTGCGAGTTGCGCGATGAGCCTGCCGAGCAGCTAAAAGAGGCGCTATGGTGCAACACGCAAAACGCGCTGCGTCTGGTTGGTGCAAGCGATTAAATTCTCTCCACACATCTGGTTAACTTTTAATTTTTTTTTACAAATATAAAAACTTTCTGTGATCGACCTCATATTCGAGTTCTTGCCTATGCTTAGACTGTGCTGCACGTGACAGCAAATGTTGCGTTGAGTTCCATTAAAATAACCACAGGGAATACACGGATGAATAAGTTAGGTTTAATTGCAGCTGGCGCGCTAACCTTAGGCGCGTTTAGCGTAAACGCGGCAGAAGTGCCCGAAGACGGAATCCACGCGAACGACTACAAGTGGTTCCAGTTCAACATCATGCATACCATCGATCAGAAGCCAACCTTTGATGGTCAGGATTACAAAGACACCTACCTAGAAATGGAGTTTGGCGGCCGCTCCGGCTTGTTCGATCTGTACGGCTACGTCGATGTGTTTGATATCACCGACAGCAGCAGCAGTAGCAAACATGAAACAGGCGGTCTGTTCATGAAGTTTGCTCCGCGTATGTCTCTGGATTACTTGTTTAATAAGGACCTGTCAGTAGGCCCAGTTCAAGAGTGGTACATCTCTAGCCTCAACAACTTTGACTCCAACTTGCAAGAGCACTTTATCGGTGTCGGTGCTGATGTAAACGTACCGTGGCTGGGTAAAACTGGTATGAACCTGTTTGCTCGTTATAGCGCGAAGAACTTCGGCAACCCCGATGAAGGCAAGTTCAATGGTTATCAATTTTCGATGAACTGGTTTAAGCCATTCTACTTCCTAGAGAATGGTAGCTTCGTGTCATTCCAAGGATACTGGGACCACTTGTTTGGTGCGAGTGATTACAGCGATCAAGCTGGTCGTGTATCTTCTGGTGGCGCTGCGTTCTTCGGTCTCTACTGGCACTCAGATCGCTTTGCTTTGGGTTACGGCGCGAAATACTTTTACGATGTATATGGCCAAGAAGATGGAGCTGCTTCTTTCGTTCCCGGACAACAGGTTGATGCAACTGGCCTCGGCCACTACTTCTCAGCGACCTACAAGTTCTAAGCAATTGGCTTAGTAAACTTCAAGGGCGACATTTAGTCGCCCTTTTTTGATCCCGCTTCTTCGCCTGCAAGTGCTGCGGCCACTGTGTTAAGCAGCTGCTCTGGCGTAAGGCACTCACTCACCAAGCCAGCGCGCATCGCTGGGCTCTGCCCAAGGTTATCGCTATGGCAGTAGTTAAACAGGCAGCGCGCCACTTCAAACAGTGACTCCAGCGGTGCCAGACTTTTAAGTTGGGTGGGCACCTGTTGGCGAACATAGGAGAAGAAGTCCTCACAGGCTCTGGCAGCGGCAAGTTTAAACGGATGGGTGTAATGGTGGCGTGAGGTAATCGGGCAGTAGGCGCCAAACTCGTCCGGATACCAGCGATCGTTCCACCAGCCGACATTATGCCCCTCCGGCGGTATCGCCGTTTCCCCCTGCTGATGGCGGATAATGTAGAACACCTCGGCAAGCTTGGTGTGAATGCGCTCAGCGCAGCCCATCAGAGCCGCTCCTCGGATACAGCTCTCTTGCTCGAGGTAGTGATGGATATGCTGGTGGCTATCGCTAAATACTCGCAGTGCCTGAAAGTGGGCGTAGGCGAGCAGGGCCGGCTTGGCCAGATAGCCGCAGCGCAGCGATTGCAACTCGCCGAGGTTGAGTTCTTCGAAATGGCTGCGCTGCATGGTCTGATCATAACGCTGCCGGAGTGCTTGCAAGATAGACAGCTCATCAAACTGAGCCAAGCGCGAGTCTGGCTTGCTCTGATAAACACCTTCAACCGACATTGGCTGATGGCTGGCGTTGTGGCTATGCAGCAAGATATAGCCGCTGTCGGCGTCGGCGCTGGCCAGCGTCCACAGCCCGCGGTTACCGCAGAATTTGAGCACTTGGCTTTCACTGAGTAGCCGCTGCACCGGCCGCTGTTTGAGCTTCAACTCCTGCTCGCGGCTCCAGCTGCGCAGGCCCTGCGCGAGACGGTTGAGCAGTTGATAGTAGATCTTGGGAGCAATCTCCAGCTGCTGCATGGTCTGCAGCGGCGGTGTGGCGGAGGCTAACGCGAGCAAAATCGCTGGCATATGCTCATTCACCGTCCACCGGCCGAGGGTGTAGACCTTGTGGCAGCTTTTGCAGCGCACCCGGGGATTACCCGCACCAGTGCGGCCGTAGTGCTGGAAATCGGGATTTTGGTCTATCAGCAGGCGTGGGGCGCAGTTGGGGCAAGTATTTACGCGCGGCTGAAAGTGCTGATTTAGCAATTGGCTAAGTAGCTGGCTAACGCTGGCATCGTCGACCCATGGCGGGTAGCTACCGCAGCGTTGGCAATGCAAGGCGCGAAAGCCTAGATGGTAGCTGTCGTGGGTGTAATCGGGGCTATTTACCCGTCCGAGGTTGCTGCAGCCGAAGGACTTACAGCAGTTAAAACTGCGTCTAAATTCCAACATCCGTGTTCTGGAAGAATCCCTTTTCAACATATTAGGTAAATTGCCTATATTTGCAGCGCTACTCTACCGAAATGCGTGATCAAGATCACCTGTTGGTGACGCTGGCATTCCTAGAATCCCCTCATCTCGCGCGAAGACGGATTTTAATCTCAATAGAAGGACCATCGTAATGGGTGAAATAGCAACAGCAACAGCAGCAGGTTTAGTGGTAGGCGCGCTGTTTAGCGCATTGAAATTGCCGCTTCCTGCGCCACCAGTATTGTCGGGAATTATGGGCATCGTAGGGGTTTATTTAGGCGGTATCTTGTTTAAAACCCTGGTCTCGTAACACACCGACTATATTCAATAGGCTGGGCCCTACACGGCTTGGCCAACCACCAGCCAAAGACGCAAAGTAATTCGTCTGGTTAGAAGGAATTTGCCATGACAAGCCTGTTAGAGCAGTTAAAACAACACACCGTAGTGGTTGCCGATAGCGGCGATTTCAACGCCATCGCCGACTACCAAGCCGAAGACGCCACCACCAACCCCTCACTGATTCTCAACGCCCTGCAAAGCGAGCAAGGTGCTGCAATGATTGAGCAGGCCGCTAGCTGGGCCAAGCAGCAATCATCTGATCGTCAGCAGCAATTACTCGACGCCGCCGATTATCTGGCGGTAGCGATTGGTCAAAAGCTACTGGCTATCGTTCCGGGTCGGGTATCCAGCGAAGTGGATGCACGCCTCTCTTACGACACCGAGGCCAGCGTGGCGCGAGCCCGTAAGCTGATTGCGATGTATCAACAGCAAGGCATCGATAAGCAGCGCATTCTGATCAAGTTGGCATCGACTTGGCAGGGAATCCGAGCCGCTGAGCAGCTGGAGAAGGAAGGCATCAACTGTAACCTGACCCTGTTGTTCTCGTTCGCTCAGGCGCGCGCTTGTGCAGAGGCCGGCGTATTTCTGATTTCACCGTTCGTGGGCCGGATCCTCGATTGGTACAACAAGAACCAGCCTGCAGACTACTCCGGTGATAACGACCCGGGCGTACAGTCGGTGAAAGGCATCTATGACTTCTACAAAAAGCACGGTTACAGCACTGTGGTGATGGGCGCGAGCTTCCGCAACAGCGGTGAGATCCTCTCCTTAGCTGGCTGTGACCGCCTGACCATCAGCCCGGCACTACTCGATGAGCTAGCGAACACCGAGGGCACCCTTGAGGTCGCTCTTAAGCCTGCCAGCGAGGTGCAAGCAGCGCCTACCGCGCTGTCAGAATCTGAGTTTTTGTGGCAGCACAACCAAGATGCCATGGCGGTGGAGAAGTTGGCCGAAGGTATTCGCAACTTTGCCATCGACCAAGAAAAACTGGAGCAGCAGATCGCTGCTCACCTGTAACCACCAACATAATTGGTAAATAACAAAAAGTGGCAGCTAAAAAGTTGGAAAAAACGTGATGTAGGGCAGTTTGTGCAGCCTTGTGATGACCAACAATTAGCCCACTCCATGGATGGGTCATGGATAGAGATTAACTCTGCCACGTATATTAAGTAAGGAGTGTTATGAGTGTTTTAATGAGTTTGGTTGGTATCGCCAGCCTGTTGGCAATAGCCCTGCTATTGTCGGATAACAAGGGTGCCATCAAGCCTCGCACTGTAGTCGGTGCTTTTTTGATTCAGGCCGGTTTTGGTGCCTTTGTACTGTACCTGCCCTTCGGCCAAGCGGTGCTTGAAGCGGTATCCGGTGCAGTTCAGTCGGTGATCGACAGTGCACAGGCTGGTTTGGCCTTCCTGTTTGGCCCGCTGGTACATGGTCAGATGTTTGAAGTGTTCGGCAACAACGGCTTTGTGTTTGCCCTGCGAGTGTTGCCGATTATCGTATTCTTCTCGTCGCTGATTGCAGTGCTTTACTATCTGGGTATTATGCAGTGGATCATCAAAATCATCGGTGGCGCACTGCAAAAAGCCTTGCAAACTCACCGCCCTGAGTCGATGTCTGCAACAGCCAACATCTTCGTGGGTCAAACTGAAGCGCCGCTGGTGGTTCGCCCCTTTATCCCTAAGATGACTCAATCTGAGCTGTTCGCCATTATGGTGGGTGGTCTGGCATCGGTTGCCGGTTCCGTTCTAGCTGGCTATGCCGGTCTGGGCGTAGAGCTGAAGTACCTGATTGCTGCGTCTTTCATGGCGGCGCCAGGTGGTCTGTTGATGGCGAAAATCATCAAGCCTGAGACCGACTTTAACGAGCAAAACATCGACCACGTACTGGACGACGAAGACAAGCCGGCCAACGTTATCGATGCCGCCGCATCGGGTGCAAGCTCGGGTATGCAGCTAGCGATGAACGTAGGTGCCATGCTGCTGGCCTTTATCGGTCTGATTGCGTTGATGAACAACTTTGTGGGTTGGGCCGGTGGTCTGTTCGGTCAGCCTGATCTCACTATCCAAATCATCTTGGGTTACATCTTTGCACCGCTGGCATGGCTGATTGGTGTGCCATGGGCAGAAGCGGTACAAGCGGGTAGCTTTATTGGTCAGAAACTGATCGTTAACGAGTTCGTGGCCTACATCGATTTCGTACAAGTGAAAGAAACCCTGAGCACCCAGACTCAGGTGATCGTGACTTTCGCACTGTGTGGCTTTGCCAACCTGTCATCTATCGCCATCTTGTTGGGCGGCCTAGGTGGTATGGCACCGAGTCGTCGTAGCGATATCGCGAAAATGGGCCTGAAAGCAGTAGTGGCTGCATCTCTGGCCAACCTGATGAGCGCGGCTCTGGCTGGCTTCTTCATCGGTCTACAGTAAAACGGATAAGGGAGGTTCGCCTCCCTTTGGATAGAGGAATACCACGTGTTTGATAAACAACTGCCGGTGCTGGATTTACACCGACACTTAGATGGAAATGTCCGGGTTGAAACGGTGTGGGAGCTGGCTCAGCAGTTTGCTATGCCGCTGCCTGCTGAGAGCATCGACAAGATGCGCCCACTGGTTCAGATTCAAGGCAAAGAGAATGACCTATTGGGTTTTCTTGCCAAGCTGGACTGGATGGTGAAAGTGCTCGGCGACTTGGATGCTGTTAAACGCGTGGCGATTGAAAATGTTGAAGATGCCGCTCGCTCCGGCCTGGACTACACCGAACTGCGCTTTAGCCCTTACTACATGGCAGAAACCCATAACCTGCCGATGGAAGGTGTGATTGAAGCGGTGGCTGACGGGGTGCGTAGCGCCTGCCAAAGCCAGGATGTTCAGGTCAAGCTGATCGGCATTATGTCGCGCTCCTACGGGGTGGAAAACTGCACCCGCGAGCTCGACGCCATTTTGGCGCAACGCAAGCACTTTACCGCTGTCGACTTGGCCGGTAACGAAGCGGGCTTCCCCGGCGAGTTGTTTGTTGAACACTTCAAGCGGGTGCGTGATGCGTCACTTAATGTAACCATTCACGCCGGTGAGGCCTTAGGCCCACAAAGCATCTGGCAAGCGATTGAGCACCTCGGTGCCCAGCGTATCGGCCATGGGGTGAATGCTATCCAAGACTTGGCTTTGATGGACACTCTGGCCCAGCGCCAGATCGGCATTGAGTCCTGCCCAAGCAGCAACCTGCACACCTCCACGGTGGCAACGATTGAAGAACATCCGCTTCCACGCTTTTTGGATGCGGGTATTTGTGCCGGTTTGAATACCGACGATCCCGGTGTCAGCAATATCGACATCGGCCACGAATACCGGGTCGTCCGCGAGCAAATGGGGCTCGACGACGAGGCGATCCAAACCCTACAACGCAATGGTCTGGCCATGGCGTTTATGTCTGATGATGAGCGTCGCCAGCTGTTGGCCCGCAAGCAATCAACTAACTAAGGACGAAACATGTCTGCACAATTGAAACAAATCGCCCAACAAGCCCTGAGCTTGATGGACCTGACTACCCTGAACGAAGACGACACCCGCGAGCGCGTAGCTGCCTTGTGCGATCAGGCCAAAACCGAGGTCGGTCAGGTTGCTGCAATTTGTATCTATCCGCGCTTTATTCCCTTCGCCCGTCGCTATCTCAAAGAGATCGGCGCCAGTGAAGTGAAGATTGCCACTGTGACCAACTTCCCGCTGGGTGAAGCCGATATCGAATTGGCGGTAGCGGAAACCCGCGCAGCAGTGGCCTACGGCGCAGACGAAGTTGACGTGGTGTTCCCATGGCGTGCCCTGCAAGGTGGCGACGAGCAGGTTGGCTTTGAGCTGGTAAAAGCTTGTAAAGCCGCCTGTGGCGACGTGCTGCTGAAGGTGATCATTGAAAGTGGTGAGCTATCTGAGCCTGCCCTGATTAGCAAAGCCAGCGAACTGTCGATTAAGGCCGGTGCAGACTTTATTAAAACCTCGACCGGTAAGGTGCCGGTTAACGCCACCCCAGAAGCGGCCGAGCTGATGCTACAAGCGATTGCCGATCACAATCCGGCGTGTGGCTTTAAAGCTGCGGGTGGTGTGAAGAGCGCCGAGCAAGCCGATGTCTACCTGAGCAAGGCGCGCACCATTTTGGGTGAAGATTGGGTGAGCGAGCGTCACTTCCGCTTTGGCGCATCAAGCCTGTTGGCGGCGCTGAAAGCGACCATCGAAGGCGACGACAACGCCTCTGCTGGTGAAGGCTACTAAGCCCCCGGCTGATACAAGCAGTAACAGAACGAACAGAGCAGGAACGCACGATGTTGTTACCACAGGAAATTATTCAGACCAAGCGCGACGGCGGCGAGCTCACTGGTGAGCAGATCCGCAGCTTTGTCGCGGGGATTGCCGATGACAGCCTAAGTGATGGCCAAATCGCCGCTTTTGCCATGGCCACCTTCTTTCAAGGCATGAGCGCTGATGAGCGCGCCGAGCTTACCATGGCCATGCGCGACTCGGGCGAGGTGCTCAACTGGCAAGCCGCTGGCGTCACCGGGCCATTGCTCGATAAGCACTCCACCGGTGGTGTAGGCGATCTGACCTCGCTATTGCTGGGGCCAATGCTGGCTGCCTGTGGGGCACATGTGCCGATGATCTCCGGTCGTGGCCTTGGCCATACCGGAGGCACACTGGATAAGCTTGAAGCGATCCCCGGCTATTCGGTCACCCCAAGCCCTGAGGTATTCGAGCAAGCGGTTAAAGCGCCGGGCATTGCCATCGTCGGCCAAAGCGGCCAGCTGGCACCGGCCGATAAGCGTTTTTACGCAGTGCGTGATGTGACCGCCACGGTGGACTCGCTACCGCTGATCACCGCTTCTATTCTCAGCAAAAAGCTGGCCGAAGGGCTGGATGCCTTGGTGATGGATGTAAAAGTCGGTAACGGCGCGTTTATGCCCTCCTATGAGCAGAGCAAAGAGCTGGCCGAAGCGATCGTTCAGGTCTGTGAAGCCGCTGGCGTACGCTGCCGGGCTTGGCTGACCGATATGAATCAGCCACTGGCCTCGGCCGCGGGTAATGCGCTGGAAATTGTTGAGGTGATCAAGTATTTACAAGGCGATACCAGTAACGCACGCCTGCATGAAGTGACCATGGCCTTGGCCGAAGACATGCTGCTGCTGGGCAAGCTTGCCGACAGTCGCGAGCAAGCGCGTGAGCAGCTAATGGCTAGCATTGAAAATGGCGAAGCGCTACGTCGCTTCGGTGCGATGGTTGAGCAGTTAGGTGGCCCCAGCGACTTCTGTGCACGCTACCAAGAGTACCTACCTAAGGCGGCGGTGATTAAACCTGTACTGGCCGAGCAGGCTGGCTTTGTCAGCGAGGTGGACAGCAAAGCCTTAGGCATGGCGGTGGTCGCCATGGGTGGTGGTCGCCAGCATCCTAAAGACCAGCTGGATTACAGCGTTGGCCTATCTCAGATCGTGAGTTTAGGTGATTATGTCGACGTGGATCAGCCTCTGATGGTGATCCACGCCAGCAGCGAGCAACAATGGCAGCACGCTGCCGCATTGGTACGAGAGGCTCTGGTTCAGAGCGAAGCCGCACCTCAGCTACCTGAGTCTGCGCTCTACCAATGCATTGTGAAAGAGGACTAGAAGATGAAACGTGCAATTATTCTGGTGATGGACTCGTTTGGGATTGGCGCAACCGCCGATGCCGACCAGTTCGGAGATGTTGGTTCTAACACCTTGCTGCATATCGCAGAAGCCTGCGCTGAAGGGCGCGCCGATATTGGGCGCAAGGGCCCGCTTAACATCCCCAACCTAAACCGTTTGGGCTTGGGTCAGGCCTGCTTTGAAAGCGGCGGTGTATACCCACCGGGGATGGACCCAGATGTGAAACCCATTGGTTACTATGGCTACGCCAAAGAGCTGAGCAGCGGTAAAGACACGCCATCGGGTCACTGGGAGATCGCCGGTGTACCGGTGTTGTTTGACTGGGGCTACTTCGACAAGCCCACCAACAGCTTCCCACAAGAGCTGCTGGATGCATTGGTAGAGCAGGGCAACCTACCGGGCTATCTGGGTAACTGCCACTCATCCGGTACCACGATTTTGGAGCAGCTGGGCGAAGAGCATATGGCCAGTGGCAAGCCGATCTTCTACACCTCGGCTGACAGTGTATTCCAGATCGCTGCCCATGAAGAAACCTTCGGTTTAGAGCGCTTACTTGAGCTGTGCGAGCTGGCGCGTAAGCTGGTCGATCCCTACAACATTGGCCGGGTGATTGCCCGTCCATTTGTTGGTAGCAATGCCAGCGATTTCCAGCGCACCGGTAATCGCCGTGATTACTCGGTACTGCCGCCAGCGCCAACCCTACTGGACAAGATGGCCGATGCCGGCGGTGAAGTGGTGAGTATCGGTAAGATTGCCGATATCTACGCCCACCAAGGCATTACTCGCAAGGTGAAGGCAACCGGTCTGGAAGGGCTGTTTGATCTGACCCTGAGCGAGATGGCGCGCGGTGTCGATAACAGTATTATCTTCACCAACTTCGTCGATTTCGACTCCTCCTATGGTCACCGTCGTAATGTGGCTGGCTATGCCGCCGCGCTAGAGTACTTCGACAAGCGCTTGCCGGAGCTGCTCGAGCAATTGGGCGACGATGACGTGGTACTGCTTACCGCCGACCATGGCTGTGACCCGACTTGGGAAGGCACAGACCACACCCGCGAGCACGTACCGGTACTGGTTTATGGCAAGAAGTTGGGCGCCAAGAATCTTGGTTTGCGTAATAGCTTTGCCGATATGGGACAGTCTCTGGCCAGTTACTTGGGGCTACCTGCTCTGGGCTACGGCGACGCGTTCCTGTAAATCTTTTTAATTTTTGACCGGGGGCGTTGGCCCCCAAAATAAGGACTGACAATGACAACTCCTCACATTAGTGCAAACCCTGGTGATTTTGCTGAAACCGTACTGTTCCCTGGCGACCCGCTGCGTGCCAAGTACATCGCTGAAACCTTCCTGGAAGATGTGGTTCAGGTAACTGGCGTGCGCAACATGTTTGGTTTTACCGGTACGTACAAAGGCAAAAAGGTATCGGTAATGGGTTCTGGCATGGGTATTCCTAGTGCTTCTATCTACGCCCACGAGCTGTACACCCAATACGGTGTAGAGAAGATCATTCGCGTGGGGTCTGCTGGTGCCATCAGCCAAGACGTTCAGCTGCGTGACGTGGTTATCGGCATGGGGGCATGTACCGACTCGAACGTGAACCGCCAGCGCTTTAAAGGCTTTGATTTTGCCGCTATCGCTAACTACGAGCTGCTACGCAACGCGGTCGACAGCGCCGAGAAAGCCGGCATTAAAGCTAAAGTGGGTAACGTATTCTCTGCCGACCTGTTCTACGGCCCAGACCCAGAGATGTTCGACGTGATGGAAAAACACGGCGTTTTGGCCGTTGAGATGGAAGCGGCTGGCCTTTACGGCGTAGCAGCCGAGTGTGGCAAAGCCGCGCTGTGTGTAGTAACCATTTCTGACCACATCCGCACCGGCGAGCAAACCACCGCTGAAGAGCGTCAACTAACCTTCAACGATATGATCGTTCTGACTCTAGACTCTCTGATCTAAGTTACTCTCTGATCTAAGTTACTTAGGTTACTTGTCGGGGCTATCTGGCGACTCGGTGCGAGTTGCCACATCCTCGATTAACGCACGGGCCCGTCGGGCTCGTGCTGCTCTTGCCCGCAGGGCAATCGCCGCTAGGGTCGCCGAATAACGTTTGCGTGACAGCACCCGAGTGAGCAGAAAGCCAATCGCCATCGATACCAACATAATCAGCATCATCTGACTTTGTCCCTGTTCGATATAGCGCTCCGCTTTAGACAGGATCGACTGGTAGTTAAGTTGGATCTTCAGATAAGCGCGCAGCCCTTGCTCGCTGTCACTGACCTCGGTAATAAATGGTCGTTCCAGCGCATTGAATAGGCGCATGGGGGAATCTTGCTCGCTATGGTCGCTACGGACCAATAACTTGCCTTGGCGATCGAACACCGCCGCCAATGATACGTAGCGTTGCTGCTGCAACTCATCGACCAGGCTTTGCAGCTGTTCGCTGTGCAGCTCTTCGGGTTGGCTTAGGGTGTTGTGGATATTGAGTGTTGCAACGCTGCTCAGCGAGCGCGCCAGTTGCTCACTTTGGTAATGGATCAGGCCTTGCCCGCTGGTTTTTAGCTGCAGCAGGGATTGAAAGATCCAGATACAGCAACCGATAGCAATCAGTAGCTGTAGGAACTGTACAACGCGGTATCGGGTTATGGCTTTCTTATCCATTATTTATGTCTTTAGCCTCCACACAGCTACCATCTTAGGGACTTGCCAAAGCAAAATCCAATAGCTATCTTGAAGCGCCTAGGGTTTCATTAGCAAGGATGTAATTTGCACCATTCCCATCGACTCTCTCAACTTCCCCCGCTGGTGGCAGATTGGCCATCGGTATTGGATGATTTCCCCTATCAGCTCAGTGGCGAAGACTTGGCTCCTCATGTCAGCATTGCCTGCCACTGCCAGCTGTTGATTTGGGCGCCAGCGCTTAGTGCTGAGCAGCTCAACCAACTAAGCCTTACCGTGCAGGCTGATGGCCGCCAGTTAGTGTTACAAGGAGCCCGGGTGATGCTGGGCGCCACCACGGTGCTACTGAGCGCAGAGTGCACCGAGCAAGAGCTCAAGGCCTTGTTGGAGGCACAAGACTGGGAGTTTGACTGGGTGGTGATGAGCCGCTTACCAAACCTTCATCTGCCGGGCCTTATCCTGATGGATATGGATTCGACCACCATTCAGATTGAGTGTATCGATGAGATTGCCACCCTTGCTGGGGTTGGTGAAGAGGTCAGCGCAGTGACCGCCGCGGCAATGCGCGGCGAGCTGGATTTCGAGCAGAGCCTGCGCGCCCGAGTTGGCAAGCTGGCCGATGCACCTGAGGCGATACTTCAGCAAGTGGCCGATAGCATGCCGTTGATGCCGGGCCTAAAAGATCTGTTGTCGTTTGTTAAGCAGATTGACTGGAAGGTAGCGATCGCCTCTGGTGGCTTCACCTACTTTGCCGAGCGCTTACAGCAAGACTTAGGTTTTGATCGGGTAGTAGCCAACCAGCTTGAGATCGTCGATGGCAAGCTGACCGGGCAAGTACTCGGCGGGGTGGTGGATGCGCAGGTTAAGGCCGATACCCTGAAGGCCTTGGCGCAAGAGTTCGGCGCTACCCAAACCATGGCGATTGGCGATGGTGCGAATGATTTGCTGATGCTGGCCGAATCGGACTTTGGTGTGGCCATTCACGCCAAGCCACTGGTACAGGCGAAAGCGCAGATGGCAATCCGCCACAGCGACTTGGATGGGGTAGTGCGCATCCTGTCGGCCTCAGAGCTGCTGAGCGGCTGCGCTTAAGCGAACGTGATAAGGCTACAGAGCGCTGGCTAAGCGCTCTGTAGCTGCATAAACTCCGGCATCTTCAAGCGATGCATCAGCTCGGCTGTGGTATCAGTGACCACCGCCACACCCACCACACTCCACAGCTCATCTTCTAACCGCTTGGCCTTATGAATGGCGTAGTGGCTGATGTAATCCAGCTCGCGCTGAATAAACTCGGTATCTGGTCGTCCGACCCGCGAGATATGCAGGCTAAACGACAGCACTCGGCCTTTGCCACTGGCAAACTTCACGTACTCTGCCAGCCGACCTGACTCTTCCAGCTCGGCCACATCGCGCAGACTGATTAAGCGGCGGGTATTGTTGTTCACCAGGGCCAGTAGCTCGATGACTTCCGGGGCGTGCTCGGCATCGAGGTTACGCACGGTATCTAGCAGCTTGCTGTGCAGCTCACCCTGATTGAACAGATCGCTTAGCTCAGCGACGTGCTCGCCATCACCAACCCCGGTGAAGCTGTCAAAGCTATGTGGATGGCTGCCATAACCCAGACAACTGATATCAAAGCGGCCGGGGCGTTTTTCGATGTACAGCGCGCGGCAGAACAGCGGTTCACAGAATAGCTGACGCAAGGTCTCAGAGAGGCCATTCATCGAGGGGCGCTCTGGCACCTGATTAAGCTTGTCGAGGTTGTTGGCAATCAACTGCTCAAAGAAGCGCATGCCATCGTGTAACTGGTGCTCGATGACTGCGGCCTGCAGGTTAAACACGTTGCCTTGCCGATTGTGATTGACCACTCGGTAGGGCAGCAGCTTGAGGTCGTAGCTTTTCACCAGCTTTTGGAACTGCGGCAGGCTTAGGTAGAGGGTGTCGCCCTTGGCGACAGTAATGTCTCCCTCCACCTCGATTTGCATGCCATGTACCGAGAAATCGCGGCACCAGGCCACCAGTTTCTCGCCATGCTTGGTTTCAACCTCCACCAACGAGCGATACATGTAGCGATCTTCGCGGCGCAGCTGTAGGTACTTGTAGGCCACCACTTCGAAGCTTGGGCTGACCATCTTGCTCTGGTTGAAGATGGCTAATTGATTCGGATTGAGCTTGACCGGGTAGTTATCGTGGTAGAGCTCGCCGGCAAACTGCGCGGTGACGTCGCTGAGCAAGCCCACCGTTCTAAGGTTCCCCACCGCAGAGTTGATTCGCTCCAGATCTACCGCCCCCATCTTGCGCGACAGCGATGAGGCACTAACGTGGGGGGCTTCGTCGATATGCTGCCATTGATACTTCATCACCCGCCAGCTTGGCTTACGCGAGCCGAAGCCGATGAATAGCTCGCGCAACTGCGGATGCTCTTCCAGCTCTTCGCGGGTGGCGGTATAGAAGAACAGACGATCTCTGGCGGTATGGGTGAAGCAGAAGATCAGCGTCTCACCTTCAATCTGACTTTGGTAGCGCAGCATCCGCGGCTTATGGAACAGCTGCGACAGGTGGCTGTGGTTGCTCTCATCGCGCCAGTAAGCCAGCAGTTCTTGGTTGTTCGGGGTGGAGAGGGCAAAGCGCAGCGTGGGCGGCTCTCCCTTGTCGAAGTAAACCGGGATACCGTGCAGACGCGGCATCAAGTATTGCTGATAGCCCTTGGTGACCACCGCCGAGCTGACGCTGTCAACGTCTACCCGATAACGCCCTTTATAAGAGCGCAAATAGGTTTCGAAGAAGGTTTTGAACTCTTCGTCGGGGTTGACCACAATCATGCGCAGCGACTGACCTTTGTCGCTGTGGTTGATGCCCACGATTTGGTACTCGGTACCGGCGCCCAGTACCTTGTTGGCAAACTCTTTCTCTAATCCGGTGAAATAGACGATTAAGCGCTGACCCACTTCAAACTGACGGTCTTTGTCGACTTTCACTTTGATACCCGACACCGACATGTTTGACGACATGGCCTCGAACTCTTCCCCGTCACTACCTGCAAGTTTCAGCGGCGCGGCAAGATGCATGCGTTCCTCATTCCTCGAGATAAACTGGCCGAGTTTGACCGCTCTCGCCTGATATTGCTTAGGGCGTTGCTTAGCGGCTTCCTGCGGGTCGATGTTGCGTTGTTGCATGACCCGAAAGTTGTTTTCGGTCTGCTGTAGCGCTTCATACACTCCCATGGTGTAGGTGCCGGCAAAGCGGGATAACTGGGCCTTGAATTCGTTTACGGCGATCTCGTCGAGAAAGTGGGTGAGTCCGTTATGCTCAAAGGCTTGGCACTCTCCGTCCACTTTACCTCGGAGATCGATAATCCGCTGGCAGGGTTTAGCCAGACGGTTAATTTCCATTTTCAGCAGGAAGCGTTGGTTACTGCTCATATCCTGCGTGGCGCTATTGAAGACATCACTAAAATCACCGCTATTGGCCAGAGGCAATAGCTGCTCGATCAGCGCCTGATTAAAAGCCGCGTTCATGTTCTAAGAATCCGAAACCGTACCACTGTCAAATTATTGGTGAAGTCACTACAATGTGATGTTTTTCCAGCAAAGTTTGTGCCCATTAGTGATTAAGCACAAGTCAATAATTACTGAAACGCGCACTCAAACAAGTTAGGTTTTCCATGGCAAAAACTAAAACCGCTTATGTCTGCAACGACTGTGGCGCAGACTTTCCCCGATGGCAGGGGCAGTGCTCCGAGTGTAAAGCCTGGAACACCATAAGTGAGGTCCGACTAGCTGCCAAGCCCTCCAATCGTAGCGACCGCTTTAGCGGCTATGCGGGCGATACCCAAGCCAAGGTGCAAACCTTGGAAAACATCGATCTCACCGAGCTGCCGCGCTTCTCCAGCGGTTTTAAAGAGTTTGACCGGGTGCTTGGCGGCGGTATTGTGCCCGGCAGTGCCATCTTGATTGGTGGTTCACCGGGGGCCGGTAAGAGTACCTTGCTGCTGCAAACCATGTGTGGGCTGGCCCAGCAGATGCCCACCTTGTATGTTACCGGTGAGGAATCGTTGCAGCAGGTTGCGATGCGCGCCCAGCGCTTGGGGCTGCCAAAAGACAAGCTCAAGCTCCTCTCGGAAACCAGCGTTGAGCAGATCGGCGCGCTGGCCCTGCAAGAGAAGCCCAAGCTGATGGTGATCGACTCGATTCAGGTGATGCACATGGCGGACATTCAGTCGGCGCCGGGTGGGGTGAGCCAGGTACGCGAGAGCGCGGCGTGGCTGACCCGTTTTGCCAAGCAACACAACATTGCCATGCTGATGGTGGGCCATGTGACTAAAGATGGCACCCTGGCTGGCCCGAAGGTATTGGAGCACTGTATTGACTGCTCCATTATGCTGGAAGGCGAATCGGACGGGCGCTTCCGCACCCTACGTGGCCACAAAAACCGCTTTGGCGCGGTCAATGAGCTGGGCGTGTTTGCCATGACTGGGCAGGGGCTTCGCGAGGTGTCGAACCCCTCGGCCATCTTCCTGTCGCGCGCCCAAGAGCCAGCGCCGGGCTCGGTGGTGATGGTGGTATGGGAAGGCACCCGACCATTGCTGGTGGAGATCCAAGCCTTGGTGGATTACAGCGCATTGGCCAATCCGCGCCGAGTTGCAGTGGGGCTGGAGCAGAATCGCATGGCCATGCTGCTGGCGGTGTTGCATCGTCATGCCGGGGTACAGATGTCTGACCAAGACGTGTTCGCCAACGTGGTCGGCGGCGTGCGAGTTGCCGAAACCAGCGCCGATTTGGCCTTGCTGGTGGCGATGGTGTCGAGCTTCCGCAATCAGGTGCTTCCGCAGGAGCTGGTGGTATTTGGCGAGGTGGGTCTATCTGGCGAGATCCGTCCGGTGGGCAATGGCATCGAGCGACTCAATGAAGCGGCTAAACATGGCTTTAAACGCGCCATCGTGCCGATTGGCAACAAGCCCAAACAGGCCATTCCGGGCATTGAAGTGGTTGGGGTAGCTAATTTGTCTGAGGCGATAGAAGCGCTCTAGAGCAGGGCAAGAGCAAGAGAAAGAGAAAGAGAAAGGGGCTGAATCTAGCCCCTTTTCTTTCTAGAAGATTAGCTGTTCCAGCTGGCGGTGCAGGGCTTCGTCGTCACCGAGATTAAGTTCAATCAGCCGCTTGAGGTGGCTGGCGCTATCCAAGTCTAAGTGGGTGATGTGTAAACCGATGTGCTCTTCGGTGGTGTGGCGCACCTCGGCATCCATGGTAATGCCAATGGCGTCTTCCGCCAGCTCTGTGAGGTTAAAACTCAGGGTCAACTGGGTGACCTCACTGTCCCAATCGTTCGGTACCGTCACCAGCGCTCCCTGCAGGGACAGGTCCAGCAACTCACAAGACCAACTCTGATCGGCATGGTTGAGATAGGCTGGGCGGTTAAACAGCACCCTGAGAAATTTTCGTCGTTCATCCATAGCGCATTCCTGCTTGCTGTCGATTCCTTTAGCCTAGCTTAACAGCTAGTTACATGCTCTGAGCAGGCTCTCTTTTTTGAAGCCCATGGCATTCAGTATTGGCTGTGGATTGTGTACATTGAAGGCAGACGAGCCGCGCACTATGCTGCGGTCGATAGAGCTTCAGGGAAGAGATTAATGCCGAGCAAGCAACAACTTAAACTACTACTGATTCAAATCCGCGATGACGAGCAAACCCGCCAGGAAGAGCTCAGCAGCTTCGCCCAGTTCTGTGAGGTGGCCGAGTCGCAGTTCGATATCTGGAACGTGTTCGATCAGCCCCATTATGATCACCAGCGGCTCGCTGACTACCATGCGGTACTGGTGGGCGGCTCCAGCGAGGCGAGTGTTCTTGAACCCGAGCGTTATCCCTTTGTGGAAGATATTCAGGCGCTGCTGCGTGAGTGCCTGCAGCGTAAGTTACCGGTATTTGCCTCTTGCTTTGGTTTTCAGTTGGCCGTACTGGCGCTGGGCGGCGAGATCTTCCACCATGACCAAGATTTTGAGATGGGAACCCTGCCGATCCGTTTAACCGAGGCCGCCCAGACAGACCCCTTGTTTTCCACCATGCCCGACCCGTTTGTTGCGGTATCGGTACATCGCGATAGTGCCTACCAGTTGCCCGCCGACTGTATCAACCTGGCGGAAACCGACCACTGTGTGCACGCTCTAAAAGTTGAAGGCGCGCCGTTTTGGGCGACCCAGTTCCACCCGGAGGTGGACCGGGCAATCTTGGTACAGCGCTTGTCACTATTTGCGGATAAATACACCGAGGGGGCCGACCAGCTTAGAGCGGTATTAGACGGCGCGGTGGAAACCCCTGAGAGCAATGCCCTGCTTGGGCAGTTTGTAGAGAGGATCTTGCTGGATGAACAGTCTACTTAGGTGTGTTGTTGCGAGTTTGCTGCTGGTGAGCACCCCGCTCATCGCTTCACCCTCAGACAATGAAATCTGCCGCTATGCGGTTGCCAGCTTGGTTAGTGCCCAGCCGCAGCAAGTGCGCGATTATCGCCAAGGCGCCGATGGCGTTGAGCTGCGCTGGTCTAACGGTGCCAGCACCGAGCTGTTTATCTGTGCCATTGACGGAGACAGCATCCAGTGGCGACGCGCCCAAGACAGTCAGTGGCAACAATCCCCCAGCCTTGGCTATTCTGAACAAGGCGCAGAGCTGATTATCGAGCATCGCTTGGGTAGCGCGGTGTTGCGTCAAGATCGCTACCGGCGCTAACTGAAAATCCATTAACTTCAGCATATTGCCAGTCACTTGAGTGACGATTCGCATATTCTGCGAGTTTATTCACTATTCGCTGCGAATAAAACGCTATTTATGCATTGATATGCGACTTTGCTTGCTATATTATCTCGCTAAATTATTCAGCCGCAGTGAATATAACAATAGAATACGCTGTGGCGGCTGACTGAATATGCAGAGTTAAGAGGTTGCAAACATGACATCCACCACCACCGAAGGAAACGCCAAGGGCAGTGCGTTTTTGGGGCCATCGCTGTTAGGCATTTTCCTGTTTATGACGCCGGTGCCTTATGACGGCTCGCTTACTATTCCTGTGGCGATCTTGGCCAAGCTGTTTACCGGCGGCTTGGGTGATTTCGCGGTGCCGTTGATCACCACTCTGATTACCGCCAGCGCCCTGATAAGCTGTTATTTCTTCTTTGTCAAGCCCGCTTGGCTTAAGGACCAACCGCTGCTGAGCGCTTTGTTCCAGCTCTCGCCGGGCTGGTTTGTAGTGAGAGTGCTTGGTGCCATCTTTGTGTTGGCCACCGCGTTGGAGATTGGTCCGAGTGAGGTGTGGTCTGGCGATACCGGCGGCCTTATTCTGTTCGACTTGCTACCGACCTTGCTTGGCGTATTCCTGTTCGCCGGGGTGCTGCTGCCACTGTTGCTTAACTTTGGCCTGCTGGAGTTTGTAGGCACCTTACTTAGCAAGGTGATGCGTCCACTATTCACCTTGCCCGGCCGCGGGGCGGTTGACTCGATGGCTTCTTGGCTTGGCGATGGTAGCGTGGGCATCATGCTAACCAGCAAGCAGTATGAGCAGGGCTACTACACCCAGCGTGAAGGCATTGTGGTGGCGACTACCTTCTCAACCGTATCGATTACCTTCTCATTGGTGGTGCTGGCGCAGGTACAGTTGGAGCATATGTTCCTGCCTTTCTACGCCGCCGTGTGTGCTGCCGGCTTTGTGGCGGCAGTGATCACCCCGCGCATTCCACCGCTGTCGCTATTCGCCGATAAGTTTATCGACGGCAAGCAGCGCGGCGGCAACGAAGACCTGATCCCACAAGGGCATAGCGCCTTTAGCTGGGGCTGGAGCTTAGCTGTACAACAAGCACAGCGCGCCAGTAAGCCGCGTCAGCTGCTGCAACAAGGTCTGCACAATGTGGCTGACTTATGGATTGGTGTACTGCCAGTGATTATGGCAGTGGGCACCGTTGCTCTGGTGATTGCTGAGACGACCCCGGTGTTTACTTGGCTGGGCATGCCGTTTATTCCTCTGCTCGAGCTACTGCAAGTACCTGAGGCGGCAGCGGCTTCCGAGACCTTGGTAGTGGGCTTTGCCGATATGTTCGTGCCATCTATTTTGGCGGCCTCTATTGAACCTGAGATTACTCGCTTTATCATTGCTGCAGTTTCGGTTACCCAGCTAATCTATCTGTCTGAAGTGGGCGCGCTTATCTTGGGCAGCAAGCTTCCGGTGAAGCTGTGGCAACTGTTTGTCATCTTTATTGTGCGCACCTTGGTTACCCTTCCGGTAGTAGCGGGCATGGCGCACCTGTTTTTCTAGGGACTCCATGAGTAAACCCATTCACGCGGCCATCTTTGATATGGATGGCCTGCTACTGGATAGCGAGCGACTTTGTCGCTCGTATTTTTTGGACGCTTGCAGCGAACTGCAGCTGAGCGTGCCAGAGAGCGTCTATCTGCAAATCATCGGCTGCAATGCCCAGCGTATCGAGCAGATTTTTGCCGAGCAGCTCGGTCCAGACTTCCCCTATCACCCCTTAAGAGAACGCTGGATGGCGCTCTATCAAGGACATGTACACAACCGCGCGGTGGCGTTGCGCGAAGGCGTACGAGAGCTGTTAGAGCTGCTTGCAGGCTTGCCGATTCAGCTCGCGGTTGCCACCTCCACTGCCAAAGAGCTGGCCGAGACCAAACTGCGCCTAGCCGGACTGCGCGATTACTTCTCGCTGATCACCTGTGGCTGTGAAGTTGCTCATAGCAAGCCCGACCCCGAGATCTACCTGCTGGCCGCTTCGCGTCTTGGAGTCGCTCCCGAGCACTGTATCGCCTTTGAAGACTCCGCCAATGGGGTGCGCGCTGCCCATGCCGCTAATATGCAAGTGGTTCAAGTGCCTGATTTGGTGGTGCCGGATGAGTCGCTGCTGGCCTTGCAACATCGGGTTATCCCTAGCTTGAATGAAGCGCGGCAACTGTTTATTTAGACCTGTTTTAGCGCCTGTTATTGAGGCCTGTTTTAAGGTGTTGTTTTTTTGACGCTCTAAGCTGGCACTGAACTTGCCATTGCTGGGTAAAGCCAGTAATTACGCGCGGAGTTCAGTCAGATGCTAGAGATTCAAGTCAATGCCAGTTTGGTTCCCCACCTACCTGCCCAGCTGCCCAGCCTTAAGCAGGGGTTAAGCCTGAACCGCTGGCAGGCCCACCGCTTTGACATCGACCAGCATCACTGTGTTATCTTGCGCGAGGCACAAACCGGCTACGCCATGTTGTTCTTTAACCTCAAGCACGATGACTACCAAGCTCTAAGCGAAGTCTGCCGCTTCCGCCTACTCAGTGAAGCGCTCACCGTGGCCGATCTTGATGAGCTGGGCAACCAGCGATTGCAGAAAAACCTGCTGGAGCAGTGCCAGTCGGTGCTGCTCACTCAACCGTCTTCGTGCTCCCAGCAACAACTACAACACCTAGAAGCATTAGTGAAAGCATTGGTTGTTCGCCACCAAGGTATCCCAGGTAATCAGGTGGAAGAGTTCCGCTGGGGGGTTATCTTGAACGACTACGTGGAAGCCGGGTTGGGTGAAACACCCTACCAGCAGATGCAGCAATACTGGCAAGGTTTGGCTGAGTGGCAGTCGCAAGCCAGTGCTCCGCTCTACCACTAAGCGCTTCAACGCTGCGTTTTTATGAGTGAACGGAGACTTATTTCATTTCATGGATTGCTTGCTTAGTTTCATAGATTCTTCGACGCGGCTCGCATCTGTGCTGCCGCTTTTGTCGTGTAAAGTCTTGTGGACCTGCGCTTTTCAAAAATAATTTCGAGACTCGCCTCTCGGCCACAAAAGCTTCATTTAGCAGACCCCGTCCAAACTTTTCTACTGATAACACCAGCTTGGCAGTGCAAACTTTTTATACCTTCAGTTGAGTGTTTTCTGCACAGTGCAAAATAATTATTTTTTTGCAATTGAGTAATCGGTTATCTGAGGAGTGTGACCTATACTGTGCTCTAGTCAAAATGTGATCTATATAACATCAATCTAATATAAAACGAATTAATCATGACTGGCATCAACACAGTAAAAACGATCAGTGGCTTGAGCCTGTCCAGCGACCAAACGCCTTCCCCTCTTGTAAAAGGCGGTCGCTTGGCCCAGTGGATATCGCCCCGCTACAGGGAATGGCAGCGCTGGATGCAGCTTCCCACCCTTTCTCAGTATCGTCACCAACCGGGCACCAGCAAAGGTGAGCAGTTGTGCTGCTCCCATTGTGGCAGCACCCAGCTTTGGGAGTATGGAAGTCATAGTTTGGCGGATGCCTGTCGCGAGCACGTTTGCTTGTGTTGTGGCGAGCGCTTATGGCGAAGTGAAGCGCTATCGGTTGAGCAATCGTCATCACTGACCAGCGATCTTGAGGCGACGGTTAAGCCTTAGTGCAGACCTCCGTTTCTAAAACTAAATATCGAAGCCTGCGGGAGTGCTGGGTGCTAGCCAGGTTTGGTTGCGACCGGCATGTTTGGCGTGATACAAGCCATTGTCGGCGCGGGTAATCCAGGTATCGATATCTTCACCGGGTTTAATTTCCGCCAGACCAGCACTGAAGGTGATAAAGCTGCCGTGTGGAGTGCTCTCGTCATTGGCGATGCTGTGGCGAAGCTTCTCACTGACCGAGTAAGCTTGCTCCATTGAAGTACCGCCCAGCAAGATCAGAAATTCCTCTCCACCGTAACGAAATACCCGATCATTAGCGCGGGTGTCGTGTTGAAGTTTTTGCACAAACCAACACAGCACTTCATCACCGACCGGATGGCCGTACTGGTCGTTAACCTGCTTAAAGTTATCTAAATCGAGCATGATGATGGTGGCGGTTTGGCGACTGCGCTGGTAATGCTTTTGCGCCTTGAACAGCTCATCAAACAGAGCACGCCGGTTGTAGGCCTTGGTAAGCGAATCACGAAAGGCTAGCTCATGCAGTTCATTGTTTTGCTGCACTACAATGCGAGCGACCCCCCAAGCGAAGATATGCAGGGCAATCAGGCCGATAGCAAAACGCAGTCCCTCTTGATCGCCAAAGCGCCAAAAACCAATCCCAACAGCAATCAGCGTGACTGCCATAACGAAGCGCTCTGCCAGCATCGTGGGGAGGTTGAGGAAACAGGCCAGTATCAGCGCTTGCACGAAATACTCTCCGTGCAAGTCATGGTCGAGCATGGCGGCTAGCACAGGAACGCAGGCCAGCATCAGAAACAGGCGGTCAAACAGCTTATAGCGCTGATCGTTTTGATCGGTGCAAATAAAGTAGAGGGACACCAGCAACATGCTGGCACAAGGAACCACCGTTAACCCGAACCAAAGCTCTCCATAGCTGATGTGATAGATACAGAAAAAAAGACTGGGAACCAAGCCTGCAAGGTGCATCACCAGGCTCATCTTTCGCTCTGCCGCCTCCAATGGCGACCAATCTGATTGCATAACCGTCCTTGCGTTAAATTCAGTAATAGTATTGACAGTAAATTTTTGTTTTTCCTGTTTAATTGAAAAAAAGTCACCGAAACATTTGTAGTTAGCCCGTGTTTGGGTTGGACTACACTTTAGTTTTTTGCAAACGCTAGTCGAGCCATGCCCCAGGCAAAATTTACCAAGGGAGCCATCTTCCCGCATATCTTCGTTATGTCAGCAACCAACGCGATTGGTCTAACCGCGCTGTTCTTGGTGGACCTGGCTGACCTTTACTTTATCAGCTTGCTGGGTGAGTCGGAGTTGGCGGCCGCTGTGGGCTATGCTGGTACCGTGGCCTTTTTCACTACCTCGGTAGGCATTGGTTTGTCGATAGCGATGAGCGCGTTGGTATCCAAGGCGATTGGCGAGCGTGATCGTGAGCAGGCCAAACGCCTGGCGATCAATGTGTTAGTCACCGGCTTTATGATTAGCAGCGCCATCTCGGCGGTGGTGTGGTGGCTGGCGCCAGATCTGCTCGAGTGGTTGGGCGCCGAAAACCGGACCTTAGAACTCGCCACCCATTACCTGCGGATTATGTTGCCCTCACTGCCGGTGCTAGGCATTGCCATGAGCGCCGGTGCCGCGCTGCGCTCGGTGGGGGACGCCCGGCGCGCGATGTGGTCAACTCTGTTGGGCGGTGGCGTGAATGCTCTGCTCGACCCCTTATTTATCTTTGTGTTCGACTGGGGGCTGACCGGTGCGGCCTTAGCCTCGGTGGTTGCGCGATTTACCGTGGCTGGCGTTGCGCTGGGGGCGGTGGTGTATCGGCATCAGCTGCTCACCACGTTTCGTTTCAACCTGTGGCTTGAAGATCTTAAGCGGATCTTTAATGTTGCCGGTCCGGCGATGATGACCAATGTCGCCACCCCCATTGGTAATGCCTATGTGACGGCGGCCATCGCCCAGTATGGCGACTCCTATGTAGCGGGCTGGGCAGTGGTTGGGCGGATGATCCCGGTGGCCTTTGGTATGGTGTTCTCGCTATCAGGCGCGGTGGGGCCGATTATCGGGCAAAACTATGGCGCGCATCTGTTCTCGCGCTTGCAACAGACGCTCAGGTATTCATTGGGCTTTGCCAGCGCCTATGTGCTGCTGATATCGCTGGTGATGTGGTTGGCGCAGCCTTGGCTGATCGGCGCGTTTGGCCTTGATGGCGATGCGGCCTCATTGGTGGCCTTCTTCTGTACCTGGATAAGCTTTAGCTTCTTGTTTAACGGGGCGCTGTTTATCGCCAATGCTGCCTTTAACAACCTTGGCTACCCGGCGATGTCGACCATGCTTAACTTCTCCAAGGCAACCATTGGCACCATTCCGTTTGTATTTATCGGTTCGCAATGGATGGGAGCTGAAGGGGTGTTAGCCGGACAAGCATTGGGCGCGGTGGTGTTTGGCGTGTTGGGAAGCATATTGGCGTTTCGCCGGGTGCAGCAGATCCAGCGCAGCCATGAGCAAGAGTCGCTTGAGCAAGTGCAAGCTGATAGCGCGACAGTCAGTGAGGCTGAAGGTGAGGAAGAGACGGTGTTGGAGCCGGCTATTCCGCTTACCCCGTTCTGCTCCAGCCGCAGCTATATGTGCGCCGATCACGACGATAGCGATGGGCCCGATAAGCTAGAGGAACTGGCTGCGGATAACCGCAGAGCTTAGCGAAAAACGGTAACCTAAATAGGGTTGACAGCCTTTAATGCTGTAGCTCAACATGGACCCATCTGAATTTGACCGTGATGCAGCATGCCAGCATACCAAGCCGTGGTGTTCGACCTTGATGACACCCTATTAGATGATGCCCAAGCCACCCGCTTGGGTGTACAAGCCCTATTTGAACACTATGCCCCGGCGCGTGCCGCTGAGGCTGGTCAGCATTGGCAGGAAGCGCTCAGCCGCTACTACCCCGATTTTCTCGATGGCCAGCTAAGCGCCGCGCAGATGCGTCAGGCGCGTATCCGCCACGCCTTGGCCAGTCCTGAGCTGAGCGATCAGCAATCCGAACAAGCCTTTGAATACTTTATGCAGGCCTATGTGGCCGCCTGTGCTGAGGGGCTGTTTGGTGATGCCCTGCCGTGTTTAAGCGAGCTGCAGCAACGCGGCTATGTGTTGGCGCTAGTCTCCAATGGCCCAGATACCATGCAGCTGCGCAAGGTGGCAGCCTGCCAATTGGAGCCATTTATGGCCTTCACCTTGACCGCGGAGGCGGCCGGGGTGGCTAAGCCCAAACCTGAGATTTTTCACCAAGCTGCTGAACGCTTAGGCCTTGAAGCTAAAGATTGCCTCTACGTGGGGGACAATCTAGAGAAGGATGCGCGCGCTGCCAAACAGGCGGGTTGGGATAGCGTGTGGTTGAACCGTAAAGGGCACCAGTCTCCTGCCGATGTAGTTTCTGTCGGCTCGCTCAATGAGCTGCTAACACAGGTTCTAGGCTAAAGTCGGTCGCCAAAGATGGTAAGAGTTCGTTAGGGAGGAGAGTAAAGCGGATGTATCGCGGCAGTTTGAGTGAGTTGTTAAGTGAGAGTTGGCGGTTTTACCTACGCCACCTAAAAGCGATCGCTTGTATTATTCTGCCGATTGCGCTGCCCTTTATCGCGCTGCAGAACGGCTTTTTAGGCGAGGATGGAAAGCTTAGCCAAGATAATTACCTGCTGCTTACCCTAGTGGGGATTGGGCTGGAGCCAATCTATATTGCCGCAGTGGTACTGTATATCCGCGCCCAGCTGCTTGGCGAGCCGTGGTCGGTGGGGACTTGTTTGCGGGCCGGCCTTAAGGTCTGGCCCCAGCTAACCTTGGTGGTGGCCTTCACGCTGGCGATGACTCTGTTAGGTCTTGGCTTTTTTATCCTGCCCGGTTTAGTGATTGCCAGCCGCTTAATGTTCGCCAGCCTCAATTGCACCTTGTTGCGTCTTCCTGCGTGGCGCGCTATCCAGCTTAGTTGGAAGCAAACCGCTCCCTATGCAGGCATGTTGCTTAAGGCGGTGATCGTGATGATGGCCTTGGTGATGCTGCCATTCTGGCTGATTCACCAACATCTGCTGACCAGTCAGGCTGCATCCATTTGGTTCTACCTCAATCGCGCGGCGGGCACACTGCTTGAAGTCTACCCCTTGGTGTTCGCCTACCGCTGCTACAGTGCAATGGTGGAGGAGGCTGCATGAGCATCCTTAGTGTGCCGGACCCGCGCCTTAAACAAGTCGCAGTAGCTGTGGCGTTTCCACTGGATAACACTGCTCAGGACGCCCTTAGTGAACTCAATACACTAATGCTTGACGCCGATGGGGTGGGCATCGCGGCACCACAAATCGGTTTGCCGCTACGGATAGTGATTGTGGCCAGCGGACCCAACTCCCGCTACCCCGACGCGCCTACTATGCCGATAACCGAGATGCTCAATCCGCAGATTCTCCACGCCAGCGAGGCCATGCTGTGGGGCTGGGAAGGCTGCCTCAGTGTGCCGGGAAAACGGGGGCGTATTGCTCGTGCCGAGACCATTGATGTGAGCTATTGCGATCGCCATGGAGAGCGTATTGAGCACCAGTTCAGTGGCTTTGTCGCACGGGTGATTCAGCACGAGCTGGATCACCTTGATGGCATCTGCATCACAGAGCGGGTCAGCTCGCCTGAGCAGCTTATCGATGAGCGTCGCTACTTTGAGCTGGCAGAACAAGGTTTATTGGACGTAGGCCTGCTGGATTAAGGCTTGCTCACGAGCCATTAGCTATCCACACAAAAAATAGCATAAGCGGCATCACTAGCAGGCTTCCCAAGTTACCGATCAACACGATAGACGCCACCCGCTTGGGAGCCACTTGATACTGCTCTGCCACAATAAAGTTCAAAACCGCCGGGGGCAGGCTAGCAAACAGCAGCAAACAGGCCTGCTCCAGCGGAGACAGTGGTAGTAGCCACAGCATCGGTAGCGCGCACACGATGCCGCTAAGTGGGCAGGCTATCGCACCCAGTACCCCAAGCTTCCAATCGCTCAAATCCACCTCGGTTAGCCGAACCCCTAAGGTAAACAGCATCAGTGGAATCGAGATCTGTCCCAACATCTCCAGTGGGATGGCCACTACCTCTGGCAACGACCACCCCATGGTGCTCCATGCTACCCCGAGGATGGTCGCTTGGATAATCGGCATGGTGAGGATCTGCTTGAGATCGAAGCGGCCGGTTAGCAGCACGATGCCTACGGTAAAGTGCAGCAGCATCTCGATAATCAGCAGGCATACCGCCAAGGGCATGGCTTGCTCACCGAAGGCCAGCACCAGCAAGGGAAGGCCCAAGTTGCCGGCGTTATTGAACATCATTGGCGGTAGGAAGCTGCGTAAATCAATCTTGAGCAGCCATACCAAGGGCAGCAGCACCAAGCCCGAGCCAAGGACCACAAAGCCACCCGCCAAGGTAATGTTAAGGTAGTTCTGAATCGCACTGTCGGTGCTGGCCAGCACCGAGAAGATCAGCGCTGGAGCAAAGATGGCGGTGTTCATATGGTTGGCGGCGCTGATATCAGGCTTGTGGCGGCGCCCGTAGAGCAGCCCGATGGCGACAACAGCCACAATGGGCACCATGATCTGTAGAATTTCAACCAGCAAGTCACTTTCCTTGTGCGAGGTTAGAAGCCTAAAGCTAGCCCGCGTAGGCCAATGAAACTACTAGCCTTTAGTGGTAGATGCGGGATGTTCGTGTGGCCTTGGCAATCAAAAAAGCCAAGCGAAATGCTTGGCTTATCGAATGCGCTAATACCCGCTTACTCGCTGGGCGGGGTGTAGCCCTCGATCTCGACATCGCCGTCTTCGAATAGGTATTTCACCATTTCGTCTTGCAGCAGTTCACGGTCGGGCTGATTCATCAGGTTGAGCTTTTTCTCGTTGATCAGCATGGTTTGCTTCTTCTGCCACTCGCCCCAAGCCTCTTTGGAGATGTTATCAAACACCCGCTTGCCCAAGTCTCCGGGGATAAGTTGGAAGTCCAAGCCTTCGGCCTCTTTTTTCAGGCGCTGACAGTATACGATTCGAGCCATGGTAACCTTCTAAATGTCGCGTGATTGATGAAGCTGTTTGAGCAGGGTCTTGGTGACTGCCGCCAAACCGACTTCGTCGGGATTGGCCAAGTTATACCAAAGATGCTGGTCTTGTTCCATCACCGCCAGCGCGGGCTGTTCGGCAAGCTCGATCAACAGCGGCTGGATATCCAGATGAAAATGGCTGAAGGTATGGCGCAGTTCAGACAGCTCATAGATCCCCTCCCACTCTAGCTGGTGCTTGGCCAGCCAATCTTGCGCCAACTGTTCTGTGCCGATCTCGGGAAAGCAGTACAGACCGCCCCATAAGCCCTGCGGAGGACGACGCTGCAGCCATACCTTACCCTCAAAACTTACCAGCAACATGGTGGTCGATTTCACTGGCAGGGCCTTCTTGGGCTTTTTGCCGGGGTAGGCACTGGGGTTGCCCTCTTTATACGCCATACAGTCTTGATTCACCGGGCAGCGCTCACAGGCGGGCTTGCTGCGGGTACACAGGGTGGCACCTAGGTCCATCATCGCCTGGGTGTAGCTGGCGCAATCTTGCTCTGGGGTTAGCGATTCGGCCAACGCCCACAGCTGGTTTTCGACCGGCTTCTTACCCGGCCAGCCTGCGATAGCTTGGTGGCGGGCCAGTACCCGCTTTACGTTGCCATCGAGGATGGCGGCACGTTGCCCCATCGAGAGTGACAAAATCGCAGCGGCGGTGGAGCGGCCAATACCGGGCAGGGCGTTAAGCTGTTCTAGCGTTTGCGGAAACGCGCCTTGATGCAGCTCGACCACCTGCTGAGCGGCCTTGTGTAGGTTGCGGGCGCGGGCGTAGTAACCCAGCCCAGTCCACAGGTGCAGTACCTCGTCTTGCTCCGCTTCGGCCAGAGCCTGCACATTGGGGAAGCGCTGGATAAAGCGCTCGAAGTAGGGGATTACCGTGGCCACCTGGGTTTGCTGCAGCATAATCTCAGACAGCCATACGGTGTAGGGCGTCTTGTTTTGCTGCCAAGGCAGGTCCTTGCGGCCGTGCTGCTCGAACCAAGCGAGCACGCGTTGGGAAAAGGGTATTGTTGTCATAGCTGGTGAATACGTTGAGCTGGTCGCTTTGGCTTACAGGCTTTGGATTATAGACTTTTGCTTACAGGCTTTGATTTACAGGCCTTTGCTTACAGGTAATGGGTCGGAAGCGAGGTGGTGCTTTTCATCACTTCCATGGAGAAGGCGGAGCTGATGTCATTGAACGGCAGCTTCTCGATCAAGTCTTGGTAGACCCGATCATAGTCATCAATGCTCGGCACCACCACCTGCAGCAGGTAGTCGATGCTACCACTCATACGGTGCGCCTCGATAATCTCCGGGATATCGGCAATCGCCTTCTTGAATTGGGCCAGCCACTGCTGGTTATGCTGGGCGGTGCGCACGCTAACAAACACGGTCACCCCAAGGTTGAGCTTGGCGCGATCAAGTAGCGCTACCCGTGCCTGAATAAAGCCTTGCTGCTCAAGCCTTTGGATCCGCCGCCAACAGGGGGTAGAGGACAGGCCAACCCGCTCGGCAATGTCGTTGAGCGGCATACTGGCGTCGCGCTGGAGCAAGTCCAGTATCAGCTTATCTTTGCTATCGAGCATGGCTTGCTCACTATTGCTTGATTGAGAGAGTAGTTTTCTATGATGTGGTGAGGCTGCAGAAAATTCAAGTTGATGCAGGAGCGGCAGATACAAAAAACGGAGGCGAAAGCCTCCGTTTTAGCACTAGATCAGCTCTTTAGAAACGGTAGTTGTACTGAAGAGAGTAGTAGATCGCGTTAGAGTTAGTTGTTGCACTCAGTGCACCAGTGCTAACTGGGCCACCACCAAGGTCAACAGTAGCGCCTTGCTCAACGACGTTTACATCTTTACCGCGAACGACTGCTAGGCCAAAGTCAACGGTAGAGTTTTTGCTAAAGTGCCAGCTTGCACCTGCGGTGTACCAGTTACGGTCTGAGTCAGGAATCGAGATTGAAGGCTCTGAGTTGCCGCCAACTACGCCTTGGTCATGCATGTAACCGACACGAAGTTCCCATTGAGGGTTCAAGTAGTATGTTGCGCCAACCGAGAACAACCAAGAATCATCCCAATTGTATACCTTGATCTCTTCACCACCATTTGAAGAAATTCGGTCGAATTCACTCCAACCGGTCCACTGAGCCGTGTAGTGAAGAGCAACCTGACTTGCTACCTTGTGGTAACCAGCGATTTGGAAGATATCAGGCACAGGAACATCAATTTCATCTAGCCCCGCTGCGCCAAACTTCTTAACATCACCGGATGCGTTCACGGTTGGGCTGAAGCGGTAGCTCAAACCAAAGCGGTGATCTTTGTTCAGTTCGTAGGTTGCGCCTACGATACCGCCAATACCAATTCCATCTGCATCAACGTCAAGTAGTGAGCCCGTTGTAGGGATAGCTTCCCCGCGATGAATTTCACCTGCGCCATGAATAATGTCTATGCCTGCGCCCAAGCTTAGTTGCTCATTGATACGGTAAGAGACACTCGCATTGAAGTTGATGGTTGTTAGCTCGGTGTTTCCTAGGAATTGATTTTGGAAACCTGGAGAATTAGCTGAGTTCAAGCCAGAAGTATCAGTACCCGTACCGAAGTTAGAAAACGCTGCAACACCAACTGCCCATTTGTTATTGATGGGGTGAATGTAATAGATGTTTGGAATGACTTTCGTTGAACCTGCATCATCAATGGAGCCAAGGTTACTATCTATCAAACCATGGTAAACCGCATCCGAAACTTTGATTTTGACGTCCGCGATTGCTGCGCCAACAGATAGCTCAGGACGATCAAACATCGCCATCGCCGCTGGGTTACGTGACAGCACTGAGGCGTTGTCGGCAATCACTGCATCACCTGCGAAGGCGCGACCGATACCGGTGGCTGACTGGCTGTTAAGTTGGAATCCTGCTGCGTGGGCTTGGCTGGTGGCAGCAGCGATGGCAAGTGCAATCAGAGTCTTGCTGGTATGCTTCATGGACTACTCGACTATGTCATTATTATTACGATTGAATTGGCCGCGATTCTAGAGTGCTTACTCCAATCCACATATCCGACCACGCTGTTTTTATAAGTGGTCGGAGGTTTTTATGCGACGTGAAGCGCAATATTTGCTGTAAAAATCGGCAGGAAGGGGAGAAAAAAGACGATGATAAATATTGCTCTATCATTAGCGAGTAAGCGCTTGTCTGGGCCCAGGTAGCGGCGAAGTCACGGGAAATTGAGCTGTGAACTTGCTAAAACAGGGGAAGTTTGGATAATGCCTGCCCTTGGCGCAATTTTGCGCGTATTTTTCTGTTCAGTACCAATGAGAGCATCATGAGCGACGACACCAACAAGATTGAGTTACCTGAAGGCAAAGTTATGCGTCGGATCCGCAGCTTTGTTAAGCGTGAGGGACGTCTAACCAAGCGCCAGGAACAGGCCCTAAGCCAACAGTGGCAAAACATGGGCTTGGATCATCAAAGTGAGAACTTCGATCTTGCTGAGGTGTTTGGTCGCGAAGCGAAAACCGTGCTGGAGATTGGCTTCGGAATGGGCGCGTCCTTGCTGGAGATGGCGGAGCGCAACCCTGAGGTCAACTTTATCGGTATCGAGGTGCACCGTCCCGGCGTAGGCGCCTGTTTGGCCGATGCGGCAGAGCGCGGCATTACCAACCTGCGGGTGTTTGAGCACGACGCGGTAGAAGTGCTGGCCGACAGCATCGCCGATAACTCACTGGATACCGTACAGCTATTCTTCCCAGACCCGTGGCACAAGAAGCGCCACCATAAGCGCCGTATCGTGCAACCTGAGTTTGTGCAGCAGATCCGCGCCAAGCTCAAAGTCGGTGGCGTGTTCCACATGGCTACTGACTGGGAGAACTATGCCGAGCATATGCTGGAAGTGATGTCGGCCGCGCCGGGTTACCGCAACCAGTCTGAAGCTGGCGACTACGTACCGCGCCCGGACTTCCGCCCACTGACCAAATTCGAAAACCGTGGCCACCGCTTAGGCCATGGTGTGTGGGATCTGATGTTCGAAAAAGTATAAATCGATTGCGGCGTGACTAAAAAAAGGGCTTCGGCCCTTTTTTTGATCCTGTGTACGGCTTAGTCGCGGCGCTTGCGTGCCTGTGCCCATGGATCATCATCACGGCCCTGCTGCAATTCGTTTTCACCTTCATCCAACGAATCGACATAGAGCTGCTCTACTTTCTCGCGGGCCCACGGGGTGCGCCGCAGAAAATGCAGGCTGGACTTAATACTCGGGTCATGGCTAAAACAGCGAATATTGATTCGCTTAGCCAGACCTTCCCAGCCGTAGCGCTGCTCCAGCTCGGTGACGATCTGCTTTAGGGTGACCCCATGCAAGGGGTTATTGGCTTGATTATTCATCGACAAACAGGTCCAGCAAAGAGTTCAGGAACAAGCGGCCCTGTTGGGTCACCTTCCAATGGGTATCAGTTTCAGTTAACAGCCCTTGTGTTTTGGCGCGCGTCAAGGCTGCCTCAATGCTAGTTAGCGCAAGGCCAGTGCGAGCACCAAACTCCGCCTTGGGGATAGCTTCGAACAGACGCAAGCGATTGAGCATGTACTCAAAGGGTAAGTCGTCTGCTTCCACCTGCCAGCGGCGGTTTACATAGCCGCGCAAATCTTCCAGATAGCCTTTGGGGTGCTTGATGCGCTCGCTCCGCTCGATGCCGCCCGGCAGGGTCAGCTTGCCGTGGGCGCCACAACCGATGCCGATATAGTCACCGAAGCGCCAGTAGTTGAGGTTATGGCGGGCGCGATCCTGCTCGCGGCAATAGGCCGAGACTTCATATTGTTGGTAGCCAGCCTCCGCCAATTTGGTCTGACCCTGCTGGTAGATATCCCACAGCAGATCTTCATCGGGCAGCTTGGGCGGGCGTGAGGCAAACGCGGTGTTCGCTTCAATGGTGAGCTGATACCAGCTTAGATGACTTGGGCCAAGGTCAAAGGCTTGCTCTAGATCGCTCATCGCCTGCTCCAAGCTCTGGCCGGGGAGGCCATGCATCAGGTCCAGATTGATGCGACTGAAGCCCGCTTGCTCTGCGTAAGCGAAGGCCTGCTTGGCCTCCTGTGGGTTGTGGATCCGCCCGAGCGCCTTTAAAAGTGGCGCCTGAAAGCTTTGCACCCCAATCGACAGGCGGTTCACCCCTGCCGAGTAATAGTCTTTAAATCGCTGCGCCTCGGCGGTGCCGGGGTTGGCCTCCATGGTGATCTCGATATCCCGCTCCATGGGGAGCTGGTGCGCAACACCATCTAACAGTTGAGTAATCGCCGCTGGGCTAAACAAGCTCGGCGTACCGCCACCGATAAAGATGCTATGCAAAGGGCGTCGATGCTCCGCCGGCAAGCGCTGACACTCTTGCTCGAGATCGCTTAGCAAGGCCTGCACATAGGCCTGCTCAGGCAGCTCGCCCTTTTGCCCGTGGGAGTTAAAGTCGCAATAGGGGCACTTTTGCACACACCATGGGATATGCACATACAGGCTTAGCGGTGGCAAGCTCAGCGCGCTCACGCGGAAACCTGCTCCAGTAGCTGGCGCAGGGCTTGCCCGCGGTGACTCAGTTGGTTTTTGCGTTCCTTGGTCAGCTCTGCCGAGGTGCAGCCCTCGCTCTCTAACCAAAACACCGGGTCGTAGCCGAAGCCGCCTTGGCCGGCGGCTTGCTCGGTGATCTGTCCTTGCCAGCGGCCGTGGCAGATAATTGGGGCTGGGTCGTCGGCATGGCGCAGATAAACCAGTACACAGTGGAACTGAGCAGTGCGCTGCTCGGGAGCGACACCTTGCAACGCGTCGAGCAGTTTATTGAGGTTGTCTTGGTCACTGGCACCTTTGCCGGCATAACGGGCGGAATAGAGGCCCGGTGCGCCATTAAGGGCGTCTACAGCCAGGCCGGAGTCGTCGGCGATCGCCGGAAGGCCGGTGAGCTTGGCTGCCTGGCGGGCCTTGATAATGGCGTTTTCGACAAAGGTGGTGCCGGTTTCTTCGGCATCTGGCACGTCGAAAGCGCTCTGTGGAAGGACTTCAAAGTTGTGCGGGGCAAGGAGTTCGCCCAGCTCTTTTACTTTACCGGGGTTGCCGGTGGCCAGAACCAGTTTCTGCATGATCTTCTCGAGACGACAATTTGGCCGCCATGATAAAGCCTCGACCCACGCTAGTCGACGTATAGTTGCTGGGAGAACTGCAGTCGTTGGGTTTGGTTGCCCTGAGTCAGGGTGATATCAAAGTTGAAGGTCTCTTCGTTACTAAAGGTCAGTTGCGACAGGTAGTAGACCGACTCGCCTTCGCGCACTTCCTTAAAGCTCAGTTGCTTCTTGTTGCCCAGCAGGTTTTGCGCGCTGCCCTCAACACTCAACCGCTGAGCGATTTTGTCATCGCCTTCGGCTTTGAGTACCGAGATATTGATTAGCGCGTTACGGCCGTTACGTTTGAGGCCATAAGCGGTGGCGACTTCGGGCGGGATAAAGGTGGAGTTAAACACCACGTAGTGTACTTCCCAAGGCCCCAAGTCGACCTTCTGCTCGGCGTGGACGGGCAATGCCAGAGCGCTAATCAGGCTGAAGATGGCAATTAAGATACGCATGGTGTTCTCTCCTTGTTCCGTAATCAGTCAGCTCTTGTGTTACCCAACAGCATAGACAAACGATCAGATTTCCTTATATAGACCGGATCTGTCTTGTGATGCTTGCAGCGACTATTTTGCGGTAAGCAATTTGGCTATCACATCGGGCAGCTGCTGTGGTGCCTGCACTTGAATGGTTTTGTGCCTGCCCAACTCGCCGCGCAAGATGCTGACTTGAGACTTAGCGACCTTACACTGTTTAGCAAGGTACTTGGTGAGGTGCTGGTTGGCTTTACCATCGACCGGTGGCGCGGTGATGGCAATCTTGAGCTCTTCGCCATGCAATCCGACAATGCTGTCGCGACTGGCTTTAGGCTGGACGTAAACCTGCAATAGCAGGTTTACGTCGTCGAAGCTGACTGCTGGCACGGCTTACAAGTAAGGCCAGATCAGTGGGAACCAGCCGCTAATCAAGATGTTGAGGAAGTTCAGGGCGATAAACAGCACCAATACCGACAGGTCTAAGCCGCCCATTACTGGAACGACACGGCGAATAGGCGCTAGCAGCGGTTCGCTTAGCTGATGCAGCACATACTCGATAGGGCTGCGGCCTTGGCTTACCCAAGACAGAATGGCCCTTAGTAGCAATACCCAAAAGACCATGGTACCGGCTTCTTTCACCACGTTAAGTGCGGCAATGATGGGAATACCCTGCCAGTCGGTCACGCCTGCTCGGATCTGGAACAGCAGCGCCCATTTGGCGGCCGCTACCACAAAGGCAAACAACAATGAGGCCCAATCGATGCCACCGACGCCGGGAATAATGCGACGCAGAGGTGCAACAACGGGGTTAGTGGCCTTCACCACAAACTGACTCAGTGGGTTGTAGAAATCGGCACGGGCCAGTTGCAGCCAAACCCGCAGCAACACCACCATCAGGTAGAGGTCAAAAACAGTACCGATCAAAAAATTCAAGGCTTGCATGGCGTCCTCAATGAATTAAAACAGTGATTCCATCTCGAGTGCGCGCGCAATGGCGGCATCCATGGCGTTAGCAACGATCTGCTCGAGCTGTTGCTCTTGGAATACTCGGATAGCTTCGGCGGTGGTTCCGCCCTTGGAAGTAACATTGGCCCGAAGGGTCGCTAAATCAAGGTCTGGATTAGCAGCTACCAGTTGAGTGCTGCCCAAGGCGGCTTGTTGAACCACTTCGCGTGCTTGCTCTGGGGTGAAGCCGAGTTTCTCGGCCTGCTTTTGCATCGCTTCCATAAACAGGAAGAAATAGGCCGGCGCGCTGCCCGCTGCGGCGATGATATGGTTGATTTCGTGCTCTTGCTCGACCCAGCAGGTCTTGCCCACGGCTTGCATCAGGCTGTCTGCCAGCTCGCGCTGTTGCTCGGTGACATCTTCCGGTGCGTATAAGCCGGTCATCCCTTGTCCCACTAGCGCTGGGGTGTTGGGCATGGTGCGAACCACTTGAGTTTCGTTGCCGAGCATCTCTTTAAGGCGCGCCACGCTGATCCCGGCGGCAATCGAGATAAATAAGCGGCCGTGCAGGTTGGTGCCGGCGTCGACAAAGCCTTTACACACATCTGCCATAATCTGCGGTTTGACCGCCAGCACGACTACGTCGCTAGCCAAGATAGCGTAGGCGTTGTAGGCTGTGACCTTCACGCCAAACTCTTCACGTAGCGCTTCGGTTTGCTCAAAGCTTGGATCGGCCACGGTGATCCGGTTGGCCGAGGTGCCATTGTTAATTAAGCCACCAATCAAGGCTTTAGCCATATTGCCGCCGCCAATGAATGCAATTTTTGCAGTCATGTGTACTCCCTTAATTTCTTGCACCAAAGATTGCTGTACCGATCCGCACCATGGTGCTTCCGGCGTTAATGGCCGCTTGCATGTCGCCGCTCATGCCGATGGATAAGGTATCAACTCCCGGGAAGCGTGTCTGTAACGCTCGGTAACAACGCTGCATTTCAGCAAACTGTTGTTCTAGTTGCTCATCCTGAGTGGCTTGTGGGATGGCCATTAGTCCTTTTAATTCCAGTTTGTCTAGCTTAACGATCTCTTCCGCCAGAGGTAATACTTGTTCGATATTCAGCCCCGATTTTGTGCTCTCGCCACTGATATTGACCTGCAGGCACACTTTTAGTGGGGCCAAGTCGGTGGGGCGCTGCTGGTTTAGGCGCTCGGCGATCTTGAGGCGATCCACCGTTTGCATCCAATCAAAGTGCTCCGCCACCAGGCGGGTTTTGTTGGATTGCAGTGGGCCGATAAAGTGCCACTCGATGGGGTCTTGCAGCCAGTCTTGCTGCTGGGCTGTCAGGATCTTATCCACCCCTTCCTGCACATAGTTCTCGCCAAAGGCTCGCTGACCTGCGGCGTAAGCCTGTTCGATGGCGCTAAAGGGTTTGGTTTTGCTGACTGCCAGCAAAGTCACAGATTGTGGATCTCGCTGGGCTTGCTCACAGGCTTGTCGAATTTGTTGGTTAACAAACTCCAGACCTTGGGTAATACTCGTCATAATACAGTTAGCTAAAAATAAAGGGCTAAAGAAATGGATGTGACTGAATTGCTGGCGTTTAGTGTAAATCATAATGCCTCAGATCTACACCTCTCGGCGGGCCTGCCGCCACTGATCCGAGTTGATGGCGAAGTTCGCAAGCTCAATGTGGATCCCTTCGATCACAAAGATGTCCATCGTCGTATCTACGACATCATGAACGACAAGCAGCGCAAAGACTATGAAGAGCACCTCGAGGTGGACTTCTCCTTCGAGTTGCCCGGGGTGGCGCGCTTTAGGGTGAATGCCTTCCAGCAAAACCGTGGTGCGGCTGCGGTGTTTCGGACCATTCCTTCAGAAGTGCTGACCTTGGAGCAGCTCTCGGCGCCGCCAATCTTCCGCGATATCGCAGAAAACCCGCGCGGCTTGGTGCTGGTAACCGGCCCAACCGGTTCCGGTAAGTCGACCACCCTGGCGGGGATGATCGATTACATCAATACCAACCGTCGCGAGCACATCCTGACCATTGAAGACCCCATCGAATTTGTACATCAAAACAAGCAATGTCTGATCAACCAACGGGAAGTGCATCGCGACACCCATAGCTTTAACGCGGCCCTGCGCTCGGCGCTGCGGGAAGACCCCGATATTATCTTGGTGGGTGAGATGCGGGATCTGGAAACCATTCGTTTAGCGCTGACCGCGGCCGAAACCGGCCACTTGGTGTTTGGCACCTTGCACACCACCTCGGCGGCAAAAACCATCGACCGAGTGATTGATGTGTTCCCGGCTGCCGAGAAAGACATGGTGCGCTCGATGTTGTCGGAGTCATTGCGGGCGGTGATCTCGCAAACCCTGCTCAAGCGTATGGGCGGTGGGCGTGTGGCCGCGCACGAGATTATGATCGGTATTCCTGCTATTCGTAACCTGATTCGCGAAGACAAGGTGGCCCAGATGTATTCAGTGATCCAAACCGGTATGGCGCATGGCATGCAAACCCTCGATCAGTGTCTGAAAGAGTTGGTTAACCAAGGCATGGTGACCTACGAGGATGCGCGCAATAAGTCTGCGGATCCGAACAACTTCTAAACGCTAAGGAATCGCCATGGACCTGGATAGCATTCTTAACAAGATGGTGGAGCAAGAGGCCTCGGATCTCTATTTATCCATTGGCATGCCACCTAGTGCTAAGGTAACTGGGCAGCTCAAAGCGCTGTTGCCGGAGAAGCTGATGGTGGATGACCTAATGTCGCTGGTTGAGAGCATGCGCAGCCCCGAGCAGATGGTGGAGTTTCGCAAAACCCGCGAAGCCAACTTTGCCATCTCCCGCCGTGGCCTTGGGCGGTTTAGGGTCAGTGCCTTTTGGCAGCGCGAGCAGCCCAGTGTGGTGATCCGCCGGATTGCCACCGAGATCCCCACCTTTGAGGAGCTGCACTTGCCGGAGATCCTCAAAGAGCTGGGCATGGCTAAACGTGGCTTGATCCTGTTTGTGGGGGCCACCGGGGCGGGTAAGTCCACCTCGCAGGCGACCATGATCGATTATCGCAATCGCAACTCCACCGGGCATATTCTCACCATCGAAGATCCGGTGGAGTATCTGCACCGCCATCGCGGCTGTATCGTCAATCAGCGTGAAGTGGGGGTGGATACCCTGTCCTTTGACGAGGCCTTGAAGAACTCCTTGCGACAAGCGCCGGATGTGATCCTAATTGGCGAGATCCGCACCCGTGAGACCATGGAGATCGCCTTGCAGTTCTCCGAAACCGGTCATTTGTGTATGGCCACCTTGCATGCCAACAACGCCAACCAAGCGATCGAGCGGATCATGCACTTGGTGCCCGAAGAGCGCCACCGCCAGCTATGTTTCGATCTGGCCTACAACCTACGAGCAATCATTGCCCAGCAACTGGTGCCAACCAAAGATGGAAGGTCGCGACGCGGGGTATTTGAGATACTGCTGAATAGCCCCTTGGTTGCAGATCATATCCGTAAAGGCGATATGCATAAGTTAAAAGAGCTAATGGCTAAGAGTCGTGAGCTTGGCATGGTAACCTTTGACCAAAGCCTATTTGAGCTCTACGACGAAGGGCATATCGGTTACGAGGAAGCCCTTGCCCATGCCGACTCTGCCAATGACTTGCGCTTGATGATAAAACTAAACAGTAAACGTAACCCATCGGCAGGTAGTAGTGGGCTGGATGGGGTTACCATCGATTATTAGATGCCGTCCCGAAGCGGCCAACTAAGCGGCCCACTGGGCAATGTTACGCAACTCTGAGATTTAACTTCGCCTGTGTTAGGCGGGAAACGAAAGGAACAGCCATGCTAGCAGTGATCTCTCCTGCCAAAACCCTCGACTATCAAACCCCGGTACCTACCGAGCAGTTCGGTCAGCCTGCGCTGCTTGACCATAGCGCAGAGCTTATCGAAATCGCCCGGCAAATGAGCCCGTCGGATATCGCCAGCCAGATGAAGATCAGCGACAAGCTGGCCGGGCTAAATGCGGCGCGTTTTGCCGAGTGGCAGCCGGAGTTTGATTTGGAGAATGCGCGTCAGGCGCTGTTTGCGTTTAAGGGCGATGTCTATGCCGGTTTGGATGCGTTTAGCCTGGAGCAGCCGCAACTGGTTTTTGCCGAGCAACATCTGCGCATCCTAAGTGGCCTTTACGGGGTGCTGCGTCCGCTCGATTTGATGATGGCCTACCGCTTGGAGATGGGTATTAAGCTGGCTAACCCGCGCGGTGCTAACCTGTATGCGTTTTGGGGCGAGCTGATTACCGAGCAGCTCAACCAAGCACTGGCGGCCCAGGGCGATAACGTGCTGGTGAATCTGGCATCCAACGAATACTTCAAAGCGGTGAAGGCTAACAAGCTCGATGGCAAGATCATCACCCCGGTGTTCAAAGACTGTAAGAATGGCCAATACAAGATCATCAGCTTCTACGCCAAGAAAGCCCGTGGTCTGATGGTCCGTTATATGCTGAATAAGCAAGTGAGCGAACCCGCTCAGTTGTGTGAGTTTGACTATCAGGGCTACCGCTTCGATGAGGCCAGTTCCAGCGATAGTGAGCTGGTATTCCTGCGCGAAGAGAACGCGGCCTAGTCTCCCAGTGATAGCTGTTCGTTTTGTTGCTTAACCCAGTGCCCGGCGGTTCTGGGTTAAGTTCTAACACTTAACCACCTACCAACATTTTCTACCACTCTTTCACCGATATCCCTGCAAAGTACCTACTTTTTGACCAAATAGACAAATGACCCGTGCTAGTTTGGGATGGCGACATTTCAATAAAAGGAGGGAATGGGATGTTGAGTAAACTGATGCCATCGTTACTGATGATGGGGGCTTTGTCTGCCCCGGCGTTAGCATTTCACGAACAGCTAGCATTTTACGAACAGATAGAGGAGCTACCCAGCCTGCCATCTTGTGAGCAGAATGTTGAGGACTGTTATCAGACCATGAAGCAGCAACTGGCCATGCAGCAGTTTGAGATTGCCCAGCTCAAGCTTGAGCGGGAAGATTACTATATGCGCTTGTGGGAGCTGAGTATCAGCATTAATTCGCTAAACAGTCTGTTGGATCGGGACGACCATCAGGCCTTGTGGGATAGCTTGGATAAGACGGTGATCCGCCGCGCGCTGATAGACCCAATCGACTAGCTGTCATTCATCAGGAGTTGGCTGGCTGGGGCTAGCGCCCCAGCCAAGCGGTTTAACCTTTGGCTTTTTTCGCTGCCTTTTTAGCGCGGCCTTTCGCACGCTTCTTGGCGACTCGGCGCTCGGCGGTGGTTTTCGGCTTTTTCTTCTTAACCGACGCTTTGGCGACGCGATGCTGCGGGCGCAGGCTGTCGATCACTCGGCGCTTGATGGGCTCATCGGTGTAGCGCTCAATCTTGCCCAGCAGGTTGATATCGTGGGCTTCCACCAGGTTGATTGCCCAACCTTTGCGGCCGCCACGGGCGGTACGGCCAATGCGGTGCACGTACACGTCTGGCGTGCGCGGCAGATCGTAGTTAAACACGTGGCTGATCTCAGGCACATCAAGACCGCGCGCCGCCACATCGGTGGCCACTAATACCTTTACTTCGCCATCGCGGAAGCGTTGCAGCGCTTCGTTTCGCTTTTCTTGCGCCATTTCGCCACGCAGGTAGGCGGCATGGATCTCATCACCCTGAAGCTGTTCGACCAGCTCAAACAGGCGCTCGCGGGTTTTAACGAATACGATGCAGCGCTCAATGCCGGCGTCTTCATCTTGAAGGTAGTGGCGTAGCAGTTGGTACTTGTGCTTGGCATCGTCACAGAAGTGCAGGGTTTGCATGATCTTGCCGCGCTCACGGCGTGGTGGATCCACTTCGATCTCATCTGGCTCTTCCATTACCTGAGCGGCGAAGCGCTGCAGGCCCTTGCCTTCTAGGGTGGCAGAGAACAGTGCGGTTTGGCTGCGCTCACTGGTCTTGTCGCTGATCGCTTCCATATCACCGATAAAGCCCATATCCAGCATGCGGTCGGCTTCGTCGAGGATCAGCCATTCAATCGCTTGGCAGTCAAATACCTTGTACTTGATGTACTCCATCAAACGGCCGGGGGTAGCGATCACGATATCGACATTGCCTTTAAGCTGCTCGGCATGTTCTTCGTAGCTCATGCCGCCAGTGATATCGATGGTGGTGATATGGGTGTATTGGGTGGCCAGACGCGCCTGTTCAGCAACCTGTACTGCCAACTCGCGGGTCGGGGTTAGCACCAGAATGCGGCCCGGTCCGGCCTTGCGGCGTGGGAAATCGATTAAGTGCTGAATTGCCGGCAGCAGAAAGGCCAGTGTTTTACCGGTACCGGTGGGAGCAGATGCCAGAACATCCCGCCCGTCCAACAGGCTGGGAATGCAGCGTTGCTGGATAGTGGTCGCCTTGGTGAGTTGCATTTCTTCAAGGGCTTGCAAGAGGGCAGGTTCGAGATCGAGTTCTTCAAAGGTCATGGTCATCTACTCGCGCTGACTTGCAGCGCCGATATTAGTCAATTAAATTCGCCGGGATAGTATAGCTGTAGTTAGGTACAAGCAAGTAATGACCAAACATTCTACACGTAAAGGTTTCACCTTTAAGCAGTTCCACGTCGCCCATGACCGCTGCGCCATGAAAGTGGGCACCGATGGGGTGTTGCTTGGCGCTTGGGCACAGCCGGGTGATGCTAAGCGAATATTGGATGTGGGCTGTGGCAGTGGCTTGGTAGCGCTGATGCTGGCTCAGCGTAGTGGGCTGGGCGTGCATATCGATGCGCTGGACATTGAGGCGGACGCCTGCCAACAAGCGCGTGAGAATGTGGCGCATAGCCCGTGGCCCAATCGAGTGGCTGTGCATCACTGTGCTTTGCAGCAGCATCAGGCGGTCGAGGACTATGACTTAGTGGTCTCCAACCCGCCATATTTCCCGGCCGGCCAGCAGTTTGATGCTAAACGCATGTTGGCGCGCCACAGCAACCAATTATCGGCTGCTAGTTTTTTTGACAGCTTGAGCGCACTCACCCATAAAGGCTCGCGAGTGTGTCTGGTGCTGCCAAGTGATGTGGCGCGGCTATGGCTGGCACAAGCTCAGCAGCACGGTTGGTGGCTCGGTCTGCGCCTCAATGTTGTGACCAAAGCCGGTAAACCCGCAACCCGCAGTTTACTGGAGTTGTTGCCCCGGCCTGTCGAACAAGCGCTCGCGCAAACATTACTGGTGCATGGTGATGAAGGGGCCTACAGCGAGCAGTTCAGGAATTTGACCAAAGATTATTATCTAAACTTTTAATCTGTATTTTTATCATATGGCCAAGTTTTGGCCTGTGATTTGCTTTAAGCGAGGTGATTCATTTTTTTGACGTGCTAGCTTAAAGGAAATACTGATGTTCTGTCGCCTGATTACGTTGTTAGTGGCGCTATCCTTCCCGCTGTTGTTCACTGGCTGTAGTACTACCTCAAGCGTTGATGCAAGCGTGCGCAGTGCTACCCCGATGTTAAACCCACACACCACCGCTACCGGCGCGAAAGCGTGGCGCTGGGTAGACCAAGAGCTGCAACTGAAAAACTACCATGCGCTTAAGTTACATCCGCTGCGCACTGTACCGTTGTTTGAGTATCAAGATCCGGTGCTACCGGTACTGCTCGATGAAATGGGTCGGCGAGTTGATCAGCTGTTACAAGCTGGTGCCATGCATGCAGATATTCCCTTACTAGCACCTGAGCAACATCAAAAGCAGGCTGGGGTGTTGGAGGTGTATACCTCGCTCTCATTGATCGAGCTGGAAGATCTCGGCACTAGCGGTGAAGCCGAGATGCTTGAGAACTGGTTTGCTGAAGATGCCTTGGATGGCGAGCCGCGAGAGCCGGAATTTTTGCTAGTGCTGGAATATCAGGTGCTGGATGCCCAGCGCGGTGAGCTGGTCAGCAGCGGTTTGCGTCAGATGGTGCACTATCACAGCGATAATCAAGCAGACGATGCCAGCCAGTTGGAGCAGGCCCTTAGCATCTATGCTGTTGATTTGTTTAGCGAGTTTGAAAGACTATCGGCTGCATTCAGCTCTTGATGATGTAAAGATGATGTAAAGATGATGGTAGGGCGTCGTTAGATCCCCACCATCAGCCTCTCTGGATATTGATCTTTCAATAGACATAAAAACTGCTATACACCCCTCAAATAGGCATCTGTCCGGGTTCTAATTGCATATTGCTTGTTATATAGTCACGCCTCTCAAATTTTAAGAAAATAACACTGAGCAAACACTGCGAGGATTTATCGTGACCAAACAACTCGGTCTATGGAATACCATCAGCTTAGGCTTGATGGTTTTATGCTTTTTTTTAGGGGCGGGTAACCTGATTTTCCCACCCATTGCGGGCCTGATGGCTGGCGATAACTTGGCGCTGGCCGTTATCGGCTTCCTGGTTACCGCAGTGGGTCTGCCATTGGCGGGTCTGCTGGCGCTGGCAAAGACCGGCGGTGGTTTGATGGATCTGGGTCGTCACCTGCCTAAATGGGCATCGAAGGCGATCGCGATGGCGATCTACCTGGTGCTGGTTCCCCTATTCGGTATTCCTCGTACCTGCTTGGTGGCCTATGAGCTAGGCTTCGCGCCTTACTTTGACGAACCCGGCCAGCTGATCTTGTTTGCCTACTCACTGTTCTACTTCCTGGCGGCGATGTTCTTTGTACTGCGTCCGGGCAAGCTGATTGATTCCATGGGTAAGGTGCTGATGCCGACTCTGGCTATCTGTATTGCCTTCCTGGGCTTTCAGGTATTCCAAACGCCATTTGCTGAGATTGCGGTAGCCCAAGGCGACTACGCCAGCATGCCGTTCGGCGTTGGCTTTATCGAAGGCTACAACACCATGGATGCGCTGGCAGCGTTGATGTTCGGTATCTTGATGGTGGATGCGCTAAAAGCTAAGGGCGTAACTGACCGTAACGATCAGTTTAAGTACATGGCCAAGGCCAGCTTGGTGGCAGCCACCGGTTTGACCTTGTTCTACCTCGTGCTGTTCTACCTGGGCGCAACCGCAACCGGCGTGGCGTCAGAAGGTGCTAGCGGAGGTCAGATTTTTGTGGCTTATATTGCAGCGCTGTTCGGTAAAGAAGGCCAGTACCTATTAACCGCTATCGTAACTTTGGCCTGTTTCAGTACTGCGGTGGGCGGTATCTCTTCGTTCACTGCCTACATCAGCTCAACCTTTAAGACCAGCTACAACGCTGTGGCATGGGGCTGTGCAGTGTTCTGTATTGCAGTTGCTAATATCGGTCTGGATAACCTGCTGACGGTATCGATTCCGGTGCTGGTGGGTATCTACCCAGTAGCCATGGCGCTAATTGCCTACAACCTGATTGCTGAGCGCTTTAATCGTCCAGAGCAGGCAGCTGGCATGATCATCGGCGTGGCGGCGCTGTTCGGTCTGTTCGATGGACTGCGTGCTGCGGGCTTGGACCTGAAGGTGCTGAACTTCCTTCCGGGCTTTGAGCAAGGCTTTGCTTGGGTATTGCCTACTCTGGCGGCGATGGTGGTAAGCCTGTTGGCTCGTCCAGCCAAAGCGCTGGCTGAGGAAGCGGCATAAGCGCTTGCTTGACGATTGATTGAAATGAACAAAGACGGCCTAGGCCGCCTTTGTTGTATCTGCAGAGTAACTATTGCTTAACTGGCGCTGCTCAGCTCGGTCAGCTCCTGTTTTAGCTGATCACACCAATCGGCGATGCGCTGGTCGCTGCGCTCGTATTGGTTCTCATCGTCCAGCGCTAGACCATAGAAGAATTGACCGTCTTCGGTGAGCGCCTTTGAGGCTTCAAACTCATAGCCTTGGTTGGGCCAAAAGCCGATAAAATTCGCCCCCGACGGCGCCAGCTTTTCGAACAGCATACCCAGCGCATCGAGGAACCACTCGGTGTAGCCTACCTGATCGCCAAGGCCAAATAAGGCAATGGTTTTATTGCTGAAATCGAGCTGTTCCAGATTCTCCCAAACCGCTTCCCAATCTTCCTGGAGTTCGCCATAATCCCAGGTAGAGATCCCCAGAATCAAGACTGGATAGTGTTGCATCTGCTCTGGCTCGACCTCCTTAATGTTATGGATGCTGACAAGATCGTCGCCAAACTGAGCCTGGATCTTTTCTGCTGCCATCTCGGTGTAGCAGGTGGATGAGCCGTAAAACAGACCAATAGACACTGATTGTCCCTCGTATCGAAGTTGCGAGCGGGCAGTGTAACATTATCTCTGTCCCTACAACGAGATTGGACATGAGCCAACAACCTAAGTTTGCAACCAACCTGCGTGCCATCGACCTGTTTATCGAACAGCTTTGGCTGGAACGCGGCTTGGCTGAAAATACCCTCAGTAGCTACCGCAACGACCTTAACGCACTAGCGTTGTTTTTAGAGAAACGGCGGGTTGAGCTGGTGGCCGCCAGCTTTGAAGACCTGCAAGATTTTGTCGAATGGCGCTATCAACAGCAGCAAAAGCCGAGCAGCGCCGCTCGCCAGCTCTCCTCGATGCGTCGCTTCTATCAATCGCTGATTGCCGCGAAAAAGCGCGATGACGATCCTACCGCCTTACTCGCCCAGCCCAAACAAGCCAAGCGCCTGCCCAAGACCTTAAGCGAGCAGCAGGTCGAGCAGCTACTCAGTGAGCCGGACCTGGAACTGCCCATCGAGCACCGCGATCGCGCCATGCTGGAGGTGCTGTACGCCACTGGCCTGCGGGTGAGCGAGCTGGTGGGGCTGCAACTGGAGCAGCTAAACCTGCGCCAAGGCTTGGTGCGGGTAGTGGGGAAAGGCGGCAAAGAGCGGCTGGTGCCACTGGGCGAGCATGCACTTGATTGTGTTGAACGCTACTATCGGCAGGCGCGGCCGCTGCTGCTAAAAGGCGAGAGTGATGTGGTCTTCCCCAGCAGTCGCGGGCGGCAAATGACCCGCCAGACCTTCTGGCACCGTATCAAGCACTATGCCCAGCGGGTGGGGATCCCCGGTGACGATCTCTCGCCCCACACCTTGCGCCATGCCTTTGCCACTCACTTGCTCAGCCATGGGGCCGACCTGCGGGTGGTACAGCTGTTGTTGGGTCATAGCGACCTGAGCACCACTCAGATCTATACCCATATTGCCAAGGAGCGTATGCAAGAGGTGTATATGCAGCATCACCCTCGTGCTTAAGCCTATGATTTGGGAGCGTTTCACAAACTTGAAGCGTGAAGGGTAGGCAAGACAACGACAGTGATTGCATTTGTTTGGCGCTAAGAGTAAGTTTTTCCCAAGTTCCCCGGTCGGTAGTAAGGCCTGATGAACTATCGGTTCATACAGGACTCTATGATTGGGTCCCCTTCTATACGCTGGAGTTAGAATGAAAATGATTAAAGGCTTGCTAGCCGTGCTCGCCCTGAGCGTCACCGTTGGCACCGCTAATGCTGCCGATGCTGCCGATGATGCCGAGCTCGAGGCGCTGAGAACCACACTGGAAGCGCGCTTGGGCGGGCAGGTAGATGAACTGAGTCCATCGCCCATCGACGGGCTTTATCAGATCAAGGCGGGCGCCATGGTGCTTTACGTTAGCGCCGATGGTAACTATCTGGTGCAAGGGCAAATGTTTGACTTGGTTAATCAAGTGAATCTGACCGAGCAAGCCATGAATGGCGACCGCGCCGCCCTGCTGGCGCCCTTCGCCGATGATGTTATCGAATACAAAGCCGATGATGAGAAATACGTGATTACGGTGTTTACCGACACCACCTGCGGCTACTGCCAGTTGCTGCACAGTCAGCTGCGTGAATACGAGCATGTTGACCAGGAAACCAAGGTGAAGTCGATGCAAAAAGGCTACAATGACCTTGGTATTACCGTGCGTTACTTGGCCTTCCCGCGCCATGGCCTGAACTCGCCATCACACAAAACCCTGAGCAATATCTGGTGTGCTGAAGACCCATTGGATGCCATGACTCGCGCCAAGAACCGCCAGTCAGTGCCGAATGCCAGCTGCGACGACAACGTTGCCGCCCAGTACGAGCTAGGACAGCAGCTGGGAATTCGTGGTACGCCTGCAATGATCCTGGAAGATGGCACCATGCTGCCGGGCTATCGCGCGCCAGCAGATCTACTGAAGATGCTGCAGCAAGGTTAGGCACTGCCCACTCCCTAGCTTGTGACACAATCAAGTAGCCCGCGCTGTTGACCTGCACCGCGGGCTGCTGCTATTAATCCCTGCTGAAAGACCCTGTTCGCCCATTCCTGACTGAGATTGCTATGCCTGAAATATGCCGCCGCCCGATGGCCGATGTATCCCATCTCCCTGCCGATATGCCCGATTTGCTCAAGCAGATCTATGCCCGTAGGGGAGTGAGTGACCTGGCGCAGCTGGAACGGGGCGCTCAAGCCATGCTGCCCTACAACCAGTTGAGTGGGGTCGAAGGGGCGGTGGAGCTGCTGCTGGATGCGCTTGCCAAGCAGCTTAAGATCTTGATCGTTGGCGACTTCGATGCCGACGGTGCCACCTCTAGTGCACTGCTTACCTCTGGTCTGCCGCAGTTTGGCTTCCAGCAGGTGGAGTTTCTGGTACCGAACCGCTTCGAGTATGGCTATGGCCTAAGCCCAGAGATTGTCGAGTTAGCTGCCGCCAAAGGGGCGCAGCTGATTATCACGGTAGACAATGGGATCTCCAGTATCAGTGGGGTGGAGCGGGCCACTGCGCTGGGCATTCCAGTGCTGGTCACCGACCACCACTTACCGGGTGAACAGCTACCCAAAGCAGCCGCCATCGTTAACCCCAACCTCAATGACTGTGGCTTCCCTAGCAAGAACCTGGCAGGCGTAGGGGTGGCCTTTTACTTGTTGGTGGCGCTGCGTGCTGAGATGCGTAAACGTAATCTGTTCGCTCAGCTACAACAGGCCGAACCCAACCTTGGCAACCTCTTGGATTTAGTGGCACTGGGGACGGTGGCCGATGTGGTGCCATTGGATAGCAACAACCGCATTCTGGTGCATCAGGGGCTACAGCGGATCCGCGCCGGTGCCTGTCGCCCCGGTATTCAAGCGTTGATTGAGGTGGCTAAGCGCCAGCAGTCGCGAATGGTGGCCAGTGACCTTGGCTTCGCCATCGGCCCGCGTCTGAATGCTGTGGGTCGCCTCGATGATATGAGTCTGGGGATCGAGTGCCTGATTACCCAAGATATCAACCATGCCCGTCGCTTGGCCTCGGAGATGGATGCGCTGAATGTTGAGCGTAAAGAGATTGAGCTGAGCATGCAGCAAGAAGCAGAAGCGGCGGTTGAAGCGCTCAGCCTCGACCAACAAAGCCTGCCACTGGCCTTGAGCCTATATCGACCTGATTGGCACCAAGGGGTGGTGGGCTTGGTAGCCTCGCGTATTAAAGAGCGCTTCTATCGTCCGGTGTTCGCTTTTGCCCAAGCCGACAATGGCGAGCTAAAGGGCTCGGGGCGCTCCATTCCCGGGGTGCACCTGCGCGATATGCTGGAGCGCCTTGACACCACCCATCCGGGGCTATTGCTGAAGTATGGCGGTCACGCCATGGCCGCAGGCTTGTCGATCCCCGAGGCGCGCTTTGACGAGTTTAAAGAGAAGCTATCGGCCTTGGCAGAGCAGTGGATCGAACAAGAGCAGCTAACCCACACCCTACTAAGCGACGGCGAGCTGGACGAGCAATACCTTAACCTCGACTTCGCCCAACTGCTGAGAGAGGCAGGTCCTTGGGGGCAGGCCTTCCCCGAGCCGCTGTTCGATGGGGTGTTTGAGTTGTGCTCGCAGCGAGTGGTGGGAGAGCGCCACCTTAAGCTAAGCCTACGGCCGCAAACCGGTGGGCCAGAGCTGGATGCGATTGCCTTTAATGTCGATCGGGCCCGCTGGCCGGATGCTTCAATTCGCTGGGTACATATCGCCTACAAGCTGGATGTGAATGAGTTCCGTGGTCGTCGCAGTGTCCAGCTGATGGTGGAGAATCTGGAGCCTCGCTAACACTGTGTCCTCACTAGCACTGGGGCCGGCTCTGCAAACACTTCGCAAGTTTCGGGTCGATGCTGCCCTTTTATGCCTCTAGGATGAGGGCAAATGATAGGTTAATGGAAGTAATATGGAACTAGCTAGTGCACTGCGCCTGCTGCTGTTAGCGGCAATTTGGGGCTCTTCGTTTATGTTTATGCGCATCGCCGCTCCGGTGATGGGCGCGGTGTGGCTGTTCGAGTTTCGAGTACTGTTTGCTGCTCTGTTTCTGGCGGTTGTGAGTAGCCTACTGAAAGGACGGCTAGAGTTAGCCAAGCACTGGCGCGCCTATCTCACCTTGGGCGCAATGAACACGGCTTTCCCCTTCGTGTTGCTGGCCTACGCTGCGCTCACCTTGCCAGCATCAATTCTGTCCATTCTCAATGCCAGCGCGCCGCTGTGGGGCGCGTTGATCGCCGCTGTATTCTTGGGGCAGCGCTTGAGCGCCCGCGCATTGCTGGGTATGTTGCTGGGGGTGACTGGCGTCTCCATCTTAGTCGGCGGCGAGTTTCAACAGGCTAGTCATGAGCAGTGGCTGGCCATTGCCGCCAGTTTAGCGGCGGCCTGTTGCTATGGCATCGCCAGTAATTACGCTAAGCGCCTGAGCGGTATCGCGCCGCTGGCCAATGCCCATGGCAGCATGTGGGGCGCCACCGTAATCTTATTGCCGCTGCTACTACTGTTTCCGATGCCCGAAGTGAGCTCACCGGGGATCTGGACCTCTGTGGTGGTATTGGGAGCGGTTTGTAGTGGCGTGGCTTACCTGTTGTATTTTCGCCTGATTGAGCAGGTGGGCGCTGCCTCGGCGCTTACCGTGACCTTTTTGATTCCGGTGTTCGGGGGGCTGTGGGGCAGCGTGTTCCTGGGTGAGGATCTATCTTGGTATAGTCTAGTGGGCAGCGTAGTAGTATTGCTGGGAACGGCTTTGGTGACGGGCTTCTCACCGCGTAAGCTGTGGCAAGCCCGTCGTAAGGCGTCGATTTAGTTACCTAGCATTTTGCTTTTCAGCTTGTCATCGGCCGGCTGCTCACCCAGCCAGATGGCGAACAGGGTTTGTGCAAAGTCGGCGCCTTCTACAGTGGTGAGCAGCTGTTGGTTTTTGTAGGCCAGCAGTTGGCCTTGGTCATTGGCGAACATCAGGAACTGATCGCCAATCTCAATCTTCTCATCGAACACGGCAACAAAGCTGTCGAGGCGTTCGCGTAGTGGCGCCATATTACCTGCAGAGGCCTTCTCAAAGCCCTCTTCGATGGTGTCGCGCATCCGCTCTGACGTAATTTTATTAGAAATGATATCCAGGCTGACTGCGACATTGTGTTCGCCAGAAAGCAGTTGGGTGGCGTTTAGCCCCGCCTGTTCTGCGTACAAAGAGCCGACGTATAGCTTGAAGAAAAACTTGCTGCGGATACCGCTACCGTAGTGCTGCAGCGAGTGTGATTCCACATCGAGTTGGGATTCCACCTGGACACCACCAACGGTAGTTTGGGCGCTCGCGGTAAAGCTCAGCAGCAATGAGAGTAGGGTAGCCTGAAGTAATCTTGTCATTGTTTTAGTCCATATTTTTAGGTGTTATTGCGTTACGCGTAGCGCCAATGGCAGCCTATTTGGCTGCGCCTTGGGCGGCATAGTTTGAGCCAACTGGATAGTTATTCTCAATGACAAACAGGATAGACCAGTTCCTAACATGCTGCTAAATGTGGAGATTTGGTGAAATAATCGCCAGTAAAGCAGGCTGAGAGCCAGCCTGCCAGTAATAGCAATACTTGGTGCATCGCTCGAGGATTAGCTGCGTTTGATACGCACCACCTTCATGATTTCGAAGCCGAGGCCGCCAACCTGTTCTTCGCTGGGGTAGTAGCTTAGGTTGACCCGTTGGCCAGTTAGATTGCGGTAAGCATCGCGGCGCTTAAACACAAAGGGGACATCCACTCCCTCAATCATTAAACTGTGCCGAATCCACTCACCTTGCTGGCGCTGCTGATGAGAGACAACCTTGAGATTGTCACTATGACAAAGCTTAGCGTGTTTACTGAGTAGCTTGTCTGGGGTGGTTTTTACCATAGAACATAAACTCTAATACTTAGGGTTTTCTTGGTTAGATTGTAATTTAATTACATTTTTTTATTAAGCACTGCTTGCCAGTTTCAGCATGATATTTGGCAAATCGGTATTATCAGTTTCATTGCCGGGGCGATGTGCTAATGCTAATTCTGTAGGTGCTCGGCCTACTTGATTCGCATATTAACGAGGGTAACTAGATGGCTGAGGAGCTATTTGATAAACGGCTGTTACTAAAAATAGCGCGGCAGCAGATGCCGTTTGGTAAGTACGCAGGTAAGCAGTTGATTCTACTGCCCGAAGAGTACCTGCTTTGGTTTGCCAATGGCGATGGATTTCCGCCTGGAGAACTGGGGGAATTAATGGCGTTTACCCTTGAAATCAAAGTCGCTGGCCTGGAAAAATTGATTTATCCGCTGATGTCTAATTAATAAGATTAACAGTAATAGAACATAAATACTTTGCCTTTGCGCTCGGATTATGTAAGCTGTGGCCTGAGAGCTATATGTTAGCTTAAACAATTTGTCATGAAGACACATTAAGCTGCACTTGCTCTTGGGGCGACTAGGTTTTCACAACTAGGTCCAAGGAAAATTGCTTATGCACTGCTGTGGTACAGCATAGCTAAACTCTCGACGGGTAGTTGTTTTTGGCTAGATGTATGGAGTGTTGCCGAGCATACAAGGTTATAGATGCCATTAAGGCACCGGAATGAGATGAGAGGAAGCTGATGTCTGATCAGTTATTAAACGGAACCGTTAAGTGGTTTAACGACGAAAAAGGATTTGGTTTTATTGCGCAAGAGTCTGGTCCAGACGTGTTTGTACATTTTCGTGCAATCAACGGCACTGGGCGCCGCACCCTAGTTGAAGGGCAAGCGGTGACTTTCGAAGTCGTACAAGGCCAGAAAGGTCCTCAGGCTGACAATGTTAACATTGTTGCCTAATAGATAAGTTGCCAAACTTAGCGAAGCGCCGCCCTTTAGGGCGGCGTTTGCGTTTTCTAAGCTAGCATAACCTTGAAAGGATAGGTTTGAGAGCATGGGTTGAAACATGAGTTTGGAAAAATGGCTTTGAGCCCTTCGCATTATTGCGCTCTGCTGCCTCCAAGCTTGCACCGGCATCAGCAGCAGGCTTGGCAGTTTGCTGGGCGCGTCTACCGCGCCCCGGGTATCGAGCCCTGCTTGTTAGCCTTGCAGGACCAACACGGTCTGAGCGTTAATCTCACTCTGTGTCTGCTGTATAGCTGGTGGGTCGGGCGCGCCGTTGATCTTATCGCAGGGCGGTATTGTCTTGAGCAGCATGGCGAGGAGCTGGCGCGCTTTCGCGCTATGCGACGTGGCTGTAAGGAGCAACTAAGCCAATTGGCGTATCTGGGCTTATTAGCGCAGGAGCTGCAGCTTGAGCAAGCGCTGCAGGGGCACCTGCTCAGCGCGCTGCTAAGTGGTGAGCATAAGGTCGCGGCAGACGATGCGCTGGCGGAGTACTTAAGCGTGCACCGCGCTCAGCTCGAGCAACTAAAAAATGCAGCCCTAATGACCGCTGTATAGGGTTTGGTATAGGCCGGGCTGAGCTAATAACTGCTGGTGCTCACCACTTTGGCTGACCCTACCGTCATCCAGCACATAGATGATATCGGCCTGACGAATTGCGCTCAGGCGATGGGCGATAATCAAGGTGGTGCGCTGTTTGAGGAACTGCCGTAGATTATAGTGTAGCCGGGCCTCGGTTTGGGTATCCAGCGCAGAGGTAGCCTCATCGAGGATCACCACCTTGGGATTGCTCAAAACCATACGGGCAATTGCCATTCGTTGCTTCTGCCCGCCGGAGAGGCGGATGCCATTGCGCCCCACCTGCGCCTCCAGCCCTTGCTCTAGCTCGCGCACTGTGTCGCCAAGCTCGGCCATGTCTAACGCTTGCCATATCTCTTGGTCATCATGGTTGGCACCAAGGCAAAGATTGTCGCGCACTGAGGCATTGAACAGTATCGGTTGCTGTAACACCGTGGCGACGTTGCTGCGAATACAGCCATAACCGATCTTCTCAATGGGCTCGCCGTTGAACCTTATGCTGCCGCGATCGGCCTGATACAGCCCTAACAGTAAGTTCACCATGGTGGACTTGCCACCGCCACTGACCGCTACCAAGGCAACCCGCCTGCCTGCGGGCACCTCCAAGTTAACCTGCTGCAGCACTGGTGATTCAGGGTTGTAGGAGAAGTCGACATCGCGCAGGCTGATTGCCACATCGCCTTCACTAGCGAAGGGGTTGACCTGATTAGGGTAGTGGGGCTCGGGCTGCATGGCGAACAGCTGATTGAGGCGAGTCAATGCGGCATTGGCTGCAAAATAGCTGTACTGCATGTTCAGTAGCTCTTGCACCGGCCCCATCATAAACCACAGGTAGCCAAACACTGCGAAGATCTGCCCTACGGTCAGATCGGAGAACACCACCATCAGCATGGCGATGGCGCGGAAGGCCTCGAATCCGACTAAGAACACGGTAAAGCTAAGTCGGTTGGCGGCGTCGGTCTTCCATTGTGAGTCGATAGCGCGCTGTTTAAGCTCGTTGGCTGCGCTTACCACCTCTTTAAAGTAGTGCTTCTCGCGCTGAGCGCTACGCAGTTGCTGGATGTTATCCAGAGTTTCGATCAGCGCCAATTGAAAGGCTTCAAAGGCGGCATTTTCTTTGCGCTTGAGCTCTTTCACCCGCTTGCCAAAGCTTTGGGAGAAGTACACCACCGCTGGATTCAGCAGTAAAATCACCAGCCCCAGTTGCCAGTTAAGCCACAGCAAGATGGCCGCGGTGCCAATCACCGTGAGGATCGCCACCACAAACTTGGAGATACTCTCACTGATAAACTTATCCAAGGTTTCCACATCAGTGATACAGCGAGCGCTGATCCCACCCGAGCCTTGGGTCTCATATTCGCGCAGTTGTACCTTGGGGAGGTAGTCGACCAGATCGCGGCGGATCTCAAAACAGATCTGTTTGCCGATAATGGTGAACTGACGGTTTTGCAGCACCCCCAGCACTGTGCTGGCCAAGCGCAGCAGAAAGACCAAGAACAGTACCGACAGAATGTAGCCGGTGGGGCCATGCCATGCGCTGGGTAAGATCTTATCAAGGGCTGCCAGTGCGGGGCCGGGTTGCTCGAGCAACACTTCATCGACCAACAGTGGCATCAGTAGCGGCGTGGGAACACTGGCCAAGGTGGCGAAAATCGCAATCACCTGCGCCAGTAACAAGGGACGTTTATTGGAGAAGATCAGCTGGCGGATCTTCTGCCAGCTGTATGCTTGTGGCGTCATGCCGGTGATTCCTCCTGGACTGCCAAGCGAGATAGCAACGCTGAATTCCTAAGCTACCATACATTCCGCATACGGGGTGGCTTAGGGGATGGCGCAGTTGCGTGACTACTCCTGATCGAGGTCTTCTGGCTTGACCTTCATACGGCGAATTGGCGCTTCACCCATATCGGTGCCAGCAGCGAAGGTTTTATTGCGCTTGGCGGGTTTAGCTGCGCCTGCTTTCTTCGGCCCTTGCTTGGCCTTCTTCCAAGGCTGAGGCTTGCTCTTGTTGGCCTTACGCTTTGGTGCCAGACCTTTAAAACTGGCAGCCAGACCTTCAATCTCAGAAAACTCGGGTTTGCCTTCGAGCATGCTTTCCAGCGTTTTGAAGCTGTACCAGTCTTTAGGGCCAACCAAGGAGAAGGCCTGCCCCTGATTGCCGGCGCGTCCGGTACGGCCGATACGATGCACGTACTCTTCCACATGTTTTGGCATATCGAAGTTGATAACGTGGGAAACCTGCACAATGTCCAATCCGCGCGAGGCCAAGTCGGTGGTAAACAGCACCTTGGACTGGCCGCGGGCAAAGCCATCCATAATCTGATTGCGCTGACCTTGGTTCAGATCGGCGTTGAGTGCGGCGCTGTCGATGCCTTGCTGGTTAAACAACTCAGCCAGACGCTGGGTGTCGGCGCGGGTGGCGGTGAACACGATGGCCTGGTTAAGCTCAGGCTGCTTGAGCAGCTCAGCGAGTTGCTTCTCTTTGTGCTCAACATTATCGCTTAGGTAGAAGCGCTGGCTAATGTCTTGGTGCACTGCGAAGCCAAAGCCCACCGCGATACGCTCGGGTGCTTGCAGCAGACCCTGTGCGATATCCTGCACTTGCGGGTCGTCCATGGTCGCGGAGAACATCATGGTTTGGCGCTTGCGGTGACTGGCTGCGCGGTTGATATGGTTGATTTGCGCGGCAAAGCCCAAATCCAGCATACGGTCTGCTTCATCCAGAATCAGCAGCTCCAGCCCTTCCAGATACAAGTGGCGCTTGCTCAGATGATCGGCCAAACGACCCGGAGTGGCCACCACAACATGGGGATCTTTGGCCAGCGCTTTGCGTTGGTCGTTAAAGTTCTCACCGCCGGTGATCAGGGTAGCTTTAAACGAGGTATTCGCCAGCAGGGTGCGTACCTGAGCAAATACCTGCTTGGCCAGCTCGCGGGTTGGCGCCAGCACTACACAGCGTGGATCTCGCTTGGACAGGGCGCGCTGTTTAAGCAGGCGCTGCACTGCCGGTAGCAGGTAGGCCAGGGTCTTGCCTGAGCCAGTCTTAGAGGAAGCCATTAGGTCTTTGCCAGCCATCGCTGCCGGAATGGCAAGGCGCTGGATTTCAGTCGCGTTATCAAACCCTAGGTGGCCGAGGGTGGAAAGTAGGCGTCGATCAAGTCCGAATTGGCTAAATGGCAAGGTGCTTCTCTCTTGTAGCTGATAGTTAACAGGCGGCGATTATACTCAGACCTGCTGCAATAGCGAGCAATTCCGGTGCTGGCCGCGGTTTAACGCGCTAATCACCCACCACCAAGTTTCGCCCGGCTTCCTTGGCATTGTAGAGCAGCTCATCAGCATGGTGAAGCTGCCCTTCCAGGTGCTCGCTCAAGTCGTTGGTCACCCCGATGCTCACGGTGATGGTGAGCTGTTGGCCGTTGTAGTCACAGTGGCTATCGGCGATCTGATTACGGAAGGCATCGAGCAGTTGGTAGGCTTGGTCGTTGCTTAGCCCAGCCATCGCGACACTGAACTCTTCGCCGCCGGTGCGACCAAACACAAACTTGCCCAAACAGCGCTTCAGGATTTGCGCAAAGTGTTTTAGCACCGCATCGCCGGCCTCATGGCCGTGTTGGTCGTTGAATAGTTTGAACTTGTCGATATCCATGACCGCCACTGCCAGTTGGGTTTGCTTACTTTCGGCTTGCTCGTAAAGTTCACGGGCCCGTTCGATAAAGAAGCGGCGGTTGGGGATCTCGGTCAGGTAGTCTTGATAGGCGGCTTTTTCCAGCTCTTCTAGCATACTCAGGGTATTCAGGTTGTGGCTGACCCGGCACTGAAACTCTTCCACCGAGAAGGGCTTGTGCAGGAAGTCGTCGGCGCCGTTTTTAATGAACTTGCTGGAGACGATGACATTGTCGGCTGAAGAGAGCCCAAGGATCGACAGGCGCCGCGTGGCCATCTCGTGGCGAATGGTTTGCACCAGTTGATAGCCATCCATCTCCGGCATCTGATAGTCGGTAATTAACAGCTTGATCTCCGGGTCATCGCGCAGGGCTTGCAGTGCTATCGCGCCGTTCTCGGCCTCGATCACTTGGTAGAGGTGGCGGTTGAGTTGGCCAACGATATATTTGCGGGCGCTACGCGAGTCTTCGGCGACCAGCACCTTTACATTGCGGTTTTGATAGAGCTGGTTGAGTAGGTCCATTGCCAGCTCGTAAGAGTAGCGCCCCTCCTTGAGCACATAGTCGACCACGCCCTTGAGGATGAGCTCACCCTGATTTTTTTCATTGAACGAACCCGAAAGCACCACGGTGGGTAGGCCTTGTTCGAGCAAGAAGTCGATAAGCTCGCCGTTGGGTGAATCCGGCAGGCTGTAATCGGACAAGGCGGCAAAGTACTGATCTGGCGCACTCAAATACAGCTGCTTGGCTTGTTCAAAGCTGGAAGCAAACACGGGCTTTAGGTGGGTGAGGCGGCCACTGACGTGGCGAATGATCTTCAGAACGGTGGCGCTGTCATCGACTATCAGCACTTGGAGCATAACGTATTCCTTCTACTGCACTTGGCTAAGTGTAGAGCATCCTTGCAAACTCAAATGGTGAAGATAGACGGCTGGGGGCAAAACGCAAACGTGGATGATACTGCTCCAAATCCCTACATATTTTGTGGGCATCTTCTCTGCCACGATGGCTAAGCGCTACCTGCCACTTGGCTGGCTTTCGGTATAGTATGTTGGAATTACTCAGAATTTTTGTGGGATGAGCATGTATTGGACAGAGTTTGCCACCGTGGCCTTGGTGCACTTGTTGGCGGTGGCCTCGCCCGGGCCTGATTTCGCGGTGGTGCTGCGAAACGGCGTTACTCAAGGGCGGCAAGCCGCGATGCTAACTTCCATCGGCGTCGGCTGCGCCATCTTTATCCATGTGCTGTACTCGGTGCTGGGGATCGGCCTTATCGTAGCCAACTCCTTATGGCTGTTTAATCTGGTGAAGCTGGTGGGGGCGGGGTATCTGATTTACATCGGGATTATGTCGCTCAGAGCCGGGGCGCGTAGTCAGCAGGATATTGAGCTCGATGGCGGCAATGCCATGACCCCTCGGCAAGCCTTTATCAACGGTTTTCTGACCAATGGTACCAATCCAAAGGCCCTGCTGTTCTTCCTTTCACTGTTCTCGGTGGTGATCAGCCACGACACGCCGATCGCGGTGCAGTTCGCCTATGGTGTGTACATGATGGTGGCAACCGCACTGTGGTTTATGCTGTTGTCTTACCTGCTGACAACGCAGCGGGTGCGCAGGCAATTTTTGAAGGTGGGTCACTGGTTTGAACGCACCATGGGGCTCGCCTTGCTAGGCTTGGGAATTCGTCTGCTATTTAGCGGTCATAAGTAATGCCTAAACGTTAGGTGGCCTTCACAGGAGTGGATGAGATGACACAGCCAGCAACAGAGGTAAGCAATACCAAGCGGTGGGCATGGTGGAAAACCGTATTGCTGGTGGTGGTCGGCCTGCTCGCTGTCTATTTGCTGCTTGCCTTAGTCGCTGTGCCTACCCTTGGCCGCTCGCAGGCAGAGAAGCAGCTGAGTGCGCAACTCGGAACACCTGCCCGTCTTGGATCGCTATCCTTTCATCCTTTTAAACTCAGTGCCCAGTTAAGCGAGCTGGAGCTGGGCAGCGCAGAGGACCCATTGCTCTCGTTGCAGGCCGCCAGAGTCGACCTAGCGCTATCGTCAGTATTCGAGCGTGCATGGCTGGTCACCGCGATAGAGCTTGAACGCCTGCATGTGCATGTGAGCGTAGACGAGCAAGGGCTACTTAATTGGCAAAAGCTCGCCCCGTTTCAAGCGCCTGCGGATTCATCGCCAAACGAGGCTGAGCAGCCTGCCGATAGCGGGCTACCGCGCTTTACCCTCAGCAATACTCGCCTGATTGATGCCCAAGTAGACTATCGCGACGCGCGCAGTGATAAGTCGCTGAGCCTGGATCCGATCAATCTCGAGATCAGCGAGCTGAGTAGCTACCTGGCTGCCGAAGACCAGCAGCATCGGTTGGATATGAGTTTTAGCAGTGGTGGAGAGTTGCATTGGCTGGGGCGCTTAGACCTGATCGATAGCCACTTAGAAGGCGCGCTGAGCCTCAAGCAGATCACTCTGAGCCCGTTGGTACAGTTGGTCGAACTGCCGGTGGATATCCAGTTGCAGCAAGGCAAGTTGGATCTGGACTTGGCGCTGGAGCTCGATTTTGCCGAGGAGGTTGCGCTTAAACTCGCCGGTGAGCAACTGACGCTTGCCGATCTGCAGTTAGCCATTGAGCAGCAGCCATGGCTAAGTCAGGAGCGACTCAGCGTTAGCGGCTTGGCATTCGATTTAGCGCAGCAACAGCTCTCCGTTTCCTCTATCGACTCCGAGGGCTTATCACTATGGCTAGCTCTGGATGGCGAGCAGCAGCTATTGCCGCTTGCGACGCTTCAGCCGGAATCATCGGTACAGCAACCCTCTCCAGAACCGGAACCTGCTGAGTCAGCTTGGCGCTGGAGCATTGAGCAAGTAGCTATCGCCAATGCAAAGCTGCGCTTTGATGAGCAGTTCTCTGGCGAGCCAGTTCAACACCAGCTGCTGCTAGAATCCCTGCAAGCTGGCGCGATTGACTCTCAGTTGCAGGCCTTCGATAGCCGGCTAAGTCTCTCTATTGCAAGCGGTGGACGCTTAGACTTTGCCGGACAAGTTGACCCTTCCGGCCAATCCTTGGCCTTGGCTGGCGAGATTGATCAGCTCAATCTGGGCCTGCTTAACCGCTACCTCAGCCCCTATCTGGAGATATCGCTCCAGTCGGCGCTGTTCTCGGCCACCCCTGAGCTAACGCTGAGCTGGGCGGAGCCGCTCAGCTATCAGTTAGCTGGTGGTTATCAGTTGGGGCAGCTGAAGATTATTGACCAGCGTGACCAAAGTGAATTGCTAGCTTGGAACAGCTTAGATGTGCCTTCTCTGGAGGTGGACTCGCAAACTCGGCTTATTCGCATCGCCAGTAGCCAGCTGGATGCGCCCGCCATGCAGATAGAGATCCGCCCCGATTTCAGCACCAACTTGCAAGGTCTTGTGAAGCCCTCCAGTAGCGCTGGCGATAGCTCAGCCAACAGCGAGCAGCAGGCGAGCCAAGGTGAAGATAGCGAGTCCGCGCCTTGGACCATTGAGCTGGCGGGCTTGAGCCTGAAGGATGGTCAGGTGGACTTTGCTGACTACACCCTTGAGCCGAACTTTCAAACCGAAATCCAACGGGTTAATGGACAACTTGGCGCCTTGAGTAACCGCCCGGATAGCTCGGCCGAGCTGCAGCTTAGCGGGCAGGTGGATGGCTACGCGCCGGTTGCCTTCCAAGGCACAGCCGCGCCGTTTGCCGAGCAGTTGCAGTTTGATAGTGCGCTTAGCTTTGAACACCTGGAGCTGACCCGACTGAATGCCTACTCCGGCACCTACGCGGGCTATGTGATTGAGCGGGGCCAGTTGTCGTTGGACCTGGGCTATCAGGTGGAGCAAGGCCAGCTTAATGGCGACAATCGCATCGTCATCGAGCAGCTTAAGCTGGGCAAGCGCATTCAAAGCGAGAAGGCCACCAGTTTGCCGCTGGAGCTGGCGGTAGCCCTGCTCGAGGATGACCAAGGGGTGATTGACCTCGGCCTGCAGGTCAATGGCGATATCAACGACCCTAGCTTCGATGTCAGCGCGCTGATCGGCAAGGCCATTGGCAGCGCCATTACCAAGCTGATTACCTCGCCCTTTTCCATTATTGCCAGCTTGGTGGGAACCGACGACAATCTCAGCCAAGTAAGCTTTGCCCCGGGCAGCAGCGAGCTAACAGCTGCGCAGAGCCAGCGCATAGCCTCGCTAGCGAAAGGCATCCAGCAGCGCCCGTCAGTCAAGCTAGGCCTGCAAGGCTATGTTGACCCGGTCGGCGAGGCTGAGGCGATCAAGCTGCAACTGCTTAGCGAACAACTGCTTAGCGATCAAAAGCTTAGTGATCAACAGCAAGGTGCTGGCGAATCTGAGCCCGCAGTGGCATTAATCGGCTTGGATGAGATCCTCGCCGAGCCCTCGCTGCAAACCGCGCTCGAACAAGCCTACCTCGAGGCGGTCCCCGCGGAGCAAGCCACTGAAGCTTACCAACAATTGCGCCAACAGCTGCAGGCTGAGGATCGCTTAGCCGCGCTGGACGAGGAGTTACTGGGTTTGCGCTACCAAACGCTGATGGACATCCAGCAAGTGGATGAGCCGCGCTATAAGGCGCTGGCAGAGGCGCGCGCCGATGCGGTGAAGCAGGCCTTGCTGGAGCAGGGGATCGAGTTGGAGCGGGTGTTTGTTGAACGGGTCGACCGGCAGAGCGCCCAAGGCGAGCCGTCGGTGGAGCTATCGATACTCGCGAATTAGCTCTTTTGCCTTTTCGCAAGAGCGCGTCAATTAATATGCGGTGGCACAGGTTGTTGGCCACCGCATCTACTGAGCTAGTCCAACTCTTGTTTAGCGCTGCCCACCAACTGTTTATGCAGGTAAGAAAGGCCTAGCAGGCTCAGGCCCATGCCCAAGAACGACGCCACCCGCAGCAGCCCGGTGAGCCCTTCCATATCGACTAAGAACAACTTGCCGATGGTCAGCAGTAGCTGTGCCAGACCAAACTGATACACCGCCTTCAGCTGATAGCGATGTCCCAGCAAGATGGCGGCAATGGCCAGCAGCAACCACATCAGCGAGAAGCTATACACCTCAGCGCTGGAAATCGGCAGATCCCAGCGTACGCTGCCCTGCCATAGATGATGCAATGCGATGTTCAGCCACAGCCAGATTGTTGCTGCTGCCGCATACCAACAGTAGTTGCGCCATGGGCGGTGGAGCTGTCCACCAAGCGCTAACAACAGGGCCGGCGCGGCAAAGCTTAGGGTGCTTAGGTTAAACAGCGGCCAGCTGCCCACGTTCTGCCACAGCCAAGGTAAGTTATAGGTCAGCGCCATCAGCAACAGCGTGTAGTTGGCGGCAGCAGCGACCAACAGCACCACGGCATAGCCTTGGTAGTAGCGGCGCAGTTTGCCCGCCAGATGGCTACGGTATTGATAAACCAGCGCCAGTGCGCCAAACAGCAGCATGTTCAAGCTGGCCTCGGTGGCGCTGTAGCTGGGTTGGAACAGATCGCCGCTGTGCAACAGATAGCGCAGCGCAGCCCACAGGCTGAGCGTGAGCAGGTGGATCATCGCTCCTTCGCTCCAAGCCTTAAGCTGCTGATAACGAGTCAGCTGTCTGCCCGCCAACACGCATAGCGCGGTAGCGGCAAAGCCATTGAGTAGCAGCCATAGCGATTGCTTATCGAGTTCAAACAGCAGTGGGTGCAAGCTTAGGCGGCCAACCACCAGCGTTAGCAGCACTTTATAGGCCCGGGCCAATTGCGGCAGACGGAAGCGTTTGATGGTGGCGGCCAGCGCCCATAGCTGCAAGCTCAGGGCGAAGGTGAGGCCGGTGCTATCTAGCAGCCAGCTCACGCTCAGCGCATAACAAAAATGCCCGGCCAGCGACACGCTGATCGCCAGACTGCGCCACTCGCGCCGCCCGGCAACCCGAGAGAGCAAGGCGAAGTTTAGCAAGCCAACCAGCAAGGTGATCACCACCCACGGCATATTGCCAGCCCACAGTGACGTGCTGAGATTGGGCCGCAGCAGGTAACCGCTTAGCAGTAACAGCGGAGTACTGAAAAACGCCAAGCTGGCCCACAAGGCTTTGGCGCGGCAGTGCTTGAGGCTGTAGCCCGCCGCGGCAAACACTAAGGCTGCCAAGGCCAAGCCGCTGTAATGCCAGGCACTTAACCCCGCTTGTTTCAGCGGTAGCATGCTTAGGCTATCCACATCAAACTGACGCGCCAGCAATACCGCCAATAGACCCAACAGGTACAGCCATGGGTAGTAGCTGAGCCGCTCTTGGCGGCTGCTAGCCCACAACAGCAGCGCCATTAATGGTAACCAGCTCCAGCTGGCGGGGCCGCTTAGGCTGACCGTAAGCAGGCTTAGGCATTGGGCTAGCACCAACAAGCCAAAGGAGAAGGCTTGGATCTCACGCGGCTCGCGACCCGGTTTTACCAGCCTGAGCAGCGCCGCTTTGTAGGGGAAGCGCTTGTCTGGATAGCACAGCACTTGGCCAAGTGTCCAATCGCCGCTGGGGAAGGCCAGCAGCAGATAGCCAAGCACCGCCAGGTAGGTGGATTGCAGCAGCACCAGCGTCGGTGTGTTAGCCGCATCAACAATGCTCAGGCCAAACCACAGTAATGCGCCCGCTAGCGCACCGTACCAGAGCCAATCGCGGAACACATAGCGCAGCACGCCCAAGGCGCTGATGCTTACCAGCAGGCTGTAGCCAAAGGCCATCGGCCAGTTAGACTCGCTGGCACCCAGCACGAGCGGCACCAGATAGGCCCCAAGTATGCCCAGCCCGGCCAGTGGCGGACCGTAGAACAGTGCCAGCCACATGGTGGCGACGGCGGTTACCGCCAAAAGCGCGAAGCTTAGCCATTCGGGAATTAAGTGATAGAGGTGTTGGGCGGAGAGAACACTGGCGAAGATACACAGGCTAGCCCCGCCGGCTAAAGCGCCAAGGGCGACCGGTACATCAGGTAGCGTGCGCTGACGCAACTTGATGGCAACGCCATGCAGCAACAAGCCCATTGCTGCGCCTATGCTCACGCGAGCGGCAGGGGAGAGTAAGCCCTCTTCGATGGAATAGCGCACCATAAAAATCCCCGCCAAGGCCACGCACAGGCCACCACTCCAGGCCATCCAGAAACGCTTTAGGTGCTGGATAATCGGGGATTCGGTAGGCGCTGCCCACGCGCTTGCGGGCTCCGACTGCGGCGTGTCATCGGCAGTGGTCACGCTCGCCGGTTGGGCCGGCGCTGCGTTATCGGAAGAAGGCTCGCTGGTAGTCACGGACTCGATTTTCTCGCTTGCCCTTTCTGCCGCGGGCGCTATCTGTGCAGTTACAGTGTCCGTAGGCGCTGGCACCGCTTCAGGCTCAGACTGGGAATCGCTTTGCTCTGCTACAGGGGCTGTGCGCTGTTGCGAGATTTGACGCTGCAGGGCTTCGACTTGCTGCTCCAGCTGCACTTGCCGCTGTTTAAGGCTGCGGATTGACGAGCCAGCGTTGCTGGCCATCACGATGGCAATTATCGGCAGTACCAGCACCGCCAAACCTATCATCACCACAATTTCCACGATAAGGTCCTTTTAGAATTCAGTGCGTTGACTATAACGGAGCTAAGCCGCTGTTTACAGAGACCTTTTGAATTACTAAGACGATTAACAAAAAGAGAGCAACAAAAAAAGGCACCCGAAGGTGCCTCAAAAGCAAGAGAGCTAAGGAATAGTTTTAGGCTTGCTCAAGCTCTGACGCTTCTGCGTCATCTTCACCACGACCTTTCATGGTGCTGATCATCAGGCCAGTGATAACCAAGGTGGTAACGATGCCGGCGATGGTTGATACGTTCATCGGCAGACCGAAGCCTTGTGAGCTTGAGTTCAGGATGAAGGTCACCACTACTGTGCTCATAAACATCGCTGGCAGGGTAGTAATCCAGTGCAGCTTGTTGTGGCGCAGCAGGTAGGCTGAGGCAGTCCACAGCATCATTACCGCAGTCAGCTGGTTCGCAAAGCCGAAGTAGCGCCAGATAATCCCGAAGTCTACCTGAGTCAGGATGGCACCTACGGTGAATACCGGTACTGCGATGGCCAGACGGTTCTTCACTTTGGTCTGCTTCATGTTGAAGTATTCAGCCAGAATCAGACGGGTTGAACGGAACGCGGTGTCGCCAGAGGTGATTGGCAGGATAACCACACCCAAGAAGGCGATGATGCCACCGAATACACCCAGCAGGCCGAATGACGCGTCGTATACCACTTTACCCGGGCCACCGTCAGCAACCGCAGCAGCCAGAGAGTCAACGCTGCCGAAGAAAGACAGAGCGATGGCACACCAAATCAGGGCGATAACACCTTCACCGATCATTGCACCGTAGAACACGAAGCGACCGTTCTTCTCGTTTTCCATGCAGCGCGCCATCAGTGGAGACTGAGTCGCGTGGAAACCAGAGATAGCACCACAAGCGATGGTGATGAACAGAGCAGGCCATAGTGGCATGTCGTTCGGGTTCATGTTGCTAAACATTTGGCTTGGCTCGAAGCCGGCCAGTACTTGGTGATCCGCCGAGAAGGCAATCGCAGTGATCAGGCCAACCGACATAAAGATAAGCAGCGCGCCGAAGAACGGATAGAAGCGGCCAATCACTTTATCGATAGGTACGATGGTGGCAACCACGTAGTAGGCGAAGATAATGGTTACCATGCTACCCAAGGCAACAGTCAGCTCGGTTTGCGAGTTGATCAGGTTAGTAATCATGCCCGCTGGCGCCGACACAAACACCACACCCACCAACAACAATAGAACGACAGCAAACACATTCATAAAGTGGCGAGCAGCTGGGCCGAGGTAACGACCAGCCAGTGCCGGAACAGACGCACCGCCGTTACGCACTGACAGCATGCCAGAGAAGTAGTCGTGGGTTGCGCCGGCGAAGATACAACCGATTACAATCCACAGCATCGCCGCTGGGCCGTACAAGGCACCCATGATTGGGCCGAAGATCGGGCCAACACCAGCGATGTTAAGAAGTTGAATAAGGTAAACACGTTTTTGCGACATTGGCAGGTAGTCAACACCGTCTTGCTTAGCGTAAGCCGGGGTTTGACGGTTTTCGTTGATGCCAAAGACTTTCTCGACGAACGCGCCGTAGATGAAGTAGCCACCAATCAAGGCTGCTACGCAAGTTAGGAACCAGATCATGTTGCTGTCTCTCTGTTTTTGGTAGGGGTACTTAAATCTGGGGGCGATTGTAACGAGCTCAGCACTTGCTCTCATTTGATCACTCGCTGAGCGGTGCTATCGAGACCTAAGTGGTCGAAATAGCCAGTAAGTGGTAGTGATTTATTTGTTACTAAAATTTAAGGATTTGAGCGGGATCACAAAGCAGCGAGTGACAGCGATAGACCGGTGTTGCGGGGCGTGTTTGAGGTAGTTGGGAAATGTGTTCAAAGATTCAGGGCAGCCCGCTGGTGGCTGCCCTGTTTAAAGCGAAACTTAGGCGAGATCTAGGCGCGCTCAGCGCGCAGGCTTACCGGCTCGGTAATGCTCACTTCTTCTTCAACCAAGTTGTCGACGATAACCGCGCAGGCCGCATCACCGGTAATGTTCAGAGCGGTGCGGATCATGTCAAACACACGGTCCAAAGCGAACAGTAGCGGCAGGCCTTCGATAGGAATACCGGCTGCCAGCAGTACTGCAACCACCAAGAAGGACGGGCCCGGTACACCGGCCTGACCGACAGCGCCTAAGGTCGAGGTGAGAATGATGGCAATGTAGGCGCCCATACTCAGATCCACGTTAAACATCTGGGCGAAGAATACTGCAACCAGACCGTAGTAGATAGCGTTACCGGCCATGTTGATGGTGGCACCCAGTGGTAGCACGAACGAGGCAGTCGAGTTGCGCACTTTTAGCTCGTTCTCCACAGTGTCCATGGTCACTGGCAGGGTAGCCATCGACGAGGCGGTAGACAGTGCCACCACCTGAGGCTTCTTCATCATCGAGATAAACTGGCGAGCGCTGACTTTAGAGAAGGCTTGAACCATCAGTGGGAAGCCGATAAAGCCAAAGATCAGAATGGCGGCCACATAAACAAAGAACAGCTTGGCCACCACGGTCAGCGCACTAAAACCGAAGGTACCTACCGCTTCAGCCATCAGGCCAAATACACCGAGAGGGGCAATCAGCATTACTTTGTTGATCATCCATACCATCGCTTCAACAATCGAGTTTACCCCGTTGATCAGCGGCTCGCGGCGGCTGCGCTCCAGGCGTGAGATCGCGATGCCGAAGAACATGCAGAACACCAAAATTTGCAGGATGTTACCGCCAGTTAGCGATTCAAACACGTTGGTTGGGATCATCCCGGTGATGGTTTCCCAGAAGGTCGGCAGCTCACCTTGCGCGGCGTATTCTGTCGAGAACATGCCTTGTACCGCGCTCATGTTTACGCCAGAGCCAGGCTTAAACACGATACCCATCAGCAATGCCAAGGCAACCGCCAACGCTGAGGTTATGCCGAAGAAGCCCAGTGTGGTCATGCCCACTTTGCCGGCGTTTTGGCTGTTGCCCAGACCCGCGGCGCCGGAGATCAACGCCACTGCCACCAGTGGGATCACCAACATTCTGATTAGGTTAATAAAGATTGTTCCGAGCGGGGCGAACACCGCTGCTGACTCGCCCATCATGGCACCGATTGCGGTACCCAGGACCATTGCGATTACCACCTGAACACCGATATTGCCCAGATACCCTTTTGCTTTATCCACGTTTTACTCTCCACCATGAGATTGTTGAAATTTGGCGATATCTATTAACCTTTTTCAAAAGGCTAACGAAAAACTCCAAAGGTCTTTTATTATTTGTTCTATTAATCTGCAACATCTGGGTGGGATAACTGCCGCTAAGATCAGGGTTTTACACTGAGCTGTTAGCAAAACTGAGAGTTTTGCCCTCTAGGGAGAGGGCAAGGTGGTTGAAGAACGTGATCTGAGGCGTTAGTTACAGACCAAAGTGCTGTTTGATGGACTTAAAGTAGCGGCGGCTCACTGGCAGTTGGGCACCGTGGTGGGTAAACAAGATGGCACCACCGTTGTCTTCGATGGCGATCTCCTTGATGGCCTCGACGTTGACCAGGTACTGACGATGGCAGCGCAGGAGCGGCGTTTTGTCCTCCAGCGCCTTCAAAGTGATCTGAGTGTGGTTGGTGCCCTCGGCGGTTACTACATGCACGCCACTGAGGTCGGAGTAGGCATACTCGATATCCTGCTGGCGCAGCAGTTTCACCCGATTATTAAAGTAGCAAGGGATCAGCTTCAGTGGCTCATCCTGCAGCATGCTTTGATAGCTGTTGGGTGTCGGCTCGGGTTGGCGGGCTTGCAGCCGCACCAAGGATTTTTTTAAGCGCTCCGGTACTACCGGTTTTAGCAAGTAGTCCACCGCGTTACGCTCGAACGCGGCAAGGGCAAACTCGTCGTAGGCGGTGACAAAGATAATCTCTGGGGCGTGCTCGCCTTCGAGCATATTAGCCAGCTCTAGCCCGGTGATCTGCGGCATCTCGATATCGAGAAAGATCACATCGGGCTTGTGGGTCGAGAGCGCCTTAAGGCACTCCAAGGCATTGCCATAACTGCCGACAACCTCGATATCACTGTGCTGCTTGAGTAGCTCAATCAGCTCCTCGCGGGCCAGTGGCTCATCATCCACCACAAAGGCTTTCATTAGTGTTGCTCCTTATTCGGCAGGCTGATCACCATCCGAGTAAATTGCTGCGGCTCGCTTTCAACCTTCAGGCAGTATTCGCCACCAAACTCATGACGCAGGCGCATGTCTACGATATGCATGCCTAAGCCTTCTTCGCTGGGTGCCTCTGGGCGTTGATAGAGGCCGGCATTGTCTTCCACCACAATCTGCTGGATACCACTATGTTCGCGGCTATAGATCTTCAGCTTGCCGGTTTCCAGCAACTTCGAGGTACCGTGTTTAATGGCATTTTCTACCAGCGGTTGCAGACTAAAGCTGGGCAGCACCTGCTGCATCAGATCATCGTGAATATCTACGTCCACCTCTAAGCGGTCAGCAAAGCGCACCTGCTCAATATGCAGGTAGGCCATGGTGTGCTCCAGCTCGCTGGCCACGCTGTTGAGCTGCTGATTGCTCTTGAGGTTGTTGCGCAGAAACAGCGCCAAGTCGGCAATCAAGCTACGCGAGGCATCGGCATCGCGGCGCACCACTGCGCTGATGGTATTCAGGGCATTGAACAAAAAGTGCGGACTGATCTGCGCCTTGGCGGCTTTCAGCTCCGCTTCGGTGAGCAACTGTTTCTGCTGGAGATAACGGCTCACAGTGAGCTGCTCGGTGAGTACGCTGGCAATACCCTCGCCTAAGGCGCGGTTAATATTGAGAAACAGCCGACGCTTCGACTCGTACAGTTTTACCGTACCAATCACCTCATTCTCGGCGCCGCGGATCGGCACCACCAAGGCACTCCCCAGTGGGCAGTTATCGCGTATCGAGCATTGGTACTGGTCTTCTAGGCCGTTGGCAAACACCACCCGGTTTTCCTGAATGGCTAGGGTGGTTTGACCGGTGGAGATGGGCATGCCCGCTTTATGGTGGTCGCTGCCCATTCCAGTGAAAGCCAATACTTCCTTGGTGTTGGTGATTGCTACCGCCGATACGCCGATCTCTTGGTAGATCACCTTGGCGATCTTCTCGGCGCTCTTGTTGTTAAAGCCCTCGCGGAATACCCCAACCATTCGTTGGGCGAGGCGCAATGCCTTGGTGGAGGAGTAACTGGTGTACTTGTCGTAGATCCGGCGGCGGTCACGGATCATCATCATAAACAGTGCCGCGCCACAGGAGTTGGCGATAAGCATCGGCAGGGCAATCTGTTTTACCAGCTCCAGCGCTTGGTCGTAGGGCTTAGCGATGAGTAGGATCAGGCCCATCTGCATCGCCTCGGCCACCAAGGTGACAGTAAAGGCCAACAGCGGTGAGAACAAGTCTTCGCTGCGATGGCTGCGGCGGCGCACATAGTAGTGGACCAAGCCGCCCAGCAGGCCCTCGGCGGTGGTCGATACCGCGCATGCTAAATCGGTAAAGCCGCCCATATAGTAGCGATGCAGACCGCCGGTTAGGCCGACCATATAGCCGATGGTGGGGCCGCCAAACAGGCCGCCTAACACAGCACCAATGGCGCGGGTATTGGCAATGGCATCGCCCACCAGCACCCCAAAGTAGGAGCCCAGTGCACAAAATGCCGAGAACAGCAGATAGATGGTAACGGTGTTAGGTAGGCGCGGACTTAGGTTGGTCAGCGGCAAGAAGATGGGGGTTTTACTGAGTAAGTAGGCCACCACCAAAAACACACTCATCTGCTGGGCCAGCGCCAGCAACAGGGTAAAATCGTTAATCGGCATCGCTTGTTTCGTTAGGATGTAGGTATCATAGCGCCTATTTTCTGAGCGGGAGTTCCGGCTGCCCGAAAATGCGAGCTTATACCTAAGTTGTTGTCTTTAGGTATATACTGCGACCCGTTCAAGTGAGAGGCGTTATGAATAGTTTGACCAAGGTGTTAGAGCACCGTGATTTTATCGTGATTTCCAAGCCAAGTGGACTGAATTTTCACAGCGAGGATGGCGAGCTGGGTGTGGTTGAACGGGCGCGCCAGCAGTTTGAGTGCGAACTGTGGCCAGTGCATCGCCTTGACAAGCTCACCTCCGGCTTACTAATTTTGGCCACCAACAAAGCGGCCGCCGCGCACTTTCAGGAACTGTTCTCCCAAGGCCTTATCAACAAGTATTATCTGGCGCTGGCTTCGGCCAAACCCAAAAAGAAGCAGGGCTTGGTTAAGGGCGATATGCAAAAAGGCCGCAACGGCAGTTGGCTGTTGGCGCGTAGTCAGGATAACCCGGCGATTACCCAGTTCTTTAGCTACTCGCTTGCGCCGCAGCGCCGGCTGTTTTTACTCAAGCCCCACACCGGTCGAACTCATCAGCTGCGGGTCGCCATGAAAAGTGTCGGCGCGCCGATCTTAGGCGATAAGCGTTATAGCGGTGAGGACTTCCTGCGTGGCTGCCTGCATGCCTATGCCTTGGACTTCGACTGGCAGGGCGAGCAGATCCAACTAGCGAGTGCCGCCGAGCTCTTCGAGTGTGAGGGCTTAAGCGAGCAGCTGACGGTGCTGAGTGAGCCTTGGCAGGTTAGCTTTCCCAAGCTCAAAGGCTAGCTAAGCTGCTGGGCGAGCGCCTTCGATGCCCGCAGTGCCAGCGCATAAATGGTGAGTTGAGGGTTCGCGCCCAAGCTGGTGGGCAGTATCGAGCCGTCGATTACCGACAGGTTCTCCAAGTGGCGATAGCGACCTAGGTCATCCACCAAAGAGCGCTGGATATCGCCGCCCATTGGACACCCGCCCATCACATGGGCCGACACCACCTTGGTTTGCAGGGCCTTCATCGGCAACGTCTCAATCAAGGCCTTCGCCTCGGGCCAGCTAAAGCATAACCCGGCTTGCTCATGCAGCGGATAGACCGCCTCGGCCCCGGCAGCAAACTGCAGCTCGGCCATGCTCAGCAGCGCCCGCCTTGCTCCATCCCAGAAGTAATCGTTAAACGGATAATCGAGCAGCGCACTACCATCGTCGCGCAACTCTACCTGTCCGCCTTGGCTGTGCGCATCAAAGCCGTCGCTTAGCAGCGCCAGACACACCTGCAGTTGGTTAAACTGCTGCATCAATTGCTGATGCAGCTCGCCGAAGCCACATAGCTTGGTTGCCACCAAGATAGGATGCAGTGGCGGTACCTCCAGTTTGTAGCCCAAACCTTGGCGCGGCCACAGGTGCTGGTCAGAATAGACCGACTGGGGCGCGCCTTTGTGGCCCTCCACCTTAAAGGGCATCAACGCGCCGCTGATGAGCACCGGGTGTAAGAAGGTGCGCTTGCCAATAAACTGGTGGGGATCGGGCAGCTTGGAGCGCAGCATCAAGGCCGGACCATTGATGCTGCCGGCCGCTAGTACCACATGCTTTGCCGACAGCGAGAACGAAGGCGGATTGTTGCTGGCGCTGGCAAGGGTGGGTTTCAGAGATAGCCCGGTTACTCGCCCTTGCTTATGTTCCAGCGTCCACACTTGATAGCCCGACAGCAGCCAGGCATTGTGCTCCAGCGCCTGCGGAATACATGTGGTTAGCATCGACTGCTTGGCATTGGTCGGGCAGCCCATACCGCAGTAGCCCAAGTCCCAGCAGCCTTTGACGTTGCGCGAGATAACTTGATGGGACCAGCCAAGCTGCTCACAGCCTTGCTGCAGGGCGCGGTTATTGGCGTTCGGCGGTACCTGCCAAGGGCTGATGTTGAGTAGCTGCTCGGCCTCTTCAAAGTAGGGCTGCAAGTGCTGCTCGCTAAGTGCGCTTAAACCATGCTCATCTTGCCAGTGCTGCAAGGTGGCGTTGGGCGTGCGGATCGAGGTGGTCCAGTTCACTGTGGTAGAGCCACCGACACAATGCCCTTGCAGAATGCCGATCCCCTTGTCTTTGGTTTTGCGGGAGGCCGCCTCTTGGTAGAGATCGGGATAGGCCTGCGCCTCTTGCAGGTTAAAATCGCGACTGGAGCGAAGCAGCCCCGACTCGATAATCAGTACCGATAGCCCCGCTTCACTGAGGATCTTGGCGCTGATCCCCCCTCCGGCGCCGGAGCCAATAATCACCACATCGAACTCGGGCCAGCGCTCTGGCAGCGACTCGGGGGAGTAATGCTGCCAGCCAGCTGCCAAGCCCTTGGCGATAGGGTCATCCAGCATGCGGCGTACTCCTCTCGAGGGCGAAGCTTTTGAAGGGCTCGGGCAGCTGATAGTCGAGGGCAGGCCAGTTGGCAGAATCGCCATACCACGAGGCCATGACCAGCTCATGGAGCCCTTGGTAGGCTTGATTGAGCAGCGCCAGGCTGTGGAAACGCCAGTAGTTGAGTAGCTGTATGCGCTGGTTTATCGAGAACTTGGAGAGATCGCTCATCCCGGCGCTAAGCAGTAGAAAGCTGCCCCGGCGATGTAGCAAATCGAGTAGCTGAGAGAGCTCTTGCTGGGTGCTAGCGGGGAGATAGCCGTAGGCTTGGTCGATGGCTTGCAGCAGATTGTGCAGCTGCTGGGCGTCGGGCCTTATCGGATAGAGAAGGCTGGGGGCCATCATTGCCAGCACCTCCAGCTGCGTCGCGCTGAGATGCCGGGCCTTAACCCGTTGCTGGGGTAAGTCCTGCGGGCGACTAAGATACCAGCCCAGCAGTCCGCCTGCGCCAGCTAAGCTGGCCAGTAAGAACTGACGGCGAGTGAAGCGTTGTGACATTGTTGAAGCGTCCCTGGTCCAACCTGTTTGCTTCAGTGTGTCGCAGAGTGGCTAACGTCGCCAATCGGCGCTGCAAAAACTTGCGCTGACGCAAGCTGTTGCAGCAAGTTGATAAAGAGAGTTGGTATTACAGGTCGTTGCGCGGCTCAACCAGCACGTCGGCAAATACCAGACCGGCGACCAACGACATAAATATCAGAAAGGTTTGCGAGCCCAGATCCGGCTGATTGATGATCGACTCGCCCATGATCATGCTGTTTAGGCTGATATAGGTTTTACTGCCGGGAACCAGCAGTACGATGCCGGGAAGCAGCACCACTGAGGCTGGGGCCTTCATCACGCGGGCATACAGATTGCCGTACAGTCCAACCAGCAGTGCGCCGACAAACGGGCCCAAACCATCGCCGAGAACCTCGCTGGCGGCGATGCTGCTGACATAGGCGAGCACTCCCGACATGACACACCACAGAGCGTCGCGCACCCTCACCTTAAATACCACCACCAGTGATAGCGATAGTACTAGTGCGGCCAACGCGATCAGTTCCGCCGATAAGAAGGTCTCTTCCGGGAAGATGGCCTTGCCCCATAATTTGGCGCCAATGGCCATGCCCAGCACCGTGCCGAAGTAGAGCTTAAACATCACCATAAAGGCGTCCACCAATCGGGCGGTGCCCGAGAGCAGTTCACGGGCGGAGACTTCCTTGAGGGCGAGGGTAATCGACAGCCCGGGGATAAAGATAATGATGGCCGAGAGTACCGCCACCGACACATTCAGCTCCGGCATAAAGCGAGTCATCGCCATCGCGCCGATCGCACAAAACATCGCCGAGGCAGGCTCAAGCGCCTTGGCGATACGTTGCGAGCGCGCCGCGCCATGCACCAGTGCGTAACTGATCAGGCTGAGAATGGTGGAGCCGATGGTGGTTTGCCAGTTGCTGGAGATCAGCATGGCAAAGGCGCCACCACTGATACAAAACGCCAGCGCCATCAGCCACTCGGGATAAGGACTATTGTCGGCTTCAATCTCACGCAGTTTTAACAGCGCTTGGCTGGGGCTGGTTTCACCGCTGAGCACCCGGTCAACCAAGCGATTCACTCTTGCCAGTGCGCCGAGGTTGATATCACCCGGTTGGGTGCGCGCAATATGGGCCATTTCCAGCGGCATATGCTCGGGATCGTCCGAGGGTTCCCACATCACGAAGGTCAGATTGGTCGGTTGGACCAAAAAGGTGCCGTCAATATGCAGGGTGCGGGCCACGCGGGTTAGTAGCGATTCCAAGCGTGCTGCCGGTGTGCCCAGTTGATGTAGTGCCTTCCCTAGCCGGATAACAAAGCGACGTTTTATATCGAAGTTTACCGAACTCATTGTTAATGGCTTTTTAGCAAGGTGATTAAGGTGGCGCGATTATAGAGACAGTCAGGCCGGGAAAGAAGCAAAAAATAGTCGCATTTTTGCTTCATGTATGACAATAAGCGAGGGGTCATTTGTCTGACAAAAATAGGAAAAAACACTGGTTTAAGGCTGATTTCGTCCGAAAAGTCGGTTTTTACACTGTTGCTGGCGGTTTTTTGCGCCGAAGATTGCAAATGGCTGTTGCCTTGGTATCGTTTTTATTCGTGGCCACACAACCAAAACAGCAAGGCCACCGTGCAAGCCAAGAAGGAGTTAGCTGTCAATGCAACAAGATCGCGTCAACAATATTCATATTGAGTCTCAACAGATTCTGATTACCCCCGAGCAACTTCGGGAGAAGCTTCCAGCCAGTGATAACGCGCTGGAGTTCGTGCGCCGCTCGCGCAAGACCATTGCCAATATCTGCCATCATAAAGACCCGCGCCTGCTGGTGATCACCGGCCCGTGTTCAGTGCACGATGTTGAGCAAGCCAAAGAGTACGCCAAAAAGCTTAAAGTACTACACGACAAGTACCAAGATACTCTGTTCATTGTGATGCGCGTTTACTTTGAAAAGCCACGTACCACGGTAGGCTGGAAAGGTCTGATTAACGATCCGCACATGGATAACAGCTTTGACGTGGAAGAAGGTCTGCACCAAGCCCGTGAGCTGCTGACCTGGATTGCCGAGCTCGGCCTGCCAACCGCCACCGAAGCGCTCGACCCGATGAGCCCGCAGTACATCTCTGAGCTGATCTCTTGGGCAGCGATTGGTGCTCGTACCACTGAGTCGCAGACTCACCGCGAACTGGCCAGTGGTCTGTCGATGCCGGTGGGCTTTAAAAACGGTACCGATGGCAGCTTGAGTACTGCGATTAACGGTATGCAGTCAGCCTCTTCACCACACCGCTTTATCGGTATGAGCCCGCAAGGCCAGGTGGCTATCATGCAAACTGCCGGTAACCCGGACTGCCATGTGATTCTGCGCGGTGGCAAGCAGCCAAACTACGATTCGGTAAATGTGGCTCTGGCAGAAAAAGCCATGCAGGATGCCAATCTACCTGCCAGTTTGGTGGTAGACTGTAGCCACGCAAACTCAAGCAAAAACCACGAACTACAGCCGTTGGTTGCAGAGAATGTGATTCACCAGATCCAGGAAGGTAACCAGTCAATTATCGGCATCATGCTCGAAAGTAACCTCAACGCTGGCAATCAGCCAAGCTCCCTGCCTAAGCACGAGCTGGCCTACGGCGTGTCGGTCACCGATGCCTGTATCGATTGGGAAAGCACTGCCAAGGTGTTGGATAAAGCCAATCAGGATCTGGCTCAGGCTCTGCGTCAGCGCTTTAAAGATTAAGGACTACACATGGTAGAGGCTCTCAACCAGCTGCGTGACCAGATTGACTCGGTCGATCAGCAGCTTCTCTCGCTGCTGCAGCAGCGTATCAACCTGGTGCATAAGGTCGGTGAAGTAAAAACCGAACACGGTTTACCGATCTATGACCCAAGTCGTGAGGCCGCTATGCTGGCCAAGCGCCGTGGCGAAGCGGAAAGCAAGGGTGTACCGCCCCAGCTTATCGAAGATGTGCTGCGCCGGGTGATGCGAGAGTCGTATACCAGTGAAAAAGACGCCGGTTTCAAAACCATCAAACCCGATCTGGGTGACGTAGTAGTCATCGGTGGCCACGGCGCGCTGGGTAAGGTGTTCGTTAATATGTTCCAGCTTTCCGGCTACAACGTGAAGGTAATGGGACGTAACGACTGGGAGCGCGCCGATGAGTTCTTCGCCGGTGCCGGTTTAGTGGTGGTCTCGGTACCTATTAAGACTACTGAGCAGATCATTCGCCAGCTAAGTAAACTGCCGGAAGACTGCGTGTTGTGTGATTTAACCAGTGTCAAAGCTCGTCCACTCAAAGCGATGCTCGATACGCATAAGGGGCCCGTGGTTGGCTTGCACCCGATGTTTGGCCCCGACGTGCCGAGTTTGGCAAAACAGGCCATTGTGTATGTGGATGGTCGTGGCGAACAGCACTACCAGTGGCTACTCGAGCAGATGGCCATCTGGGGCGCGCGGATCTTCCCGGTTAGCGCTGAGAAGCACGATGAGGCAATGACGCTGATTCAATCGCTACGCCACTTCACCTCGTTTGCTTATGGTCGTCACTTGGCTGAGCTGGATGCCGACTTAAAACTGCTGCTGGACCTTAGCTCACCGATCTACCGCTTGGAGCTTGCGATGGTGGGACGCTTGTTCGCGCAAAATGCCGAGCTGTATGCCGACATCATCATGGCATCTAACGACAGCGTGGGCATGATCGAGCGTTACTACCAGCACTTTGGCCAGCTGGTAGAGCTGATTAAGGCCGGCGATCGCGAGGGCTTTATCAATAACTTTGCTGAGGTGAGCGACTGGTTCGGCGAGTACTCGCAAACCTTCTTGGCAGAGAGTCGCAGCTTGCTACAGCAGGCCAACGATAACCGCCAAGCTTAGCCTTCCTCATTGACGCCTGGCTCTGTGGCCAGGCGTATCTTTATGCCTAATCCTTGTGGTTTTACCTGAAACGCGCTGACCTCTCCATGTAGGTGCAGGCTTACCAAATTGAACACCTGATTGAGCCCTAAACCGATATTGCCCTCGCCGCGGCGAGTGGTGAAGAATGGGTTGAAGATCTGGGTTAATTCCTCTTCATCTACCCCCTGACCATTGTCGCGATACTCCAGGTATACCTCTTCAGTACCTTTGGTCACCTTGATGGCGATTTCCGGTGCGACTTGGTCGGTAAAACCGTGCTGTAGCGAGTTTTCAAGCAAACTATGTAGGATCTGTTCCAGCGCACTGGCGTTAAAACGGATAGTGGGGTTGTCCCCAGCAAAGCGCAGCGCTGGGAGGGCGCGGTTGCGGGTGGTTAACTCCATTTCTAGCCGTTGTTGGCACCAGCTTAGCAGCGGGAAGGACTGTTGAGTGCTATCGATGTCAGCGCCCGCGATTGCCTTAAAGCTTTTAACCAGCGCGGCGGCGCGCTTCATACTGCTTTCCATCAACTGAGCTGCTTGTTGGTTTTGCTCCATGGTGTTGATTAACGCGTGCTTGGAGAGCTGGCCTTGTTCCAGTTGAGTCAACACTTGTGACGCGTTGTCGGCGATTTGTGAAGACGCCGAGATGCCTACGCCCAACGGCGTATTGAGTTCATGGGCAACACCCGATACCAGCCCGCCCAAGGCGGCCAGCTTCTCTTTTTCGACCAGCTGCTGTTGGGCGTCTCCAAGCTCTTTTAAGGTGGCTTCCAGCTCGGAGTTGGCATTTTGCAGCTCAAGGGTGCGTTGTTCAACCCGCTGCTCAAGTAGCTCTTGGTCAACCATCACCTTGTTGGCCATGGAGCTGAGTAGCTCAGATACTTGCTCGAATTCGCCATAACGCAGAGGTGGAGGCTTATATAGGTAATCGCCCATGGAGAAACGCCCGACTACCTGAGTCAGGCTGGTCAGCGGCTGCTGAATGTGTCGGGTTAAAAACAGCGCCAGCGCAATCACCAGTGCGGTATTTAGGCCAACCACCAGTACAACGTTGGCCCGGCGCTCCAACAGGAGTTGCCAAATGGAGCGGGTATCTGAACTTAGCGTAACGTCTACCGGGGGGGATAAAGACAGCCACCCAGCGGTGATGGTTGTCTTAAGCTGTGGCTGTGAAGGCGATAAGGGCGCTGATGCAAATAGCTCATTCCCACCTTGGCTCAGGGAGATGCGCTGGCTTTGCTCTAGCGCTATACCGGTGTCGTGCCACAGGTAGGCAAAGGGAATAAACACCAAGATAGCACCGGTGACTCGGTAGCCAGAGGCTGAGTTAAAGCTTTGCTGCAGCAGTGGTTGCGCGAACACGAGCCCATGATGGCGGTTACCACGCGGCGGCTCGCCACGCCGATGGAAGCGCTCATCGTTGTAAATCTCGGTGACTAAAGCCGGTGGTGAGGCGTTACTGCCAGAATCCCAAGTAAGGAGGTGATGGTAGTCCTTCAGGTCGACGAGTTGAGAAAACAGCGGCGCGCCCTCCATGACCTGCCCTTGAAGATTCACAATATAGGCGGCGCTCACCCAAGGGTTGTGCTGCACCAGTTCGCTGAGTAACAGATTGGCTTGGTAGCTGAAAATAGCCGAATTGGGGGTCATCTGAATATCAGACACTTGGGATAGCGATAGTGCTTCGCGCGCGCTTTGCTGCAAGCGCTGGGTTAGCTGCCGGGTGATATCTTCGGTTTTGAGATAAACAGCATGGCTGACGTTTTGCTGATCCAGCTCGGAGATTTGCTTGAGCAGGTAGCTACCGATGGTTAGCGTAGGCGCTAACGCGATGAGTAACAGGCTGAGCCATAAAACACTGCGTAGTTGCTTGATTCTCAAGGTGCGTTTTCCCGTTGCTGGCGGTGGTCCCGCTCGGCGTATTGCTGCATAAACTGGCTAGCTTGCTGCTCATCTACCAGTCCTTGAATGTAGAGCTCAAAGCCTTTTCGCATACCGGTCCAGGCACTGTTTTGCACCGACTCAGCGGACATCGGAATAGCATCAGCCAGTTGCAGCAGGCTGCCTTGCAGCACGGAGTTGTTAGCCTCCTGCTTGGTCAGCTCACTAAATAGTTGCTGGTGGACAGGCAAGAATCGGGTCTGTTGATAGATCTTTAGCTGGGTATCGTAGCGCTGAAAAAACTGACTGAGCGCTGCTAAGGCCTCACCATTTGGGCCGTTCAAGGAGTCATTGGGAAACATCAGCACCAAGGATGAAGAAAACGGTACAAAATGCTGGTCACCTATTGCCGGGATTTTGGTTACGCCCAGTTGCGCGCCCAGTTGCTGTTGCAGTTCGGCCAGAGCCCACTCTCCATTGATGGCGTAGGCCACCTCGCCGTCAATAAGGGCTTGTAGCCCGCAGGCGTAGTCGCAGCTCGGATCAATCAAGCCACTATTCGATAGGTCGCGATAGAAGCGCAGTGCTTGTTGCATGGCGGGGCTATCCAGAGTCAGCGACTGGCCTTGCGTCATGCGACCGCCGAAGCCATGAACGAATCCTGCAAACCAATACATGTCGGAGTAGGGCCAGCCGATGGTGCGCACGCCTTGCTTGGCTAAGGCGGGCTGTTGGGCACGCAGCGCTTGCCAAGTTTGTGCAGGTTGCGAGACCTGCGCCTTGTTGTAGAACAGCATTAAATGATTGCCCTGGAGTATTGGGATCCCGCGCACTACGCCTTCGCTCATGGCGGTTGCGAGTTGCTCTGAGGGGATATGCTCAGATAGCAATGCATCGGGCACTGCTGACAAGTGGATGATATTGGCAATGCTGATAGCGTCTGACGGAGCAAACACCACATCGACGGTCTGTCCTGACATCGCAGCTTTGACTAGCGCAGGCTGAAGGTCGGAGGAAAGCACTTGATGGAGGGCGACCTGGTGGCCAGTTTCTTGTGAGAACTGCTCAAGCAGGGTTTGGAAGACCTGCTTGCCTTGCTCGCGGTAATAAAAGAAGGACAACTCAGCAGCAACACTGCTGGCTGTAAAGAGACTAGCAAACAAGGTAATGAACAGGCCGTATCTCATAGCGGGAATCGGTAAGTTTTTAGCTAGTGTAGACCATGAATGACGAGGTCATTTGCAGGGAAACGCTGGTTTGCGAGCTGCATTTTGCTCACCGCAAAGAGCAAATCTGCCGGGGAAAGCGTTCTATTATGATAAGTTGTTAGGCGAGAGAAGTAGCAGGAGCCGCTATGGATGATTTTACCGACCCCGAAACCGATAACAGCCGACGAACCGGTCGCTGGATGTACGTGGTTGCCTGGCTACTGCTGCTAGCGCTGTTCTACAGTTTCTTCAGTGACCGCATCGAACGCCTCTACAACCCTAATCAACAGCTGCTGGGCCAAGTCGTGAATGGTGTGCCTGAGGTGCAATTGAAACGTAATCGCCAAGGCCACTATCTGACTCAAGCGCAGATCAACGGCCATCCGGTGGTGATGCTGGTGGATACCGGCGCCACCGAGATCTCCATACCCAGCTCAGTGGCAGAGCGCCTGGAGCTCCCGGTAGGTGGCAGGGTGCTGGTTAACACCGCGAACGGCCGCGTCACCGTTCGGCAAACCCGCATCAACCAGCTGGATATCGGCCCGCTGCGCTGGCGCGACCTATCGGCGCATATCAATCCCGGCTATCAAGGCGAAGAGATCTTGCTTGGGATGAACGCGCTGAAGCACCTTGAGTTGATTCAGCGCGATGGAGTGTTGACCTTACGACAATATTAATTGCCGCGAAGGTTAATCTTCCAGCGTATCTGCCAGAGTATCTGGTTTTATACCCGCTTCCCCCAAGGTTAAGGCTAACACCACCTTACCATCGATCACTTGCAGGTTGTCTGGGGAGAATAGGGCGATATTGCTATCAAAGCCCCAATCACCTTTGCCCCAGCGCTTATCATCAAAGTGCTCAAAGTCATCTCGCCAGGCGGGAACAAATTCGCCATCGATGTATTCCGCGTAGCTAATCGAGTCGATCACCTGATACATCGGTAGCTGGCTCTCATCGAAGCGGCCGACCCATTCAATCACCTCAGATACCCATATGTTAGCGCGGTAGCTTTGCGGCTCTGAGCGCATATCGACCACTTGTTGGGAGTCATCGGCCAAGTCTTGGCGGATCACTTCGCCATTGACCATCCAAGTGATCTCATCAGGCGTCCAGATCAGGGTGTAATCATGGAACTGCTCCAAGTCGACGATCTCGGCATTGTGCTCTGAGTGAATGCGCTTGGCCGCGGTGCCGGTAATTAAATTGGTTTGCAGTTGGCCCTGCTGCTTGCCGATGGCTTCAAAGTCGATCTCGCGCCAAGGACGGCCTTCGCCCTGCCAAGACTCGTTGTCGTAGGTAAAGAACGAAGATACTACCCCCGGCTGATTGACCAGCTTCATACGGATATCAAAGCGGCCAAAATGAACTTTATCCTGGCTGTACAGCTCGGCGCCGTAGAGTTGAGCACTGGTCTGATTGCGCTGAGCATTGCTGGTGATCGCCTGCGCGCGGGTGTCTTGATTTGCTTGGCCATCAGCGGGGCCGTCGTTCGCGACATTCGCGCAGGCAACAAGGCCCAGTAATGGTAAGCAGGCAAGGGGGTATTTAAAGCTTGTCATAGTATTCTCAATAAAACGTGTTCGGGGAAACGAGGTGTTTAGCAATGCCACAACTAGCGAGACTCAGGTAGAGCCTTCACTCTGGATTGGGAACCGTTTCGCGAACAAAAAAGGTTTCTTTGACAAGCGCTTGCCGTAGTTTCACAAAACGCTGCCGCAATAGGGATTGAGCGCAAAATTTGCCGGTGGAGGAAGGGCCCGAAAATCGCTGACGTGGTGTGGCGAAAATAAACACAGCAGAGGGTGGCTATTTCTTGCATTTAACCTTGAAAAGAGTACAATCTTGCGGCTTCAATTAGCGGGGGGCCATTTTGTGGACCATAACTTTTTTAACTAAATGAGGACGATATGGTTACCATTCGTTTGCAACGCGGCGGCGCTAAAAAGCGTCCTTTCTACCACGTAGTAGTGACCGACAGCCGTAACTCACGTGACGGTCGTTTTATCGAGAAGCTAGGCTTCTTCAACCCAATCGCTCAGGGTCAAGAAGAGCGCATTCGTTTGGAAATGGACCGCATTAACCACTGGGTTGGTGAAGGCGCTGCTATTTCTAACCGTGTAGCTAAGCTGATCAAAGACGCAGCTTAATTCAGTCAGTTGAGTGGAGTTAGGATGAGCGAAAGCGAAAAGCCCGTCATTGTTGGTCGCCTAGGTGCCGTATACGGGATCAAGGGGTGGCTGAAAGTGAACTCCTTCACTCAAGATGCTGAAGCACTGTTTGATTACCAACCTTGGTTGGTAGGTCGTTCTGAGAAGTTCACTGCGGTGAAAGTGTCAGAATGGCGGCGTCACAACAAATCGTACATTGTGAAGCTCGAGGGCTTCGATGTTCGAGAAGAGTCCCAGGCGCTTACCGGTATGGATATCGCAGTTAATGCTGATAGCCTGCCTGAGCTTGCCGAAGATGAGTTCTACTGGCGTGACCTGATGGGCATGAAAGTAGTTAACCTCAAGGGCTACGACATGGGTGTGGTGACCGATTTAATGGAAACCGGCTCCAATGACGTACTGGTTGTGAAGGCCAATTTGAAAGATGCCTTTGGCAAAAAGGAACGGTTAATCCCGTTCGTAGAGTCACAGACTATTGATAACATCGATGTCGAGACTCAAGTAATTACCGTTGACTGGGAAGCGGATTTTTAAGCTCCCATGGCTGAGAACTCTCCGAAGTTGTGGGTTGGCGTAGTCACGCTATTCCCCGAGATGATCAAGGCAGTCAGCGAGTTCGGTGTGACCGGGCGAGCAGTGAAAAACGGCTTGCTACATATCGAGTGCTGGAATCCCCGAGATTTCACTCACGATAGACACCGGACAGTGGACGATCGCCCTTACGGCGGTGGCCCAGGAATGCTCATGATGGTGCAGCCTCTGCGCGATGCCATCCACGCAGCCAAGGCCGCAGCTGGCGAAGGGGTTAAGGTGATTTACATGTCACCGCAAGGTCGCCCGCTAAAGCAAGACGGGGTAAAAGAACTGTCGGCAAACCAAAAGTTGATTCTGGTTGCTGGTCGCTATGAAGGCATTGACGAACGCATTATTCAGGCGGAAGTTGATGAAGAATGGTCGATGGGCGATTACGTATTAAGTGGCGGTGAGCTACCAGCGATGACCTTGATTGATGCAGTATCGCGGCTAGTGCCGGGGGTACTGGGCGATCAAGCCTCTGCTGAGCAGGACTCCTTTACCGACGGGTTGTTGGATTGTCCGCACTATACCCGCCCAGAAGTTCTGGATGGGGAAGCAGTACCTTCGGTATTGCTGAGCGGCAACCACGCTAAGATCCGTCAGTGGCGGCACAAGCAAAGCTTGGGTCGTACTTACTTGAGAAGACCAGAGTTATTAGAAGATCTAGCTCTGACTGACGAGCAAGAAAAACTTCTTGCTGAGTTCGTTCAAGAGCAACAGCTCTTGGATAATTAAATTAGTTTCAGTTAATTCTAGGAAAATACGATGAGCAACATCATTAAACAGCTCGAAGAAGAGCAAATGAAAAAAGACCTGCCAGAATTTGCACCAGGTGACACTGTTGTAGTTCAGGTAAAAGTTAAAGAAGGTAACCGTGAGCGTCTGCAGGCGTTTGAAGGTGTGGTAATCGCTAAGCGTAACCGCGGCCTGCACTCTGCATTCACCGTTCGTAAGATCTCTAGCGGTGAAGGCGTTGAGCGCTGCTTCCAGACTCACAGCCCACTAGTTGATAGCATTACCGTTAAGCGTCGTGGTGACGTACGTCGTAGCAAGCTTTACTACTTGCGCGAACTTTCTGGTAAGAAAGCGCGTATTAAAGAGAAGCTGGCTAAGTAAGACGACTTCTTCGAGATTGAAAGCCCGCAGTATTGCGGGCTTTTTTTATGCGCTCACTTCAAGCACTGAGTTGTCGCCACCCATATCGCTAGCGATGTAGGCATCGGCGGCCCAGTCGTTGTCGAAGCTCTCGCTGCCTGCGGCATCCAACAGCTTGTACTTGAACTGATAGCTCTCTTGTTGATCGGTGGGGACATTGACCACCACCTTGAACTTGCCGCTTTTCAGCTTGCTTAGCTCCAGGGGTTGCCAGTCATTAAATTCGGCCAAGAGAAAGATCTGGGCTGCATCACCAGCCGCTTCCTTTTCTACTTCAAAAGTCACTTTCATCTCGGGTTTGGATTTCAGGTATTGCTTTTTCAGTGGCATCGCGCACTCCTTGCTGACCGTTTGGGTAGTGAAACTGTGATGTCGTTCAAATCTTGCGCAAAAAATTTTGCTGGGTCAACTATATTCCACAATACAAATGGCTACAAATCATACAGTTCAAAGTGTTCACTGATGATTTTGCGGGTGAATTCTGTGCGCAGGTAGTAGCCGCGCGGCAGGGTCTCTATCTCCAAACCTTTCGGTCCAATCGCTTTGGTACGGGCCTTGGCATTGGCCGCCTTTGGCCGCAATTGCATGACTTCTCCATGGTGGGCAGTGATCTGCTCCACCTGACCTAAGGCAATCATCTCGGTGAGCTCTTCCCAATCGGTACGCAGCAGCTGTTCCTGTTGCGGGCTAGGGCTCCAGATAAAGGCCTGGCCGACCATGCGCTCGGCAGGAGGGGTGCCACGATCGGCAATCAGTGGTACCCACAATACCCGGGATAGCTTGTTTCTCACATTGCTGTTCTCCCAGCAATGCCCGGCTAAATCCAGTAGGGGTGTGATACACACATAGGTGCTTTCCAGCGGGCGAGCTTGTAAATCGAGTGGGATGGTCTTGAGCTCAATACCGAGCTCGGGAAAATCTTGGGTCGGTTTACTGCCGGCGGTTGCGCCTAGGTGCCACTCCAGCAGTTGGCCACTCCAACCTTTTTCTCGTTTGAAGTCCTTGGGCACTTCAACGCCCGCCGCGTTGGCGAGATCGCCCAGAGTCTGGCCTGCAATGTGCTGACAGCGGGCGATCAACTGCTGTTCTGAGCTGGGTGGTGAGGGTTGTAACATGTGAGCTGGGTCCGGATTGGATAGCGATTGAACAGTTTGTGCATGCCTTGGCAGGCTCGTCAATACTAACGTTAAGTTGTTGATATAAAAAGATTTAAATCTCTTTACTTTCGTCCTTTTAAAGAGAACTGTTGATTATAACAGCATTAGCAGCATTCATTCACAGACTTATGCACAGATTGACTGAATAACTCTAACTTAATGTTATTAAGTCATCCAATATCCACCAATATGATCTAAGTAATCCACTGAAAGCCTGTTTGAAGTGTCGAAAATGCGCGCAAGTAGGCGCTTGGTTGATAATTAAACAGCAATAGTTATGCACATGCCAAGACAAACTTGAGAGTATGAGGTGTTGTTTTAAGTTTCTGTATTACAAGTATATATATGGTTTTTGGGGGTTAGGCTTGGTGCTTGGTACCGCAACTTTTAATCCCCTTTTGGGGATTTCTTCAATTTATCCACAGGGTTGGGCACAGTATCAGCGGATAACTTGAAGTGGGAGAGGAATCGCTGATTTTGCCTTGATATGAGTACATTAATTGCCGACAGATCAGAGATATGAAAGAATCAAGCTATCGAAGACTTAAGCTGAAGGTTGATTCAGTGATTGATGGGGATGGTTACCGTCCCAACGTAGGCATCGTCATTTGTAACCAGCGTGGCCAAGTGCTTTGGGCACGACGTTATGGCCAACATTCCTGGCAATTTCCACAAGGAGGCGTGGATGAAGGGGAGACTGCTGAACAAGCCATGTATCGTGAACTGCACGAGGAGGTCGGATTAGAGCCGAAGGATGTAAAAATTCTGGCATCTACCCGTCATTGGCTGCGTTACAAATTGCCGAAGCGACTAGTTCGTTGGGACAGCCCGCCGGTATGTATCGGACAAAAACAGAAATGGTTCTTACTCCGCTTAGTGGGAAGTGAGGACAATATACGCTTTGATCGGAGTGGACACCCAGAGTTTGACGACTGGCGCTGGGTGAGCTTTTGGTATCCGGTCAGGCAAGTGGTGTCTTTCAAACGTGAGGTGTACCGCAAGGCATTGAAGGAGTTTGCGGCGGCAGCGATGATGCCAACGCGGCCTGAGCGCTCTGGTCGACCTGACAAACGGCGCAGGAGAAAGAAACGTAGTTGACGTTTGAGGAGAAGGATGGGTGCTATCTCAACTACGCAACATCGTTGAGCATGTTAGTCAGGCCGGCAATGCCAGTGACGCGCTAAGCGTTCTGGTTACCGAAACCCGCCAGGCGATGAATGCAGATTGTTGCTCGGTCTATCTCACCGATACCGAGCACGGGCGCTACCGCCTGTGTGCCAGTGATGGCCTTGCCGATTCCTCCATCGGCAAAGTCAGCATGGGCTTTGACGAAGGGATCGTTGGCTTGGTTGGTCAGCGCGAAGAGCCCATCAACCTGGCTGACGCCCCCAGTCACCCCAGCTTTAAATACTTTCCTGAAACCGCTGAAGAAACCTTCAAGGCACTGCTAGGCACCCCGATTACCCATCGCGGCGATGTGCTGGGGGTGTTGGTGGTCCAGCAAATCCTACCGCGCAGCTTTGATCAGGGCGAAGAGTCGTTTCTGGTTACCTTGGCCACTCACTTGGCCGGCGTACTGGCGCACAGTGAGGTTAAAGACAAGCTACAAAGTGCTCAGCTTCAGTCTTGGCAAGAACCCATCGAAGCGGTGTCGGCATCTAGCGGTATTGCCATTGCCAAAGCCTGGCTAAACCGCCCGCGCCACTCACTCAACAGCGTGAAGATTGCCAAGAGCAAAGACCGCGACAAAGAGCTGGCCAAATTTGAGCAGGCGCTAGAGCGCACCCGCGAAGAGCTGTCGGGCTTGTCTATTCGACTCAACGAGCAACTGCCAAAAGACGTGGCGGCCATCTTCGAGCTTTACAAACATATGCTGGCCGACGCCAGTTTGGCCGGGGATATCCGCAGCAAGTTAAGTCAGGGCTATCGCTGTGATTCGGCGATCCGCTTAGTGGTAGAGCACTACGTCAGCCAGTTTGAGGCGATGAGCGATAGCTATCTGCGCGAGCGCGCGCTAGACGTGCGCGATTTAGGACAGCGGCTACTGCAGGCGCTTTATCAAGGTAAGAAGGGCATGTCGTTGCCTGATAAAGCGATTATCTTGGTGGCCGAAGAGGTCACCGCATCGATGTTCGCCGAGCTGCCGCGTGAGCTGATTGCTGGGGTAGTCTCCCAGCGCGGTGCCGCCAACTCCCACGCAGCGATTTTAGCCCGGGCGATGGGGATACCCGCTTTACTCGGCTTCAGTCTGGATGTGCTCCAGTTAGACAATCTGCAGCTGATTGTGGACGGCTACACCGGCAAGCTGTTTGTTGAGCCCGATGCACTGCTCCAGCAAGAATATGCCGAGCTGCTAGTGCAGCAAAACGAAATCGACAGCCTGATGGCCACCGAGCTGGAACAGCCTTCGGTGAGCCTTAACGGTATCGAGATTGAGCTGTTGATCAACGCCGGCCTGAACTCCGAGGGCGACAAAGCAGCCAAGCTGGGCTCCGGCGGCGTTGGCCTTTATCGCACCGAAGTTCCGTTTTTGCTGCGCGACCGCTTCCCCTCTGAGCAAGAGCAATATCGAGTCTATCGCGATATCCTGCAGGCCTACGACGGCAAGAACGTGTGCATGCGTACCTTGGACGTGGGCGGTGATAAACAGCTTCCCTATTTCCCCATCGTTGAAGAGAATCCAGCACTGGGCTGGCGTGGTATTCGCCTGACCTTGGACCATCCTGAGATTTTCCTGTTGCAGGTGCGGGCGATGTTCCGGGCGGCCATTGAACAGGGCAATATGTCGCTGCTGCTGCCCATGGTAAGCAGCCTGCATGAGGTGGATGTATCGCTTCGGCTGATTGATCAGGCTTGGTATGAGCTGCGCGAAGAGCTAAACCGGCCAGACCTGCCACGGCCTAAGATCGGCGCCATGTTAGAGGTGCCTTCAACCCTGTTCCTCCTGCCAGAGCTGGCCAAGCGGGTCGATTTTTGGTCGGTGGGCAGCAATGACCTCACCCAATATATGCTGGCGGTGGATCGCAACAACCCAAGGGTTGCAGGGCTATTCGACACCCTCCATCCAGCGGTGTTACGCGCCTTAGCCCAAGTGGTCGAGCAGGGACACCAGCACAACGTTCCGGTGTGTGTGCGGTGAGCTAGCAGGCGATCCAGTCGGTGCGCTGGTGCTGCTCGCCTTGGGCTATCGTAGCCTGAGTATGAGCTCGTATTGTCTGGCGAAGGTGAAGTACATCATTCGCCGTATCGACCTCGAACAGCTCGAGCAACTGCGCTCCACCTTGCTGGCAGGGCAGACTGGCCAGCAGAATTTCGACATTATCTACGGCTTTCTTAGCGAGCGTGAATTGGCACACTTGGTTAGGGTGGCTAATCCTTGAGTTAGCAGGAGTTTCCCTGCACAATGCCTTCTTTCTATTTCTAGATAAAGTGGAATCACAGAAGTGGCAAGCGGCATGCAGTTTCCCCAGATCGATCCTATCGCTTTTAGCCTCGGTCCCTTGGAAGTGCGCTGGTACGGCTTGATGTATCTGTTCGGTTTTCTATTCGCGCTATGGATGGGAAATCGACTGGCAGACAAGCCCAACAGTGGATGGACCCGTAACGAAGTCAGTGACTTGATGTTCTATAGCTTTATCGGCGTCATTCTGGGCGGCCGTATTGGCTATGTGGTGTTTTACCAGACCGCTTATTGGCTGGAAAACCCGCTATACATCTTCCAGATCTGGCAGGGCGGTATGGCTTTCCACGGTGGCTTACTTGGGGTCATCACCGCGATGTACTGGTTTGCCCGTAAAACCGGTCGTCACTTCTTCACCGTTGCTGATTTTATTGCGCCCCTGGTGCCCTTTGGTTTAGGCGCGGGCCGCTTGGGTAACTTCATCAATGGCGAACTATGGGGCCGGGTTGCCGAGTCCGATGTGCCATGGGCGATGGTGTTCCCTGGTGGTGGATCGCTGCCGCGTCATCCATCGCAGCTCTATCAGTTTGCCCTGGAAGGGGTGGCCTTGCTGCTGATCCTGCTAGTGTTCTCGAGCCGTAAGCCACCGCGTGGCGCCGTGTCGGGAATGTTCTTGCTAGGCTATGGCTGTTTCCGCTTTATCGTTGAGTATTTCCGTCAGCCCGATGCTCATTTAGGCTTACTCACCTTGGGTATGAGCATGGGGCAGTTGTTGTCGCTACCGATGATTATTATTGGTGCCGGGTTTATCGCCTGGGCCTACCGTCGACAGCGTGTGGTAGAGAGTAAAGTATGAAGAACTATTTAGCGTTAATGCAGCACATTATGGATAACGGTGCCGAGAAAGCCGATCGCACAGGAACCGGCACCCTATCCGTATTTGGCCATCAAATGCGCTTCGACCTAAGTGAAGGATTCCCGCTGGTCACCACCAAAAAGTGTCACCTGCGTTCAATCATTCACGAGCTGTTGTGGTTCTTGCAAGGCGATACCAACACCCAGTACCTGAAAGACAACGGGGTATCTATCTGGGACGAGTGGGCCGACGAAAACGGCAATCTTGGCCCGGTGTACGGCGCCCAGTGGCGCTCATGGCCGAGCCCGGATGGTCAGCACATCGACCAGATCTCGCAGATTATCGATCAGATTAAAAACGACCCTGATTCGCGCCGCATTATTGTATCGGCGTGGAATGTCTCTGAGCTGTCGAAGATGGCGCTGGCACCTTGTCATGCCTTCTTCCAGTTCTACGTGGCCGATGGCAAGCTCTCTTGTCAGCTGTATCAGCGTAGCTGTGACGTGTTCTTGGGCCTTCCGTTCAACATCGCCAGCTATGCGCTGTTGACCCACATGGTTGCCCAGCAATGTGATCTGGAAGTTGGTGAGTTTGTTTGGACTGGTGGTGATACTCACCTGTACTCGAACCATCTGGAGCAAACCAAGCTGCAGCTGAGTCGTGAGCCGCGCGCCTTGCCTACGCTTAAGATCAAGCGCAAGCCTGAGTCTATCTTCGACTATCGCTTCGACGACTTCGAGATTGAAGGCTACGATCCTCATCCTCATATCAAAGCGCCGGTTGCGATTTAATCGCAGCCGCTAGCGAGTCTCTCATTGAATAAGGCGGAGTCTATGGATATTGAACAGATGCAAAATAACGCTGGTGATGCGTTAAAGCTGTTGAAAGCCTTGGCCAATGAGAGCCGTTTGTTTATTTTGTGTCACCTGGTGGAAGGTGAGCTGACGGTCAGCCAGTTAAACGAACGGGTACCTTTGAGCCAATCGGCGCTGTCCCAGCATTTGGCGTGGTTGCGTAAAGACAATCTAGTGACCACTCGCAAACAGGCGCAGACTATCTATTACTCCTTGGCGAGCGATGAAGCGAAGGCGGTATTGGAAACCTTACACGGTCTGTATTGTAAGTGAGGGGCTAGTGCGAAAGCGGCTTTGAAGCCGATTCACAAATCGCAGATAACAAAAAACCGGCCTAAGCCGGTTTTTTTCAATGCAATGTAACGTGAATTACAGCGCGTTGATTTTAGCAACAAGGCGGCTCTTATGACGAGCTGCTTTGTTTTTGCTGATCAGGCCTTTGGTCGCGTAGCGATCAAGAACTGGCTGAGCAGCTTGGAAAGCGGCAGTTGCTGCTTCTTTATCGCCAGCTTCAATAGCAGCGATAACTTTCTTAATGTTGGTGCGCATCATGGAGCGACGGCTAGCGTTATGCTTACGACGCTTTTCAGCTTGAACCGCACGTTTTTTAGCTGACTTAATATTAGCCAAGGGTAACTCCTGAACTCTGTCTGGGAATTATGATTTTAAAGGCCGTGGAATATGCCTGTTTTTCACGCTTCTGTCAAACAAAATTTAACCAAGCGAGCATATCCGGCCAAGTTGCTCGGTTTCCCCTTCCAAGCAATGGCGTACTTCGGCTCAGGCGGGTAAACTGTGGCGCGATTCTAGCAGCAATTACCTCCCGATACCACCGCAGAACGCATGCTGATTTTTGGCTCGGGCAGACTCTTTATCGGAGCAGTAGTTACATTGAGTAAATCCTTGTTAAAGTCTGGTGCGATTGTCAGCACCATGACCCTGATTTCGCGCATTCTCGGTTTGGTTCGCGATGTGGTGATCGCCAACCTCATGGGCGCGGGCGCTGCCGCCGATGTGTTCTTCTTTGCCAACAAGATCCCCAACTTCTTACGCCGCCTGTTTGCCGAAGGCGCCTTCTCCCAAGCCTTTGTCCCGGTACTGACCGAATACAAGCAAACCAAAGAGCAAGCCGAAGTACGCCAGTTGATCGCCTCGGTGAGCGGTACGCTGGGCGCGATAGTGACCCTAGTGACCTTGTTTGGGGTGCTGGCCTCGCCGGTGATTGCTGCCTTGTTTGGTACCGGCTGGTTTATCTCTTGGCTCAATGACGGCCCGGACGCTCATAAGTTCGAGCTGGCCAGTGTGATGCTGAAGATCACCTTTCCTTATTTATGGTTCATTACCTTTACCGGGCTCTCTGGTGCCATCCTTAATGCCTTTGGCCGCTTTGCGGTGGCGGCATTCACCCCAGTGTTTTTGAACATTGCCATTATCAGTGCAGCTATCTACTTGGGGCCGAAGCTGGCGCAACCGGAGCTGGCGCTAGCTTGGGGAGTATTCTTTGGTGGCTTGATTCAGCTGCTGTTCCAGATCCCCTTTATCTTCCGCTTGAAGCTGCTCACCCGTCCGCGCTGGGCATGGAGCCACCCCGGAGTGACTAAGATCCGCAAGCTGATGATCCCGGCCTTGTTCGGGGTGTCGGTTAGCCAGATTAACCTGCTACTCGATACCTTTATTGCCAGCTTTCTGGCGACTGGCTCGATCTCATGGCTGTATTACTCCGATCGTTTGTTGGAGTTCCCGCTTGGTCTGTTCGGTATCGCCATTGCCACGGTGATCCTGCCTAACCTGTCGCGGCGACATGTGGACAATGATCCTAAGGCCTTCCAGCAAACCATGGACTGGGGGGTACGGATGGTGTGCTTTTTGGGGATCCCGGCATTAGTCGGCATGATCACCCTCGCCAAACCGATGCTGCAGGTGCTGTTTATGCGTGGCGCCTTTGCCGAAAGCGATGTAATTAAGGCCTCGTTCAGTTTGATTGCCTACTCCTCGGGGCTGCTGTTTTTTATGTTGGTGAAGGTATTGGCCCCGGGCTATTACTCACGCCAAGACACCAAGACCCCGGTGCGCTTTGGGATTATCGCGATGACCAGTAACATGCTGTTCAACGTTATCTTCGCCATTCCCTTTGGCTATGTGGGTTTGGCGATTGCTACCTCACTCTCGGCCTTGGTCAATGCCGGCTTGCTCTATCGCGGTCTGCATCAGCAAAAGGTCTATCGCTTAAGCGCGGTCAGTGGCGGATTTATTGCTCGGGTGGTGTTGTCGGCATTGGTGATGGGCGTGGTGATTTACTACTTCTCAACACCTGCCGCCGAGTGGTTTGCCTACTCGTGGCAGCAAAGCGTTTGGCAGCTATCGATTTTGATTGTTGCGGGTATCAGCGTGTACTTTTTAAGCGCCTTGCTATTGGGGCTGCGCCCGAGGCAGTTCAAAAGCAGCTACGGGGCTGTAACTGATGACTAAACAGGCTATAATCCGTCGGTTTTAAACAGTAGTAGGCGCTATGGAGCTAATTCGCGGCATCCACAACATCAGACAGCAGCATCATGGCTGTGCGCTCACCATCGGTAACTTCGATGGGGTGCACTTGGGCCATCAACATGTGCTGGAAAAATTGTTGGAGCAGGCGCGGCTGCGCAAGCTGCCCGCTACGGTGATGGTGTTCGAACCTCAGCCGCTGGAGGTGTTTGCCAAACAGCAAGCACCCGCCCGCCTGACTCGCTTCCGCGAAAAGTATCAGGCGCTTAAAGCGTTGGGCGTTGATCGCATGTTATGCGTCAACTTCAATCCCCAATTTGCCGAGCAAACTGCCGATTACTTTATCGAAGATTTGCTGGTTAAGGGCCTTGGGGTTGAATACCTGGCGGTGGGCGATGATTTTCGCTTTGGCAGAGGACGCAGTGGCGATTTTGCCGCGCTGCAACAAGCTGGTGAGCGTTTCGGATTTACCGTGACCAATAGCCATTCGTTTTGCGTAGAGCAGCGCCGGGTGAGCAGTACCGCGATCCGCGAGCTACTTGCCCATGGCCATTTTGAGGACGCCAAGCAGATGCTGGGGCGTGCCTTTCATTTTAGTGGCCGGGTGGTGCACGGCCAAAAGCTTGGCCGCCAGTTGGGCTTTGCCACCGCCAACCTTAGGTTGGACAGAAAGGTGCCGCCCTTAACCGGTGTTTACGCTGTAAAGGCCGAGCTGCCCGATGGACGAACGTTTCCCGGGGTAGCTAACGTAGGCAAGCGGCCTACCGCAGGGGGAGAACAGCTGCTGCTGGAAACCCACCTGTTCGGTTTCAGTGAGAATTTGTACGGACAATTCCTGCGGGTAGAGCCCCAGCTGAAACTGAGAGATGAAGTTAAATTTCCTTCGCTTGAGGCCTTGAAGGCGCAAGTGGAGCTCGATATCAAACAGGCTAAGTCCTTCTATGGCTTAGCTGAGTGAAACCAAGTGGAATGTTAAATCAATGAGCGACTATAAAGATACTCTGAACTTGCCGGAAACCGCGTTCCCGATGCGCGGTAACCTGGCTCAGCGTGAGCCAGCCATGTTGAAACGTTGGAAGGAAGCTGATCTGTACCAACGAATTCGCGAGGCCAAGCGTGGCAAGAAGAGCTTTATTTTGCACGACGGCCCTCCGTATGCGAACGGCAACATTCACTTGGGCCACGCGGTAAACAAAGTACTCAAAGACATCATCGTTAAATCGAAGACTCTGTCTGACTACGACTCGCCATATATCCCGGGTTGGGACTGTCACGGTCTGCCCATCGAGCTGATGGTTGAGAAAAAGGTCGGTAAGCCCGGTCACAAGGTGACTCCGGCTGAGTTTCGCCAGAAGTGCCGTGATTACGCGACCAAGCAGATCAACGGCCAGCGTGAAGACTTCAAACGTCTGGGCATTCTGGGCGACTGGGAAAATCCCTACCTGACCATGAACTTCGATACCGAAGCCAACATCATTCGCTCATTGGCTAAGATCATCGACAACGGTCACTTGCAGCAAGGCTCTAAGCCGGTTCACTGGTGTACCGACTGTGGTAGCGCCCTGGCAGAAGCCGAGGTGGAGTACGAAGATAAGACCTCTCCGGCCATCGATGTGCGCTTTACTGCCGTCGACGAAGACGCGGTTCTGAGCAAGTTTGAGCACCCAGAAGGCGTGGCTGGTGAAGGCCCAATCTCTGCGGTTATCTGGACGACCACCCCATGGACGCTACCCGCCAACCGTGCGGTCGCCTTTAACGCGCATCTGGAATATGTGCTGGTGCAGATCGAGACCGAAGCAGGTAAAGAGCGCCTGATTCTGGCCCGTGAACTGATGGAAGAGTGTGTAGAGCGCTTTGGCGCAACTCACCATCATGTACTGGGTGATTGCTTGGGCGAAGCACTTGAGAACCTGCGTTTCGCGCACCCGTTCTACAGCTTTGACGTACCGGCTATCTTGGGCGATCACGTAACCACCGATTCAGGTACCGGTGCGGTGCACACTGCCCCGGGCCACGGTCAGGAAGATTTCGCGGTAGGTCAGAAATACGGTCTGGAAGTGGCTAACCCTGTTGGCGACAACGGCGTATACCTGCCTGATACCGAGTTCTTTGCCGGTCAGCACGTGTTCAAAGCCAATGACGCAGTGGTTGAGAAGCTAAAAGAATGCGGCAAGCTGCTGCATCATCACGCTTACCGCCACAGCTACCCACACTGCTGGCGCCACAAAACCCCGATTATCTTCCGTGCTACTCCTCAGTGGTTTGTAAGCATGGAGCAAAACGGTTTGCGCGAGCAAGCACTGGGCGAGATCAAGCAAACCCAGTGGATCCCAGATTGGGGTCAAAGCCGTATCGAAAGCATGGTGGAGAACCGCCCTGACTGGTGTATCTCACGCCAGCGTACTTGGGGTGTGCCGATTGCCCTGTTCGTTGACCGCCAAACCAATGCCTTGCACCCACGCAGCGTAGAGCTGATGGAAGAGGTTGCCAAGCGCGTCGAGAAAGCAGGTATTCAAGCCTGGTTTGATCTGGATGCCAGCGAGCTGCTGGGCGATGAAGCCGAGCAATACCGTAAGGTAGAAGACACGCTGGACGTATGGTTCGACTCTGGCTCGACCCACGCATCGGTTGTGAAAGCCCGTGAAGAGTTCAACGGCAATAGCGCCGATATGTACCTGGAAGGCTCTGACCAACACCGTGGTTGGTTCCAATCGTCGTTGATGATCTCGACTGCGATGACCGGTAAAGCGCCATATAGCCAGGTGCTGACCCACGGCTTCACCGTGGATGCCAACGGTCATAAGTTCTCGAAGTCGCTGGGTAACGGTATTGCGCCACAAGATGTGTGGAACAAGCTGGGCTCTGACATCCTGCGCCTGTGGATTGCCTCGACCAACTACAGCGCTGAGATGACCGTATCGGATGAGATCTTCAAGCGTAGTGCCGATGCCTACCGCCGTATCCGTAACACCTCGCGCTTCTTGCTGGCCAACTTGGCAGGCTTTGACCCAGCAACTGACTTGGTTGAAGCCAGCGATATGGTTGAGCTGGACCGCTGGGTTGTTGGCCGTGCCGCTAGCGTACAGCAAGAGATTGTTGAAGCCTACGAGAGCTACCAGTTCCACGTGGTCTATCAGAAGCTAATGCACTTCTGCTCCATCGAGTTGGGCAGCTTCTACTTGGATATCATTAAAGATCGCCAGTACACCGCTAAAGCCGATGGCCATGCCCGTCGTTCATGTCAGACTGCGCTGTTCCACATCGCTGAAGCGCTGACCCGCTGGATGGCGCCAATCCTGAGCTTTACTGCTGATGAAATCTGGCAGGCTCTGCCGGGTGAGCGTGATGACTTTGTGTTCACCGGTGAGTGGTACCAAGGTCTACAGGCGCTGCCGCAAGATGGCGCGTTTAATGACGAGTTCTGGGCTGACATTATTGCTGTTCGCGATGAAGTGAACAAGCTGCTGGAAGCCGCGCGTAACGATAAGAAGATCGGTAAGGCGCTGGAAGCAGACGTAACTCTGTATCTGGACGAGCAGAAACTGGCTCGCCTAAGTCAGCTTGAAGACGAGCTGCGCTTTGTGCTGCTGACCTCTGAAGCGCGCGTTGCCCCACTAAGTGAAGCGGGCGACGATGCGGTTGCCACCGAGCTGGAAAGCGTGAAGCTGCTAGTTAGTGTTGCCAAAGGCGAGAAGTGTGACCGCTGCTGGCACCACCGCGAAGATGTGGGCTCACATGCGGGTCACGAAGCTATCTGTGGTCGTTGTGTGAGCAACGTAGATGGAGAGGGTGAAGAGCGCCGCTATGCATAACAAGCAGGAAGCATCATCGAGTTTGATTTGGCTTTGGTTGAGCGCGGCTCTGTTCGTGCTCGATCAAGCGACCAAATGGATTGTGGTCGAGAACTTTGCGCTGTACGAGCGCAAAGCCATCACCTCGTTTTTTAATCTGGTCTATGTGCGCAACTACGGCGCCGCGTTTAGCTTTCTCGGTGATGCCGGGGGCTGGCAGCGTTGGCTATTCACCGGTATTGCGCTGGTAGTAAGTGCACTGCTGGTATGGTGGCTGTCGAAAACCCCACGCCAGCAAACCGCGTTGGGGCTTGGCTATGCGCTGATCCTTAGCGGTGCGCTAGGTAACGTGTTGGACCGTATGATGTTTGGATACGTGGTGGATTTCCTCGATTTTTACTGGGGTAGCTACCACTGGCCAGCATTCAACGTGGCCGACTCTGCTATCTGTGTCGGTGCCGGTTTGCTGATTGTTGATGCACTATTTTTGGAGAAGCGACGCAAGGATGAAGATCGCGCAGGGCAGCACGGTTGAGCTGCATTTTGTCATCCGATTAGAAGATGGCTCCATCGCCGAAAACACCCGTAACTATCCAGCACCAGCGAGCCTGGTGCTGGGAGACGGCAGCCTAACAGAAGGCTTTGAAGCCTGCCTCATTGGATTGGAAGCGGGTAACAAGCAAAGCTTTACCTTGCCGCCTGAGCAAGCCTTTGGCAGCGCCAATCCCGATAATGTTCACTACTTTGAGCGTTCCTGGTTTAACGATGGCGCGCCTGCCGAAGTCGGCGCTATCATCGCCTTTAGCCAACCTAATGGGCAAGAGATCCCCGGCATTGTGCGCAGTGTTGAGGGCGATTCGGTCACGGTGGATTTTAATCATCCGCTGGCCGGTCAAACCATCAATTTTGATGTCGAAATTTTGAAAGTGAGTTAACCCCTAAGGAGTGTCCTGTGGAAATCATTCTGGCCAACCCTCGCGGTTTTTGCGCTGGCGTTGATCGTGCCATTTCTATTGTGGAGCGGGCACTGGAGCTATTTGGCGCGCCGATCTACGTACGCCATGAAGTGGTACACAACCGCTATGTGGTCGATGGCCTGCGCGAGCGCGGTGCAGTATTCGTTGATGAGCTCGACGAAGTCCCGGAAAACAGCATCTGCATCTTTAGCGCCCACGGTGTTTCTCAAGCGGTTCGCCAAGAAGCCAAGGCCCGTGAGCTGAAGGTGTTTGACGCCACCTGCCCATTGGTTACCAAAGTACATATGGAAGTGACCCGCGCCAGCCGCAAGGGGATCGAGTGTGTGCTGATTGGCCATCATGGCCATCCAGAAGTCATCGGTACCATGGGCCAGTACGCCAGTGAAGAGGGCGGCATCTACTTGGTGGAGACGGTCGATGACGTGGCCGCCTTACAGGTGAAGAACCCCAGCCAGCTGTTCTATTGCACTCAGACCACCCTCTCAGTGGATGACACCTCGTCGATCATCGATGCCTTGCGAGAGAAGTTCTCCGAGATCCAAGGACCACGTAAAGACGATATCTGCTATGCCACCCAGAACCGCCAAGATGCAGTTAAAGATCTGGCGGAAAAAAGTGATGTGGTGTTGGTGGTGGGCTCGAAGAACTCGTCCAACTCCAACCGCTTGCGCGAGAAAGCTGAGAAGTCTGGCGCTGCGGCATTCTTGGTGGATGGTGCCGACGATATCCAAGCGGATTGGTTCAATGAGCCGTGCCGGGTAGGTGTGACTGCCGGTGCCTCTGCACCAGAAGTACTGGTGCAAGAAGTGGTGTCACAACTGCAGCATATGGGCGGCGTTCGGGTAATCGAAAACCCCGGGCGTGAAGAGAACACTACCTTCGAAGTACCTGCTGAGTTACGCATCAAATAGACGATGCGCGGTAGCACAGATAACCGACAAAGGGGAGCATTGCTCCCCTTTTTGCGCTATAAAAAAAAGATAATGGATTAGTTAGCTCGGGAAAACTATAGCGATATAGTTCGGAATAAGGCTGGGTTGGTAGGGATGCTTATTGTTCGACGTACTCATTCAGCGGGTTTTTCGCTGATTGAGGTGATAGTCACGACCTTTATTGTAGCCGTGGGCTTGCTGGCGATTGTTGCGATGCAAACCATGGCTAAACGTACATCTGTTGAATCTCAGCAGCGCACCGCTGCTTACATCACTGCCAAAGAGATGCTGGAACGGGTTCGCAGCAACAGCATAGCCTGGCAAGCGAACAATCCCGGTATCGTCAAAATCGGCCAAGGCCAAATCGCGCGAACTCGCCCCAACTGCGCCGAGGACAGCGGCCTGATGAGCGCCTGCAGCGCCGCCGACTTGGTCTATGCCGATCTCTACTATTGGGAGTGGGCGCTTAAGTCCAAATCCAGCGCGGGCCAAAGTGCACTGCTCAATGCTACCGCCTGTATACAGCTGCTAAACACCGGCGAGCTAAGCGTGGTGGTTAGCTGGTTATCAAGGCAAGCTTTTACGCAAACCACCCCGACTAATTCCCTTGCCACTAGCTGCGGTAGCAGCTCCGATAAACGTCGTCTGTTGGTACTTGAAACATGGCTAAGTACCTGAGTCAACGCTCACAGACAGGCGCGGTACTGCTTGAATGGATCATCTCCCTGTCCATCGGCCTTTTCATTATCGGTGGCATCACCGGTTTTTTGGCCGCCTCTAAACGTACCACCGAGTCAGGCTTTCATATTGAACAGATGCTGGAGAGCGGCCGTATCGCCACTGAGCTGATTGGCCGCGATCTGCAACTGGCGGGCTTCTTTGGCGAATACACCGGCAACACCATGGTCAGAGGGGCCAGTGTAGATGTGATGGTGGCCGATTTAGCCGCTGATGACGATTGCATTATCGATTGGCTAGGCACGGGTGACGAAGGGTCATTCCCGACAGTATCTGGTCGCTTCAGTGCCTTGTTTGTCGGAACGGTTCGAGAGAACAACTCGCTTAATGGTCAGTATGACTGTGTGGCCGATCGCAGCAATTTGGTTATGGACTCTGATGTTATAGGGATTAAGAGGGTAATTGGTTCTCCAGTGGCAGCGGCAGCAGATATAGAAGGCAATCGCTTTTATTTTGCCGGAAACAGCGTGGTTGCTAGGATATTTGATAGTACAAACAGCGTTGCGAACTGGCCAAGCGAAGCTGCCATGCCGGGCAGGCAAGTCTGGGAGTACCAACATATCGCGTACTACTTGGATGTAAGTCAGCAGTCTGGGCTACCAGTGCTACGTCGCTATCATTTAATTCGGAATGATAGCGGGGTAGGAAAGATTGCGATTGAAGGCAATGGCCCTTTGGTTGAAGGCGTGGAGCGTATCCGGGTGCTGCTGGGCGTGGATACCGATCTGGTGGTCGATGGCATTGTCGATGATTACCTAAGCCCCGATGAGGTAACCCCGCAGCAATGGAGCGAGAACCGAGTGCTGGCGGCCAAGTTGTTTGTGCTGGTGCGCTCATTGACCGAAGACAGCAGCTACGTGAATAACAACAGCTATGAGCTGGGCGATGTCACGGTGGACAGCGGTGGTGATCATTACCGTCGAATGCTGTTTCAGTCGGTGGTATCGCTGCGCAATATGGTGATTCATGGAGGAAGTAGCTAATGAGGCATCGCCAAACTGGAGCCGCACTGTTTGTGGCTTTGATGTTGCTGATGATTCTTTCCGTGCTGGGTGGTGTGATGCTCAGTACGTCAGGCCAGGGCGCCAAGGTGACGGTGGCCATGGGCGAGCGGATCCAATCTGAGCAACGGGTAGAAGGGCAGTTCAATCAACTGGTCGCCCATGGTGATCTGCAGAGCTCGATTGGCTCGATGGCCAGTGGAGATTCTATGGCGGTGTCTGGCTTTGTTGCGGATGCCCAAGGTGACTTGACCCATTCCGTGGACGGTACTTGCTCGCGAAGCTATACCGCCAGCAGTGGCAACGCGATATCAAATTGTCGTTATGTGCGAAGCCAAATTACCGAAAGCTATGGAAAGAACGCCAGCGGTAGTACCTCGTTGGCGGGGGGCATAGAGCAGCCCTTGCTTTAGATGACAAATCCTGAGGTGAGTGATGAGACATTTTAATCTACGAACCGTCGCCGTCAGTACGGTACTGAGTGCAATGACCACATGGTCAGTTCTGGCTGACGATACGGAGTTGTTCATTCTCGATTTTTCAGCCGGTGGCGCTTCAGCGGGAAAAGTCCTGCTGATAATGGATACCTCTGGAAGCATGGGTTGGAACATCACCACCAAGGAAGGCTATAACCAAGACGCTGATGGTAACGTTGACTATCAAAACTATGAAGAGTCGATTAGCTCGCAAAATGCGCTAGATAACGATTTTATTTACTTTGTGGTTGATGGGGTTGATGGTCCCGGCTACGTACCATCGGGAAACAACGAAGACCGGCGTTTTCTCTGGGACATTAATAACTGTGCCGCTTCCTATGAAGCCTTGTCCAAAAATGGGGTCTTTACCGGCTATTTCCGAGAACACCGCTATCATGGCAACACCGGCTCGTGGGATGACGTACGACTTAATAATGGCGCTAACTATACGGTTATTGATTGCATCAATGACTACGACTTGGAGACTGACGCAGACGGCAATTTATTGAAAGATGGCCTGCCATACTCGTTCACAGTGAAGCTGCAAAACGACGCCGGTGAATTTTACGACAAGTTGGTTGATACGATTAATCCCGGCCGATATCGCGTTAACAACAATAACTACGCTGACGCTGAACAGGGCTTTCCTATCAACGGTGCGAGTAAAAATGCCGATGACTTCTATACCCTAGACAAAGATCTAGCTGAATCTACGACCCGTGATAGCTTCGATGATGGCTATCTGATAACCATGTACACCGCCAACTACTTGCGTTGGTACCACTACTCGGAAGATACCGTGGTGCGCAGTCGTATGGAGGTGGCCAGAGAGGCGCTGGCGAATGCCTTGAGCACTATTAGTGGCGTCGACTTTGGCATGATGATGTTTAACAACAATAGCTCGAATGGCAGCAACGACGGCGGGCGAGTCATTCAGGCCTTGAGTTCCGATACTACCTCGGCAGATATGATTACCACTGCCAATTCGCTCCCCACCGATGGCTGGACGCCATTATCTGAGACACTGTTAGAGGCCAAGCGCTACTTGGGTGGCGAGGCCATTGTTTATGGCAACAACGACACTTCTAGCAACCCCAAAGCGGATAAGGATGCAGAGTCGGGTAACGATTATTTGTCGCCTTTTGGAAATACCTGCGATGATGTGGTTAACATCATCTATGTCACTGATGGAACGCCGACCCGCGATACCCATGCCGACTCCACCATTAAGGCCTTGCCGATTAACACAGACGGCGTGAGTGGTTGCGCGGCCGACGCTAGCACCGTTAGCGATTGTAGCTGGGGCGGCTCGACCAGTTTTGGTGGCGGCTCAACCTACCTTCCGGCGCTCACCAGTTGGATGTATACCAATGATGTGAATGCGAACTTGGCAGGCAGGCAATACGCTAAGACCTCCACCATTGGCTTTGGTGAAGACGTGCTCAGCGGCGGTTCTGCCATGCTGACTACCGCGGCGACCCAAGGTGGGGGAAGCTTCTACGCTGCGGAAGATGGTGTTCAGCTAGAGCAAGCGATCAGACAGGCGTTGATTGCGGTGTATGAAGAAACCTCCTCTTTGGTATCGCCCGCGGTAACCAGTAATAACTTCGATCGAACACAAACCCTTAATCGTGTTTACTACGCGATGTTCAAACCTAGCCTCAACCAGCGTTGGTCGGGGAACCTGAAAAAGCTTGAGCTATCACCCAATGGATACATGGCCGATCAGTTTGGAAAACCGGCGATCTCCGATGATGGCTCAATTATTGGGGAAGCCACCACCTTTTGGTCATCGACCAAGGATGGCAATGATGTCGAGCTGGGGGGGGTAAGAGAAATGCTCTCAGCGAAAAGTAGTCGCAATGTGCTGTTTGATCTGAATGCTAGTGGCTTGCTGAGTGAGTTCACCCAGTCAAACCTGGAAAGCAAGGCCGGTTCAACGGCTCTTTTGGCTGATCACTTAGGCGTGTCTGAGTCTGATTTAAGTGATCACCTGGACTGGATTGTCGGCAGTGACGTTGATGATGATGATAGTGACGATAGCACCACTATTCGTCCCGATATCATGGGTGACCCGCTGCATTCTCGTCCTCTTGTGATCAACTTTGGCCTGAAGAGCGGTGCGGCTAGCGATAGCACCGACCCCGATGACATGGACATTCGTATCTTGGTTGGGACCAATGGCGGAGCTATGCACATGTTCGCCGATAACGGCGATACGGTGGATGAAAGCTGGGCGTTTATGCCATATAGCTTGTTGGCCCGACAACAGCAGCGGCGCAGAAATGAGCAGAGCACTAACCATATCTACACTGTCGATGGTACGCCCACCGTGTTCTTACTCGATAAAGATGGTGATGGTAAATACTTGAGTGCCGGTGACAAAGTGCTGGTGTTTTTCGGGTTGCGGCGGGGTGGTGATGCCTACTACGGCTTGGACATTACCACCCCGGACTCTCCGAAGCTGCTCTGGAAGATTGATAGCAGTAGCACCGGGTTCAGTGAACTAGGCCAAACCTGGTCCATGCCTGTCACAGGGTATGTTCCCGGGTATGCCGATCCGGTAGTGATCTTTGCCGCTGGCTATGACATCAATCAGGATGCGACAACTCCGAATGCCGCTGATAGCAGAGGAAGGGGCGTGTTTATTGTCAATGCCTACACAGGTGCATTGGTTTGGTCGTTAACTAACAACGATGACACGCGTTTGACGCACTCTATTCCTGCGGCAGTGGCCACCCTAGATAGCAACAGCGATGGTGCCATTGACCGTTTGTACTTTGGCGATACCGGAGGCCGAGCCTGGCGCGTAGACCTCTACTCTTCCGATAAAGAAAAGTGGGCGCTATCGGCATTAGCTGATATTAGCGATGCTACTCAGGTTACCGAACGGCGCAAATTCTTCACGCAGCCAGTGGTGGTGAGAACCTTCCTAAGGAAGCTCTCAGAGGTAACGACTGGTAGCGGAGAGAGTCAGGTTACAGTGGTTGACTCCCAACAGGTGCCTTTTGATGCGGTGCTTATGGGAACTGGCGATCGCAGTAAGCCGGTCACCGACAAAGGCAGTGATGGTGTGAATAACTACTTCTTTATGTTCCGTGACTACAACGTTTCTTCGATGGATGTCGCTAGCTTGAGTAATGCGCCACAGGCGATCACCATCGATGAGCTCTACGATATCACCAACGACCCGATTGGCTCAGCCTCCACCGAAGCTGCCCAGCAGACTCAGCTAATCGCGCTCGGTGCGGCGAAAGGCTGGGTACATGGATTGGCGGGCGATGGTGAGAAATCCTTGGGCTCTGCGCTGGTATTGGCAGGCGATGTGTACTTTACTTCTTTCCTTCCCGGCGCGGTTGATTCGGCCAACTGCTCAATCCCCAGTATTGGTACTGGGCGAACCTATCTGGTGAACATGCACACCGGTACCAGCATTCATCAGCAACGCTACTTTGAGGTGCTCAACAAGGTGCCTGATGATTTGATTATTCACTCGGGCGAGGATGCTAGCGGCGAGTCGGTGATCCGTGTATTTGGCGGTGACCCGGGTGAAGACTTAGTCTACGACGATGAAGACCCCGACCAAGAGCATGGCTGTGAGCAGCAAGGGGAATGCAAGGAAGGCTCGCGAGTTGATGATATGAACATGCGTCCGCAGCAGATCTATTTTTACTTTGAGGAGGGCTAGTGAAGCCAGCAGTAACGGGCTTTAGCCTGATTGAGTTAATGATTAGCGTGGCGATAGTGGCCATCTTAGCCACCGTCGCCTATCCGTCCTACACCAGCTATGTGCTGGAGTCGCGGAGGGGAGAGTCGTGGGAGGCGCTGGCTGAGGTGAGTTTGCTTCAAGAGCAGTACTATTTAGATAACGGCAGCTACGCTACCACATTGGTTGCGTTGGGGCTGGCGGCCAGTGGCGAGACCTCGTTTAGCACCGACAATGGCCATTACAGTGTGACTTTGAGCGCCGCCTCTGCCGATGCATTTACCGTTACTGCTACCGCGCAAGGCGTGCAGCTCAACGACAAGTCCTGTAAATCGATCAGTTACAGCAGTATCGGGGCTAAAACCGCAGTGGATTCAGAGGGGAGTAGCAGCAATGAATGCTGGTAGCAAAATGATGATCGTTGTCGGGCCGTTTCTATTTGCCTCGGTAAGCGTTGCACAGCAGCAAGATATCGCCTGTCATCTAAGTTGGTCTGACGCGAGTGAGAATGTGGTGTTGGCAGCGCCAGAGTTGCAGTTACGCAGTGGCGAGGACTATCTCGATGTGGCGACAGCATTAATGCGAGAGCGATACAGCGTAGCGAGTAGCTGGACAGAGCAACACGGTGCGCTCGTCGACTTGGAGTGTGTTCGCTATGGACAACGCTTTAGTTCTGCTGAGGGGCGGGCCTTGTTCGATGAGCTGGCGCATTAGCTAGCCTAAATTGGGCAGCTCGTAGTTTCACTATCTAAAGCAAAGCGAACACTGCCCCCTCTGGACACAATGATGCCACTTACATAATTGCTATCGTTTGAGCAAAAATAGAGGCTGCCATTTTGACCTGTGATCATCCCTTCGGGTGTGAAGCGGAAAGCGGTGGTATTAAGTTTAACTTTTCCGGTCCCGTAGCTCTCAGCGACTTGCAATACTTCTTCGCCTACATCCAGAGCTTGATTATTGTTGCTATCGATAAAGATCGTGAGACCGTCTGTAGCACTGCCGCCACACTTGTTGTCGCTGTCTAGCGCGCATATCACCACGGTTTGGCTCAAGTCTATCGCTTGGCTGCGGGCAAAGCGCACTTCACGCATCAGGCGGTTGCGGGTGGCTTCAGCAGAGATTGAGGCATGGAACTGTGTCATCGCAGGGACACCAATCCCGAGCAGGATGGCGGCGAGGGCAACGGTGATCAATAGCTCCATTAAGGTGAAGCCTGCGTTTTCTACTCTTTTCACAACAACTCACATAAGTGTTTGTTTCGCAACTATGCTTAGCTTACAGTATTAGTATTTTCAGAATCAGCGATTTAAGCAAGTACGAGGGATCAAGTCATGAAACAAGTAACCGCAATTATCAAGCCGTTCAAGATGGATGATGTGCGAGAGGCCTTGGCTGAAATCGGTATTACAGGTATGACAGTTACCGAGGTCAAGGGATTTGGTCGTCAGAAAGGTCATACTGAGCTGTACCGCGGCGCAGAGTATAAGGTGGATTTTCTGCCTAAGATGAAGCTTGAGTTGGTTGTGCAGGCCGACGACTTGGAGCGCTGCATCGATGCTATCGTCCAGACCGCGCAAACCGGCAAGATTGGCGATGGTAAAATCTTTGTTCGCGATGTCGACCGTGTGATTCGTATCCGCACCGGCGAAGAGAACGAAGACGCGATATAATCGATATCTGATAAGTAAAAAAGCGAGCTTTGAGCTCGCTTTTTTTGTCAGTCTAGTTGCCGTTTCTTAGATTAATTTACCGCTTCAACCCGGGCTGCCTGCTCGGCTAAATCATCAACACCTAAAGCGGTGTAGCCTTGCTGCATGACAACCAGTGCATCACGGGCTGCTTGCGTGTCGGGGAAGCGCTCAACAATGTATTTCGCACGGTTAACGGCACCGATATAGGCTTCTCGCTTGATGTAGTAGCGGGCTACTGCCAGTTCATGGCGGGCCAGGTTATTTTTCAGGAATACCATGCGTGCACGAGCGTCTGCTGCGTAGTCGCTGTTCGGGTAGCGCTTAAGCAGGGTGCCGAAATCGCGAAAAGCTTGCTGGCTAAAGCTTGGGTCACGGTCGTAGCGATCTACGCGAACGACGCTTTGGAATAGGTTGTAATCGGCCGCCATATTGGCAAGACCGCGCATGTAGTACACATAATCCAAATCGCTATGGGTTGGATTGTTACGCAGGAAGCGATCAATATTTGCTAGTGCTTTGGGCGTCTCATTCAGTTTGTAGTAAACGTAAATAAGGTCGAGCTGCACTTGAGTGGTGTAAGGGCCGAAGGGGAAGCGGGTATCCAATGCTTCCAAAAGCTCAGAGGCTTCGCCGAAGTTACCCAAATTGATAGCGGTTTGGCTTTCTGAATAAAGCTCAGAAGCTGGCTTGTCTGGAACCGTGGGTTTATCCGCCTTGTTTGACGAGCAGCCAAAAATAAATGCACTGGTAAACAACACCAATAGGGCTCGCTTCAATACTTGCATGTTGGGGTAAGCTTCTCTTGTAATGTTAAATCGAAGAATAAGTCTGCAAAGAGTCGCCAGCGTGAGCTGTATCTTCCTGATTACGGACTCCGTTAAATTGACGCCACAGTATCCTTCAAGGAGCCGCACAGGTCAATTGTATGCCTCGCCAGCGTCTAAAAACGCCGACTCGCTAACTGTGACCACAATTCCTTAGCAAAATTCACTATGCTTTGAGCGAAGAAGGTATAAAATACCCGGTTTTTTCCAGCCCGAAGGTATAAACATGAGCCAAGCCCTAGAATTACAAGCCGTGGTCGATGAGCAACTCACCGGTTGTCGCTTAGATCAGGCGTTGGCCAATCTGTTTCCTGACTACTCCCGCTCACGTATTAAAGAGTGGATCTTGGAAGGTCAGGTGAAACTCGATGGCGAAGTGGTCACCAAACCCCGCGAAAAGGTGTCCGAAGGTGCCGAAGTGGAAGTATCCACCGTGCTGGAAGACGTGGTCGAAGCCCAAGGTGAAGACATCGAGCTGGATATTGTTTATGAAGACGACGATATCTTGGTGATCAACAAGCCTGCAGAGCTGGTGGTTCATCCCGGTGCGGGTAACCCGAGCGGTACCGTGCTTAATGCCTTGCTGCATCGCTATCCTGAGATTGCCGAAGTGCCACGCGCCGGTATTGTTCACCGCCTCGATAAAGACACCACCGGTCTGATGGTAATCGCCAAGACGGTACCTGCACAGACTCATCTGGTCGAAGCGCTGCAAGCGCGCGAGATTACCCGTGAGTACGAAGCCTTAGTCACCGGGATTATGACCGCCGGCGGTTTGGTTGATCAGCCGATTGGCCGTCATCCGCAAAAACGCACCCACATGGCGGTGATCGAAACAGGCCGTCCTTCAGTGACCCACTACCGCGTTGCCGAAAAGTTCCGTCAGCACACCCGTATCCGTCTGCGTCTGGAAAGTGGTCGTACCCACCAGATCCGCGTGCACATGGCGCACATTGGCCACTCGCTGATTGGCGATCAGACATATGGTCGTCTGCGTCTGCCAAAAGCGGCCAGCCCAGATTTTGTAGCGGCGCTACGTGGCTTTAGACGCCAAGCACTGCATGCGGTGATGCTACGTTTGCAGCATCCGATTAGCGGTGAGATGATGGAGTGGAGCGCGCCGGTGCCTGACGATATGCAGGCTATGACCAAACAGCTGCGCAAAGACCTGGAACTCAACGGACCGGAATAGCCATGGCGGTACTTATCCCCGACTGGCCAGCACCCGCTGGCGTAACCGCGATCTATAGCGATCGCCTGCAAGGCAATAGCAAAGGTGTCTACCACAGCTATAACCTTGGCGACCATGTTGGGGATTCGACTGCTGACGTTGCATCAAATCGCGAGCACTTCTCCTCGCACCTTCCCGCTTCACCGTGCTGGCTCAATCAGGTGCATAGCACGGTAGTGGTCAATGCCGCTGAGCAATCAGCTATCCCTGATGCCGATGCAAGCATTGATCGAAGCGGCCAACGCAGCTGTGTCGTCATGACCGCCGATTGCCTGCCCGTGCTGCTGTGCGATCGACATGCTACTGTGGTTGCTGCTGCTCACGCGGGCTGGCGCGGACTGGTGAATGGGGTATTGGAGAACACGGTGGCTGCAATGCGCTGCCAACCGGAAGAGCTGTTGGTATGGCTAGGCCCAGCGATTGGCCCCGAGGCCTTCGAAGTGGGCGCTGAGGTCAGAGAACAGTTCGTTAATCATAGTGCGGATGCTGCTGAAGCCTTCACCGCTGGCGAGCCAGGAAAGTACTTCGCCAATATCCAGCTACTGGCTCGGCAACGCCTGCAAGCATTAGGCATCACCGCAATCTACGCCAATCAAGAATGTACCGTCCGTCACAGCGAAGAATACTTCTCCTATCGACGCGACGGTCAAACCGGCCGGATGGCGGCCGCGATCTCTCTCACAGCTATTCGTTAGGTTGAAGTTGGCATTGCGATAATGCCTTGAAATTAGCCGCCAATGCTCCCATCTATGTATCAACACAATGCGTTATGGGAGTCGAATCATGCGACTGGACAGATTCACTACAAAATTCCAACTGGCAATCTCTGACGCCCAGTCTTTAGCGCTGGGGCGAGACCATCAATATATCGAGCCCGCCCACCTGATGACCTCCATGCTCAATCAGGATGCAGGGTCACTGCGCCCACTATTGCTTGACGTCGGCGTCGAAGTCAGCGCGCTGCGCTCGCAGTTATCACAGGCGCTGGAGAGTATTCCGCGGGTCGAAGGCACTGGCGGCGATGTTCAACTATCCAATCAACTGGTCGTGCTGCTCAACCTCTGCGACAAGCTCGCGCAAAAGCGCAAAGACAAGTTCATCTCGTCTGAGATCTTCTTGCTGGCCGCGCTTGAAGACAAAGGTGCGCTCGGCGATATCCTGCGCTCCATGGGCGTAGATAAAGGCAAGCTAGAGAAAGCCATCGACAAGGTACGTGGTGGCCAGAACGTGGATGAGCAAAACGCCGAAGATCAGCGCCAAGCGCTGGAGAAGTTCACCATCGATCTGACTGAGCGTGCCGAGCAAGGTAAGCTCGATCCGGTCATCGGCCGTGATGACGAGATCCGCCGCACCGTGCAAGTGTTGCAGCGCCGTACCAAGAACAACCCGGTGTTAATCGGTGAACCCGGTGTCGGTAAAACCGCCATCGCCGAGGGCTTGGCCCAGCGGATTATCAACCACGAAGTACCGGAAGGGTTAAAGAACAAACGGGTATTATCGCTGGATATGGGCGCACTGGTTGCCGGCGCTAAGTACCGCGGTGAGTTTGAAGAGCGCCTTAAAGCGGTACTGAACGAGCTGGCTAAAGAAGAAGGCCAGGTCATCTTGTTTATCGATGAGCTGCATACCATGGTCGGCGCCGGTAAAGGTGAAGGCGCGATGGATGCAGGCAATATGCTTAAACCCGCTCTCGCGCGTGGTGAGCTGCATTGCGTTGGCGCGACCACCTTGGATGAATACCGACAGTTCATTGAGAAAGATGCTGCGCTAGAGCGCCGCTTCCAAAAAGTGCTGGTGGAAGAGCCCAATGTGGAAGATACCATTGCGATCTTACGTGGCCTTAAAGAGCGTTATGAGCTGCACCACTCGGTAGAGATCACCGATCCCGCCATTGTAGCCGCTGCCGGATTGTCGCATCGCTACATCTCCGATAGGCAGCTGCCTGATAAAGCTATCGACCTTATCGACGAGGCCGCGTCGAGCATTCGTCTACAGATTGACTCCAAACCCGAGGCCTTAGATAAGCTCGAGCGCCGCATCATTCAGCTCAAGCTGGAGCAGCAAGCGATGCAAAAAGAGTCGGACGAGGCCAGCCGCAAGCGCTTGGAGCTACTGGAAGACGAACTGGGCGACAAAGAACGCCAGTTCTCCGAGCTGGAAGAGGTTTGGAAAGCCGAAAAGGCTGCGCTTTCTGGCACCCAGCATATTAAGGCCGACTTAGAGCAGGCTCGCTTAGATATGGATGTAGCCCGCCGCGCGGGCGATCTCAACCGGATGTCAGAGCTGCAATATGGCCGTATCCCCGAGTTAGAGCGCCAGCTCGATTTGGCTAGCCAGGCTGAAATGCAGGACATGAGTCTGCTGCGTAACAAAGTCACCGACAGCGAGATTGCCGAAGTGTTGTCGCGTTGGACCGGTATTCCGGTAAATCGCATGCTCGAAGGTGAGCGCGATAAACTACTACGAATGGAGCAGCAGCTGCACGATCGGGTTATCGGCCAAAGCGAAGCCGTGGAAGCGGTATCCAATGCGATTCGCCGCAGCCGTGCTGGGCTGTCCGATCCGAACCGTCCGATTGGCTCGTTTCTGTTCCTTGGTCCAACTGGCGTAGGTAAAACCGAGCTATGTAAAGCACTGGCAGAGTTTATGTTCGACAGTGACGACGCCATGGTGCGCATCGATATGTCGGAATTTATGGAGAAGCACTCGGTCGCGCGCTTGGTCGGGGCACCTCCCGGCTATGTGGGCTATGAGGAAGGCGGCTATCTGACCGAAGCGGTACGGCGCAAACCTTACTCGGTGATCCTGCTCGACGAAGTCGAAAAAGCCCATCCCGACGTGTTTAACATCCTGCTGCAGGTACTTGATGACGGTAGACTGACCGATGGCCAAGGGCGGACCGTGGATTTTCGCAATAGCGTGATCATCATGACCTCTAACCTCGGCTCTGATGTGATCCAAGAGGGGCATGGCGAGATGGAGTATGATTCCATCAAAGCGACCTTGATGGGGATCCTCTCTACCCAATTCCGCCCGGAATTTATCAACCGTATCGATGAAACGGTGGTGTTCCATCCGCTGGCCCAGCAGCATATCTGCAAGATTGCGGAGATACAGATCCAACGCCTGGTGCCAAGGCTGGAAGAGAAGGGCTATCGCCTCAAGGTTGACCAAGCTGCGCTAGAGAAGTTGGCAGAAGCTGGCTTTGATCCAGTGTTTGGCGCGCGTCCGCTCAAACGGACGATTCAGCAGGAGTTGGAGAATCCTCTTGCCCACGCCATCTTGGCGGGTAAGGTGCAGCCGGGTATGGGGATATCTGTTAGTGCAGAGCGTGGCCGATTGATCTTCAACCCGATGAACTAATGGTGCCTATCACCTGATTGCTTGCGCTGCAGTTGCTGTTGCTGACGTAACGCACTGTAGCGCTGCTGTTGTTCTTCGTTCAAACAAGCACGGATCTGCGACTCTTTATCGCGTACCAGTGCTCGCATCGCCTTCCACATAGACTTCCGGTCTTGCTCTGAGGCAAACAGTTCATCCATTTGTTGCTCGTAGTTGGCATCGAGGTTTTGTAGCTTGCGGTACTGCTCGGGATTCAATTGCAGGTACTGCAGCAGCGCTTCCGTATCCATGTTCACTCCATTGTGCTGCAGGCGGTGTCTTGCTGTATTTAAGCTATAGTCTATTTCCATCTACTTGCCATTCCATCAGCTACCAAGCCTTTGGGGCTTGTGATATGTTGTGCGGCTAAGTTGTAACTATAGGTTCAGGTATATCATGACCGAGCAAAAAGTGAGTGATGGCGCGAAACAGAAGGGGATTTACTTCCTTCCTAATCTGTTTACTACCGCCGGACTATTTTCAGGATTCTATGCAGTAGTGGCCTCAATGAACGGACAGTTCGAAGCGGCGGCAATTGCTATCTTCGTCGCGATGGTTTTCGACGGCGTCGATGGGAGAGTGGCTCGTTTAACTGGAACCGAGAGTGCCTTTGGTGCCGAGTATGACTCCATGGCCGATATGGTCAGCTTCGGTATTGCACCGGCGCTGGTGGTATACAACTGGGCGCTCAGCGACTTCGGTAAGATTGGCTGGTTGGCTGCCTTTATCTATACCGTAGGTGCAGCGCTGCGTTTAGCGCGCTTCAACACCCAGGTGGGTATTGCTGATAAACGTTTCTTCCAAGGCCTGGCGAGCCCGGCCGCAGCGGCGGTAGTTGCGGGTATGGTGTGGTTTGCGCAAGACCTGGATGTTGCCGGTAACAACTTCAACGTTGTGGCTTGGGTGGTCACCGTGCTTGCCGGTCTGCTGATGGTGTCTAACTTCCGTTACTACAGCTTTAAAGGTATCGACCTTAAAGGCAAGGTACCGTTTATCGTGGTACTGCTGATGGTCGTGGTGTTTGTCATCATTGCGCTTAAGCCACCGCTGGTCCTGTTTACTCTGTTCTTGGTATACACCCTATCGGGTCCTATCTACACCATCCGCACCGTCAACAAGCTCAAATTCGAGCATGTGATGGGTGACGAGCCTGAAGATATGGAAGATCTCGATAGCTGTGCCAAAGGTGCCAGCAAAGCGCCTGTTTCAAGCGATGAATCAGCGCAAACCGCCACCACCGAGAGCAAAGCAGAAGAAAATAAGCCTGAATAGGCTTATTTCTGTACTATTTGGACGTATATTTCATTTATTTAAAATTATTTGAAATTTACTGTTGACGAAACAAACCCACGCCCTATAATGCGCCACCACTGACACGGCACGGCGCAACAGGGTTTGCGGTGAAAGCGGGTCAGGGTTGAGAGGCTGGAAACAGCACTCGCAACCACCGGTCAAAAACTTCAAAAAAGGGCTTGACTGGGAATGAGGAAAGCGTAGAATGCGCACCTCGCTTCGGTAACGAAGCAACGTTCTTTAACAAGTTATCAAGCAATCTGTGTGGGCACTCACGAGATGTGAAGCGACAAAAAATTCGCTTCAAATT